>JBGQKZ010000004.1:0-165678 GCA_041499805.1 Gemmataceae bacterium
ACGCCTTGCGCCGCCACTGTCTGGAAGAAGAATTTCAAGCTGGTGCGGCACGTGCCGCGGTGCCGCGGAAAATCCAGAGCCTCTGGCACCGCGTGATCCGGCTCGTCATGTGAGCAAAGAAAATCTAAGAAAGCGCAGTTCAACGAGGAACCGAAGGCAAGTATCTCGGAGCGGGCGGCCAAGAATGACTTCGCGGGTCAATGGGTAACCTTCTTGCAGCCCTTGGCAAGGATCCTGTCGATTGTCCGGCGCTGGCAGAATGAGAAAGCAGTGTGGTGGTCGCTTCGAGACGACAAGCTGCTCGACCGGGTCAATACGCCGCTGACCACAAGCCGCGACGAGTGGGCCGAAGCGTTCATGGACTTGGCAAAGCTCGTTGTAGAGGGCTTCGAGACAAAACTGATCCGCGCGCAGCTCGACGCCCTAGGGGCCCAATACGACAAAGACGAGAAGACAATCGCGTTGCTCGAAAAACTCCTGGGCCGGGCCGGCGCATCGGGGGAGGCACAGAAGCTCGTCGGCTTGCGAACCGTCCAGTTGTTGCGATCAAAAGCTAAGGGCCATGTCGGTGGTAGCGAGGCCGAACAACTGGCGCAGGAAGCGATAGCGGAGCACGAGACTTTTAGCAATCATTTTCGGCATGTGTGTACGCAGGTTGCCAGCGAATTGGAGACGATTCAGAACCTGTTCTCATAGGGAAAGTCCTGTACCGCGGATGGGGGGACGCAGGTGAGGACGCAGGGGACTGAGGACGCAGGGGACAGTTTTCGCAGGTCGATAATCCACAATGGGATGTGGGAGGGGGAAAAAGGGGTCGGGAGCCGATTTTCAGAGTTAACGGCTCGTCCTTACGATTCAAGGAAAAGCGGTTTCCGACCTGCTCGACACCTCATTTCGCTCACGGCAAGTAAAGCCGTCCCGTGCCGCGGATGTTGTCGGCGTCTAGCAGGTAATCGAAGAGCTTCGCCACAACTCGGTCCGAGAAAACCTGACTCCGGTAAGCGCGGTGCGGCAACGCCAGCGTGAAGATCGGCAGGCTGGCCGGCGTCGCTGCACGGCGTATCTGGGGTGGGCCTTATTGCCAGTGGTTCAACTCGTGATACGGGTCGCCAACGGCGATGCCCGCGTTTTCTAGATTGCGGACGGCGCGGGCGATGTTGCCTGGCGTCATTGTCGTTCCGCGGGTTGGCGTCGACAAGCACAACCAAGATGCCTCCCTGATGACCATTTGCGGCAAACGTGACGAGGTCGTGCAGATCTTCGAAGTCATCCGAGTTGCGCGTCAGCATGGCCCGCCGATCTCGAATGGCGTGGGCTAAGTGGGCTTGATCGCTGCGGCGCGCTAGTCCGACGTCCGCGGGGATCTGAACAACGTGCCCGTCACGGCGCAGCAGTCGGATGAGACTGGGATCGACGCTGTCGTCGTCGATGTAAGGCCTCATAAGCCGAGCCGCGCGCTCTCTTTCGTGGAAAGAGGCCGCGGCTTGCCGGTATTTCGAATGGCGGGGTCATTCATGCCGATCACTTCGCGCCCTAGGTCTTGCTTGCGCTTGTCCTTACGGCTTTCCGGAGGATCGTTCAGGCAATATCTCGATCGCATCCTGCACCGCCTCAAACGGTACGCCCCAATCATCGGCAAGCTGCGCCGGCGTTCGAAGGCCCTTGACTCCTGTACGATACTTATGTACACTTACTCTCGGCGAGTTCGCCCCCTCTTTCGATCACCGTCCGTCTCGAGGAAAAGCATGAAAAGCCCAATAAAGATCATGTCCGGTAGGATATTGGGTGTTGCGATGCAACTCCTTATCATAAAACGAGAAATGACAAATGTCCGGTTAAAAAACCGGACAAAAGCGGACACGCAAAAGCGGGGATGCGGCAGCTGCGCGGTCTCTCTCACCACGCCTCACACGCAAGATCCCGGCAGAAAGCGGCAATGGATGCTGTCCGGGGCTTCGGCGTTCGGAACGGAACGCCACGAAGTCGCAGCACCGCTAGGACGATTCTCGCCAAGGTGCTAGAATCCGAGCGTTCCAATGAGGCAAAAAGCGCGGAGCAAGCCCTTCATGGCGGAAGTCATTCATCCCGCGTCGATCACGGAGGAAACCAAGCGGCGCTACTTGAACTACGCGCTGTCGGTGATCATGTCGCGCGCCTTGCCCGACGTGCGCGACGGCCTCAAGCCGGTGCAGCGGCGCATCCTCTTCACGATGTATCACGATTTGCGGTTGACGGCGGATGGCAGACCGTCAAAGTGCGCCCGTATCGTCGGCGACGTGATGGGCAAATACCACCCCCACGGCGACCAGGCGATCTATGACGCGCTCGTGCGCATGGCGCAAGAGTGGATCGTCCGCGGCCGGCTCGTGGACGGGCAAGGCAACTTCGGCTCCGTGGACGGCGACCCGCCCGCGCATTTTCGCTATACGGAAGCCAAACTGACACGCTTGGCCGAATGCTTGCTCGACGAACTTCGGCAAACGCAGCTCCGCGAGGAAGAGCTTACCGAAGAGCGCACCACGCCGATCCAGCTCCGGCCCACCTACAACAACGAAACAACCGAACCCGCCGTGCTGCCGTCGCAGTTTCCGAACTTGCTCGTCAACGGTTCGTCCGGCATCGCCGTCGGCCTCGCGACCAACATCCCGCCGCACAACCTCCGCGAAGTGCTCGACGCCTGCGTGCAGCTCGTGGACAACGCCGATGCGACGACGGCTCAACTGATGAAGACGCTCAAAGGCCCCGACTTCCCGCTCGGCGGCAAGGTCGTCACCGACCGTACGACGCTGCGCAAGATCTACGAGGAAGGGACCGGCTCGATTCGTGTGCAGGGTGAATGGAAGCTGGAATGCCAGGGCCGCAAGGATCAGATTGTCGTCACGTCGATCCCGTATGGCGTCAACAAGGGAGCGCTGGAGTCGGCGATCGGCGAGATCATCCTCAGCAAGAAACTGCCGCAGTTGCTGAACCTGACGAATGAGACAAACGAAAAAGAAGGCATGCGCATCGCCCTGGAGATCAAGACCGACACCGACCCGAACCTGGTGATGGCCTATCTCTACCGGCACACCGCGTTGCAGGACAACTTCGCTTACAACCTCACCTGCCTCGTTCCCGGTCCCGACGGCAAATTGCGGCCGGAACGGCTTGGGTTGAAGGAGATACTGCGGCACTTCCTCGATTTCCGCTTCGCCACGGTTAAACGGCGGTTCCAGTTCGATTTGGAGCAGTTGCAGAAGCGCATCCACATCTTGGAAGGCTTCCGCATCATCTTCAACGCCCTCGATAAGGCAATCAAACTGATTCGCGAGAGCCAAGGGAAAGCCGACGCCGCCGTCAAGCTGATCGGAGCGTTTAAGCTCGATGAAGTCCAAGCCGATGCCATCCTCGACGCCCAGCTCTATCGCATCGCCCAGATGGAGATCAAGAAGATCCTCGACGAGCTGAAGGAGAAGCTTGCCGAGGCCGCACGCCTGGAAGCGATCCTGAAATCGAACAAGAAGCTCTGGGGAGTGGTGAAGGCCGAGCTGAACGAACTCGGCGAAAAGTTTGGGGACAAACGGCGAACCAAAATTGCCGGCGAGGAAGACACGCCGGACTTCGACCCAGAAGCCTACATCCTGCGCGAGAACACGAACGTGGTCCTTACGCGCGACGGCTGGATCAAGCGCGTCGGCCGGCTGGCTGCGGTCGAAAGCACGCGCGTACGCGAAGCGGACCACGTCATCGCCGTGGCGCCGGGCAGCACGCTGGACCACGTCGTTTTCTTCGCCGACGACGGCGCCGCGTACACGATGCGCATCAACGAGGTGCCGGCATCGTCGGGGTACGGCGAGCCGGTCGCCAAGTTTTTCCGCCTCGGCGATCAGGTGAAGATTATCGGCGTCGTCACGACCGACGAACGCTTCACGCCGGCCGACAAGAAGCCGAAGAATGGCGACCCGCCCGGCCCGTATCTGCTTATCGTCACGGCGCAAGGCCAGACCCTGCGGGCGCCGTTCGGTCCTTTTCGCACGGAATCGACGAAGGTCGGCAGGCGCTATGTGAAGCTGAACGAAAGCGACCGCGTCGTGATGGCCACGGTCCTGCATGGCGATGAGGAGACCATCTATCTCGCCAGCGCCGAAGGCCACGTGATCCATTTCAAAGTGGATGACATCAACATCCTCGCCGGCGTCGGCAAGGGCGTGATGGGCATCAAGCTCGCGGACGGCGATACGTGTCTCGGCGGCGCACTGATGTCCGGCCGCTTCGACAAGTTCACGCTGGAAACCAGCGGCGGCCGCACGATGGAGTTCGGGCGCAACAAGTATGAAATCACATCACGTGGCGGCAAGGGTTTTGAAGCGGTCAAGCGGGCGAATTTTGTGCGCGTGGTGCCGCCGGCGATTGAGTTGGTGGACTGGGATATGACAGAGGGGAAGAGCGGTGGAAATGGGAAGGACTCAAGAGATAATGGCGCGCAAGGAAGATTCTTCGACTAACTCTTGGCTGCCATTGGAGGGCGGCGCTTGGCCATCACGGTTTCGCCAGCTCGCCGCGTCCATATTCTCGACGGCGATGCCACCGGCGGCGGACACGGGCCAGGACGAGGCAGCGCAGCGAAGTCAGAATTTCCGGCGACGCTGACCGATGACGAAATTATCGCCGGAGTGGAGAGGGTCGCGAATGACCCCGCGAACTATCCGGGCGGAGCGATACCCACCGTGCCGGGTCGGTTCAAGATCACCGGCCAGATTCAGGGTGTAGCGACGGTAGCCATCGTGGATCCGGTCGCGGAGGAAATCATTAGCGCTTGGCCTCTCGGCGTCCCACGAAATCCGTGACACAGGTGATTCAATGGTTCGACAAATCGCACGATGGGAGCAAATCGCGGCATTGCTGCGCGAGGCGCACACAGGGCTCAGTCCAGTCAACGGACCAAGTGCAAGGCATGAGCCGACCGGTGTCGTGGGCGGAACGCTAGCGGAATATGAGGAGTTTCTTTCGCACAATGAACTTGAACTTGCTTGGGATGCGCTTGCGGCGGTCGCTGAACGAAGCGTAGCTCCCCCTTCCACTTGGGAGAGCCTTGCCAAAGCAGCGGAACTCATGGAGCTGCATGAGAAAGCACGAGAAGCCCGGTCCAAGTTGTTCCGTCCCTCCGTTGCATCCGCAAAAGCTCTGGAGATCGCCTCGGCGGACGCTGAAAGAGTCTACCGCAATGTCGAGAGATTTCGGATCAGTTTGGCGCTAGAAGCAGATGGTTGGCACATTGAGTATGACTTGAAAAGTCCGAGCTGTGTTGGCGGCGGGCCACACTATGTTATTGACGCGACAACCGGGACGATCGTGTCGAAGAAATACTTCCAATAATCCTCGCGGTTGACTCTGTTTCCCGGAGTGAATGAATGAGCGCACTCTCCACCTATACCGCCAAGGACATCACGGTCCTCGAAGGCCTCGAGCCCGTCCGCAAGCGGCCGTCCATGTACATCGGCGGCGTGGACGGCAAAGGGCTTCACCACCTCGTATGGGAAATCGTGGACAACGCGGTCGATGAATACCTGAACGGCTTCGCCGACACGATCAGTGTCACACTCCACAAGAGCGGCGATGCGATCACCGTGACCGACAACGGCCGCGGCATCCCCGTGGATAACCATCCGAAGTACAAGAGGCCGGCCGTCGAGCTATTGCTCACTACGCTGCACTCCGGCGCCAAATTCGGCGACGGCGACAACTACATGCACTCCGGCGGTCTGCACGGCGTCGGGTCTTCGGTGGTGAATGCCTTGTCGAAGAAGCTGGTCGCTACCATTCGCCGCGATGGCTATGAATGGGAGCAGACGTTCAAACGCGGCAACGTGGCGACCAAACTGGAAAAGCTCGGCCCGTTTCGCGGGCACGGCACAACAATTTACTTCGAACCCGATTCAGACATCTTTAAGACCACGCAGTTCGACCCAAACCAGATCAAGAGCCATCTGGAGGACATGTCGTACATCCACAGCGGGCTCAAGATCACATTCAAGAACGACATCACGAAGGAGACGATCGACCTCACCCATCCCGGCGGCATTCCGGAGTTCTTGCAGCGGCTGATTGCCGAAGGGCAAAAAGCCGCGGTCACCGAGTCGCCATTCACACTAAAGCGCGACAACGGCGAGAAGGTGGAAGTCGCGCTGCAATGGACGGAAGCGACCGATGAGACGATCCGCTCCTATGTCAACGGCATCCGCACGTCTTCCGGCGGCACCCACGAAAACGGCTTCAAGGCGGGCATCGCGCGGGCCATCCGCAACTACATCGAAACGCACGACATCAAGGTCAAGGGGCTGACCATCGCCGCCGAGGATATCCGCGAAGGCATCGTCGGCGTGCTGTCGGTCTTCGTGCGCGAGCCGATGTTCCAGGGACAGACGAAGGAGCGGCTGAACAATCCGGAAATGGCGGCAACCATCGATAACTTCGTCCGGCCGGCGCTCGAAGCGTGGTTGAATGCGAACAAGACGGCGGCGGATCAAATCGTCGGCCGCATCGTGCTCGCCGCCAAGGCCCGCCTCGCCTCACGCGAGGCGGCCACCGAGGTGAAGCGCAAATCGGTAACGGCGCGACGGCTGAATCTGCCCGGCAAGCTCGCGGACTGCAAATCGACCGACCTCGATGAATCGGAGCTGTTCATCGTGGAAGGCGATTCCGCGGGCGGCTCCGCCAAACAAGGCCGCAACAACCGCACCCAAGCCGTGCTGCCGCTCCGAGGGAAGATTCTGAATGCGGAAGGCCTGGCTCTCGGCAAGGTGCTCGCCAACGCGGAGCTTAGCGATCTCGTTTCGGCGGTCGGCACCGGCGCCGGCGACAAGTTCGACATCGCTGGATTGCGTTACGGCAAGATTATCCTGCTGATGGACGCCGACGCCGACGGGCACCACATCACGACTCTGTTGCTGGCCTTTTTCTTCCGGCACATGACGGACCTGATTCGTAAAGGGCACGTCTACATTGCGCAACCGCCGCTCTATCGCATCGACATCGGCAAGGAGACGCACTGGGCCCGCGACGACGCGCACAAGGAAGAGATTCTCGCCACGCTGCGGGCGAACGCCAAGCCGGAGGTAACGCGCTTCAAGGGCCTTGGCGAGATGCCCCCGGCGACCTTGGCCGCGACAACGCTCGACGTGCGCCAACGCATCCTGCTCCAGGTGAGTATCGAATCGAATCTGGAAGCGGATAGGACGTTCGTGGAATTGCTCGGCAAGGAGGCGGCGCAGCGCTATAAGTTCATCATGGACTCGGCGGCACTGGCGGTGGCGGAGGAGTTGGATGTGTAGCGTGCGCCGCGAACCAACGCATCTGCCGTGCGAGCCCGAACAGTACATCGACTTCCATCGCCGTCGGCCGCGCGCGCCCGAGAAGGTGCCGCAGCGCGTGCATCAGCGTGTCGGCGTTGTCGCCGTAAAGAAAATGAATCTCTTCGAGCGCCGTGCGTAAGTGGTCAAACATCCGCTCCTGATCGGCGAACGGGGCGGACGGCGTCGCCTCGGACACCTGCCTTCCCAACCACGCCAGCCGCAGCTCATAAAGACAAATCGCGACCGCCTGGGCGAGATTGAGCGCCGGGTACGATGCGTCGCTCGGAATGTGCATCACATAATGGCAACGCGCGACCTCCGCGTTGGACAGCCCGGTCGGCTCCGGGCCAAACACAAGTGCAACGGCGCCGGCCGGAAGCGCTTCAACGACGTGCGGCACAATCTCGCGCGGCGTGCCGGCGGATTGTCGGCGAAACGGCCCCCCGGTTTTCGCGGATGTGCCGACGACGAGCAAACAATCCGCACACGCCGCGCCGAGGTCGGGAACGATGCGCGCGCGATCGAGAATCTCTTCGCCGTGCGTCGAGAGCTGCCGCGCGTTACGGTCGGCTGGGTCTGCTTCCGGGGCGACAAGGACTAGGTCGCTAAGCCCCATGTTGCGCATCACGCGCGCGGCGGCGCCGAGGTTGCCCGCGACCTGTGGACGAACGAGAACGACACGGCAGTGGGAAAGCGACATGATTGAACGGCTAGATTGCGCGAGCCAGTTTGCCGCGAACCTTCTCCAGGGCCGTTTTCTTGACCTCCGGCCAGTTCACCTTGCCGGAGCCGAGAATCGGCAAGTCCGCCACTTCGTAGAAATCACGCTCCGCCGGCACCCAAAGATTCGGCAAGCCGCGATCGCTGAGGCGCTCGCGTAAGAATCGCGGTGTCGTGCCGTTGAGCGGCATGTGCAGGACCACAAGACGCTCGCCCTTTGCCTCATCCGGCACGCACGTCACGGCGACCACGCGGTCGTTCGTTCCCAGGGCGTCTTGCAGTTCGTCGTCAATGCGTTCGAGCGGCACCATCTCGCCGCCCACCTTGGCGAAGCGGGCGAGCCGGCCGGTGATCTTGATGAAACCGTCTTCGTCGATGACCGCCATGTCGCCGGTGATGTACCAGCCGTCGCGAAGCACTTGCTCCGTAAGCTCCGGTTTGTCGAGGTAACCTTCCATTACGTTGGCGCCGTAGATCAACAACAGACCCTCGCACCCCGGCGGCCGTGTCTCATACGTATCGGGATCGACCACTTTGGCCGCGATGCCCGGGAGCGGCTGACCGATCGTGCCCGGCTTGTTGCCGACCTGTTTCGCCCCGTCGATGTCGCGGTCAGGAACGTTGGCGGCGACCGTCGGCGACAGTTCGGTGCAGCCGTAGCCTTCCAGCGGCAACACGCCGAACTTTTCCTTGAACTCAACGGCCAGCGCCGGCGGCAGCTTCTCCGCGCCGCACACGAGCATGCGCACGCTATCAAAGTCGCCTGGTTCGGCGCGCCGCAGATAGAACCGCAAAAACGTCGGCGTCGTGAGTACAATCGTCGGCTCATACTTGCGGCACAACTCGCCGATCTCTTTGCCTTGCCGCGGATCGGGGTAATAAACGGTCGAAGCGCCGACTTGCAGCGGCACCCACAACGTCACGGTGTAACCAAAGCTGTGGAAGAACGGCAACGTGCCGAGCACGCGGTCGGTTTCTGTGACGTCGATCGCTTGCACCATGGATTCCGCGTTCGCGGCGATGTTGCGATGACTGAGCATGACCCCCTTCGGCTCGCCGGTGCTGCCGCTGGAGAAGATGATTGTGGCCAGATCGTCGAGACGATGCCGGTGAACGCCGAGCAGCCGTTCGAGCACGAAGCCCGGCAGCAACACCACCTTCAGATAGGTGAGAGCCATGCGGAAACGGCTGATTTTCGGCCGGTAGTCTTCTAAGTAGACCGCCGTCGCATCCGGGCCGGTGTCGAGAGCGACTTTCGCCGTGAAACGATGCGACGTCAGCACGTTGCGCACGCCGCACTGCCGAATGGCGGAATGGATGCTGTCCGCCGACGCCGTGTAATTGAGATTGACCGACGTCTTCCCCAACAGCGCAAGCGCGATGTTGGTGACAGCCCCACCCGCGCTTGCCGGCAGCCAGACGCCAACCATCTTGTCGTCGGCGAGCACCGGACGGAGCACACGCGCCAAGCTCATGGCGGCGGCCAAGGTCTTGCCATAATTCAGCGACGGCAGCGGCGCATTCGGATCGAGGATGCACGACCGGAACGGATGCCGTGCCGCCCGCCGCACGAAATGACGATGCACGACACGGCGGGCGTCGGTAATCCGCACCGCACAATCGGCGGACAGCTTCTGAATCGCCAGCCGCACCTCCGCCGCGGAGGCCGTGGCCGGCAGCGGCGCGCCGAACGCGATGCACACGTGATACGGCAGCTCCAGCGGCCACTTCCACAGAACCTTGCCGGTGCGATAACTAAAGATGCTGCCCCACAGATGATCCATACAGACCGGAATGACGGGAACCGGCGCTCGGCGCACGATTTCTTCATAGCCGCGGTGGAACGGCAACAGGAACCCGTTGCGCGAGATGCGCCCCTCCGCGAAGATGCACACCAGTTCGCCGCGCTTCAGCGCGGCGCTTGCGGTTTCGATCGTCTCTTCGACGGCTGACGATTCCGCGGCGCCGTCGATCGCGATCACGTCGGCCCAGCGCATCAACAGCCGCAATGCGATCAATCGCTTCGACGGCGCCCACACCACGAAACGAATGAACCGCCGTTGCGTGACGAGCAGCAGGAGCCAATCAATGTAACTAACGTGATTGCAGACGAACAGCGCCGGGCCGGTGGACGGAATTAGCTCCCGGCCGGCGACGCGGATGCGATACACCGTGTGCGTAATGACGCGCAGGATGAGCCGCAGCAGGCTAATCGGATGCCGCCAAAGAATGGCCAGGACGCCGACGAGCAGCACTACCGCGATCGTCAGCACGACTATCCAGGTTTCCGGACCGCCGGCCTGCTGCGCCCAGCACGCCTGCCATTCGGCCACGTCAATGCTCCTGAACTGACAAGGATTTAGGCGTTAGCGTCTACTAACGAGCGCACCTTATCCCCGACGTGCCAGGTCGTCAAGGCGGCTCTCCATCAAGCGGCACCTTGCTTTACCGTCGCGTCACGCGGCCGGAAATGCTGTTGCTCCCCGACCGAACGCTGGCTATAGTCCCCGCCCTTCACGGCTGATTTCGACCGGCGGAACGCAAGTGCGCCAACGGCTCGCACGGGGAAGCGCTCCGTCGTTCGCAGTTCGGGCCAAGAGGTACGCATGCAGGTTAGACCGCTCCTTACCTATGTTCTCTCGAACGATGCCCTCACCCGCGGGCTCGGCGACGCCGAGGCGCGGGTGCTCATCGAATGGCTCGTGGAACGGGCGGAAAACCTGGCTCACGACAACTCCGACGAAGAAACAGCCTGGAAAGAGCTTCGCCGCTTCTGCCGCCGGGGTCAGGCGATTCGCCGATTTGTTAGCCTTTGGTGCTACGAAGACGCCCGCGGCGCCGCGGGTCAGCTGGCAGCGGCGGAGCGCTTTCAGTGGCCGCTGCCGACGACCGCGGTTGACGCGTGCGAATTGATGCACGCGATTCTGAGCTGGGAAACCAGCGAGATCGAGCAGAAAGCCGCCCTCGCCGCCTGATCGGACGATCATCTCCCGTTTCCGTCTCAATTCTCCTTGTTGCTCGAATGCTTCTCCATTTTCACAGAGACGACCCAACCGGTCGCGTCAACTTTTTCGCGAGCATAAAACGAAGCGTTCGCGCAAACCGTCTTAAATGAGGCAACCCACGACGGCCGACGAAGGGATAGCCGTTGCGCCCGAGAAATCGGGCGTTCCACAGGCGCGCGGCACGCATGAGTTGCCTCGGACGCGGTGAAAATGGTGCGGCGGGAACCCCGTAGCAACTTGTCCCAAAACGCTTGACGGCGTAAGATAGTTGATTCTCTGGTTCCCCCGTTTCCCCGCTTCCCATCCCCCCATTTGCGAGGTCCTCCGGTGAGCGTAGGCCCCGATCCTAACGTCAACGTGCATCTAATCGAGGAAACCCGCAAGCAGATCAACCGCCTCTTCGAAGAAGTCGCGCGACTGTCGGAAGCGGACCTCGCGCCCCCGGATTTCTACGGCGAGCTGCTCAAGCGGGTGCTTACCGCCCTCGTCGCCCCGGCCGGCGCCGTCTGGGTGAAGACGCCGCAAGGCAACTTGCAGCTACAGTATCAAATCAACGCCGCCCAGGTCGGCACGGACAAGACCGAAGAAACACGCGCCGAGCACAGCGAATTGCTGCGGCAAGCGTTCCAGCAAGGCCGGCCGCTCAGCCTCTTGCCGCACGCCAGCGCCGGCAAGGCGGATGGCGGCGGCACGGCCCCCGGCAACCCCACCGACTTCATTTGCCTCATCGCCCCGATCCTCGTTGACAAGCAAGCCGCCGGCCTCATCGAAGTCTGGCAAAGTCACAACCGCCATCCCGACGCGGTTCAGGGCTTTCTCCAGTTCCTCGTCCGCATGGCCGAGCTGGCGTCGATGTACACGCGCAACCATCTGCTTCGTCAGATGGGCGGCCAACAGCAGCTTTGGACGCAGCTCGAAGCGTTTGCCCGCCAAGTTCACGGCAGCCTGAATCCCACCGAAGTCGCCTACACCACCGCCAACGAAGGCCGCCGCATTATCGAAGTAGACCGCGTCAGCGTCGCCGTCCGCCACGGCCGCAAGGTCAAAGTCGAGGCGATCAGCGGCGCCGACGTTGTCGAGAAGCGCTCCAACCTCGTCCAGCTCATGCGCAAGCTGTTCGAGCGCGTGATGAAGTGGGACGAGAAGCTCATCTACACCGGCGTCAAAGACGATAGCTTGCCGCCCGATGTCTACAAAGCTCTGGACGATTACCTCGCGGAAAGCAACAGCAAGCTGCTCGTCATTTACCCGCTGCGCGATGAACGCGAAAAGGAAAGCAAGCGGCCGCCGCGCTCGGGCCTGATGATGGAGTCGTTCGATCCGGCGACCTCGCCCGAACAGCTCATGGCCCGGCTCGAAGTCGTCGGCAAGCACGCCGTCGGCGCACTTTACAACGCGGTTGAACACAAGCGCATCCCGATGCGCTTCATCTGGGGACCGCTCGCGAAAGTGCAGGAAGGCCTCGGCGGTAAAGCGCGGGCGATCACGGCCCTTGTCATTGCGGCCGTCGTAGCGCTCGCGGCGATCCTGACCTTCGTGCCGTACCCGCTCAAGATGGACGCCACGGGCCAGGTGCTGCCGGAAATTCGACGTTGGGTGTTCGCGCCGCAGTCAGGCGAGATTCGCAGGATCGACGTGAAACCGAGCGACCATGTGTCACCGGACGAACCGCTCATCGACATGTTTGATCAGGATCTCTCGGGCACGATTCGGCGACTGAAGACCGAAATCGAAACCGCCGACAACACGATTCGAAATTTGGAAAGCTCGCTCGGCGGCAAAGTATCGGACGAGGCGAAACTTGAGTACCTGAAAGAACAGGTTAAGGCAATGGCCACCCTGACCGGCAAGAAGGCCGAATTGCACGCCCTCCTGGAACGGACGAACGCCTCCGACAGCACACCAGGGGCGTTCACCTTGAACGCGCCGCTCTTCCCCGCGAACGGTCCCGGCAACGACGCTAAATGGGAAGTGCTCAACTACGACTTCCTGGAGCACCTCTCCGGCCGTCCCGTACGTCCATCCGACCCGCTCTTAAGGCTCGGATATGTGGACGGGACCTGGGAAATCGAATTGAAGATTCCGCAAAAGCACATTGGCCAGGTGCTTGCGGCGTTCGACTACCTTACGAAGCAGACTGGCAAGGAGGTCACTGAACTCGACGTGGACATGATCTTCAAGAGCGACCCGATCCACACCTACCGTGGCAAGCTCGCGCGGAATAAGATCGCCGCCCTCGCGACGCCGCATCAGGCTGAGAACGCGAATGAAAACGAGCCCGTCGTGCTCGCTTCCGTCCGTTTGAGCGGCGACGATATTCCGGCCGACAAGCAGGCGCCGCGCGACCCGCTTTACGTTACCGGCACCGAAGTCCACGCCAAGATTCTGTGCGGCAACCACCGCATGGGCTATTCGCTCTTCTATGGCGTGTGGGAATTCTTCTACGAAAAGGTTGTGTTCTTCTTCTAATCGACCCATCAAATCGCGCAGGTTCCAACGGAGGACCGTCCATGCTTCGCACCCTTCTCGGCTTCGGCTTCGCGGGGGTCGTGATCGCCGTCATCGTCTTGTACGTCGTCGGATTGCAACCCGTGACGACTGCCACGACGGAAACGCCGGGTTCCACCAGTCCGCCCAAGCGCGTCGCCCAAACTGGCGCGCACTTGCTGGCCGCGGCCGAACCACCGGCCCGCGCCGCGGTACAGCCTCCCGAGAACGCGGCGCGAGTGCCCCCTCATACCCCGATCGTGATCGAAGCCCACATCGCCGTCATTGACAAAGTAGACATCCCCGCACTTCGCGACGGCAGACTGCTCGTTCTCGGCACCGAAGTGCAAGCCGGCGAAAACGTCCCGGACGAGCGCAAGGTTGAAGTTGAGGTCGACGGACAGGAGAAGATTTTCCGTCGACTCAAAGAAGGGGATACGGTGAAGCGCAATCAGTTAATCGGCGTCATTGATCCTGCAATGGCGGACAGCGACATCGTCAGCAAGAGGCGCAAATTGGAAGCGGCCAAGGCGGACGCGCGCGGCGCGGAAGCTG
Source organism: Gemmataceae bacterium (assembly GCA_041499805.1). Lineage (GTDB taxonomy): Bacteria > Planctomycetota > Planctomycetia > Gemmatales > Gemmataceae > JBGQKZ01. The sequence continues at coordinate 14,099 of JBGQKZ010000004.1, forward strand.
CTCGAGAGGAGTATAAGGCACGATGGGAGGCGGCTGACAGCCTCAAGAAAAGAAGCGTTGGTGCGAGCAAATACATATCGGACGAGGAACATCGCAGTGCATTCGCGAGCTACGCGCATGCCGTCGCCGACGCGGAAAGCAAACAGGCGGCCATCGGCGTCGCCGAAGCCGAGCTCAACGTGTCCAAAGAGCTCCGGGCCTGGCACAACATCCGCGCGGAGTTCGACGGCACGGTTATGGAGATTTACCGCAACAAGGGCGAGTCCGTCAAAAACCTCGACCAAGTCGTGCAGCTTCAAAACCACGACCGCATCCGCATTGACGGCCGGGCGGAATTGCAATACCTGCCCTACCTAGAAAAAGGAAAGAAAATCATCATCGAGCCCACGAGCAAAGTTTGGTTCAAGCAAATGTTCGTCGGGCACTTGCAGGCGGTCAACGGCGTGGCGGTGGGCGCCGACGTGAACGATCCGACCGTGGTCAGCGCCAGCGAGGACACGACCGCCCGCGTCTGGAGCCGCGGCACGCGACAAGAAAAAATGGTCCTGCGCCATCCAGCCGCTGTTCGGGCCGTCGCTTGCTCGCCGGCCGGGTCGCGGATAAACCTGTGTGTGACGGGTTCGGCGGACGGCTTCGCCCGCGTTTGGGACCTGAGCAAAGACGCCGGCCAGCAACCTGTCGTGACCCAGGAGCGTCATAAAGGCCCGATTTACAGTGTCGCCTTTACGCCCGACGGCAACTATTTCGCCACCGGTGGCGATAGAGCCGAGATTTGCATTTGGCGGACGAACACCGGCGAGCTGAAATACCGCTTCCCGGCCGGCCATCTGTCGGCGGTGACTTCGCTTCAGTTCCTGCCCGGCATGCAACTGCTTTCCACCGGCAAAGACAATTCGATCCTACTCTGGAAGCTCACTGAGGAGAGCGCGAAGCTCGACGCAACCCGCTTTGATCGCCGCGGCGGTACGGTGTCCTCCATCGGCGCCAGCCCCGACGGCAAGCATGTCCTGTTCGACAAAGGCACGCAGATTCAAGTTCTATCGTTGCCCGAGGGCAAGACGGAAGGCGTGCTGCAAAGCGCCGGCAACGGGAACTTTACCGCTACGGCGTTGTTCTCCCCCGACAGCAATCTCATTCTCACGGCCAGCGGTTCAAGCGCCGTTCAGCTTTGGCGTGCTCCGACCGATGCCACCCGGGCGTACGAAACCCGCCAGTACATGACCGCGGGGCCGACGACGACAACCTGTGGCGCGTTTGCCCAGGACGGCTCCTTTGCCGTAACCGGGACGAACGACGGCGTGGTTTACGTCTGGCCGGTTCCCGCGAAAGAGGAATTCGAAAAACCGCTCGAAGCCGAAATTACACGCGTCGATAATGTGCTTGACGGCCAAAACAAGTCGAAAATCTCGGCCGAAATGGTCAACCCCGGCGGCAAGCTGATTCCGGGCACTAAGGCGAATATGGTGCTGTATCCGAAGGATTGACGATCTGTCCGTCGTCCGTTGTCCGTAGTTTGTTGCAACTGACCACGGACGACGGACACCGGACAATGTTGAGAGCGAAAACCGGTTGTGCCGGTTGTGGCACGGTCAGGAGACCGTGCCACAACGCGGGCTGACCACGGACCACGGACAACGGACAGCGCTGAGAGCGAACACCGGTTGTGGCACGGTCTCCCGACCGTGCCACCTGGCTGACCGTAGGTCTCCCGAACGAAGCGTGGGCACGGTCAGGAGACCGTGCCACAACGCGGGCGTGTGCCACAACGCGGGCTGACCACGGACGACGGACCACGGACAACGCTGAGAGCGAGCTGATGGACACGACTGCCCCTGCCAATGAACTCGAACGACGCAAGCAAGTGCGCATCCGCCTGCGCTGCGATCTCGCCATCGCGCCGCAGAAGTATGAGGGGCGCACCTACTACGTCGTGAAAGATCCGGTCAGCCTGCGCTACTACCGCTTCAAGGAGCAGGAGCATTTCCTCATTCGACTGATGAACGGCACCACGACGCTCGACGACGCCCAGAAGTCGTTCGAGAAACGGTTCCGGCCCGAACGGCTCACGCTTGAGGATTTGGAAGGCTTTGCCCAACAATTGATCTCCGCCGGCCTGGCGCAGAACGAATCGCCGAACGCCGGCAAACAGCTTTACGACCAGCGCAAGAAGCGGCGCCGCAGCGAGATCATGCAGGCGCTGACGAACATCCTCTACATCAAGATTCCGGTCTACGACCCCGACCGGCTCTTAGTGTACATGTTGAACTACACGCGCTGGATGTTCTCCATCACGTTTCTGGCGGTCAGCGTCGCGGTCATGCTCGGCGCGGTGCTGCTGGTGGCGACGCACTTCGAGATTTTCCGAGAGAAGCTGCCGTCCTATCAGGAATTCTTCAGTTTCAAGACGGTAGCGTATCTCTGGGTCGCGCTGGGAGTCGTGAAAGTCATTCACGAATTCGGCCACGGCTTGAGTTGCAAGGCGTTTGGCGGCGAGGTCCACGAGATGGGCCTCCTCTTCCTCGTGTTGTCGCCGTGCCTCTATTGCAACGTCTCCGACGCCTGGACGCTGCCGAGCAAATGGAAGCGGATCATCATCAGCGGCGCCGGCATTTACGTGGAGTTAATCATCGCGGCGATCGCCACGTTTGTCTGGTGGAACTCCGCCAGCCATCCGTTCGTACACAATTTGAGTCTGAGCTTGATGATCGTCTGCTCGGTCAGCACCGTCGTGTTCAACGCCAACCCGCTCATGCGTTACGACGGTTATTATGTGCTCGCCGACTGGCTGGAAATTCCGAACCTGCGCGACCGCTCCAATCGTTACCTGAAGAATTTGACGCTCGAATACTGCCTGGGCGTGGAAGTGCAGCCGGAACAGTACATGGAGCGGAGCCGCAAGGTGTTGTTCGTCGCCTATGCCATCGTCAGCTACATCTATCGGTGGGTCGTGACCTACTCGATCCTTTATTGGATGTCGAGCTTCTTGAAGCCGTACAAGCTGGAAATCGTCAGTCAGATGTTGGCCGTCGGGGCACTGGGATCGATGCTCGGTTGGCCGATGTACCGGATGGGCAAGAACCTTAACAAGCGTGGGAGACTTCCGGACATGAAAGCGCCGCGCGTGACCATGACCGCCATCGCGGTGGCGATCCTCATCCTGTTCTTTTTCCTGGTGCCGCTGCCGGTAAGCCGCGTGCGGCAGACGGCCCTGATCCAGGTCCACCCCGATGCGCAGGTGCAGGTGTTCGCGCCGCGCGACCTGCCGACGACGGGGGGCGCGATTTTGAAACAACTCTACGTGCGCGACGGCGACACCGTCTCCGAGGGCCAGATTCTCGCCGAATTCACCAGCCGCGAGCTGGACGCCCAGTTGAGCGGCGCCCGGACGCAGGTTCTCAGCTCGCGGACGGAGCTGGACCAGTATCAGAAGCAATACAGCGACGCCCGTGACGCACAGGCGCGTGAGAAGATCAACGTGAGCATTACGCGCGCGGAGAGCGAGCTCAAGGGGGCCCAAACCGAAGTCGAGTCGCTGGAAGCGAAGCAAGAAAAGCTGACTCTGAAGGCGCCGCGCGACGGCGTCGTCATGAACCCGCCGCAGATCGACGACATCGGCAAGCTGTGGGATGAACAGGCCCAGAATCAAGCGTTTTGCAGCGTCGGCGACGCGCACGCCCTCCGCGTCTGGATGCCGGTGTCGCCGTCGGATTACAACCTGCTGCAAGAGGACTTGATGAAGTCCAAGAAGAACGGCAAGGAATTGACCGTCACGCTGCGCGTCCAAGGCCGGGCGGAGAAACTGTGGCACGGCAAGCTGGTCACGCCGTTGTCGCCGCAGGAGGCGACCAAACTGCCGCCGCAGCTTTCCAGCAAGTTCGGCGGGCCCATCGCCATCAAGCCGGGCGGCGAGCAAAACCAGCAGTATGTGCCGCAGAGCCAACAATACCTGGTCTTTGTGGACATCATCGATCCCGACAACGCCATCGCCCCCGGCACGTTGGCCCAGGCAAAAATCAATTGCCAATACCGCACCTGCGCCTGGTGGGTGTGGCGGACGGTGTCGAATACGTTTGATCTTGGGTTGATGTAGGGCGCGATTCGACAACCGCGGAGGTGCGAAAGAACAATTGAATCATGCGCTTCCGCGCGCTCCGGGGCTACCGGCGAGTTTCGGTCGCGCCTTCCCAACATCTCATGTCCCTACGGGAATTCGAACACGATTCAAACGCGCGTTCGTTCATGTTTTCTCCGTCTCGGTGGCAACGACAGCGGGCGCTGGCGCCGCCCGCAACGCCTTATCCGCAATATCCCGCCGATAAAACGCCCCCTGGAAATGAATTCGCTCCACCGCGTCATACGCGCGCCGCTTGGCGTCGGCAAGCGTATCGCCGAGCGCCGAGACGCCGAGGACGCGGCCGCCGTCGGTTACGGGAAAGTTGTTTTCAAGCTTCGTGCCGGCGTGAAACACCTTCACGTCCGGCAACTTCGCCACTTCGTCCAGCCCGCTGATGACGCGGCCCTTCGGATAGCTGCCCGGGTAGCCCTGGCTGGCCATCACGACGCAGACCGCCGGCCGCGGGTCCCATTCCAGCTCGCTCTCAGGAAAGTCGATCAACCGATCGTCTACCACCGCTTCCAGGAGATCGAGCAAATCGGTCTTGAGCCGCATGAGCAGCGGCTGCGTCTCCGGGTCGCCGAAGCGGCAATTGAATTCGAGCACGCGCGGGCCTTGATTCGTCACCATCAACCCCGCATAAAGCACGCCGCGGAACGCCGTCTTGCGTCGCTTCAAGGCGTGTACCGTCGGCACCAGGATTTGCTCCTCGATGCCTTGCATTAACTCCACGGTCGCCAACGGCGTCGGACAATACGCCCCCATGCCGCCGGTGTTCGGCCCTGTGTCATTGTCGAACGCCGCCTTGTGATCCTGCGTCGGTTGCAACGGCAAAATGGTGCGGCCCGAAACCAACGCGAGCACGCTCAGCTCTTCGCCTTCCAGGCGCTTTTCAATGATGATGCGCCGCCCCGCCCCACGGCCGAATTCCTCGCGCACCATAATCCGGTCCACCGCCGCGAGCGCTTCTTGCGTGTTCGAGCAGACGATCACCCCCTTGCCCGCTGCCAGGCCGTCCGCTTTCACGACAACGGGGTATTCGCGCGTCTCGATATAGTGCCTTGCCGGCTCCGGGTGGTCGCACACGCGAAACTCCGCCGTCGGCACGTCGGCATGCCGCATGAGCTGCTTCGCGAATGCCTTACTCGCTTCGAGTTGAGCGGCTTCCTTCGTGGGACCGAAGACGCGTAGCCCCTCCTTCTGCATCGCGTCCGTGATGCCGTGCGCGAGCGGCTCTTCCGGCCCGACCACGATCATCCCGACATTTTCCTTCTTGGCGAAGCGGATGAGCCGATCAAAATCACCGGGCTCGATCGGGACGTTGACGCCGTCGTGTGCCGTCCCCGCGTTGCCGGGCGCGCAATAAACGACGTCGGCGCGCGGTGACTGCGCGAGCTTCCAGACCAAGGCGTGCTCCCGGCCGCCTTTCCCGATCACGAGGACCTTCATACGGATGCTCCTTCCGAGCTTGGCGCTATTCTACAAGCGGCAAGGGAAAGAGCCGGCAGAAGAAACCAAGGCGGCTGACCCACTCCGCACGCAGCCGCGTCGGACCGCCGATCACAGGGCGGGAGAGGCGAACCGGCCGCGCTCGGAGAATCGCGAATCGAAAATCTCGTTGCTTGGCCGATTTTTTGTCAGCTGTCCCACAAGTAATTGCGATGACGAGGTTTACTTCAAAAGCACCAGCAGTCGTGTGTACAAACGCCAAGGCGGTGCTGCAAGTCGGCATCTGCTAATCGCTTACGAAAACGCAGTCGCTGTGCGAAATTCAAAAACGCGGTGCTTTTGGTGCTTTTGAAGAACGCGATCGGCTTGGCGCGCGGTAACGTGTTAGCCGAAGCTTACGTAATCGACCGTCCCTTCGCCGTGCCTGCCACGCGCCGACGTGTGGATGAAATAACCCAGTTTCTCATTAGGCGTTAATGCTGTGTGGGTTAAACTATTGCGAACCGAAATGGCGCGCGCGGTGTTTGATCCTCGACGCGCCTTCCCACCACCCCGCATGGGACTCCGCTCATGAAACTCCGGCATCTCTTGCTGACGGGCGCCTTGGGCCTCTCATTGACGGCGACCGAGGCGTTTACGCAGCCCCCTTCAGGCGGTGGTGGCGGCGGTCGGGGAAACCGTGGCGGCGGTTTCGGCGGCTTCGATCCCGCACAGATGTTCGACCGCATGGCGCAGGGCAAGGGCACCATCGTCATTGCCGAGCAGGACCCGCGGCGGCAACAGTTTCTTAACATGATCGCGCAGCAACTGAACATCACCAACGGCCAGATTACGCGCGACCAATACATCGAGGGAATGCAGAAAGGCGCCGCGATGATGGGCGGCATGGGCCGTCCCGGACGGGGTGGACCGCCATTGGCGACGCCCGGTGGACCAACGCCGGCGCCGGGCGCTCCGGGCGCCGCGCCCGCTGGGCCAACGCCCGACATGACGAACAACTGGGCCGAGAACATGTTCCGCCGGCTCGACACACGCGGCGCCGGCCTGCTCACCTACGAGGAAATGCCGGAAACGCTCCGCGCCGAGCGCGACAAGTGGGATACGAACAAGGATGGTTTCATCGACCTGAATGAGTTCAAGGCGTTCTTCCAGGCCCGCATGCAGCAGATGCAAGCCGACCGTGCCGCCGCGGGCGGTCCGGGTAGTTGGCCGGGCGGCCCCACGATTCTCCCGGACAATCCCATCGAAGATGAAGAAAAGAAGCCGGCCGTTTATCGCGCGGGCAAGTTGCCCAAGGACATCCCTTCCTGGTTCAAAGACCTCGACACGGACGGCGACGGGCAGATCGGCCTGTACGAATGGAAGAACAGCGGCCGGCCGCTGGACGAGTTCTTCAAGATGGACCGCAACGGCGACGGTTTCCTCACGGTTCAGGAAGTGATGTATCACGAGGCGCAGGTGCGCGGTAAGTCGGGCTCGAACGGCACGGACGTGGCCGCACGCGATACTTCCGCGGGGGCCAGCATGTCGGGTTACGGTCCGCCGCCCCTTGGCGTCGGCGGCCCCGGTTCGTATGGCGCCGCACCGGGAATGATGCCGCCGTGGGGCGGCGCTCCCCGCGGCAACGGGTTCCCAGGTGGGATGCAGGGCGCGCGTCCGGACAAGGGAGGCAGACCGAGTTTTAGTCGCGGGGCGGACAATGGCAGCGGCAACAAAGATTTCCGTAATAATCGTGGCGGCAACCGCGACTCCGGCAACGGCTCAGACTCGAAGGGCAATGACAAGAGTTCGGGCGGCAGCAAAGGCTATCAGCGCGGCTACTAAAAAGCCGTTTGCGGAGGGAAGCGTCGTAGCGGAATTCTGGCGAATTCCGCTACAACCCCAGCCGTTTTGGCTCGCTTGTAAACGAACTCCGGCCCAACGCAAGCGAACGGCCCGCGGGAATCTCCCGCGGGCCGTTCGCTTGCGCTGACCCTGTCGGCTCAATCACTTCTTCCCGGCCTTCTTGGCCTTGTACTCGGCGATATACTTTTCCGGGTTCTCGTTGAACGCGTCTTTGCACCCCGAGCAGCAGACGTAAAAAGTCTCGCCTTTGTACGACACTGGAATGGTGCCCAGCCCGCCGCTGACAACACATTCGACCTTGTGCTCTTTCTTACCAAGGCTCTCGCCGGCCTTGGTGCAGGCGACCGTGTAATCCTTGATGAATGCGGTGCGCCCGTCGGGTTTGTGCGAGTAGCGGTAAATGAAACGAATGCCGTCGCCGGCCAGGTTCATGACGATGCGCTGTGTTTCCTTCGTGCTCGGCTCAACGCGATCGAGCGTTAGATACTCGTCTTTCAGCTCGCCCGCGAAGACCAGCTTCTTGTCCTTTTTGTCCACGGCGGTGAGTTGGTAGGCGTTCTTATCCACGAGGTAGCGCAGCTCGCCGGTCTTGAAATACTTGCCGTTTTTGAATTCAAGCGTGATCCAGGCGTCGTCGCCTTTGAAGCGCCAGCTCCAGCTCACGGTCTCGTTCCAGAGTTCCGCCGCCGTCGGCCGCGCTTTTTCCGGCGCGCCGTTGCCCTTCCACTCGCCGATATAGTCGTTGAGGGCCTTAAGCGCCTCCTTCGCCGTGGGTTTGTCCGCGGCGCGGCTCGCCGGCGACAGCGCGAACGCGAGAGACAAAGCGATGCACGTAATGAACGGTTTCATAGCGAGCGGATTCCGATGGAACGGCGGCGGGGCTCCCGATTAGAGCATGCCGATGCGTGTTTAGTTCCCGGCGTTTATGTCGCGGCGGCTTGCACGAGTGACGCGGCGTCACGGCCCGTCGAGCAGATACACGGTGCCGTTCGCATTCGCCGCCGCCACAGCTTTGCCGTCGGTGGTGAATGCTAAATTCCGTGCAAAGGCCCACCGGGTGATGAACGGGATGCGGAAATCCCAGCTGCGCAGCTCCTTTCCGGAGTTCGTGTCCCACACCTTCACCACGTTGTCCTGTCCGGCCGTGGCGAAGCGGCTGCCATCGGGACTCATGGTAAACGCGGCGATGCGCTTCTTGTGTCCCTCGAAGGTGCGCACCGCCTGGTGTTTGGCGAGGTCCCAGATCTTGATCTGCCCGTCCGCGCCGCCGGTCAGGAGGAATTTCTTGTCCGGCGTGAAGGTCAGGTCGCCGACAGCGTCCTGATGAGCCGGAAGATCGCCGCCGGGCAACCGCTCGGCCTTGGCGATATTCCAAATGCGCACCGAGCCGTCGTGCCCGCCCACCGCTGCCAGCTCGCCGTCCGCGCTGAACGTCAGGCAGTCCACGTCGCGGTCGTAAGCGGCGAAGGCACCGATCGGTTTGCCGGACGCCAATTCATAGCTCTGGAGGGTGGAGTTGGACGTACTCGCCGACCAGGCGACGAGGCGTTTGCCGTCGGGCGTCACCGTCATGGCGAGCACGTTGTCGTTTGGCCCGGCGAACGTCTTGATTTCCTTGCCGGTCGCGGTGTTCCAAAGCTTCAACGTGTTATCGCGTGCCGCGGTGACGAGCGTTTGGCTATCGGGAGTGAAGGCCAAAGTCGTGAGGATGTCGCTGTGGCCGGTGAGAATGTGGCGTTCCGAGCCGGTCGCCACGTCCCAAAGGCGCGCCGTGCGATCCTCGCCGCCCGACGCCAGGAGCTTGCCGTCGGGGCTGACGGCCAGGGCGGTCAGCTCGCGGCTATGGCCGAAGCCCGCGGCCGCCTCGCTCGCAGCCATCTGCCAGAGACGCACGCTCTTATCCACGCTGGCCGACGCGACGAGCCGGCCGTCGCGATTGAAGGCTACGGAGCTAACCCAGTCTTTATGGCCGCGAAAGCTGTGCGCTTCTTGTCGCGTCGCCAGGTCCCAAAGTTTCACGAGATGATCGCCGCCGCCACCGGAAAGGAGGAAGCGGCCGTCGGGACTGAACGCAAGCGAGCTGATCGGCCCCGCATGGCCGGTGAGCACGGCCGGGGTTACGGGCGAATTCAAGTGCCATAACAGGATGCGACCGTCGGCTGCTCCAGCCGCGAGCCAAACTCCGTCCCGGCTGAATGCGACGGCGCCGACCGGCCCGGTCGGTCCGGTCAACGTCTTTGCCTCCTTGCCGGCATCAAGCGACCAAAGCTTCACCGTCTGATCCGCACTGCCCGACGCCACGTGCTTGCCGTCCGGCTGGAAGGCGACGGTGGTGACGGCGCCAAGATGGCCGGTGAAGGTGTTGATTTCCTGCCCGGTGTCGGCGTCCCAAACCTTAACGGTGCGATCCGCGGCGCCGGAAACAATTCGTCGGCCATCGGGACTGAACGCCGCCGCCGTCACCGTCGCCTGATGTCCGTGTAGCGTGCGCAGTTCCTGACCGGACGCGGCGTCCCAGAGCTTCAACACGCGATCGCCGCCGCAGGAAAGCACGCGGCGGCCGTCGGGGCTGAAAAGCGCCGCGGTCACGGGCGCTTGATGGCCGGTCAAGGTCCGCACCGCCTGCCCGGAGTTTACGTTCCACAGTCGCACCGTCCGATCGGCTCCCGCCGTGACCAGTTGTTTGCCGTCGGGACTGAACGCCGCCGACCAGACGAACCCTTCGTGTCCGAGCAGCTCACGTTGATGTTCCGTCGGAGCGAAATCCCACAGGCGAACGGCTTGGTCCACGCCGGCGGACGCGAGCTGATCGCCGTGCGGGCTGATGGCGACCGCGCGGACTTCCTCCGCGTGGCCGTGGAGGATTCGGAAGGCGGTGGCGCTGGCCACGTCCCACAGGCGAACCGTTTTGTCGGCGCTCGCGGTGGCCAACGTCTTGCCATCCGGGCTGAAGCTGACGCTGAAGACCGCCTTCGTGTGGCCCTGGAACGACTTCTTCTCGGCCCCTTTCAGGTCGATGAGCTTGGCCCCGCCATCCTGACCGCACGTCGCGACGTACTGGCTGTCGGGGCTGAACGCGACGGCGTAAGTGCTGCCGCTGTGCAGCGGAAATTGCCATTCGACGTGGGCGGTCTTCAGATCCCACAGGCGCGTTGTATTGTCGCTGCTGACGGAGACGGCCCATTTGCCGTCCGGGCTGCACGCGACGCCGTTGACGGCTTGGCCGTGTGTTTCCGTCCGCTCGACCTTGGCGGTTTCGAGATTCCACACGCGGGCGGTCTTGTCCTGACTGCCGGACAGGAGTTGCTTGCCGTCGCGGGTGAAAGCGAGGCTGGTTACGACGTCTTTGTGCTCAGTGAGCGTCTTAGTTTCTTTGCCGGTCGCCGCCTCCCAAAGTTTGATGACCTTTCCTTCGCCCGCCGAGGCGATGGTCTTGCCGTCCGGACTGAACGCGACCGCCCTGACGGGCTCGGCATGGCCGCGATATACAACCAATTCGCGGCCATTCGCGAGGTCCCAGACCTTGACGAGAGTATCCTGCCCGGCCGACGCAAGCTTGCTGGCGTCGGGGCTGTAGGCGACGGCGTAAATTGCCGCGGCATGTTTGAGGCGAAGATCGCCGAAGACCTTCGCGACATTGGCGGGCAACTCCGGCGGCACGGCAGGCACTTGCCAGCGTGCCTTGCGAAACGCATCGCGCGCGGGGGCAAGTTGCCCGGCGTCGAGAGCCGCCGCGCCTTGTTGAGCGAGTTCATCGGCGCGTTGGAGGCATTCTGGGGCGAAACGTTGGGCGCCGCCGTCGGTGTTCGCGGCGTTCCGTTCCTTCTGAAATTGGCTCTGAAGCTCGCCCACTTCCTCGGCGGTGGGCGGCTTGGCTTGCTCGGTGAAGGCAAACGGGATGAACAAGCAAAGAAAGGCGACGGCAAATGGCAAACGAGCCAAGATGTGGGACGGCATCGTCGATCTCCTGAAGAAATGCGGAGCAGGCGGGCGTCGCTTTTGCAGTATAGTAGCGGCGGACGCGGATCGGAAGCCCGACGAGGTAAGCCCCCGCATGTCGAGCGGGAACCGTCGAGGCAAGGTCCTGATCGGCGCGGAACTTACCTCGTCGGGCGCCAAACCTTAATTCCCGCGGAAGTCGGCGGCGAACGCCTTGGCGTTGAGTGGTTCGCCTGTCGCGAACTTCGTCAGCTCGTTCCAGGTCAGTTTCCGGCCTGGGTCGAAGACCTTCTTCTTCATAAATGCGCCGACGTCCTTATTGTTGACGTAGATCACGTCATCGGGTTTCGCTCGCGGATACAGCTCCCGGCAAATCGCGTGGTGGACTTGCGAGGCGAAGAGCTGGCCCATCATGTAATTGTGGTAATAGACGGGCGCGCTGACGATGTGAATCTTGCTCGCGTAGTCCGGCGCCGAGCGGTTTGGCGGGCGTTTCACGAGCTGATACTTCTCAACGAGGTCCCACCAGAGCTTGTTCAAATCCTGTTCCGAGTTTTCGTACATCCCCTTCTCAAAGCGCAACATGACCTGGCACCAGCGCGAGAAGATGAGCAGCTCGTTCCGCAGCATCTTGGCGGCGGTCTCGTCCCAGTCTTTCGGATTCTCGACTTTCAGCCCCATCGCCTCGAGCCACGCGCGCTGCTTGGATGCCTTTTGGAACATCATAGCCACGCCCTCGGTGGTCAGAATGTGCGACTCGGCGCGGAGCAGATACGGCATCGCCGCCGGGATGTTCTTGCTGCTGTAAACCGAGTGGCCCAGCTCGTGCAGCATCGTGCCGGCCCAGTATTCGTTGTTGACGATGTTGGCGAGCACGCGCACGTCGCCTTCGCGGTTGATGTCGGTGCAGAAGGCATGCGGGCTCTTCCCCTTCTTCTCGTACAGATCGCTGCGCGTCAGCACGTCGTCGATCGGCAAGCCGATGCCGGCGTAATAGTTCCGGCACATTTGCGGGATGTCGGCCTTGGCGTAAACCGTATCAAGGCTGACGGCGAAGACGGCTTGCGACTCCTGAAAGAATGGGTCCCGATAGTGCCAAGGCATCAGGCCGGCGACGGGAATCTTGTAGTCGGCGGCCAACTTCGCGTCGATCTCCGCCTTCGCGGCACGGAACGGCTCGCGCGTCAGCTCGTCCAGGTCGTCGAAGAGCTTGATGAGGTCGTCGCCCTTCTGTTCATTGAGGTAGAGCAGCATCGCGTGATAGTTCGGAAAGCCGAGCTGTTTGGCGGCCTGGTTCCGCAGCCTGACCAATTCCTTCAGGTCGGACTCGACCACCGCGCCGACGCCTTTGCTCGCTTCCCAGACGGCTTTGCGATACTCGGAGTCCTTCGACTTTTTGAGAACGTCGCGGACCTTGCTATCCGTTAGCTCTTGGCCTTCGACCTTGGCACGGTAGACGTTGAACGCCTTCTCGACGGCATTCGAGCGGGCGACCATTTTCTTAAGCAACTCAGGATCGACCTGCTTCTCCAGATAGGTAAGGTAAAGCAGCTCGATCTCGCGGGCGACGATTGCGTCGTCGATGCCCTTCAGGTCGGTCCAAAGCGCTTTGACTTCGGCGAACGCCTTGCGGTCGGACAGAGCGGCGTCGATGCGGTTCTGCGTGTCTTCCTTGCGTTGGAAATCCTCGTCCTTGCCGGTGATATTCGCGACCCACCATGCCTCGCTGCCCGCGATCTCGAGCGGCCGCAATTTGGCGACGTGCTCGGTGATGAATTGGCGCGCTCGCGCCGTGGTTTCCGGGCCGGCGAGCACGATCCGGGGGAAGAGAATCACGAGCGCCGCCAGCACAAAACCGGCCGGCAGCAACAGACGCAAAGAATGCATCAGACGACTCCTGTGGAACCGGGAAGACGTTTGCCGCACGCAAGGCGGCGCGTCATTGTTGTAAGTTGTATGGAGCAACGCAACGAGGCGGAACGTCCGGATAGCAGTTTGAATCGAACCGTGTAGAATACGCGGCGACTCACGGCATCGATGTTCGGAAGGAGAAGTCCATGGCGCCGTTGCGCCGGGTGGCGGCACAAGACGCGGGCCCGAACGCGGTCGGCATTCTGGCGCCGCCGGGCCGCCGCACGGTTGTGATTTTGCGGCCACGCGCGCTGCCGTGGGACCTGCTCCTCGCACAGTCGCCGGAAGAGAGCGGCGTATCCCTCGTCTTCCGTGAAGTGGGTCATCTCGAAGCGCCGGGGTTGACGCAGAATCTCTATCGGACGTTGGAGAAAGCCACGGCGACAGTCGACATCGCCGCGTTCCAATCGGGCGGGTTCTGTGTGCTATTGCTCGCCGGCCCGTTTCGGCTGATCCTCTGCCCGCGCGAGCCCGGCGTGGCATATCGGCCCGCTGTCTTCGCCACAGAACACGACGCGCACTTGGCAAGCGAGCAACTGGCGGCGGCGTTTCGACCCGCGCCGGGAGCGCCCCTGGAGTTCTATTTCAACACGCGGCAATTCACGCACTAATCCGCTTATGCCGTACACTCCGATCCTTGCCACGCTCGGTTACTTGATGTCCCCGGACGCCCGGCGCGTGCTGCTCATCCACCGCAATCGCCGGCCCGATGACGCACATTTCGGCAAGTACAACGGCCTGGGCGGCAAGCTCGACGTCGGCGAGGACGTCGTCGCCTGCATGCGCCGTGAGATTCGTGAGGAAGCGGACATTGAGTGCGAGGAGCTGGCCTTGCGCGGCACGATCAGCTGGCCCGGCTTCGGCAAGCACGGCGAAGACTGGTTCGGCTTTATCTTCCGCATCGACCGCTGGAGCGGCACGCCGCGGCAGGGGAATCCGGAAGGAACACTGGAATGGATCGACGTGGAACGCGTGTTGACGCTCCCGCTGTGGGAGGGCGATCGCTACTTTCTTCCGTTGGTGTTTGAGCGGAGCGAAAAGCAATTTCACGGCGTAATGCCGTATCGCGAAGGAAGGCCAGTGAGTTGGCAGTACAGTATGGTGTGAACGCAAAAGAATGCCGAATGCCGAATCAATGACCAATTCTCAAATGCCAAACGGGTCGGCGTTCGTAAATTGGCGATTGGGCATTGATTCGTCATTCGTCATTCGACTTTTGTCATTCGCGTCGAACGCCAATCAGTCCACGACCGCCAGAATGTCCTCTTCCGTCATGATGAGGTACTCTTCGCCGTCGAGCGTCACCTCGTTGCCCGCATAGGAGCTGAACAGGACGCGGTCGCCTTCCTTGACCTGAAAGGCGGCGCGCTTGCCGCTTTCGAGCAGCTTGCCGTCGCCCAGGCTGAGGACTTTGCCCTGCTTCGGCTTCTCCTTGGCGGTGTCGGGGAGAACGATGCCGCCGGCCGTCTTCTCTTCCGCCTCAAGCCGTTTCACCACGATCTTGTCGTTTAACGGTACGACTTTCATGCCGGTCGATGCTCCTTCTGGATTCGGGTTCGAGGACGCAGTTGCTTATCCATTGGTCGATCCGCTCTGTGGCCGGCCGTAAGCACGGACCAAAGCGCGGACTACAGTATACAGAACGACGTTCTTGCTCACCGGTTTCGGAATGACGCTGTACGCATGGGCCTGATACGCCTGCCGCATCAACTGCTCGGTGGCGTCGGCGGTGATCAGAATGCACGGCAACATCCCGCGTATCTGCCGCAACAGTTGTAGTGTTTCCAGGCCGGTGAGGCGAGGCATGTGCATGTCGAGCAGGGCCAGATGCACCGGCTCCTCGTGCGCGATCTCCACCGCTTCCTCGCCCGACGATGCCAGCAGTGTCCGATAGCCTTCCGGCTCCATAATCGAGCGCAGGGCTTCCCGGCAACCACCGTCGTCGTCGGTGATCAGGATCGAATACCGGTCTCCGGTTGCCGTGGCGTACATGCCGCGTACCTCTGGGGGACCCGTTCCGCGAACAGGGCGAAAGCGCGGCCGGCCTCGGGGTCATCCCAATCGCCAAACTCGGTTTAGCAAATGGCATACCGGCTCCGCTCGGATGCCGGCACCGCGATGTAACCCTTTGGAATGGTACCACATATCGAGGCGACACGGACGCTTACGAGGCGTGCGCCAGCGGCTGGCCTGCCACGTTGGGTGGCTCGGCTGCCATACTGACAGACCACGTGCGCGATCCCGTAAACTCGCCTGACTAATTCTTCGGCTTCCAGAGTTTGTCTGGGTTGAAATCATCATTATCGAGTTTCACGGGATACTGCACGCGGTCGTAGCAGTAGTATTCGACCTCGTGGCCGCGTCCGTCGAGTGTGATGAGAAGCTGAGGCAGACCGCTGACGGAATCGAAGAACCAGAAGCGTCGGCCACCGTGTTCCAGCGCGGGATCGCTGCCCGCGGGAATTGTTTGTTCCACCTCTTCCTGTGGCGTCGCGAACTCGGGGCGCGTGCGCTGCCCGATGAACGTTGCTGTGCCGAAGCGGCGGTCGCCATGCTCCTGGGCGTTGATCAGGTCGCCGAAGCGGTCAATGAGATTGCCCATGCCTGCTTCGGTAATGCTGTGCCGGCTGGAGCCGCGAACTAAGACATTGTCGGGCGCAAGCGCAATTCGCTTTCCCGCGGGTGCGAGCGGCATGTCGCCGGCGGCCAGCAGGGTGTGCAATTTGCCCTCGTACTGACCCTTCACGTAAGTGACTTCACGGCCGACGGCCTCCGGTCCGAGCCACTTGAAGTAGACGCTGAACGGCTGCTTGCGGAACTTGAACAGCAACGTTTCTTCCGGCTTGTCCTTACCGTTGACCTGCTCGCGGCGGCGCAGCCGTGCGATGTAAGAGTCGATGCCCGCGTAACGTTCGGCGGCGGTGCGCTGAATCCGGCGAAGTTGAGCGGCATTGTCCGCGCTCGGCGGCGGCGCATCGGCCGACAGCGATGGCCCCAACGTCGTACCGTCGGGCGGTTGTGTGCCCGCCGGCGCTTGCGGCGTCGTGACGTGTAACACGGGCTGTACCGGCGTCGCATCGCCCGGCGCGCGTAGCGGCGTTGCCGGTTGTTTCGCGTCGGCGTTCCGCGTGGACGGCGGCGCCACACTGCCGGCCTGGGCACGAGCCATTGGCTGACGCTGCGGCGCGTTGGTGCAGCCGAACGAGGTTGTTAAGGCGAAAGCGAGGAAAAATAGGTTACGGACGGCATCCCTGCCGTGAAGCATGGCGAATCCCTTCTCTGGCTACCGTTCCGGCGTCGCGGATCACGACGCTCGATTCGGCGAAACTTACCGTGAATCGGGGATAAATGACAGGCGAACCAACCTCAAGCCAAGCGTTGGATCGGCCAGAATCCGCGGAACCAGGCGCATTCCTGCCCTTTTCTGCCACCCTCCCCCCATTGGCAAAAATGGCAGTAATGAACGCAAACTATTGATGGATATATCGTTAAGTATCAAATCATTCCTGCCATACGCCGAAACGCTGGCAGAAAAGAATGTTAAGTTGCAAGTCCATAAAGACTTAGGTAATCGAGCCGCGCGCCGGGGCAAATGTTGCGTCGCGCCATGCACGATTGTTGTCCGCACGGAATGATTTCTGCGGGTCCTACGTCTCGTTCCAAAAAGCCGACAATTCTTTCCTAAACGGGTAGATCGCTGTTGAACTGCCTACGTTTCCTCTTGCTTGCCCCTTCTGCACACGGTAGCCTATTGGCAACCCTAAAAGGTTGGGATGAACTTCCGTCCGTTCTCTCTTCCCACCGGTCTCGGTTGCCCGGGTGGGCCTACGTTTTGCGCCAGCGCCGCCGCTACCAGAGCCGTCCGACCAACGGCCGCGGGAAGTTCGCGCGCTGGGGGAGCCTATCGGCCGTAAACTTCGCGGAGTCCGCGCTTTTCTCAGGCGCGGTCCAATCGTTTTGGCGGCGTATATCGTCTTGGTTTTGACTCTGTGTAGGATGGTCGGCCTCACGGCGGAGTCAAAAGCTGTCGCAAACGGTGTCTGGAGCCTTTGCATTCGGGGTTTCAGGCGACAGCCGGTAAACGGGAACAGATTCTTTCGCAATCGCACGGTTTGACCGCTTGGTTTTTGGCGCCAGAGAAGCGGCCCTGCGCGGGCTCCTCGCCAAGCGTCGCCGTCCATGCCGAGCCGAGGTTAGCATCCATGAAGTTCACGTCGTTCGCGCGGTTTTTCGGGGGGCGTAAGGTTCGGAAGACGGCGAAAGGCCAGCGCCCGCGGGCAGCAAAACCTCGAACTCATCTGCACCTCGAATCCCTTGAGGAACGCGCGGTCCCGGCGATCCTCGGCATCAACGATGTCTCCACGGTCGAGGGCAATTCCGGCACGCACAACGCTCTCTTTACCGTGACGTTGGATGCACCGATCTCCCAGAACGTCACGGTCAACTATTCGACCGCTAACGGCACCGGCACCGCCGGCAGCGACTATCAAGGCGCCACCGGCACCGTCAGCATTCCCGCCGGTCAAATTACGACGACGATTCCCGTCACCGTCTTCGGCAACACCGTCGATCAGATCAACCGCACGTTCTTCGTCAACCTGTCGAACCCGGTCAACGCCAGCGTCGGCCGCGGCCAGGGCGTCGGCACGATTATCGACGACGACGGCCCGCGCATCGCGATCAACAACGTCTCGGTCAACGAAGGCAACAGCGGCACCACGCCCGCCACGTTCACCGTTTCGCTCACGAAGGCCAGCCCGCAGGACGTGACGATCAACTACGCGACGGCCGACAGCACCGGCCACGCCGGCAGCGATTACCAAGCGACTAGCGGCACGCTCACCATTCCCGCCGGCCAGACGACGGGTACGCTCACCGTCCCGGTAATCGGCAACACCATTGACCAGGTGAATCGCGTATTCCTTGTCAACATCTCGAATCCGACGCACGGTTTCATCGGCACCGGGACCGGCGTCGGCAACATTATCGACGACGACGGCCCCGCCATCACCATCAACAACGTTTCCGTTCTCGAAGGCAATCTTGGCACGACCACGCCGGCGGTCTTCACCGTGTCGCTGGCCGCCGTCAGCCCGCAGGACGTGCGCGTCAACTACGCCACGGCCGACGGCATCGTCAATCCCGCCACCGCCAACCTCGACTATCTCTCGACCTCCGGCACGGTCACGATTCCCGCCGGGGCGACCTCGGCGAAGATCACCGTGCTCGTGAAGGGCGACAACCTGATCGAGCTGAACGAGACGTTCGCGGTCAACCTCAGCAATCCGAGCCACGGTTCGCTGGCGACCGCCGGCGGCACCGCGACCATCATCGACGACGACGGCCCGGCGAAGGTGTCGATCAACAACATCCAAAAGCTGGAAGGCAACAGCGGCACGAGCGGCTTCGTGTTCACGGTCGCGCTCGATTCCGCGGCGCCGCAAGACGTCAACATCAGCTACACGACGCAAGACGGCACCGCCCTCGCCGGCACCGACTACACGCCGATCTCCGGCGTCCTGACGATTCCCAAAGGCATCACGCAGGCGACGCTGACGGTTCCCGTCATCGGCAACACGGTCGATCAGCTCAACCGCACCTTCTCCATGGTGCTGAGCAACATCAGCGGCGCCGCCTTCGCCAACGGCCAGAGCACCGAAACCGGCACGGCGACCATCCTCGACGACGACGGCCCGGCCATCACCATCGACGACCAGTCGGCGCCCGAGGGGAACACCGGCACCAGCCCGATGACTTTTACGGTCCACCTGAGCGCCGCCAGCCCGAAGGACACGTCGGTCGCCTACGCCACGTCGGACGGCACGGGCAAGGCCGGCGTGGATTACCAAACAACGTCCGGCACGTTGACGATTCCGGCCGGTCAGCTGACGGGCACGCTTGCGGTGCCGATCATCGGCAACATCCTCCAGCAGCCCAATCGCACGTTCTTCGTCAATCTCTCCAACCCCTCCTTCGGCGCCACCATCGCCGACAACCAGGCCAAGGGCACGATCCTCGACGACGACGGCCCGAACATCTCGATTTCGCCGGCCACGCTGTCGATCGGCGATACGACGGTCCTTGAAGGGAATAGCGGGCTTACCAACGCGGTCTTCACCGTTTACTTGTCCTTCCCGTTGCCGCAGGACGTGACCGTGCAGTACGCGACCGCGGACGGCACCTCACGCGCGGTCGATAACGACTATGTGCCGCAGTCCGGCACGTTGACGATTGCCGCGGGCCAGACGTTCGGCACCGTGGTGGTTCCGGTGGTCGCCGACTTGAAGATCGAAAACGACAAGAGCTTTTTCCTGAACCTGAGCAACGCGATCGGCGCCGGCCTGTCGCGCACTCAGGGCGTCGCCACCATCATCGACGACGACGGCACGCCGGCGCTGACGATCAGCGACCAAACCACGCTCGAGGGCAGCGGCGGCACGCAGAATTCGTTCTTTACGGTGTTCCTGAGCAACCCGAGCACGCAGGACGTGACGGTGGACTACACCACGGTGGACGGCACAGGGGCCAACGGCGCTAAGGCCGGCATCGACTATACCGCCACCTCCGGCAAGCTGACCATTCCCGCCGGCCAGACGTTTAAGACGATTCCGGTGCCGATCATCGGCAACCTGTCCACGCAGGCGAACCGCACCTTCTCCGTCGTCATCAGCAACCCGATCAACGCCACGCTCGCCAAGGACACCGGCGCCGGCACCATCGTGGACGACGACGGCACGACCACGTCGCTCACGGTCGGCGACGTATCGCTCTTTGAAGGCAACGGGCCCGGCAACCCGACGGCGACGTTCAACATCTATCTCTCCAAAGCGGCCGCCGCGCCGATCCAGGTGCAGATCAAGACCACGGACGGCACGGCCACCGGCGGCAGCGACTACACCGCGGTCCCGCTTACCACCATCACCATCCCCGCCGGCGCCACCCTGGTGCCGGTCAACGTGACGGTCACCGCGGACACGCTGCTGGAAGGCAATGAGACGTTCTTCCTCGACCTGAGCAATCCGAGCGCGGGCGTGACGCTGGCCCGCGCCCGCGGCACCGGCACCATCGTGGACGACGATCTGTCGTCGCAGCTGTCGGTCAGCGACGTGACCGTGGTCGAAGGGGACGCCGGCACGACCGACGCCGTGTTCACGGTCTACCTGCCGATCGCCAACTCCAACGCGGTCACGGTCGATTACAGCACCGCCGACGGTTCGGCCCTCGTCTCCGACAACGACTATGTGCCGGCGTCCGGCACGCTCACGATCCCGGCCGGGCAGACGAGCGCTACGTTCACGATCGCGGTGAACGGCGATCAGGTGCAGGAACTCAACGAGAACTTCTTCGTCAACCTGCGCAACCCGAAGTTCGCAACGCTGGCGCGGGCCCAGGGGACCGGCACGATCCTCGACGACGACCGGTCGCCGCTCCTGTCGAACAATGTCGTTCAGGTGCTGGAAGGCGACAGCAGCACGCAGAACTTCGCCTCGCTGCGCATCAATCTATCGTCGCCGAACGCCACGGACGTGACGATCCACTACCAGACCGTGGACGGCACGGCGATCGGCGGGGTCGATTTCGCGAAGATGGCCGGCACGATCATCATCCCGGCCGGCGACACCAGCGCGACGCTGCGCATCCCGATCATCGGCAACACCATCGACCAGGCGAATCGCAGCTTCTTCGTGCAGCTCAGCAACCCGACCGGCGGGGCCACGCTGGGCAACGGCACGCAGGTCCAGGTAACGATCGTCGATGACGACGGCCCGACGATCAGCATCAGCAACGTGTCGGCGATTGAAGGCAACAGCGGCCACACGCCGCTCAACTTCATCGTGTCGCTGTCGGCGCCGAGCCCGCAGGCGATTTCCGTCAACTACGCCACCGCCGACGGCAGCGGCACCGCGCTCAACGACTACGTGGCCACCTCCGGCAAGCTCACCATCCTGCCCGGCCAGACGAGCGGCACCATCACCGTGCAGGCCAACGGCAACACGGTCGATCAGGCGAACCGCACCTTCTTCGTGGTGCTCAGCAAGCCGGTCAACGCCGTCTTGCCGCCCGGCACCGAGGGAATCGGCACCATCATCGACGACGACGGCCCAACGCTGTCGATCAGCAGCGTGTCGATCCTCGAAGGCGATACCGGCACGCGGCCGGCGGTCTTCCGCGTCACGGTGTCCGGCGGCGGCAACCCCGACGGCACCAGCCCCAAGCCGGTCAGCGTCCGCTACGCCACGTTCGACGGCACGGCGACGGGCGGCCTCGACTACGAACGGGCGGCGGGCAACATTATGATCCCCGCCAACGCCGATCACGCCGACATCACCGTCCCCGTCATCGGCGACACCCTCCCCGAGCCCAACGAAACCTTCTTCGTCAACCTGTCGAATCCGGTCAACGCCACAGTCCTGAGCGGCACCGGCACCGGCACGATCATCGACGACGACAGCGTTCCGGTGGTGTCCATCAACAGCGTCACGGTCATCGAAGGCACGGGCGTCACCACGCCGGCCACGCTCACCCTGACGCTCAATCACCCGAGTTCGCAAGACATCGTCGTTCAGTATTACACGCAGGACGGCACGGCGCACGCGACCATCGATCCCGGCACCGGCTTGCCCGAAAGCGACTTTGTCGGCATCGACCAGGCGAACCCGCAATCGGTGCGTTTCGCCGCCGGCACGACGACCGCCACGGTCACGGTCGGCGTCAACGGCGACTCGAAGGTCGAGCCCACGGAGAACTTCTTTGTCGTGCTGCAAGCGCCGCCGGGCGTCAATCCGGCCCGCGTCGTGGTGCCCGCGGGCACGCGCGGCACGGTGACCATCGTGGACGACGACGGCCCGCAGATCAGCGTCGGCGATTCCTCGGTGATCGAAGGCAACGTCGGCACGCGCAGCATGGCGTTTACCGTCTACCTGTCGGGCACGCTCGACGTGCCGGTGTCGATGCAGTACTTCACGCTCGACACCAGCGTGCGGCCCATTCCGCCGGCGCCCTTCATCGAGACAGGCACGGCCGTCGTCAACAAGGATTACCTCGGCATTCCGTTCGGGCAGCCCCAGACGTTGACCATCCCCGCCGGCGCCGTTACGGGCACGATCACGATCCCGATCATCGGCGACGTGCTGCAAGAGCCGAATGAGACCTTCGATCTCTATCTGATGAATCCGGTCAACTCGACCATTGCGCGGTTCCACGCGATCGGGACGATCATCGACGATGACGGCGAGACGGTGAGCGTGGGCGACGTGTCGCAGGTCGAAGGGAACAGCGGCCTGACGAACTTCAACTTCTTGGTGTCGCTCGCCGCGCCGACGCCGGTGCCGGTTACGGTGGACTATGCCACTTCGGACGCGACGGCCACGGGCAGCATCGACTATCGGCCGACCTCCGGAACCCTCACGATTCCCGCCGGCGCCACGAGCGCCGTGATCGCCGTCCCGGTCGTCGGCGACACCATCCAGGAAGGCAACGAGACGTTTATTCTCACGCTCTCAAATCCGACCAATGCCAGCCTGGCCCGGCCGGTCGGCGTCGGCACGATCATCGACGACGACGGCGCCGCGTCCATCAGCCTCAGCGACGTGAGCGTTCTCGAAGGCAACAGCGGCGTGACCAACGCCAACTTCCTCGTGCAGCTCTCCAACGTCAGCTCGCAGAACGTCAGCTTCAACTACTCGACGGTGGACGGCAGCGCCACGGCGGCCAATAACGACTACATTCCCATCACGAACGGGACTGTCACCATTCCGGCCGGTCAAACCTCGGCGATCATCAGCGTCGCGGTGGTGGGCGACACCAACTTCGAGCCAAACGAGACGTTTACCGTCTCGCTGTCCAACCCGATCAACGCCACGATCGCCCGCGGCACGGCGACCGGCACCATTGTCAACGACGACGGCCTGCGCATCAGCATCGGCGACGCCACGCTTCAGGAAGGCAACTCCGGCACGAGCAACATGATCTTTACGGTGTACCTGAGCGCCGCGACGAGCCGGGCGGTCAACGTCGATTACACCACGGTCGGCGGCACCGCCGTCCCCAACATCGACTTCTTCCCAGAGTCGTCGGCGACGAACGGCCCGCTCACGATTCCGGCCGGGCAGACGACCGGCACCATCGTCGTGCCGATCATCGGCAACAGCCTGATTCAGGCCAACCGCAACTTCACGGTGCAGCTCAGCAATCCGGTGAACGGCAGCTTGCTGCGCACGCTCGGCACCGGCACGATCATCGACGACGACGGGCTGCGGATCAACGTCGGCGACGCGGCCCTGACGACCACGGAGGGACCGCTCAACGGCACGAGCATCGCCACGTTCCGCGTGTACCTGACCGGGTTCAGCCCCGCCCCGGTATCGTTCATCATGTCCACGTCGGACGGCACCGGCGTGGCGGGCGTGGACTACATCCCGGTGCCGGCGACGCCGGTGACGATTCCCGCCGGTTCGCGCTTCCTCGACGTGCCGGTCAAGATCATCGGCAACAACCTGGCGCAGCCCGACCGCAACTTCTTCCTGAACGTCTCCAACGCGTCGCCGAACGCGACGATCGTCCGCAGCCAGGGCTCGGCCACGATCATCGACGACGACGGCGCCGCCCGCTTCGTGGTGGCGGACGTGACGCAACTCGAAGGCAACCCCGGCGACGCCAACGTCGAGGATTTTGCCGTGTTCCTGACCGGCCCGTCGCCCTCGTGGCCGACGCCGGTAACGGTGGAGTACTCGACGAACCCCGGTTCCGCGTCGGACCCGCAGGATTACATCGGCCAGGCGGGCACGCTCACGTTCGCGCCCGGCACTTTCCAGCAGCACGTCATCGTGCCGATCCAGCCCGACACGCTTCAAGAAGCGAACGAGCAGTTCACGCTCGTGCTGAATAACGTCAAGCCGGCAGGCACGGTGCCGATTTCGCGCACCGGCACGGGCACGATCATCGATGACGACGGCGTCAACGTCTCGGTCGGCGACATCACGGTGCAGGAAGGGAACTCCGGCACGACGAACGCCACGTTCACGGTGTTCGTCAACCAGCCGCTCTTCCAGGACTTGACCGTGGACGTGTCCACGGCCAACGGCACGGCGATCGCGGGCATCGATTATCAGCCGGTGAACACCAGCGTCACGATCGCGGCGGGCACCTTCAGCACCACGGTCACGGTGCCGATCAACGGCAACACGACGCCGCAACCGAATCGCGACTTCACGCTGAACGTCGCCAATCCGCGCATCGGCGTGATTCCCTACGGCACCGTCGTGCGGCCCGCGGGCACCGGCACCATCATCGACGACGACGGCGTGCCCGACATCACGGTCGGCGACCTCGGCGTCATTGAAGGCAACAGCGGCTTGACCCCCGCTGCGGTCGGCGTCTTCCTGTCGTTCCCGGTGCAGACGGCCGTGAACATCCAATACGCGACGGCGGTCGGCGGCATCAATCCGGCCACGCCGGACGTCGATTTCCAGTCGTCCAGCGGCGTCGTGACCATTCCGTTCGGCCAGCTCTCCGCCGCCATCCCGCTCAACGTGATCGGCGACGTGCTGCCCGAAGGCAACGAAACCTTCCTGGTCAACATCAGCAACCCGAGCCTGACGACCGCCACGGTCGTGCGCCCGACCGGCACCGTGACGATCATCGACGACGACGGCGCCCCGTCGCTCGCCATCAGCGACGTGACCGTTGTCGAGGGCAACCTGGGCCAGACGACCAACGCGGTGTTCACCGTGTCGCTGTCGATCCCGACGAGCGTGCCGGTCACGTTCACGTATCAGACGACGGGCGGCACGGCGACGGGGAACGTTGACTACACGGCGATTCCGCCGACGCAGGCCACCATCCCGGTGGGGCAAACCTCGACGACGATCACCGTAGCGGTCATCGGCGACAACATCCCGGAGCCGAACGAGACGTTCTTCGTCCGCCTGAGCGGCCCGGTCAACGCCAGCATCGGCCGCGGCAACGGCCTGGGAACCATTCTCGACGACGACCTGGTCCCCACACTGACGGTGGGCGACGTGGCGGTCATCGAAGGGAACACCAACAGCAACCCGCAAAGCGTGGCGCTGTTCCCCGTGTACCTGTCGTTCCCAAGCAACAAGGACATCACGGTCAAGTTCGACACGGCGGACGGCACGGCCAACAATGGGCTGGATTACGTCAAGACCTCCGGCGTCATCACCATTCCGGCCAACACCGTGCCCGTGCCCGGCCAGCCGTACACGTTCATCGCGGTGCAGATCATCGGCGACAACAAACCGGACGGCCCGTTCGGCACGACGCGCAATGAAACCTTCACCGTCAACTTGTCGAACCCGGTCAACGTGCTGACGCCGAAGACGACGGCCACGGGCACGATCATTGACGACGACGCACCGCAACCGCAGACGACGATCAGCGGCACGTTCATCACCGACACGTCGGTGCTGGAAGGGAACAGCGGCCTGACGCCCGTGACGTTCACGGTGCGTCTCACCGAGCCGTCGCCGCAGGCGGTGACGATCCTGTATCACACGCAGCCGATCGGCGCCAACCCGGCGACGCCCAACGTCGATTACGTGGACATCCCGAACGGCTCACTGACGATTCCCTCGGGCCAGACGGTCGGAACCATCACGGTGAACGTGATCGGCAACACCATTGACCAGGTGGACCGCACCTTCTCGGTGGTGCTCGACTCGGCGACCAATGCGATCATCACGTCCGGCGTGAACATCGGCATCGCGACCATCGTGGACGACGACGGGCCGACGCTGTCGCTGACGGCGTTGACGCCCACGGTGCCGGAAGGCAACACGGGCACCACGCCGGCCGTGTTCCGCATCGCGGTCTCCGGCGGCGGCAACGCCGACAGCACCAGCCCCAAGACGATTTTTGTCCATTACACGACCGTGGACGGCACCGCGACGGGCGGCCTCGACTACGCCAGCTTGGCCGGCACGCTCATCATCCCGGCCAACACGGCGTTTGTGGATGTAACCGCGCTGGTCATCGGCGACACCATCAAGGAAGCGGACGAGACCTTCTTCCTTAACCTGAGCAATCCAACCTCCGGCACCACGCTGGGCGCCAGCCAGGCGCAGGTAACGATTCTCGACGACGATAACCCGACGGTGACGATCAACCAAATCGCGGTGCTGGAAGGCAACAGCGGCACGACCAACGCCACGTTGACGGTGACGCTCGATTCGCCGACGCCGAAGGACGTCACGCTGTTTTACCACACGGCGCCGGGCGGCTTGAATCCGGCGACGCCGGACAGCGATTTCGTCAACGTGACCAACGGCGTCGCCGTCATCCCGGCGGGCCAGGTCCAGGGCACCATCACCGTGCTGGTCAAGGGCGACACGCTCGACGAGCCCAACGAGACGTTCTTCGTCGTCTTCGATTCGGGGCAAAACGTCATCATCGCGCCGCCGGGCCAGGGCCAGGTCACGATCCTCAACGACGACGGCCCGCAGGTGTCGGTGCAAACGTTGACCCCGACCGTGGTGGAGGGGGACAGCGGCACGACGCTGGCCAACTTCCGCGTCAACGTGTCGGGCGGCGGCAATGGCGACGGCACCAGCCCCAACCCCGTCACGGTGCAGTACACCACCGTGGACGGCACGGCGACGGGCGGCCTGGATTATGCCACCATCTCCGGCACGCTCATTATCCCGGCCAACACGCCGTCGGTGGACATCGCGGTGCCGATCATCGGCGACACGATCAAGGAAGCGGACGAGACGTTCTTCCTCAAGATCAGCAATCCGAGCACCGGGACCACGATCAAGAAGGATCCGATCACGCAACTGCCGCTGGACACGGCCCAGGTCGTCATCCTCGACGACGACCCGACGCCGAAGATTTCCGTCAGCGACATTTCCGTCGCCGAAGGCAACAGCGGCTTGACGAACTTCGTGTTCACCATCTCGTTGACGAACGCCAGCACCCTGCCGATCAGCGTGAATTACAGCACCGCGGACGGCACGGCGCGGACCGCGGACAGCGACTATGTGTCGGCCTCGGGCACGGCGACGATCCAGCCGTTGCAGCTGAGCACGACGATCACGATCTCCGTCGTCGGCGACGTGCGCAACGAAAGCGACGAGACGTTCTTCGTCAACCTGACGAGCCCGTCGAACGCGACCATCGCCAAGGCCACCGGCGTCGGCACCATCCTGAACGACGACGCACTGCCGACCATCTCGGTGCAGGACGCCTCGGTCCTGGAAGGGGACAGCGGCAATACGAGCATGGTGTTCACGGTCACGCTCTCGGCGGTCAGCGGCCAGGACGTGACGGTGAATTACAGCACCGCGGACGGCACGGGGCCAAACGGCGCGGTCGCCAATGTCGATTACGTACCGAGCAGCAACCCGCTGGTCATCCCGGCCGGACAGACTTCCGCCCAATTCCAGATCGCGGTCATCGGCAACACGATTCAGCAGCAGGACCGGACGTTCTTCGTCAATCTGTCGGCGCCGAGCAACGGTACGCTCGCCCGCGCGCAGGCGACCGGCACGATTCTCGACGACGACGGCCCGAACGTGACGATCGGCGACGTGCAGCTTGCCGAGGGGAACAGCGGTCTGACCGCGTTCGTCTTCCCGGTGTCGCTGTCGTTCCCCAGTCTCCGCGATACGACGATTTTCTTCTCGACGGCGGACGGCACGGCCAAGGTGGCGAACAACGATTACCAGGCGAAGACCAGCTCGTTGTTCATACCGGCGGGCGTTACGAGCGGCAACATCACCGCGCTGGTCGTAGGCGACACGGTCGCCGAGGCGAACGAAACGTTCTTCGTCAACTTGACCAGCGCCCAGGGCGGCGCCCGCATCACGCAGGGCGTCGGCACCGGGACCATTCTTAACGACGACGCCCTCCCCGGCCTGACGGTCGCCAACAACGGCCCCGTTCAGGAAGGCGATAACGGCTCGACGAACACCGTCACGTTTACGGTGAGCCTGTCCACGATCAGCGGTCAGGACGTATCGTTCGACTACACCACCGTGGACGGCAGCGGCGTGGCCAACACCGATTATGTGCCGGTCAGCGGCACGCTGACGATCACGGCCGGGCAATTGACCGCGACGCCGATCGCGGTACAGATCATCGGCAACACGGTCGATCAGCTCAACCGCACGTTCAGCCTCAGCCTGACGAGCGCGACGAACGCCCTCATCGTACCGCCGGGCAGCAGCACCGCGACGATCGTGGACGACGACGGCCCGGCGATCACGATCGGCGACACGACGGTACAGGAAGGCAACAACCCCGGCGGGCCGTTCAACAACGCTCTCTTCCAGGTCACGTTGGCGGCGGCCAGCCCGCAGGATGTTACGGTCAACTTCAGCACCGCCGACGGCAGCGGCGTCGCCGGCACGGATTACCAGAGCAACTCCGGCTCGATCACGATTCCCGCCGGCTCGACCACGGGCGTGATTTCCATTCCCGTGATCGGCAACACGGCCGACCAGGCCAACCGCACGTTCCTCGTGAACATCGCCGGGGCGACGCACGGCCGCATCACGCGGAGCGCGGGCACGGCGACGATTCTCGACGACGACGGCCCCGGCGTGACGATCAACGACATCACCGTCGCCGAGGGGAACAGCGGCAACAGCAACGCGACGTTTACCTTGACGCTCGCCAAGATCTCGGCCCAGGTTGTCTCCGTGACCTTCGTGACGGCGGACGGCACCGGCCACGCGGGCGTTGACTATGTCGCCACGTCGGGCACGGTCAACATCCCCATCGGCCAGACGAAAGCCACATTCACCGTGCCGGTCATCGGCAATACCCTGACGCAGCCGAACCGCACCTTCTTCGTCAACTTGACGAGCGTGTCGCACGGCAGCCTGACGAAGACGCAAGGCCAGGCGACGATCCTCGACGACGACCCGGCGGGCACGATTGTGTTCAGCCAGACCGGGTTCAACGTGAAGGAGAACGCCGGCTCGGTGACGGTGACCGTACTGCGCGTGGGCGGCACATCGAGCGGCGTAACGGTGACGTTCGCCGCCAGCGACGGTACGGCTCATAGCGGCGTCAACTTCACGGGCGGCACGCAGACCCTCATCTTCGCGGCGGGTCAGACCAGCCAGACCGTCACGCTGCCGATCCTGGACGATCACGTCGTCACCGCCCGGTTGCAGGCGAGTTTGACGCTGACCAATCCGACCGGCGGGGCCACGCTCGGCGTGCCGTCCACGGCGGTTTTGAACATCAGCGACACCGACGGCACGGCGACCCAGCATTTCGTGGCGCAGCTTTACCTCGACGTGCTCGGCCGGCCGGTTGATCCGGCGGGGTTGGCCTTCTTCAGCAACGGCCTCGACACCGGCAAGTTCTCCCGCACGCAGGTGGCCCAGTCGCTGCTCGCCAGCCCCGAGTACCGCATGGACGTGGTCAACGGCGTCTATCGGTTCATCCTGCACCGCGGCGCCGATTCGAGCGGCCAGACCTTCTGGATGAACTACCTCGCCGGCGGCGGCGCGACGGAAACCATGGAAGCGGCGCTGTCCGGGTCGCAAGAGTACTTCGTCAACCGCGGCGGCAACAACAACGCCGGCTTCCTCCAGGCGCTCTACACCGACGCGTTGCACCGCAATGTCGATCAGGGGGCTCTGGCGTTCTTCGGCAACGCCCTCGCGACCGGGAAGACCAGCGCCACGGCGGTGTCGACGATCATCTTCAACAGCGACGAGTTCCACGGCCACCTGGTGAACTTCCCGGCGCCGCACGTGGACAATCCGTTCGAGAATCTCGTGGTACACGGGTACTACCAGCACTACCTGCGCCGCGATGCGGACGCGGCGTCGCTCAACGCCTACGTGCAGTTCATGCGGAACGGCCTGCGCGACGAAACCGTAATCGCTCTCCTGGCCGGGTCGGATGAGTACTTCCGGCTGACGCAGTAACCTCGATGGGGGCGACAAACAGGGGCTCTCCAACACGGAGACGTGGAGCAAATAGCACCGTGGGCATTTCCCGCAACGTGAACGCGGACGGTGCGATGGGTTCAAGATGAAAAGGCTTCCGGAATTCTCCGGATGTCGCTATTTTGCCTGGATTTCCACTTGCCTCCGCGTAGGGGGCGGTTAGAATTTTGGAACTGTCTGGAAAGAGAAGAGCTGTCGGGGTTTTTGGCCCATCTTGCGAGCTGAACCGAGGGCGCGAATGCGCGGCGCTATCACGTGCGGACCGGAACCCGCCAGCCGCCGAGCATTCGGAGGTTTCCCTTCCACCGCCGCTGTCGGTTGAGGGACGGGAGCGTCTGCGCCGGACCATGATCCCTTTCAAAGCGCACAACTGTTTCGCCTTCTCTTTCGTCTTAGTTGAGTGGCAGAATCCGAAGATAGGGTCGGTGCGCGACACGTGCAAATTCGGCGCAGTTCGATAGCGTTGCAGGTCTCAGATCGTAAGCAGTTGCAGAGAGAGGCTTTAGTTCTCACCTGCCGGGGATAGCATCCATGAAGTTCAAGTCATTTCTGCGGTTTTTCGGCGGACAGTGGCTGCGCAAGGGCAACTCCGGTTCGCGCCGGAGCCGAAACCGCCGTGCCGCTGCTCTCAGGCCGTCTCCGCGGTTGCGTCTGGAGGCACTGGAAGACCGGACGGTAATGTCCGTGCTTCCTTCACCGGCGGTGACGAGCAATTTGATCTTGCCGGCCGGCCTGAACGGCGGCGTCGGCTACAGCAGCCCCGCGATCGCAATCGACCCGGTCAACCCCCAGAAGCTCATTGCCGTGTCAACGGCGCGGGCGCCAGGTTCGACGGTCCCGGGCGACACGCTGCAAGCGAACTACACGATCGACGGCGGCGCGACGTGGCAGAGCTTCGTTGTCGGGGCGGGCGCCAGCAACCTTCCCGGCAACCCGAATTTCGATCCAAGCTTTCCGACGGTGCCCCGCTCGCCGCTCTACTTTACTCGCAACAACCAGCCGATGACGAACGACCCCGATCCGTTGTTCACGATCAACAGCAACTATAACGGCGGGATGCTGCCGTATCCGGTGGCTGCCGAGCCGAGCGTGGCGATCGACCGCAACGAAAACGTCTACCTCGTCTGGTCCGAGCGTTCGACCGACATCAGCAGGAACAGCCCCAATGTGGAGGGGGCGATCGTCTTCCAGAAGTTCGATTTCAGCAGTGGCGCACCGATCATTGTCCAGATCGCCGATCAACGCGGCGTCGTACAAGGCCCGGGCGGCGGCGCCGGCGCCCCGGTGCTCGTCAATCACAGAATCCTCTACCAATACAATTTTGCCGACCCCGCGGTGAACCCTGTCGTCGCCGTGGATAACAACCTGCCAACCTTTACCGATCCCGAGACGGGCGCTGTTCAGACCGACCCGTTTGCAGGCGAAGTTTACGTTGCCTGGGGGACCAACAATGAGCTCAGCACCACCAACAATGGCTGGTTTTACAGTACGAATCCGAACGTCGTCAAGATAATGGCGTCGGCGGACGGCGGCACCACGTTTACCAATGCCATTCCCGTCAACGACGCTACGAACCCAGACAGGACCGCCCCGGCGAACGGCATTTCGATCGTGGCCGGCCAGCCGAGCGGCTCGCCGCAAATCGTGATCAGCCAGGGCACGCCGACGATCGGCAACGCGGTCCCGCGGGTCCAGGGCGGTCAGGCGAACATCATCTTCGACAAGTTCAGCAACAACACCATCGCCGCCAACCGCGTCGCGGTGGACATCAATCCATCGGACAACATCCTGAACGACAACCGCGGCGTGGGCGCGGTGTTCACCCGCGCTTACACGCCGCTCTTCAACAATAACGTTCCGAGACAGCCAGGCTTGTTCGTGGACGAGGCGGTCGAGGCGAACGGCACCGATATCCCGACGACGACGACGAGCACCATCAGTGTCAACATCACCGACCCGAAATTCATCCGCCTGACCGACATGGACCTGTCCATCAATCTCGCGTACCCGAACCTCAATGGTATTCAGCTGACGCTCATCGATCCGAGCGGCGGGCGCCACCTGCTGTTGACGACGCACGAGATCAACGACGTTTCCAAGGCCCCGCCTGAGGTTGAACCGATCGGCATGGGCAACGGCACCCATAACCTGGGCGTGATTCCGCCGCGCGAGTATACACCGGGGAACATACCGCCGGGCTTCATAGCGATCAGCTCGACCATTAATGGCATCAGCACACACAACGGCGACGATGAGTCATCGACTTTTTCGCCCTTCTTCAATCGCTGGGACGTCGGCACGGTGTTCGATGACCAGGCCCATCGCATCATCAACGACCCCTTGAACCCAGATGGCAACGGCTTCCATCTGGCGCCGGAATTCGCCAATCTCAATCCCACGTTTTCCGGGCGAACCAATGCCCCGTTCAGCATCGGCGGGCTCAACGGCACGTGGACGCTGGAAATCGTCTCTTTTGAGGACGATGAGTCGGACAATCCGGACTCCGTTCAGTGGCTCGACAGTTGGAGCCTGAACATGACGTCCGGCATGGTGGTCAACCAGTCCGGCACGACCGCGAACCTCGCGGGGCAGACCGACGTCGCTGTCGCTGCGGGCGTGGTGGCGGGCGCCTTCCACGGTCCGTATCCCCTGCTGACGACCGCCTCACCGGATATCGGCATCCCGTCGGCGCCCGCGGTGGCGTCGGACAACACGCTCGGCTCATTCAGCCCGTTCGTGGGCCGCTTGTACGCCGCGTACGTGGCCCAGAACGGCGGCACGGCGGACAATACCGACATTCGGCTGGTCGCGTCGGACAATGGCGGCGTGAGCTGGGAAGCGCTGGGCAAGATCGGCACGTTCGTGCAAGTGAACAACGACGCGTCGTTCCTTGACCGTTTCCTCAATCTGCCGCAGGACGGCTTTTCCGGCGCCAGCACAACCGCGCCCGCCGCGATCAGCGGCCGGGCACAATTTGAACCTGCGCTTGGCGTCGATCCTGTTACCGGCACGTTGCTCGTGAGCTTTAACGACGGCCGTTTTGACCCCGCCGGAGCGCGCGTCGCCCGCTTTTTGGCCACGAGCATTGACGGCGGTCAGTCCTTCGGGCCGGAAACCGCCCTCAATCCGACGCAGTCGGCCACGGACCTCGCGACCGGCAAGACCGTCGACCTCGGCGTCATTTCAGCCAATGACAGCACGAACAACGCCGGACGCGACACGCTCCTCGGTTACGGCGAACATCAGGCGATCCTTGTCAACAATGGCAAGGTCTATGCAGCATGGGGCGGCAATCAAAACAACGCCACCGACTCGGTTCAGCTTGCAAACGTTGTTATCGCCTCCGGCCCGCGCATTCTGAGCGGCAATCAGGGCCCCATCACGACCGACGCCTCGGTGGCCCAACTCGCGGACAACAGCGTCATCACGTATAACAACACCTTCGCGCCGGATGGCACGCGGCGGCCGGACGGGTTCATCATCACGTTCGATCGGCCGGTCGATCCAAACACGTTCGGCATCGACGACGTGACGGTGATCTTCCGCAACCCAACCATGCCCGGCACGGCGCCCGGCATCAGCCTCGACGTTCTCTCCGTGATCGCGCTCGACGCCGGCTTCTTCGGGCCGGCGAAGGCTCTTGGGGCCACGCGCTTCTTCGTCCGTTTCGACCCGTCGAAGGCGTTCAGCATCGGCGGCACCAACACCGGCACCTACAGCTACACGGTCGGCCCGAACATCAACGACCGCGTTCGCGCCCCGGTCCAGGTGCTCATTCCGGAAAACACGACGACCTTCGGCCCGCCGCCCGATCAACAGAATCTGCGCATCCCGCCCGACCCGAACAACCAGGGGCTCACTTCCGGCACGACGACGTCGACGATCTCGATCGGCGGCTACACGGCCGGCGAGGTCATCACGGATCTGAATCTTACGTTGTCGATCACGCACACGTTTGATTCCGACCTGCGCATCCGCCTGATGCACACGCTCCCGAGTGGCAAGGCGACGACGATCACGCTGGTCAATCGGATCGGCGGCAGCGGCGACAACTACACCAACACGACCTTCGACGACCAGGCCGCGCAGCTCATCACCGCCGGCCAGCCGCCGTTCACCGGCAGGTTCCGGCCGATCAATGGACTCTCTACGTTCAACGGCACCAACGCAAACGGCACCTGGACGCTGCTCGTCGACGACCTGGCGTTACGCGACATCGGTCAGTTGGTCACGTGGTCGCTCGCCGTGACAACGGGCAAACTGACCGAGTCGGTTCAGGTCGGCAACCTGATGGACCAGAACGCCAACGCCATCACCGCTGAGACGCCGGGCGACATCTTTGCCGTGCCGGGTCCGCTCGACCCGAACACGTCGTTCAACGGCACGCAGTTCGAGCCGCCTTACAACCAGAATACGCTGCCGATCATCGCACCGGGACCGCACGTCATCCGCGAGACCGACACTTTCGCCGCCGGCCCGGATCAAGTCAACCTGCCGATCCCGCCGGTGGGCACGGGCGGTTCCGGCGATCCCACTCAGGACACGACCGTCTCCACGATCAACATCAGTGGGGTGCCGCTCGACAAAATCATCAGCGACCTGAACGTCAATGTGACGCTCAATCACACGTTCGACCAGAACCTGGTCCTGTCGCTGACGAGCCCGAACGGCGTGACGGTGTTGCTGTCGCAGAACGAAGGCGGCGGCGGACAGAATTACTCCGACACCGTGTTCGACGACCAGGCGCTGGTCGGCATCAACGCGCCGGCGAACCAGGCCGCGGTCTTCGGCGTGCAGGCGCCCTTCACCGGCTCCTTCCGGCCCGAACAAGCGCTCGCCGCATTCAACGGCGTCAATCCCAACGGCGTCTGGACGCTGCGCGTGCAAGACACGTCGCCCGGCGAAACCGGCACGCTGCTCAAGTGGTCGCTGACCGTACAGACCGACAACGCCATTGTGATCAACGGCACGACGAGTTCCATCGACGTGCTCTTCGACCGCGACATCAACCCGGCCACGTTTACGCCGGCCGACATCGTCAGCCTGGTGGGTCCGGCCGGCCTCATCGGCCCGAACAAGACGTATCCGGCGAACAGCGGCGCCCTCGGGATTCCGGACGGTCCGCCCCTCGGCCAGCAGGCGGTGCCGCTGAATTCCACCCTCGCGATTCCGGACAACTTCAACATCGCCGACCTGAACGTCGCGCTGAGCATCAGCGACACGCTCGACTCCGACCTGAGCGCGGTGCTGGTCGCTCCCGACGGCACGCAGGTGACGCTGTTCTCCGGCATCGGCGGAGCGGGCGGGCAGAACTTCACCAATACGGTGTTCGACGACGCCGCCACGACGTCGATCAATTCCGGCTCGGCGCCGTTTAACGGCACGTTCAAACCCACCCAGTTGCTGAGCGCGCTCAACGGCAAGAACATCAAGGGAACGTGGACCCTGCGCGTCACCGACAGCAAGAACAACGGCGTGACCGGCACGCTGGTCTCGTGGTCGCTGATCGTCACGCCGGTCTTCACGGTCAGCGTCAGCCCGAACAACCTCGATCCGAACCATCCGACGTTGTTCCGCATCACGTTCCCGACGCAGCAGCTCAGCGGCACGTACAACCTGGTGCTGTCGCCGAACATCGTCTCCACGTCCGGCGAGGCGATGGACGCCAACCTGAACGCGGGCGTGGACATCAACCGCGGCGTCAGCTCGAACAACCAGACGGCGCCGGCGTCGTTCGCCAACTCGACCGCGCTTTCGATCGATCCGCAGAAGACCAGCGTATCGTCGATCAACGTCACCGACGACTTCCTGATCCAGGGCCTCACGGTTCAGATCAACGTCACCAATCCGAACAACGCGTCGAGCTTGAACACGCATCTGTCCGCGGTGCTGGTGTTCACGCCGGCCAACGGCGGCCCGCAGACAAGCGTCCCGCTGTTCACCAAAGTTGGTCACGACGGCGGCATTCAGGGGTTCAGCAATACGATCTTCGACGACGCGGCGACGACGCCGATCCAGATCGGCGACCAGCCGTTCTTCGGTCGCTTCAACCCGCAACAGCCGTTGAGCATCTTCGAGACGAGCAACCTGCGTTCGGCGGGCACCTGGTCACTGCAAATCTCGAACGACTCCAGCGCCGCGACGGGACTTTTGACAGGCTGGTCGCTGACGTTCCAGAAGCCGATTCCGGGCAGCGGCCTGGGCGAGCCGCTGGCCGACCA
Source organism: Gemmataceae bacterium (assembly GCA_041499805.1). Classification (GTDB taxonomy): domain Bacteria; phylum Planctomycetota; class Planctomycetia; order Gemmatales; family Gemmataceae; genus JBGQKZ01. The sequence continues at coordinate 50,506 of JBGQKZ010000004.1, forward strand.
GTCCACGGTCGCGTTCCGCGTCTTCACGCAGGATCCGGCCAATCCGCTGGCGCACAACGTGTGGACGCCGGTCGGTCCGGCGGCGATCGACAACAACGGCCAGAACGGCTCCAGCGGCAAGATGAGCGCGCTGGCAATCGATCCGTCCGACCCGTCGGGCAACACGGTCTATGCCGGCGCGGCGAGCGGCGGCGTCTGGAAGACGACCAACTTCCTGACCACCAATCCGGAAGGTCCGACGTGGATTCCGCTGACCGACTTCGGCCCGACCTTCGGCGTGAACATCGGCAGCATCGCGGTCTTCGGACGCAATAACGACCCGAGCCAGTCGATCATCTTCGCCGTCACAGGCCAGGGCCCGAATTCCTTCCAGGGCGAAGGCAACACCGAGCAAAACCTCACGTCGACGGCGGTGGGGCCGCGGACCAGCTTCGGCGTCGGCGTGCTCCGCAGCCTGGACGGCGGGGCCACCTGGACACTGCTCGACAGCACCACCAATGTGGACGCCAACGGCGCCGAGTTGCCGCTCAACTCGACGCTCCGCGACCATGCGTTCGTGCGCACGACCGGTTACAAGATCGTCGTCGATCCGAATCCGGCGCCGACCAGCCCGAACGACGTGATCGTCTACATGGCGATCTCCGACGTGGACGCCAACGGCAATGCCGTGGCCAGCGGGCCGCGCGGCGGCATCTGGAAAAGCACCGACAGCGGCAAATCGTGGGGCATTCTCCAAGCCCCCGGCAACGGCACGACGCCGGATGTGCGCGTAGCCAATCGCGCCGGCCAAGCGACCGACGTATTGCTCGATCCGACGAGCGGCACTGTAGACGCATTTACCAATCCGAACGGGAACCTGCAAACGATCTATGCCGGTCTCCGCACAGACGCTCTCAATGGCGGAACGTCGGACATCCTCGTCAGCACGAACGCCGGCGACTTCGCGCAGAGCTGGAGCGTGATGTCGGGCGGCGTGGGCGACCCGCTCATCCAGAACGGCGACACCAGCCCGAACCATAGTCCGATCCCGGTCGTCAACAACCCGAACCCCAACGGCACGCACGGCCGTATTCTGCTCGCCAAGCCGGCATTGACCGGCATTCCCGTGCAGGACTTGATCTACTCCGGTTGGCTTTACGCTCTGGTTTTGGATACCAACGGCGACTTCACCAGTAACGGCGCCGGGATTTACTTGACGAAGGATTTCGGCCAGAACTGGACGCGTGTCCGCGTGCCGTTCTTGCCCAGCCCTTCGGGGGTGCAGGTCCCACCGACCAACGACACGACGCAAACCGACGTGGACGTAACGAGCAGCTTGCCGGCGGCGTTCGGGCCGTTCTCGTCGCAAGGCAATTTCTCGATCAGCTTCGCCATCGACCCAACGAACCCGAACATCACGTATATCGCCAGTTCGCTGCTTAACCCGAATGTCAGCATGATCCGCGTGGACACAACCGGATTGGCCGACCCGCACGCGTTTTACACGGGCAACGATCGATCCGACACTGGCCTGCTCCGCTTGAACACGACGTCGCCGGTGACGTTGAGCGGCGCCGTGACCGCCGGACTGCCGACGCCGACGTCGACCCCGTTTATCAACCTGATTCACGACCCGAACAATCCGTTCCTGAACAACTCCAGCATCCTGGTCAGCGACACGGCGTCGTTCTCGAACGACGGCAGCGGCGCCACGTGGACCGTGTTCGACGAGTCGCTGCGTCCGACCACTTTTGACCCCAACTCGCGGCGGAGCAACGATAACCAGCAAATCCTGACCATGGTCGATCCGCTCACGCACCACGCGCGGTTGATCGTCGCTAACGGCCAGGGAGTATTCACCGGAGTGGACCTAGGCGATGGCACGGTCGACACCGGCATCGGCACGGCGCGCGCGCCGAGCGGCAGCCGCGTCGGCAACCTGCAAACGGCCGAACTTTACAACGGCGCCGTGCAGCCGAGCAACCTCGCGGCTCAGATCGCGGGCTCGCTGTTCTACGGCAGCGGCTTCGAGAACGGCTTCCCGACTTCGTCCTCGAACGTACTTACGAACGGGGACATCAGCTACACCGGCCCGCGCGGCAACGGCGGCGGCATCGCGGTGGACCAGACGGGCTCGGGCCGCTCGTACCGCTTCGTGTGGCCCAGCTCGCTGCTGTTCGAGTACCAAAACGACCTCACCGGCTATAGCGCGACCGACTTCTTCCAAGTCAACGGCGTCGGCCGCACGTTTGGACTGCTCCAGCGGAGCAATCCTGGCAATACGCCTGACCCGCAATGGCCGCTTACGACCGGCTTCAACTTCGCCGTCAACCCGATTGTCGCGAACCAGGTGATTATCAGCTCGCAGGTGGGCCGCGTCTTCGGGACGACCAACGCGGGCGTCACCTGGTCGGTCATCGGCAATCCGGGCAGCGACATCGTGGACGGCACAAACGCGCAAGCCCTCGCGTTCGGCGCCCCCGACCCGACGGCGCCGGGCGGCATCGGCCAGCTCAACAAATTCCTGTACGCGGGCACCATCGGCGGGCACATTTACATGACCCGCACCGGCGGCTCGCCGTGGACCGACATTTCCGGCGGCCTCGACGGCTCGCCGGTGATGTCGATCGTCACCAACCCGTCGCGCGGCAGCCACGAGGCTTATGCCGTCACGCAGCGCGGCGTCTACCACATTGCCGATTCGGTTGCCGGCTCTGCCTGGACGAAAATCACCGGCCCGACCGACGCCCAGAACAACCCGACGCCGGGCAATATCTTCGCGCTGGCCCGCAACCCGTTCGGCAACCCGCTGTTGCAGGAGACGCTGAGCACCTACCAGCAGGACGGCTTCAGCACCAACTACCTGACCTCGATCGTCGCCGATTGGCGTTACACGATTCCGGACGATCCGAACGAGGTGCTCAACCCGAAGAGCCCGCCCGGATCGAGCCACCCGATGCTCTACGTCGCCGGCTACAACGGCGTCTATCGCTCGATCGACAACGGCTTGACGTGGACGATGTACCCGACGCAGAGCGACGATCCGAACGTGCCCGCGGAAGGCGGCTTGCTGCCCGCGGTCAACGTCCGCGATCTCGATCTGGGAATCGGCAACGTCAACCCGACGACCGGCCGCACGCAAGTGGCCGGCAGCCCGGACGTGCTGCTGGCGACGACCTACGGCCGCGGTCAATTCGACATCCGCGTCGGTCCGCTCGTGCTCACCAGCTCGCTGCGGCTCGACCCGAAACTGCCCGCTCCCGGCGGCAGCGACTCGGGCGCGCAGGACAAGATCACCAGCGTGCTCCATCCGTTCATCGACGGCATTTCGGAGCAGACGGCGTTCGGCAACACCGTTCGCATCGACATCATCAACGAATCGGGCCAGGGCGAATCGACCAACGGACTGGTGATCGGCACGGGCACGACGGACCAGTTCGGCCGCTTCCAGATTCAGATCGACTTCGGGCCCAATCCGCACGCCGGCCTGAAGAAGCTCGGCATTCGCGCCACGGACGACGCGGGCGTGGTTGGCTCGGAATCGTTCTTCACGTTCACGCTCGATACGACGCCGTTCATCCACAACAATCCGCCCAGCGACACGATTCACCTGAGCGCCACGCTGCCTGCTCCGAACGGCAGCGACTCGGGCCTGTCGCCCACCGATAAGATCACCGACATCAACAGGCCGGTGATCGAGGGCCAGGTGGACCAGGCGGCGCCGACGAACATCAAGATCTTCGACCGCACGGCCGGCGATACGACGTTCGGCCAGGTGATCGGCGTCGGCACGACCAATGCCGCCGGCGCCTTCTCGGTGCAGATCAACGCCGGCGTTTGGGGCACGAACGGCCTCAACGACAACCCCGATCCGAAGACGATCGGCGTCACCGCCGACAACGGCGTGCAAACGAGCGCCGAAGTGCAGTTGACGTTCGTCCTCGACACCAAGGCGCCCAGCGCGCCGTCGATCCCGAACCTGCTGCCCACCGACGACACCGGCGCGTCGAATAGCGACCACTTTACCAGCGTCAACAAGCCGCACTTCATCGGCACCGGCGAGTTCAACGCCGCGACCGGCGGCGCTGCGCTGGTGACGATCTTCGCCAAGAACGTGGGCACGGGACAGGAATTCCCGGCGGGCTCCGCGCTTGTCGCCGCGAACGGCAGTTACTCTGTCCAGGTGGGCACGTACGTCGGCACACCGCCGGCGAACGGCCTGACGCTGCTGGCGGATGGAGGTTGGGACATTCGCGCTCAGCAAGAAGACGTGGCGGGGAACTTCAGCGTCTTCTCGGGCGTGATGACGCCGCGGCTGCAAATCAACACGCAAGCCCCGCCGCCGCCCAGCGTCCCGGACCTGCTGTTCAGCGACGATTCCGGCGTGTCGAACACGGACAACATCACCAACGTCACTTTGCCGACCTTCACCGGGACCGGCGAAGTCAGCGACACGGTGCAGATCCTGGCGAACGGCCAGATCGTCGGGAGCGGCGTGGTCGGGTCCAACGGCCAGTACAGCGTGAAGGTGGGGCCGACGCCGCTGCCCGATGGGACTTATGCCATCACCGCGCAGCAGTTCAATCAGTCCGGCGCCACCAGCACGCCGTCGGGGGCGATGACGCCGAGCCTGGTCATCGACACCACGCCGCCCAAGAAGCCGACCATCGCGCTGGACCCCGCGTCGGATTCCGGCATCCCGAACGACAACGTCACCGACATCCAACCGCAGGACTTCGACGTCACGCTGGAAATCGGCACGTTCTTCGCGATCAAGGACGGCGCCACGACGCTCGTCGCCGGCGGTCCGGCGGGGAGCGGGTCGTTCAAGCAAACCTTGCAGCTCGGCGTCAACCCGCCAAACCAACCGCACCCGATCACGATCGCGTCGAGCGACGTGGCGGGCAACGCGGCGGTGTCGACCGTGGCCAACATCAGCATCGTCGCCGTGCCGACAACGCCGACCATCATTCTCGACCCGGCGTTCGACACCGGCACGCCGGGCGACAACATCACGGCGGCAATTCCGCTGGTGGTCGATGGCACGGCCGACGCCGGCTCCAACGTGAAGATCTTCGACGGCCCGATTACCGGCACGCCGATCGACCAGTTCACGCAGTCGCCGACCAGCAACAAATTCCAGCGCACGCTCAACCTGGCCGTCGGCACGCACACGTTGACCGTGGTGGCCAGCGACAACTTCGGCGACTCGGCGACTTCGGCGTCCGTGACGATCACCGTCGATCCCAACGCCCTCGACCCGGATCGCAAATACGTTCGCGCACTTTATTCGACGATCCTCGGACGGCCGGGCAACGTCGGCGAATGGAGCTACTGGGCCCAATTCCTCACCCAGCCGAATGGACGCTTCGTTATCACGCGCGAGATCGAGCATTCGACCGAGGCGCGCTTCCGGCTGGTCGATTCGTGGTACCAGACGTACCTCGGCCACTCGGCGTTCGTCAACGGTCAGTTCACCGGGCAGTTCTGGGTATCGGCACTGCAACTGGGACAAACCGAAGAGCAGGTGCTCAGTGTTATCCTCAGCGTGCCGGAGTACTTCAACCGCACGCCGACGATTATCGGCTCACCCGGCACGGCGCCGAGCAATCAGACCTTTGTCGTGGCCCTGTACACGCAATTGTTGACGCACGCGCCCAATTCGACGGAGGTCAATTTCTGGGCCAACCAGGTCGTGCTTACCAGCCGGCAAGCCGTGGCTCTGGCCCTGCTCAAGTCGTCGGAACACCGGCAGTTCGTCATCGGCGGCTACTACCAGTCGCTGCTCAAGCGCTCGGGCTCGGCGGCCGACATCGCGACGTGGGACAAGACCGGCCTCGACTTGGGTATGATCCGCATCTTCTTCGAGTCGAGCGCGGAGTTCTATTTCATATCGACGGGCTTTAACCCGCCGAACTAAGAGAGAGGAATCAGGCGTCCATCTGGCCGATTCCCGATGTGCCTCAAACGACCCCCGGACTCTCCGCTGTTACGGCGAAGGGACCGGGGGTTTAGGCTTTTGTGGGAGTGTTAAGCGCTCGCTCGCAACTCGGCGGGAGGATTGGCAGGCAACTCGCGTCGCTTCGCCGTGTAACGGCGGAGGAGTGCCAAAGACTTGCGCGGACCGTATTCAACCAGAAACGCGATGGGTGCGTAGAACGCAAGTCCCGCCGCGCCGGTGAGGAGAAGACCGAGCCACGTGGTCGGCGGGTTCGTCAGCACGACGGCAACCCAACCCGCGGCAAGCAGCGAGGCCACACACACGGGTTTCAGCATCGCCAACCAAAGATACCGCGCGAACGACACCTCGAGCAACCGGCAGACGTAGGCCGCCACCAGCAAGTTGGACAGGACGTTCGGAATGGCCGTACCCACCGCGTCGCCCTCGATGCCGTAAGGCCGCACGAGCAGGATGCTGAGGAGCACGTTGGCCACCGCTTCGGCCAGCACCAATCGGGCGAACCAGCGCAGCCGGCCAGTGCCATAGAGGATGCGGGCCGACACCGATTGCGACAGCGCGAGACCGAGAGGCACGGCAAGAATCGCGAGCGTGGGATAACTCAACCTGGCGTAGTCCGGGCCCATCCAGAGCGCGAGGAACGGCTTGCCGAGCAGCAACAGTCCGGCCTGAATAGGCAGGATGATCCACAGGACATAGCGCGTGCTGTTGATGAGCACAGCGCGGATGCCGGCGTGGTCGCCGCGTGCCTCCAGGCTGCTTACGGCGGGCGTCAGCACCGTAGTCACCGCCCGGAGGGAGTTCTTGGCGTATTCCACCAGGCGGCTGCCGATCATAAAGTACGCGATCCACTCCGGACCGAGGAAGGCGCCGATGACAAGAGCGTCGGTCTGAAACGACATGCGGCCGGCCAGCATCGCCAGAAAAGCGTGCAGACTGTAACCACGGATCATGCGGAACGTTTCGCGATCCACGAACCGCATCGAGAAATGCAGGCCGGCCAGGAAGTGGTGGGCGGCGACGGCGAGCGAAAGGTATTCGACCAGGTTGCACGCGGTGATTGCACATGCCAGGCCGATCAAACCGCCATTATTATTCAGCACGAGGAGGAACACCGGCAAACGGAGGACCAGCGAGCCGGTGCGCAGCGCGCTCTTCGCCGGATAACGACCGAGGCCGTCGAGCACGCAGGAGAATACATTCAGCGGCAGGCCGATGGCGAGGTTGATGCCGAGAAGCACCAGCATCCAGCGCGCCTCGACGACGAGATCGGCAGGTATGTTCAAAAAGACGGCGAGCGGAAACGCGATCGTCAGTGCAATGGCGAGAGCGAGCACGCCGCAGACCGCGAAGATGCAAACGCTGGTGCTGACGATGCGATTGAGCCGATCGTGATCGTGGACCGCTTCAAAGCGAGCGACGTAGCGCACGACGGACGCCGCCACGCCGAGGTCGAACATGCCCAGGTAGGCAAGAATCGACTCGACAAGCGACCAGATGCCGTAGCGGGCGGCGCCGAGGCCGTGAACGAAGAGCGGCGACAGGACGAACGCCACCGCCATCTGCGCGGCGAAGCCGAGCCAATTGGCCGCGGCGTTCACCAACAGGTTGCGTTTTCCGGAACTCGTGGATGCCGTCATCAAAGTCGTGCTGCCTCTTGAAGCGAAATCGGGGAGAAGCTGACGCGCGGCTGCGGCGTCCTAAGCCAGGCGCGGTTTGCGCTGCCAGTCGCGCTTGCCCAGAAGTTTGCGCGCGAGCGTCCGGACCGACGCCGGCCACCAATAACTGGCGAGCGACCGCCAGGCGTGGGCGTGCTGCGGTCGCTGGCGCAGGGCTCGCAAATACCAACCGAGCGCCGCCCGTCGGCTGTGCGCCACTCCGGCGCGATCGCAACAATGCTCGGCACGGGCAAGTCGAACCGCCGTAGGAGTCAAGCGCGCTTGCGTCTCGGGCGCTTGCAAGAATCGCTCAAGGATGCCGCCGACCGCGGCGATGCGCTCGGCACGCCGGCTCGATAAGCTGGCGTGGCCCATGCGGTACTTGAGCAGCGGCTCGTCCACAAAGTCGAAGCGATAGCGGCGGGCGACCCGCAGCCAGAGGTCGTAATCAATCGCGAGCGGGAGTTGCTCGTCGAACAGACCGACCTCATCCAGCACACGGCGGGGCAGCACCGTAGAGGAAAAACAAATGAAATTGCGGCCGAGCAATGGCTCCAACACATCGCCGCGGTGCAAGCGTGGCTCGACGTGTTCGAGCTCGAAGCCGTCGCCGTCAATGATGCGGCGCGCGCTGAAAACGAGCCCCAACGACCGATCGGACTCGAACCGTGCGACTTGCCGCTCCAGTTTCCTTGGCAGCCAAATGTCGTCGGCGTCGAGAAAGGCGACCAGCGGCGCCGCGGTGTGCCGAATGCCGAAGTTCTTCGCTCCGGGCTGCCCGCGATGTGCGACGCGGACATATCTGAAGCGCGGATCGTGGAGAAACGCCGCGGCGACGGCCGGCGTGTCGTCGGTCGAGCCGTCGTCCACGACCAACGCTTCCCAGTCGGGGAATGTCTGGGCGCGCACGGACGCCAACGCGGCGCCGAGGTAGCGGCCATAGTTGTAGGCGGCGATCACGATGCTGACGGCGGCTTTCATCGCGGTGCAGTCTCCAGCGATCGGGCGTAGGGGTTGGGCACTTTCGAGATGCAGAAGCGGTATTTGCCCGACGGCTCTTGCGGGATGCGCTCCACAAACTCGCAGGCGTAGTCCACGCCGAGACCGAACCGTTCGCGCACCAAGTCGTCGATGCAACGCAGGCTCGCGGACCCGAACTCCGGGCCGCGAACGATGCGGAATCGGAACTGTTGAAGCGATTCTTGAACGACCTGAAGCTGCGCGAGGCCCGGCACGAGCATCGCAAAGTTTTCCGTCAGGGAGATGCCGGAGATCATCTGCCCGCCCGGCGTGAGGACGTAGTCGGCGACGCGCCCTTCAATTCGCTCCAAAAGCGGCAAGCCGCGGCCGCAGGGACACTGTCGATCGGAAACGACCGCCATGTCGCCCACTTGGTAGCGAAGCAACGGCATGGCGCGATTGACGAGGTCGGTGACGACGACCGCCCCGGCTTCGCCGGGTCCCGAGGGCGTGCCGTCGGCGCGCAGCACCTCGACGTAGACGCCGTCCGCGTTGACGTGCAGTCCGTCGTGTACGTCGCACTCGCAGGCGATCAGGCTTACTTCCTCGCAGCCGTAGCGGTTCGTCACCGGACAGTCGAAAGCTGCCTCGATGGCGTCACGCTCCCAGTCGTGCAGCACCATGGCCGCCGCGAGAATGCCGCGCGGCCGGAAACCGGCGCCGCGGTGCGCGGCGACGAATTCCGCGAAGAGGTAGAGCGAATGCGCGTGGCCGAAAAGCAGGCTCGGCGGCCGGCGGCGCAGGCTTTCGTGGAAGTGCGTCAGCGCGGCTTCGTCCATGTGCAGCGTGTCGAGATAGCGGGCGCGATCGAGCAAGGCGTTTCGCAGCCGGCCGCGCCAGCCGTGCTTCACGTATTCCGGATTGCCCCAAATCTTGGCGACGGGTTCACCAAAACGCCAACCACTCCATTCGTCGGCACGCAAGGTACAGGCGCGTTTCCATTGCTGGGCCGCGTCGTCCACGAAAACCTCGACGGAAACGCCGGTGGAGCCGGAGGTTTTCTTATGGTGGAGGGACGACCGATCGCACGCATTGGAAAGCAATGCGCCGCTATTGCCCCGAAGTTCCTGCTTGGTAAGCACCGGTACGCGGCGAAAATCGTCGAACGATTGAACGTGATTCGGACCGAGTCCGGCATCGTCGAAGCGACTCCGCCAATACGGCGACGCGGCGTAGGCGTGCTTCAGCAATTCGCGCAGCGCCTCGAATTGGCGGGCCTGTATTTGTGCGGGTGCGTCAAACTGAGTCCGCAGCAGCGTGCGGTAGTGGTGCAAGTACGGACTGTTTTCCCAGCGTGCCCACAATGGGGCGGTCACGTGGCGGGTAATGGGACGCAGCCAATCCATGGCGAGCAATCTCCTGTTGATCTCCAAAGGCGCCGGACGAATTCAACGCGTGCGCCGGCCGCTGAGACGGCGGGCCAGCTCGCCCGCGGTTCGCAGCGGGTCGCAGGCGGCGGCCGCGGCCCAGTGGCAAGCGCCGCGCACGTATTCGCGACGGGCCAGCGCACACGCGCCTTGGCGGTAGGCGATCACCGCCTGGCGGCGCCGAAGGGTTCGGCCGTCATACGGATAACGTGCCGCCGCCTTTTGCCGCACGATTTCCGCGCAGTCCCAGAGCACGGGTGATTTCGTCAATTGCTGCGGATGTTGCCGGTAGAGATAGCCGAACGCCGGCACGTGAACCGCCGGCGACCTCTCAATAATCCGCAGCCACAAATCGTGATCCTCGCAATAGCGCAGGCTTTCATCGAAGTAGCCGATGCGATTAAACACCTCGCGCCGGACCGCGACGCCGCTGGGGCTCAGACAACAATCGAGCAACAGACTCTCAGGCGTCGCGTCGATCGGCGCGCGGCGTTCGCCGCCCGCGTTACCCGTGGGGCTCAGATAGTAGCCATCGTCGAACGCCATGCTCGTGGCTGGTCTTCTCTCCAGGGCGCCGACCAACGAGCTCAAATGCCCCGGCAGCCATTCGTCATCGGCGTCGAGAAACGTGGTGATCGGGTGCTGAGCCGAGCGCAGGGCCAGGTTGCGGGCCGCGGCGACGCCATGATTCCCGCCATCGGGATGCCGCACGGCGCGCACACGCGGCGAATAGGATGCCGCGATCTGCCGGCTCTCATCGGTTGAGCCATCGTCCGCCACGATCACCTCGACGTGCCCGTCGTGCGTTTGCGCAAGCGCGCTTTGGAGGCAGCCGCGCAGGTACGCCTCGGCGTTGAAACACGGAACGATCACGGATACGCCGAGCATCCCGATCAGCCTCCTCGCCGTTCGGCACGGAGCGGCTGCCAGGGGCGGTGCCGTTCGCGCAATCCGTGTGGCGGGTGCAAGTCGCGGCCCGCACGGTACGACGACGGCGGCGCCAGGCTGTCAAACACGTGGCGCAGTTGTTCGCCGGACCGGGCGGCGCTGAAGCGTTCCTGCGCTTCGGTGGCGTATTCGCGGGCCGCGCCCGTCCACGGCGCCTGTACCGCCTCGCGCAGCGCGGCGCTCAACGCGACAGCATCCCCGGGCGCTACCGTGACGGCGGGTGAGCCGTCGAGAACCTCCCTCAGTCCAATGCACGCCGAACCAATCACCGGTATCCCGGCGGCCAGCGCCTCCATTGCGAGAATGCCGGCTGACTCCCAGAGCGACGGCATCACCATGACATCGAGCTGGCGCAGAATCGGCCCCACGTCCGGAATGAAGCCGAAAAACGTCACGTAATCGGCAAGGCCGCGCCGCGTGATCTCGGCGCGATACTCGCGCTCGAAGTCGCCCGCGCCGACGGCCAGCAAGTGTACGCGCGTCGTGCCGCTTTTCACCAGTCCGTGGAGCGCCTCCACAAGGGGCAGGAAGCCCTTTTGCTCCATGAATCGGCCGAGGAAGCCGAACAGGACCACGTCGTCACCCAGACCGAGTCGTTCGCGCAGCCAGCTGGGTTCCCGTTCGTCGCCGGCGGCGAAGCGGCGCATGTCGATGCCGTAGGGGATCGACACGAGGCGATCGCTGCGCCGGTGCAGGCCAGGGAGATAGTCGAGCAGGTTGGTACGCGCGTCATCCGTGACGCAGACGATGCGCTTCGCGCGGCGCATGGCTCGACCGAGAAGCCAGCGCTTCAACTGGCCGCGAAAACCGGCGAACTGGTCCGGCCGGAAGACGTCGTGCGAGGTAACGACAAACGGCGTGCCGAGTCCCAGCGTGGCCACGGCGACGTGCGCCGCCGCCGTCAAGCCGTGGGCGTGGACGAGATCATAACGGCCGCCGCGGAGCAGGCCGCGCACCGTTTGCCAGAGCCGGCAACTTCGCCGCCGCACCGGCGCCTCGGCGAATTCGACGCCGGCCCAAGTGCGTACTTCTTGAGCAAAAACGCGGAAAGACGCTTCCGCAGGTCCCACGAAGGTGAAGCGGTAGCCCGCGGCCTGGAGCGCCGGGTAGTCATACAGAATGTGCGTGCGAATGCCGCCCACCGGCCAGCGCACCACGGAAAGGACGCGGCGACAGGCTGTCTCCGGATCGGCACGGGTCAAGGAATCACGCATGGCATCCTTCCATGTTGAGCCAATTCAAGCCGGCAGCGCGGGTGAAGCGCGGCAGCGGCACGAGCGCACCCTCCGCGGCTCGCGCCCGCACGCAGTGGAGCGCGATCGCCTGAAACGCGCCGAACCACATCCACGTATAACGGTATAAATTGTGGCTTCCGAGGCCCATGACCAGGAGGAGGATCACCGCCAGCGATACCGCGCGCGTCAAGTGGTACGCGAAATCCCTGGGGAGAAGCTCGTCGCGGGCGTAGGTCCGCCGCAGCTCGCGGTCGTTGAGATAGAACGCCAATACGATGCCCGCGAGACCGAGGAAGCCAAGCGTGCCCAGCTCGCCGAGCGTTTGGCCGTACAGATTGTGCGCCTGGAAACCGTGACCGACCGCTTGCCCGAAGGAGTTGGGGCCAAATCCCGTCGTGGGGTTGCGCTGCCACAGGGCCACGCCGTCAAGAAAGCCTTGCAGCCGACCCGATGCCGATTGCTGTGCGTTCACGGGGCCGGCGCTCGGGTCGATCAGCGTCGTGAAGCGGCCTTTCAACTCGTCCGGCAGCAGCAACCAAACGAGCGGCGCCGCCAGCGGCAACAGGAACACGAGCCGCATCCGGTATTGCGATCGCCAAAGGCCGATCATGACGAGAAAAATTAAGCCGACAAGGCCGCCGCGCGAGCCCGTGAGCAGTATGCACACGACGGTAAGCAGGATGTAGGCCACGAGCGGCAAGCGGAGCCAGCGGCGCGTCTCGTCCTTCCAGAACGGCAGCGTGAGCGGCAACGAGTAGAGCAGTGTCGCCGAGAACGTGTTCGGATCGTTATAGGTTTGATCGACGCCGATCATGCGGCGGATGCCCATACGGAAGAAGTGCCGGCCGTTGATGAATTCCAACAGTGAATGGGTCATGTAGAGACCGACCGCGACGAGATAAATCAGCACCAGCGTCCGCAGCGTGCGTTCGTCGCGAACGGTCAGAATCATGAGCAAGTAAAAGACCGCGACTTTGAGCCAGTCCTCCACCGCCTTCTCGCCAAGGTCGGCGTAGGGACTGTAAACCCAGCACACCACCAACGCCGTCGTGAAGCCGAGGAAAGCAACGTGCAGTCGATTCAGCACCGGCTTGCGCGCGAGGTAGATGAGGCTGCACAGCATGGTGAGCATCATGTAGAGGCGCTCGATCTGGAGGTCGCCCAGCACCGGCCAGTATTCAAACGGCCGATGAATGAACAGCCAGATGTATCCGCCAAGCAACCAAACCATAAGACACCTCGGGCGAAGCAAATCCATTTGTTCGTGGCACTGCTTGTACTCAAGCAGTGGCGGAACAACCCGACGCGCGACGCTCGCGCACCGCTTGAGTACAAGCAGCGGCACGAAACGGAACCGTGGGTGCGTTGCCGGACACCATTTCGTAGATCGTTTCCAGGCAGCGTTGCGTGGAAAACTGCCGGGCATGCGCGCGCCCGCGTTCCGCCATCGCCTTAGCTTCGGCCGGGCGGGCGAGGGTCCATTCAATTGCGGCGCGCAACGCCTTCACGTCGCCATAATCCACGATCAGCCCGTGAACCCGGTCTTCCATCAAATCGGCGGCCCAGCGGCGGCCGACGGCGATGGTCGGTTTGCCCATGCACAAGGCGTTGAGCAAGGTTTGCTGGCCGCCGGAGCGCAAGGCGCCGCCGGCCATGGGCACGACGACAAGCTTCGCGCCGGCCAGCGCATCGCGGAAGCCCGCCTCGCTCGTGGGCGTCACGCGAGCGTTCGGCGGCAACGCCACGCCCGCGAAGAGGTCTGCGCGGGTGCTGGCGATCCACGTCGGCACGTCGAGCGGTCGAACGGCGACAATAAGCGTGCGATAGTCGCGATCCGAATTGCCGCCGGCGAAGAGATAGCCGTCGTCGCGGAGGCGATAGTCGTAGTCTTCCAGCGTGTGGTGGAACGGCACGAACTGAAACTGTGCCGGCGGCACGCGGAACGCCGCCGCGAAGTCCTCCACTTCATGCGCCGACCAGACGACAAACTTGCGCACCGAACGGGCCGCCAGGCGGATTTGCAGGCGTTGCACGAACGCACGCAGCCGGCTTTGCGGTTGATGCCAAAGACAGTCGATCATAACGTGCGGTTTGCGACCCCACGGCACAAGCGCTTGCAGCCAGGCGAACAGTTGGCCGGTGGCCCCGCCGCTGGTGACTATTCCGTCGGCGTGACGGCGGCGCAAAAAGAGGCGCAAGCCGGCGACAAGTCCGATCACGTTGTAGGCCCAACCGTGACCCAGCCAGCGCACGAGCCGCGGACCGGGCTTGTAGGGCCCAACGTAGGTCGTGTGCTCGCCCCAGAATTGGCCGGGCGTACCGGGAATATCGCTCAAAATCATCGTGGGTTTCCTCAATGCACCTCTCGTCGGCGTCGTTCACGAAGATTCTCGTAGAAGTCCTCAAAGCGCCGGGCGCGGCTTTCGAGGCTGTAGCCGCGCGCGACCTTGGCCCGCGCCGCCGCGCCCAGCCGCCGCGCGAGCGCCGCGTCCGTGAGCAGCGTGCTAACCGCGGCCGAGAGCTCCTCGGCGTTCCCTGGAGCGACGATCAGGCCGTCAACGCCGTGCCGCAGCAGCTCAACGTTGGCGCCGACGGCGGTTGCGGCAATCGGTCGCGCGGCGGCCATGTATTCGAGCACCGCGTTCGACATCCCTTCAGCACGCGAGCAGAGCACCGCGACGTCGAGAGAGGCCAGAAAGCTCGGCATGTCGCTGACAAGGCCGGGAAGAACGACGCGCTCCTGGAGGCCGAGACGGCGCACGAGGGCTTCCAATGCGGGTCGGTGGCTTCCCTCGCCGGCGACGTGAAACGACACGTCGGGAAACGGAGACGCCAGACGCGCCGCCACGCCGATGAACGTCTCGATATCCTTCACCGGCCGAAGGTTGGCCACGAGTCCGACGCGACAGGGCTCGCGTCGCGCCGGTGGGAGCGGTACGCCGGCGAAGCGCTCCAGATCGACGCCGTTGGGCAATACGACCACGGCATCGCGCCGCGCGCCTTCGAGCCGCACCGCGGCGTCGCCGCAGGCGGCGCAGTTGGCGATCGTCGCGTGCGTCCAGCGCTGACACAGACGGCCCGCCCAGCGATGGATCGGCTTCATCCAGTGGCCGAGATTGTTCTGGGTGCGAATGATCCACGGCACGCCCGCCCAGCGGGCCGCGGGCACTCCGAAGTAAGCGCTGTCCGCGAAATACGCTTGCAAGACGTCAATTTCCTGAGCGCGGAGGTGGCCGCGGAAGCGGTACGCCGCGGCAAGCGTGGAGGGCCGGTGCAGCGAGCGGACGCCGAGCCGCAGCACCGGGCAATCCCGCGGTTCGAGCGCGCGGCTGACTTCATCCTCGCCGTCGAGCAAACAGAGGAACGGCTGCACACGCGCCCGGTCGAGATGCCGGAGCAGCGCCAGAAGCTGTGTCTCCGTGCCTGCGGTCGCGAGGCGGTCGATCAGGAAGCAGACGCGCACCGGCCGGCGCGCGCCGACCTCAACCGGCCGCGCTGCCGCGTCGCGTACTTCCCTCATCCTGTTCGCGACGAGCATCACCTACGCAACTCCTTGCAACACGCGCGGCGGCGCGCGGTCCACGGAAACCGGGCTACCCAGCAATTCGGCATACAACTCCTGATAATGCCGGCTTTGCGCTTCAAAACTGAAATCGCGCTCGACACGTTCGCAACCCCGCTGCCCGAGCATTTGCCGCCGCGGTTCCGAGGCGACCGCATCGAGGATACGGTCGGCCAGGGACCGAGCGTCGCCGGCGGGCACGAGGTAGCCGTTCAGGCCGTCATCCACGATCTCCGGATTGCCGCCGACCGCCGTCGCCACGACAGGGACGCGCGCGGCGAACGCTTCCAGCACGACGTTCGGCAAACCCTCGGTGAACGACGGCACGGCGAGCAGATCGAAGAACGGAACGAACCCGTCGAGATCCTTACAGAATTTGCCCAAGACAAAGTGTTTCTCAAGGCCGGCGTCCGCGATCTGCTTGGCCAATTCGCCGCGCAACGCGCCGTCGCCAAACAACACGAAGCCGGCGGTCGGGTTTACCTTCACGACGTGCCCAGCCGCCTCCACGAGTACGGCGAAACCTTTTTCGGGGCTCAAGCGGCCGGCGGCGCCGATAATGACGCTGCGCGGCGACGAGTACATGGCGTGAAGCCGCTCGCGGTACGCCGGATCGGGCTTGGCGAACCGCTCCGTGCGGATCGCGTTGTGGATGACGGTGACTTTTTCCGGCGGCGTCCCGGCCCGGCGCACCTTCAGCGCTTGCCCCTCCGAGACGCAGATGACACGATCCATCCAGCGCAGATGGAAACGGTCCACGGCTTCAAACAGGCGAACCTTGCGCGTTTCGCTCGTCCAACCGCGCGACACGCCGACCACGGGGATGCCGGCCCGGCGCGCCGCGAGGCGGCCGAGGAGATTGGACTTATAGCCGTGGCAACAAAGCAAGTCCGCGTGCAGCCGGCGCAAGTGGTCCGTCAACTCACGCACCGCCGCGAAAACGTGCGGCGTGTCGTTCTTCAAGGCGAACGCCTCAAACCCTTCCCAGCGTGCCCGGTCGAGGAACGGCCGGCACAGTCCCCACTCGGCGAACGAGAGGAGCACCGTGCGATAGGCCGGCGGAAGACTGTTCGCGAGTCCCAACATTTGTCTCTCAGGGCCGCCGTAAAACATCGACGCCGTCAATTGGACCACGGTCATGTTCGGTTCCGTCCTTCGTCGCTCCGTCGTCATGACGGAGTGAATTGCCTCAATTCTCCACGCCGACGCAATCAAACCAGACGCGCTCCAATCGCTGAGCGAGGACATCCCAGTCATAATGCTTCAAAACCACGGACCGCCCCTGTGCCGCCTGCGCCTGAGCAATCGCGGGTTCGCGTAGACAGCGAACGAGCGCCGATGGCATGTCGTCGACATTTTCGACCACGTCGAGATGCCGTCCGGCTTCAAGCTTCAAGCCCTCGGCGCCGACGCGCGTGGCGACAACTGGGGTGGCACACGCCAGCGCCTCAAGAATCTTCAAACGCGAGCCGCCGCCGATGCGCAGGGGTACGGCGAGAACCGCGCACCCAGTGAGGAACGGCCGCACGTCGGCAACGTTCGCGTGCAACTCGGCGCCGAGACAGCGTGTAACGCGCGCTTGCAGCCAGGCCGGCGGGTTGCGGCCAACGATGCAAAGTTCCGCGCCCGGTTGTAGCACGCGGACCAATGGGAAAACGTCGTCCAACAGCAAGCGCACGCCGTCCAGATTGGGCCGCCAGTCGAGGCTGCCGAGGAAGAGAATCCGCTCGGGCCGGCGGCGTTCGTCGCTTGGTCGGAAGAATGCGGTATCCACGCCGTTCTCGACGACGGCGACGTTGCGGGCGCGAAAGTGCTTTTGCAACAAGCCGGCGTCCTCGGAGCTGACGGCGACGGCCCCGGTCGCGTCGCCATGTGCCCGGCGCTCGAAGCGTGCGAACTTCCGGCACTGCCTGCCGATGTACCACCGCTTCAGCGGGTTTGTCTCCGTCTCGGCGTAACGCCGCCAGATCTGCGACTCGACGTTGTGCGCGATGATGAGCCGGCGCGCGGTTGGCAAGGTTCGCAGCGCCTCGGCGTAAGGCGTCCACTCGCATTGCCACAGGTCCACGGTATTCCGGTCCGCGTACGCGCGCAGGGCACTCCGCAATGCGGGACTGTTGTGCGTCGCCACGGAGTAGGGGAGCGGCGAAAACAAGTTTGCGGCCAGACGAGCATAGAAGCCGACGCCGGACTTCCGCGGCACTGCGCGCTCCACGACCACCGTCGCAATGCCGTGGGCTTGGAAGTATTGTTCCGCGGCGCGGGCCTCCGCGGGGTCGGCGTTACGGTGACAGAGGTAAGTCACTCGATGTCGCCGGGCGAGACGAAGCGTCAGGTTCAGCGTGCGAATGCGTTTGCCGGAGTTCGCCGGATAAGGCAGTTCTTCATCCACGATGACCACGTGCAGCGGGCCGCGCGCGCTCCGGCCCGTGGTCCACGTCTGCCACGTGGCGAGCGGAGAAACTGCCGGGGCGGAGCGGGCCCCGGCGCTGGTCAACGGCAAAGCGTCCATGCGGATCATCCTGTTGCGTCATGCGGCCGGGGCGAGGTCCCACGTCGGCGTCGTCGCGCGGCCGTGCAGCATGGTCGTCACGTCGGTGAGCGTTCCCAGGCGAAAATCGCGCAGCAACTGCGCCAGGCGCGTCTCCGTCCGGTGGAGATTAACGTAGTGGCGGAACTTGCGCAGCCGACTAGCCGGTAGGCGAGGTTGTTCGGGATCGACTTCCCAGGGGTGCAGGTAGAAAACGAACGGCCGGCCGGCGGCGTTCACCGTGCGCAGGCCGTGACGGGTGAGCGCGTACGGATAAAGGCGGAAATAGCCGCCGCCGCCGACGGGGAGCGGGTAGCCCAGACAACGGTAGATCGGCATCGGGAATTCCCAGAGCTGTCCCGCCGGCCGGTTGATCCAGTGCGGTTCCGCCGGCGCGCCTGCGATGCCGTAGCGGTCGTGATGCGTCGGATAGATGCTCGAATCGATCTGGAAGCCTTCCTCGATCAAGATGTCGAGGGCCCACAAGCTTTGCCGTGTGATCGAAAAGCTCGGTGCGCGATACGCCGTAACCGGCGTGCCGGTCACGTCCTGAATGGCGTCGCGGGCCAAGCACAAATCCTCGCGGAATTCGGCGGGCGTCTGCTGGTAGATGAGCCGGTGCCAGTAGCTATGGCAGCCAATCTCGTGGCCGGCGTTCTGAATGGCGCGGACCAGACCCGGATGCCGCACCGCCACCCAACCGAGGACGAAAAACGTCGCACGCACGCCGGCGTTGTCAAGGAGCGCGAGGATGCGTTCCGTGTTCGCGACGACCCGCGGCGCGAAACGGTCCCATTGCTCTCGGTCCACGACCCTCTCGAAGCCGGAGACCTGAAAGTAGTCTTCCACGTCTACCGTCAACGCGTTGAGGATCGGTTGACCCGTCGCTGGAGCAGCCACCGACCGTAGCGGTTCTTTCATGCGGATGGCTCCCGACGGGAAAGGTTGAAGGGTACGGCGGCGAGGGGGACTGCCGGAAAGAAGCTCGATCCAGAAGCCAATGCCGGCGCCGCCATGAATGGCGGCGAACACCGCGGGCAGCCATGCAAGCAGCCGAACGTCGCGTGCTTGCCAGGAGAGTCCGATGCTGACCGCCATCACGGCAAACGCGTACGTGGCGACCGCGGCGAAGTACGCCCAGGCGAGCCAAACGGAGGCAAGGGCCAACAGCGGTCCCGCGACGAGGCCGAGTACGAATAGCGCCGGCACGAGGCAGGCGAGGGAGAGTGTTGCGGGATGCTTCCGCAGCAGGCGCATGCGGCCTCGTCCGTAGCGCGCCATCTGGCGGAACAAGCCCCGTAGCGTAGCGCGGGGATGGTACTGAACCTGTACGCGCGGCGAGAAGAAACAACGCAGACCGGCCCGTTCCACGCGCTCGTTGAACTCCACGTCCTCGCAGGCGTCGAAGTTTTCGTCGAAGAGCCCGACCGTTTCGAACACTTCGCGCCGGTAGGCAACCGCCACGCTCTGCGGCCGGACGAAACGTTCCGCCGACGAATAAATGAACGACGCGGGATGATGGCCCAGACAGCTCGAGCGGGCGGCGGCGATGGCGCGCTGGAGCGGCGTCGCATGGACCACGTCGAGCGGCTGCGGACGGCCGACGCACGCGGCGTCGCTGCGGTCAAAGGCGTCGGCCAGCTCGCGGAGATAGCGGCTGCCGCCGAGATCGCAATGACCGTCGACGATGACAAGGATGTCGCCGCGGGCCTGGCGGATCGCGACATTGCGACCGGCGCTCGACAGGCGCCCGGGATTGTCGAGCAGAATTAGCTGGGGATGTTCTGCCTGCAATGCGCGAATGAGGGTGCGCGTGTCGTCGGTCGAGCGGCCGTCGGCGACGAGGATTTCGAAGCGGTCGGGGTCGTATTCCTGGGTCAGCAATTGTTCGAGCGTCGCCCGGATGAAGCGCGCTTCATTCAACACCGGGACGATCACGGAGATGAACGGGCACGAAACGGACGGCGGGGGAGCATGCTCCCGCGGATGTCCCCGTTTGGCCAGCGTCGCGGTCATGATCGCCCTCCGTGGCGGTCATTCGGGCGCGGGCAGCGCGCGGGAGTGTCCCGCGCGCGTGCCGAGGGCGCCCAGTTCAACGTAGGTTCAAGCGGCGCTGCGTTGCCGTGGCAGTGGCGTCGTCGGCACTACCTGCTGCATCGCCCGCTCCACGGGGAGGCCGGTGGGCGCCAGCCGCAACTTCCGCACGAGCTTGCCTCGGTCGCCCAGTGCGTAGAAAAGCGTGCTCACGAGGATTCGGAAGTCAAGCCAAGGGCTGAGGCGCTCGACGTAGTAAAGGTCGTAGACGAGTTTTTGGCGCACGCTTTCGAGATCGGTGTCCGCGGCGAGCTGCACCTGCGCGAGGCCGGTGACGCCCGGCCGCACGGCCAGCCGTTCGCGATACGCGGGCAGAGCGCGCTGCAAGCCGGGCAAGAACTCCGGCCGCTCCGGCCGCGGGCCGATCAGACTCATGTCGCCGCGCAGCACGTTGAGGAGCTGCGGCAGCTCGTCGAGGTGCGTGTCGCGGAGGAATTGGCCGACGCGGGTAATGCGCGGATCGCCGGGGATCGACCAGCGCGGGCCGGTCAACGACTCGCAGTTGTGGATCATGGTCCGCAACTTGTAGATCGTGAACAGCCGGCCGTTTTTGCCGACGCGCGTTTGCGTGTAGAAGGCGGGGCCGCGCGACGTCAGCTTCACCACCAGCGCCGCCAGCAGGATCGCCGGCAAAGCGAACAGCGCCAGCGCGAGCGCGGCGGAGAATTCCGCGGCGCGGCGCAGCGGCGGATACCAGGCGTGGCGGCGCGGCGCCAGCGTCGTTGGCAGCGTTTGAAACTCGGACCGGCGGCGTTTTTTCGAGCGTTCGGGGCGCGGGTCGTCGTCCAACGTGCGGAGATGATGTTCCGGCTGCTGGCTTTCGATTTCAATCAACAAAGCAAGCACCTCCATGCGGGACCAGGATGGTCGCCCGGGGGTTCCGAAGCCCCGGATCAGACGACGTCTCCGACGTCGTCGGCAGAGGAGTGCGGCGAAGGGTGCATCGAATCTCACCCAAAAGGTCCAGACGCCTTTTTCGGAGAGATTCCTCAAGCCGGGAAGAACGTCCTCTGCATTTCGGGCACAAGCAGGCGGAGCAGCTCGACGCAGGGGTCGTCGTCGGGTTTGGTCGAGTCCGCCGCCGCGGTTTCGCGCAGCACGTAGAGCTTAAACAAAACGGGCTGTCGCGCAAACGTCAATCGTGGGTTCTCCGGGACCTGCCAGGAACCGGTTGCGCTCCACGACCAGAAGATACGAATGTTCGTCTGATCGGTCGCTTTTTTCTTGCTGAACTGGGCGGTCTTAAAGTCGCCGCCGGGGGCGGATCCTTCCGCGGCCAGCGTGTACTTAGTCCACGCGCCGGTTTCGTAGCCGCTTGCGGCGTAACAAACGTCGGGGGTATGAATGCACACCGGTCCCGGCCGGCCGCAGACGAGCGCGATGGTAACGACGGCGCCGGTGCGGTCGTTGAGGTAGCGCCGCTGCAAAAAGCCGGCGACCGGGCCGAGCCCGCGCGTATCGCCGTCGAGGTCCTCGCCGTGCCAATCGCCGACGTTGAGCGGCAAGGCCGCCAGCTTCGCCGCCAATCCGCTGGTGTCCTCGGCGCGCGCCCAACGATCGGTCCACGAGCCGTGAATGACGCCGCACGCGACGACGGCGACGATGCCAAGGGCGGTAGGAAGATAGCGCAGCATGCGGTCCATCCCACGTCTAGAAACAACGGAAAACCGGCTGAACTCTTCGCGCTACTCAGCGCGCCGCCATCGCGGCCGCCGATTGATAGCTCGCGCTATATGCCTCCTCGGCTGGGATGCCGTTGACCACGGCGCCGAGGACGCGGATGCCGAGCGAAGTCAGCCGCTGGCCGGCGGCGTAGACGCGCGGCACCTGGCTCACGTCGCGCAACACGGACAGGATGACCGCGTCCACGTGCTGGCCTACCAGCAACGAATCGGCCGCGTCGAGCACCGGATGGGAATCGACGATGACAAACTCGAACTCTTCGCGCAGGCTCTCAAAGATCGCCTGCACGCCGTCGCGCGCCAGGGCTTGAATCACCTCGCGGTCCCATTGGCCGGCGGGGAGCAGCCACAGACCTTCCACCGCCGTCGTCGGCCGCACCGCTTCGGCCAGATTCACTTCTTCCAACAACACTTCGCTGAAGCCCGGTTGCAGCGTTTGCTCGAAGAGCTGATGCGTCGCCGGCCGGCGCAGGTCGCAATCGAGCAGCAGCGTCTTGCGGCCGGCGCGGGCCAGGCTGCCGGCGAGGTGAGCGGCGAGCGTGGTCTTCGCCTCGCCGTCGCCGGCGCTTGTCACCATGACGATCCGGGTCGCCTCGACGCTGGCGTCGCGCAGGAGCACGGTGCGGATGCCGTCGATGGATTCCAGCATGTTCTGGCCGTTCTTGTCTTCATCCTCGCCGGACGCCATGACGCCGGTCTTCACCGGATGCGGCAGCGGCGGCACGGCGCCGACGACGCGCACCCCGGCGCCGATCACTTCGTCGGCGGTGTGAATGCGGCGCGCGCGATATTCCCAGAACGCGACGCCCAGGCAGACCAGGATCAACGAAGCCACGGGCGCTAAGATCGTCAGGATGAGCGTCCGGCGGATGTCGGTCTTTTGCAGACCGGCTTCTTGATACAGCGACACGCGCGGCGGCGAGTTGATCTCCAGCCGCAGCACTTCCAGCTCCTTTTGCACCTGAGAAGTCAGATTCTCTTCCTGTTCGATTTCCTTTTGCAGCATTTCCAGCTCGGTGGACGACTTGCCGATGCTGTCGGCGTCCTTGGCCAACTGATCCAGCTCGGACTTCAGCGACCTTTCTTGCGCGATCAGCGGCTCGAGCTCCGCTTTTAGTTGCACGGTCGTCGCGTCGTAGTCTTGCTTCGCCTTGAGCTTTTGGGCGTCGGAGAGCTCGGTCCGCAGCTTCGTTTTACGCTCGTCCACGCTCTTCTTCGCGTCGGCGAGACGCTCGCGCAAGCGGACGAGCGAGCTGTCGTCTTGCCGATAACCGATGTTATTCGCGCGATCGATCCCGTCTTGATACGTCGTGATGCGGCCGGTGAATTGCTTCACCAAGATGTCGTTGTCGAGCGCTTCGTTGAGCGCTGCCGGCGTGACGACGGCGGCTTCAATGGCTTTTCCCTGGGCAGCGTGGGCCGTTAGTTTCGCTTCCGCCTTGGTCAGCTCGAATTGAATCTGCGTGTGTTGGCGGCGGCGCTCGGCCAACTGCGTGAGAACCATTTGCTGCTTTTGCGTGAGGACGCCCTTATCGCTGGTGCCGAGCGCGTCCGCCACGCGCTTGATGTAGTCGCGCTTGGTATGCACCTTTTCACGCGACTTTATGTAACTGTCGTCCAGTTGATGGACCAGGGCCTCGCGTTCTTCGCGCTCGCGCATCGGGATTTCTTTGATGTACGACTCGGTGACGCCCTTCACGAGCGTGACCAGCTCGCTCGGCTCGGCGCCGCTCATCGACACGTTGACGATCTCCGAGCCGTCTTTGAATTCGACCTTCAGCTCGTCCTCCAGCCAGGTGAGCGGCTCCGGTTGTTCGCGCACCAGGGCAAGATTCTTGACGTCCTCACGCTTCAGTGCGGTGTTCAGGACCCAACGGCTCTTCACCGATTGCGCCTGCGTGCGTTGATACGTGGCGAATTCGTTGGTGCGGTCGGAGGTGTCCGCCGTGGTCATGGTGGTGATGCGCGGCCGCAGCGCCGCGACGCGAATGAGGGCAAAGGCGGTGTGTTTCGGGGACAGGAACGTCCACGCCGTGAGAGCCGCCGTGCCCGCGATCAGCAGTCCGAGACTGGCGGCCATGAGCCAACGACGGCGCAATGCTTTCAGCAAAGCGGCGGCGTCCGGGCCCGACGACAGCGCGGCCGGCGGCGCCGCGAAGTTGCCCCGGCCCCATTGAGCGTGCGACTCCGAGATGTTTGGCCGTCCCGCCGGCGTCGGCCGCGGGGTGCGGGGCGCCGCGGGCTTCGGCTCCGGGGTGTTGCTGACGGGTTCCGGGATTCCTGCGTCGCGTGGCAACATGATGAGGTCCCCTCAATGCGGATGAGCGAACAAGTTGATCGGGCGCCGCCCTTGCTAGCGCTCTAGGCTCCCTGTCGGTTGGTTCGCGGGTTTCCACGGCGTGCGCCGGCGCGGCCGCTGGGTTGCCGCGTCCGGCACGTGGACGGCGACACGCTGCGGGCCGAGGACGAGTGCCGTGGCTGTTGTTCCGGGCGGTTCGATGAAAAGGCGTTTCAGGATTTGCCATTCCAGCCCGAGCAGGCCGAGGGCGAGCGGCATCATCAGCCAGCCGGCGAGGTCGTGGAACACCTTCTCCGCGATTTCCGTCCCGGCCGTTTCGTAAAGCAGGCCGGTGACGGTGATGCGGAGGATATTCGACACGAGAGCGATGGGGATAGCGCTGAACGCGATGACGAGCCGCTCCCACAACGGCCGGCGGACCAAAAGCGCCATCGCGGTGGAGAGCGCGAAGAAGATCACGAGCATGCGCAAGCCGCTGCACGCCTCGACGATGCCGATTTTCAGATCATTGAGCAGGATCGTCTTCCCCTCGGCGAGGGCCGGCATGCCGAGGGTTTGCAGGCAAAAAGTGCTGGCGATCGTCGCGAGCCGTTGCAGCGGGTCGGCCAGCATTACCGACATGCGATACGGCAGCGGAATCATGAACGCGAGAAAAGCGACCGCCGGCCACGCCCAGCGCCACGCGGCCCGCCCGCCGACCAGCAGAACCAGGCCGGCGACGCACGGCAGCAGCGAAACGGCATCGAGCCAGACGTAGTAGAAATAGACGCCGAACAAGCGCACGCTAATGCCGGCCGCGAGGAGCGGCAAGCCCCACCAACTCGGCCGCACTTCATTCAGGTTGAGCCGATCGCGCCGCAGCCACAGCAGAATCCCCGCGAAGACGGGGACGAGGTAACCGTGCGAATACTGCGGATCGTGCGACCAGCGCTGGGCGGTTTCCAGCAGCGTCGTCCAGTAGGCCCACAACAGACAGGCCAGCGCGCCGCCGGCAAGCACGAGCAGCGGGCGCCGGACGCGGCGGCTTAGTGTCAAGTCTGGGGTCATGCGCTCCTCCGTGCGCTTTTTGGGCGGCAATCCATGCAGCAGGCGCGCTCGGCTTCTCGTTGCGGGTGAGGAAGCGAGCGGAGTAGCAGAAGGGAAAGTCGCGCGAAAGGATGATCGCCGGGCTTCCCTTCCCGTTGCCGACCGAAATGCCCCTCCAGGCGCTCCGGTAGGCCGAAGCATAGTACAGTTGTCGGTGCTTGCGCGTCAACCAGGGTTTGTAAATGCTTGGCAGCGTGGGAGTTCGCGAATTCGCCCCGCGGAGAACTTTCGGGGGCGGTTCAAGAGCGGATGAAATCTTGTAGGCTCCGCTGGCGGAGTGGGACCTACCGCCTGCAGCTTGAATCCCGGTGGATTTGAACGATGCCTGTTTTCTGCGGTGAACAGCGCATTCCTGCCACTCCGCCCCCCCCATACAGCCGGCTTGTTTTCGCCGAAAAAGGCGGCTGGATCTAGAGTTATGGCGAAGGCGCTTTTCTCATTCCTGCCACCCTTGGCAGAAAACCCCCTTAACTTGCTGCTGTGACAGCACTTACCCTCTGCTGCAAGGCGCCACGCGGCGCAAAGAAAAGGCTCGCCGTTTTTTACGCGGCGAGCCTTTGCAAAGTCGTTTCAACTGCCGTACACGAACGCGCCGGGGCGCGCCACGCTTACGGGAATTGATGCGTCAACTGGAAGTACGTCTGCGACGCCAGGAACTGGTCGAGCACCTGTTCGTCGGACTGCGTCCGCAGTGCCACCGTCCAGAAGTTGATGGCGTCCGCCGGCACCGAGCCCGGCGCGAACTTCAAATACTGCTCGTAGAACTGCTCGACCACGGTGGCGTGGTATTCGTCCGTCCGGAGCAACGCGAAGGCGAAGCCGCTAAGGGTCGTCGTGCCCTTTCGCAACATATTGACCCATGCCGCGTGGCTGGCGGCGTCGGGAGCGCGGTTGAGCACTTCGGCGTAGACGGCGTCCACGAACGTGTCGAGGGTGGGGCTGCCGCCCGCGCCGGTGATGATCGGCGAGCGGAAGAAGAACTCCGACGAGCCGAGGATCATCGACTGCACGCGCTCGTCCGTCATGCCCGGCGAGGCGAGCACGCCGACCCAGAAGGCGGATTCGCTCGGCAGCGGCGCGCGGCCGAGGTACTGTTGATACCAGCGCGTGACGAGGATGCTCTTGTACTCGTTGCTGGCGGTGACGACCGCTGCCGCGAACGTCCGGCCCGCCACGGCGCCGGCGTTGTTGATGAGGGCGTTCACCCCGGCGTTGAGGCCGACCTGATCCGGCGCCCGCAACAGCACGTTCTTATACAGGCTCGTCACCCACGACACGTCGGTGTGCAGGCCGTTGGCGTCGGGCTGCTTGAAGAAGTATTCGCCCGAAGATACCAGCGAAATCAGGAACTGTTCGGTCGGGCTCGGTTTGCCCGCGACGGCCGGCGTGGTCCGGAAGAAGTTATTCCAGAGCTGATATTCACCCGGCGACGGATTGCGGTTCAGGTAAAGATTGTACCCGCTCTGAATCACGTTCTTGCCGGCCGGCTGCTGGCTCTGCGGCCCGATCTGGCCCAGGTACAGATCGCTTTGGAAGATTACGCCGAGAACTTGGGCGCGCGTCTTCGTGCCCGAGTTCAGGTCGGCCAGCAAGATTTGGGCGGTAAAGTCGGTGTCCGCGCTGACGTTCGGCCCGAACAGGTCGGTGTAAACCTGCTCGATCCAGCGCTTGTTCAAATCGGTTTCCGTGCTGTTGTAGTAATTGCCGTTGTAGTACTCGTCGCTCGCCAGCAGCGCGGTCATAACTTGTTCGGGCGTCACGCCGTTCTTCATCGCCTGCACGTAGAAGGCGACGGCGCCGGTATCCGCCGGCCGGCGTAAGAAGTTGCCGTATTGCAGGTTGCCCACCGGCGCGTTGTTCACGCCGGTGCCCTGATAGAACTGGTTGACAAGCAGCGTGCGATCTTCGTCGGACGTGACGTAGATCGCAGCGATGCCGGGCAGCGCGGCGAAGCGCGTCGATTCAGCCGCATTGACGCCGACCTGGAAGCCCGCCGAATCCGACGTGCGCTTGAGCACGTCATGGTAGAGTCCGGATTCGAAGCGGCCATTGTCCGTGGTGTTGATGACGAACACGCCGGTGAAGCGATCGGCCACGGCCTCGCCGTTGATGCCGTTCTGGTTCTGGTCGAGGGCGTCGCCGGCGAAGTCGGTGATTGTGGGATTCAGCACTAGCGTGTAGGCGCCGTCGCCGGTCACGGGCGTGTCGAAGGTCAGCCGGTAGCTGCGGTGCGCGTTCGGGGCGGTCGGATCGACCGTCAAATCGGCGATCGTCGTTACGCGCACGGTGGTGTTGTTCGGGCCGAGGAAGCTCAGGATGTCGGCGGTCGTGAACGTCGTGGGGTCGACCGGTCCGCTGAACGTGATGTCCACCGCCGCGATGCTGGTGGCGACCGGCGTGCCCGGCACGAGCGACACGACGTGCGGGCCGGGGATCAGGTTGGCATCGAGGCGGATGGCGAAGGCGCCGCGGCCGTAGGTCGTGGCGATGAGCATGTCCGGGCCGGTCGCCTGATCGGGCTTGCCGGTCGTCGGGTTGATGTTGCCGAGCGACAGGTCGAGATCGGTGACGGCCGCGTTGGGCAGATAGCCGCCGTCCACGGGAGCGCCGCCCGCGATACTGGGGAAGATCGCCCAGGTCTTGCCGCCGTCCGTGGAGCGGAAGACGCCGCCGTCGCCGCCCACATAGAGATACGGGGGCTTGGCGGTTGTGGGATCGGCGAAGCGCCAATCCGCGACCAACGCTTGGAGGTACTTCAATTGGTTTTCAGACAGGGCCGGGTCGCCGAAGGGATTGTGCTTGATGCTAAACAGGTTGCCGGTGATCCTTGTCCAGGTCGCGTTCCCCGACGAATCGGTTAAGTGATAGACGCCGTTGAGCGTGACGGCATAGGCCTCGTGGCTGCCGCGTACCGGGCTGGTGACGATGGAGCGGACCTCGGAGCCGTCGAGGCCGGCGGAAATGTCCTTCCAGCCGGTGTTGCCGCTGTTCGTCACGGAGCCGCCGCCGATGAACGTGACGAAGATCTTGCCGCCAATCGTGCCCGCATAAATGAAGTTGCCGAACTCGTTGACCGAGGCGTTCGGATCAGGCGCGCCAAAGGCAAAAGTCTTGGCTTGCGTGGCATCGAGCGAGCCGGGCGTGCCGTTCGGGTTGGGCGTGATGGAGAACCAGTTCAGGCCCTGGTCGAGTGTGCGGAACACCTGGCCGCTGGCGGAGCCGATGACGATCTGGTTGCCGTTGATCGGGTTGACGGCAAAGTTCATGTTGCCGCCGAACGGCCACTGGCCCTGGTTGCGGGCGGGGTCGTCGCCGGGCTGGAGCAGACCGTTGGTGCGGCCAATGGAGGAGCCGAACGGCGGGGGCAGAGCGGTGCCGCCGGGCGGCGTGACCTGGAAAAAGCTGGTGGTCAAGCCGCCGCAGCACGGCCAGTTGTAGCGATAGGCGAAACCGCCGCCGGTCTGGTCGGTGGCGACGCCGCCGCCGTCGCCGGCGGGTCCGGTCCACGTGAGGTTGCCGTTGCCCAGAATGTTGGCGTCGGAGGCGGGCGAGCCATCGTCCTGAGCCTGGCCGTAAAACAGCGCGCCGGCGATGTCCGCCGCCAGGATGCTCGGCTGCACGGCGCCGTAATAGAATTGCGTAACTTGCAAATTGCCGTTGCGCGCCCCCGTCGGCCGGACCGCGGTGCCGATGCCGTTGCTCAGCGTGCCATCGCCCATATCCACGCCGGTGAACACGCCCTGGTCGTCGCCGATGATCAGGCGTGCGTGACCGGTGAGCGGATCCTTAATGACGACGAGCCGGTGCTGGTCGGTTGAGCCGGTGAGGATGTCGCCGCTCAGGCCGGTCCAACTGACGTCGGTGCCGTCATTGTTGAACCGGCGGATATTGGTCACAAACAGCTGCGAGCTGCTGTTCAGCGGGTCGATCGGGCTGCGGATCAGGTTGAGATACTCATTGGGATCGAGCGTAAGCGGCTGGCCCTTCTGAGACGTGACAAGGCCGAAGAAGCCAAGGGGATCCTTGAGGGTGACGCCGCCGGTGTTCGGCCGCAGCGCGCCGCCGTCCGGGTTGTCATAGTTGAAGCCCGTCATGTTGTACGTATCGTGCATGCGCGTGATGTCCACGCGCAGGAAGCCGCCGCCGGGCGGCAAGCCGGCGTCCGCGGTGCCGCCGACGTACACGATATTCGGATTGGTTGGGTCCACCGCCAGCGACATATCATAGTTGCCCTGCGAAATGCTGCCGTTCGACAGCGGATCGTAGTCGCTCTGCGTTTGATCGTTGGTGGGAATCAAGGCGTCCAAGCCGGGGGCAAGGTTGGGCAGCGCGGGCAAGCGGATCTTCGTCCAGGTATAGCCGGCGTCCTTGGTGACATACAGGCCGTCCGTGGCGCCGCCGGGCGTGGCGACGAACGCGTACAACCAGTTCTGGTAGCCGAGATCGACCGCTTTATTGCCCGTGGCAGCTGGCGCGGCAAGTGTAATGCGGCCCTTGGCGCCGTTGGGGGTGATGCCGGCGGGCGTGACGACCGGGACCTGCGGCTGACCCGCCACGTCAATGTCCAGAATTTGCGCTTGGACGGTGGCGCCGCCCGTCATCAAGTTCCAGCTGCCGCCTTGGTTGGGGCTTTGGAACACGCCCTCTCCCTCGAAGGCAGCGTCGATCACCTGCGTGTTGCCGCTCGAATCGCTGGATGTGTTCGGGCCGAGGATGACGTCGGTCGCCTGGCCGGACTTGCTGCCGGTGAGCGTCCAGTGCTTGCCGCTGTCGGTACTGCGATAAACACCGCCGCGGCCGCGGCCGCTGGGATCGCTCATCGCCGCGTAAACGATGACGTTGTCCGGGCTGGACGGCGCGTGGACCGGGTCCACGACGACGCGGAACGTCGCGAGGCCGACGAACAAATGATCGCGGAGCGACGAGTTGATCGGCAGCGGATTGCCCTGCCCGTCCACGTTCGTCGTACTGTCGAGCAGCGTCCACGTCGAGCCGCCGTCGAATGAGCGCAGGACGCCGACGCCTTTTTCGGTGTGCGTGTCGTCCTGGCCCGCGGACAGCGCGTCGCCTTCGCCGGTGCCGACGAAGACGATGGATTGATTCGGGTCGTTGTTGCGGCCGAAGACGCCGATGCCGCCGACGTTGATGGCGTTGGTCGGGCCGAAATCGGTCAGCGGAATGTAGGTTGGGCCGTTGGGATCGGGGGTCAGGAAGTTGTTGGTTTTCCACACGCCGCCGGAGGCGCCGGCGACGTACACGGTGTTGCCGGTCGGGTCGCTCGGATCGACGGCGATGCCGCCGATACGGCCGGAATGGTCGCGCGGCGTCGAGGTGGCGGCCTGACCCGTCTCGGCGTTGCCGCCGGAAGTCGTGATGGAGCCCGAACCGAGCGCGGTCCACACGTTGTGCGCCAGCGAGCTATCCGCCGCGACCGTGAAGATGCGGAAACTGACCGTCGGCGAATCCGCCACGGGCTCGCCCAAACCGCTGCCGGAGATCGGCTTGGTGAAGTTCAGCGTCCACTTGTTGAGCAAGCCGACGTCCGTCGAATTCGTCGACAAATCCGAGATCGACAGCACCCACGTGCCGGCCGCGTTCTTGCCGTTGAAGACGCTTAGCGGACTGAGCGGCGTATATGAACCGGGCGAGCTGAACGGCGCGACGCCGGACAGGATCGGCGTCGTCGCCTGGTCGTCGAAAATCGTGTTGGCGAGATTCGGGCCCAGCGCGTTGACGAACAACCGGCCGTCGAACAGCGTCACCTGTGTCCCGTCCGGACCGGTCAGCGTGACCAGCAACAGCTTGTCGTGCGGGAACGTCACGTCGAGCTGGGGATTCACATCCTGAATGATGAAGTCGGCCGAAGCGGGAATCGTGATCGTCGACAGCGTGACCTTGCCCGGCTTCAGCGAAAAAGAGGAAGGGTTGCTGAAGTTCTGCGGCCCGCTCAGTGAGCTGGTCGAGTTGATGCCTTTGAGAATGTCCAAGCCGGCGTTCAGACTCTGGTCGAGCGCCTCGCCGTTCGCGGCGCGGATCGTGGACGCAAGCTGGATCGTATACGTCCCGCTCAGCATTTGCGGCGGGAAGCTGATGCGGAACGTGCGCGGGTGCTGCGGGTCCGGATCGGGATGGAGCGGGTCCGGATTGGACGTGACCGTGATCGCGGGCCTGATGTGCAGCACCCACGAATTCAACGTGCCGGCGATGCCGTTGGACGTGAGGTCCTGGATTTCGAGCTTCCACGCGCCCTTGGCGTTGTGGCCGATGAGGGCGTTGAGCGGCTGCGCCGGGCGGAAGACGCCCGCAAAGGGGGCCACGCCGAACGTGATCGGCACCGCCGCGGAATCGTCAAACGTCGTGCCCGTGAAATCCGCCCCCACGGCGCCGCCGACCTGCTGGAAGAGCTGCACGCGCGTGCCGTCCGGCGCGAACAGGTACGCCACGAGGTCGTGGTCGCGGGCGTGGCTGATGTTCACCGTGACGCTCAGGGCGCCGATCGGCAGATCGTCCGGAACCAGCAGGAACGAGTCGAGCGGCGTAATGGCGACGGTGTTGGGACGATCCGGAATCACTTGCGGCGTAAACGTCGTCTTGTAGTCGCGTAGCGGCGCGATCAGGCCGGCGGGCCCGGTCATGTTCAGGATCGATGCCGGCGTGAAGCTGTTCGGGTCCATGTCGCGGTCGAACACCACGTCCACGTGATCGACGAAGTTATTCAGCACCAACGTCGGATTGATCGTGGAGACATTGAGCGACCAGGCATTCAAGGTACCGGTCTCACCGCTGACAGTGTCGGTGATTTCCAGCGTCCAGGTGCCGTTGGCGGTTTTGCCGTTGAACAAGCCGAAGCCGCCCTCCGGCCGGAAACTGCCGGTGAACGGGGCGGTCCCCTGGCCGATGGCCAGGGCGGCGTTGCTGTCGAAGGTCGTGTCGAAGAAATCGGCGCCCGTGCCGCCGACGTGGCTGGCGAGATTGACCACCGTGCCGTCCGGGCCGATGAGGCGCAGCACAAGGTCGGAATCGCGCGTGTGCGAGATATTGACCGTGACCGTCAAGTTGGTGATCAGCGCGTTCGGATCGGTGTTGACGATGAGGGCCGAGGTCGTGGTGTCCTGACTGGCCACGCCGCTGCCGCCGGTGCCGGCGGGCGGGATCGTCTTGTTGATCTCCGTCAAAGGGGCGTCGAAGCGGTTGGTGACCGGCGCGGTTTGGCTGTTGCCGGCGATGGTCTTCACAACGTGCGGGCCGGGAACGATGATCGGCAGCGTATCGGGATCGTAGGGCGCGGTGAACAGCGTCTTGCCCAGCGGGCGCGGCGCGGCATAGACGTCGCCCACGGTCACGCCGGCGGCGGGCTGTTCGCCGGTCACGCCGTTGGCGTTCTGGTCCATCAGGTTGCCGGTCTGCGCGGCGCTGCTGATCGTGCCCGATTGCACGATCATCGACCAGCTTATGAGCGTGCCCGTGTCCGCGGGCTCGACATCCTGCACCTGCAACGTCCAGATGCCGTTTAACGGCTTGCCGATGAGCTGGGCCAGCGGGGAGTCGGGTTTGAACGAGCCCGTGAAGGGCGGCGTTCCCAGCCCGATGGGCGTGGCCGCCTGGTCGTCGAAGGTGGTGTTCGTGTAATTGCGGCCGGCGCCGCCGTGACCGATGATGAAGCCGCCGCCCAAATTGATGCCCGAGAGCAGCACTTGCGTGCCGTCGGGGGCGATCAGCGTGAGGACGAGATCCTGATCAAACGTGTGGGTGATGGTCAGGTTGATGTTGAGGTCGGCGACCACGTCCTGAGGCTGCGCGTTCGAGATGGTTATCGTGGACAACGCGGTGCCCGGCACGAAGAACTGCGGCGCGTCCGGAATGGTCTTCGGCACCTGCGGGGACACGGCGCTGAACGTGGTGGTGCCCGGGTTGGGTGTGACGCTAATCTTCGGCACGCGGATGCGGTCGCGAATGTTCGGACCGACGGCGTAGCTGTACGTGCCGGTGTAGGTGCCGCCCTGGGTCAGGGCCTTGAGCGAGTCAAAGCGCACAAGGAACCGGGTGTCGTGGTCGGGCAACGCCGTGCCGGTGGGCGCGGGATTGAGATCGACCACGGACAGCACGTCGAGTGTGACGCCGGGCAGGTTGGCCGGTGTCGTCGGATTGCGGAAGACGACGGTGACGGCGTCCTTGGTGAACGTCGCGGGGTCGATGGGCCGGTCGAACTCGACTTCAAAGGCATTGGCGAGCTGCGTGCCGTCGAACGTGAACGTGTTGTTGAAATTCGTACCGTCGATCGTAAGCGATCGGACCGGGCCCATCGTGCTGTTGATGATGCGCGGCCCGCCCGCCGTGGTCGCCGAACCGGTGAAGATATCGAGCCGGAGGTCGTTGGTGGGATCGTTGAGCCCGTCCTGGTTGCCGGACCAGGCGGCGTAGATGGTGCCGTCCAGAACCGCCAGACCTTGGTGATCGCCGAAGCCAAACGTCGCGTCGCGGCTGCCGTTGCCGGACGACTGATTGTCGGGAATCGGCTCGACGTTGATCGTTTTGCCGGTGATGGCATCTTTGGCGACGTGCGCGGCGTTGAAATACGTCTGCTTGCTGAAGGTTGTGCCGCCGTCGATGCTCGTCGTGAAGTAGGTCGCCACGCGGGCGCGGGCGGCGTCGTTGCGCGCGTCGTACCACGAGGCGACGAGCATGCCGGTATCTGGGTCAACGACCAGGCTTGGCTCGAATTGCGGCCGCCCCTTCTGTGGCGCCGGGATGGCGAGATTGTTCAGGTTGTTGCCTTCCGTGAAGCCGTCCACGGCGGCGTTGTCGTCGTTTACCGTCGTAGCGCCGCCGAATCCTGTGAAGCCGCCAAAGCTGCTTGACCAGGTATTGCCGCCGTCGTCCGACGTGATCATGAAGATGTCGGTGTTGTCGGTCGGATTCAGGTCGACGTTGCCGACTACTTCGCGGATATGGTCAACATACGCCAAATAAAGCCGGCCCTGGAACGGGCTGAACGAGCCCAACGTGTTGTCCGAGGCGATCACCGGCGACGGCCCGATGCCGCGGTCGGGGCTGACGGCCGGCGCCAAGGGGAACGGACTCGTCACGGCGCCGCGGACAAACGGGAAGGCGACGGTGTTGTCAAAGCCAGGCAGTACGCTGGCGCCGGTGAAGTTCAGCGACCAGTCGCGCAGGAACTGGGTGGGCGGCGTGTTGCCCGCGCTGCGGAAGTCAGTGATGGCAAGCGTCCACGTGCCGCCGAGCTGAGCCCCGCTCAATCCGTTGAACTGCGTCAGGCCGGCGCCGAAGAAGCCGCCGAATTCCGTGCGGAAATGGCCGAGGTACGGGGCGGTGGCGGTCGAGTCCTGAATGCCGCGCGGGGCCTGGTCGTCAAACGTAAAACCGACGTTGCGGCCGTTCTGAACGCCAAGGTTGGCGCCGGCCTGGACGAAGCCTTGCCCGGCGATGGCGTTGTTGTTGGCATCGACGTGATTCAGCGCGAGCGGAATCGCCGGCAGGCCGCTGCTGCTGGGCGGAATAAGGTCGATTTGCAGCTGATCCACGTTCGGATCGATCATGTCGAGGCTGACGTCCAGGTCGGACAGCTTCGTGAAATGGGTGTCGCTGGCGAGGTTCACCGCGACCGAAAACGAGGTCGTGACGGGAATGCTGGGGCCGTTATTGCCGCCGGAGAGTGCGTCCGCGATGCCGCCGGTGAGGGGGCCCAACGTCTGGCCGAACGACCGGCCCGACACGCCGGACATGTGGTCCACTTTGATTTCGTCGAAGGGCGGATTGGCGGTCGCGCCGGTGCCGAAGTCGTCCCACACGATCGTGACCTGGCCGCCCGGCACGCGCGGCGGCAGGTTGCTGCCCGGGAGCACGGGCGTACCCTGGGAAATCGCGATCCGCGGTTGGGTGTTGCGCTCGGGGCCGAAGTTGACGCTGGAGGTTGTGCTGTCGCCGCCGCTGAAACCGTCGTTGATGTACGTTTGGCTGCCGAATGTCTGGCCGCCGTCGGACGACGCAAGGAGCTTAATGCTGTTGGGGTTGAAGCCCTGGGCCGCGTTGCCGCCGGGCGGCGTGTTGATGGTGCTGAAAGCGACGTAGATGTTGCCGGCGCTCGTGTCGGTCTGGACGGCGCCGGTGTCGGGATCGGTGAACGACGCCAGATTGGTGTCGACCGCCATGGTCGGATTCACCGCCGCGTCGCGGCCGGACCAGGCGTAGATCACGTTGTCCGCGATGAGCTGAACGGGC
This sequence comes from Gemmataceae bacterium, assembly GCA_041499805.1. Taxonomy (GTDB): domain Bacteria; phylum Planctomycetota; class Planctomycetia; order Gemmatales; family Gemmataceae; genus JBGQKZ01. The sequence goes on from JBGQKZ010000004.1 coordinate 86,164, forward strand.
ACGCCGCCGCTGAAGTTGAATTTCTCGAGGACAATCGCGCCTTCCACGTTGGCCGCATCGTGCTCGGAGACCATCACGTAAAAATTGCCGGTGCGGTCGAAGGCGACGCTGGCGTCGGTCGCCTGGACGAAGGGCTGCGGGTTGTTCGCGGCGCTCGTCGGATCGATGAGGTTGAAGAAAAAGCCGGTTTGCTGATAGGTGGCGCCGCCGTTGGTCGAGAACGCTCCCTGGAGGAAGACTTTCTGCGTACCCGCGATTCGCGGATCGTTGAGGGTCCAGAAGACGGCGACGTTTTGCGCGTTATTGGGGTCCACCGCGAGGGACGGCGCGCTTTCGTTGGCAATGTTCCCGTCAAACGAGATGTCCTGAGGGGGGATGACCGTCGGCGTGGGGACCACGGACAGCAGCGTCCGCTCTTCAAGGCCTTCCAGCCGAAGGAGCGTGCGTTCCCGCCGCGGGGTGCGTTGCGCCTCTCGTTGCCGCTTGCCGCGGCGATTGGACCGAACCCCTTGCCCCTTGAAAAACCGCAGAAACGACGCGAACTTCATGAAACCAACCTCAGCTGGGAATGGACAGGAGAAGCCCGCTCGCCCCTACCTTCAGCCGGAAAAGGTGTCTGGAACTTTTCTCCAGACACCTTTTCCGGCTGAACGAAGCGGCTGCGGTACCCATCTGAAAGATTGAGAACGTTGCAAATTCACGTGGCAGAGGCTGTTCCGGGGGCCTCGCGCGCCACGCACCGAGAATACGACGTTTCAACAAGCTGAAACGATTGCGCTTGGGGCGGAAAAGTGCCCGTAGCCACTGTTCCCGACACACTTGGTTCGTTTTCTCCAAACCATTGCGCTGGCAGGGTGTTGGCTCTCCATCCGCGCAGTGCAACCCACGCCGGTCACGCGACTTCTGCTCACGGGAACCGAGCCGAGCGCGTAACGTCCGCGCGGATGGATTGGAGTTATTGCGACAACTCATCCCGGCTTATCGACATGATAAGCTACCGCCTTGCGAAACGGTACGCAACAGGAAAGCTAGGCGGTTCAGCGGTATCCGGTGAGTTTGGTGAGAGTTTGTCAGGTTAGCGCAGAAACACGACGGCTGTCAATCTTGTCGGGGAAAGTTGCTATTCATCGAACGACGGTGACACGGGAGAAATTATCCGGCGGCATTCCGCGAATGGAACGAGAGGAGCACGCACATGTAAACTGATGTATAGTATGTCCGCCAGGTCGCCGATCTTTGGATTCACATCCGCGGCGACCACGCCGCTCTGAAAAACCGCACCCAATTGCCGTACATGATTCCCACCACGGCGGGATCGTCGTAGCCACGGCGACGGAGCAGGTCCGGGACGCGCTGGAGGTCGGCGATGGTATCGAGATCGAGCGGCGATTGTTCGCGGCCGAAACCGCCGTCGAGGTCCGTGCCGATGCCGGCGTGCCGGGCGTTGCCGGCAAGCTGGCAGACGTGGTCGATGTGATCCACCATCTTTTCAAGGGTCGCGCCGGCTTCTTTCGGCGTCGTCTTGCCGCGTTCCCAGCCGGGAACCATCATCCACGTATCCAAAGCCGTGCCAATCACCGCTCCGCGGCCGATCAGCCGCTTGATCTGTTCATCCGTGAGCTGCCGCGGGTTCGGCACGAGCGCCCGGCAGTTGTGATGGCTCGCGAGGACCGGGCCGCCGTAGACGTCGAGGGCCTCCTCCAGGCAACCGTCCGAGAGGTGCGTCACGTCGAGGATCATGCCGACGCGTTCCATTTCGCGCAGGAGCGGTTTGCCCGGCGGGAAAAGGCCGCCGACCATGTCGTGACCGCGGGCGTAGGGACTCGGCCCATAGTGCGCTGGGCCGATGATTCGCAAACCGGCCACATGCCACTCTTCGACCTGGTCCGGCGTTAAGACGGGGTCGGCGCCTTCCATGCTCAAGATGAAGCCGAGCGGTTCGTCGCCGGCTTCGTTCGCCTGCCATGCAGCGAGGTGTTGATCGAGGGTCGCCGCGTCCTCGATCCAGCGCAGCCAGCCTTCCTTTTCGAGCGCTCGGTAGTAGGCGAGTTGCCCCTGCGCGGCGGCATAAGCGGCGGGCATCGACTCGTAGCGCTGGATGGCCGGCATCAGGTTGGGGCGAGACAACCGCGCGAGCAGGGTGGCGATGAAGATGGCGACCTTGCCGCGCCGCAGCTCGGGGAACGAGACAGTGTTGCAACCGCGGCCCTTGCCCTCCATTCCCTGTTCGGTCTCGCGGCGGCGGATGTCGGCCACCGGCAGCCGCAGGTCGCGGTTCCAGTCGAGGGCGTTCCAGGCGAGGTCGAGGTGTGCGTCGAAGACGATCATGAGCCGGCTTCCCGAACGTCAGGGGGGCGTCCGGCTATGGTGCGGGCGCACGGCGGTGGTGTCAACGGGAAAGAAAGAAGGTTCGCTACCGCTTGTCCGCGCCGCTGCGGTCTGGCGGCCCGGCGGTCACGGGCGACCACGATGGCGGATCGCTCGCGGGGAACGATTCCTCGGAAGCTTCTTCCACCTGATCGGACTCGTGCTGTACGTCAGCTTCGTTGCGTCCGTCCGTTCGTTTCTTCTCGCCCTGATTTTGAGAACGACTCATGGCGCTCCTTTTCGTGTGAGCTTGGTGCAGGCGAATAAACGTGCAAAGCATGTGCCGGCGATTAAAGCTGCGTTTCCGCCATTTCAAGAGCCCGCAGCAGCCCGCGGGCCTTGTTCATCGTCTCTTCACGCTCGAGCGCAGGCACGCTGTCGGCGACGATGCCGGCGCCCGCTTGCAGGTAGGCGGTTTGTCCTTTGAGGACCATCGTCCGCAGCGCGATGCACGTGTCCATGTTGCCGCTGAAATCGACGTAGCCGACGGCACCGCCATACGGCCCCCGACGGTGCGGCTCCAGCTCGTCGATGATCTCCATGGCGCGAACTTTCGGCGCACCGCTGAGCGTGCCCGCGGGGAGACAGGCGCGGAGCGCATCGAAGGCGCTCTTGCCCGGCTGCAAGCGCCCCGTGACCGTGCTGCACAGGTGCATCACGTGGCTATAGCGTTCGACGGTCAGAACGTCGCTCAATTGCACCGTGCCGTAGCGGGCGACGCGGCCGACGTCATTGCGCCCCAGGTCCACGAGCATAATGTGTTCGGCACGTTCCTTCGGGTCGGCGATCAGCTCGGCGGCCAGACGTTCGTCTTCGTCCTCTGTCTTGCCGCGCGGGCGCGTGCCCGCGAGAGGCCGAATGATGATCTTGTCCCCCTCGACGCGGACCATAATTTCGGGCGAGGAGCCGACCAGGCACAACGGCCCGGCTTTGAGGTAGATCAGAAACGGGCTCGGATTGACGACGCGCAGGGTCCGGTAGATGTCAAACGGCCGGGCTTTCGTCTCGGTTTGCAGGCGTTGGCTGAGGACCACTTGAAAGATATCGCCGGCCTTGATGTACTCTTTGCACTGAACGACGGCGGCTTCAAACGCCGCCGGCTCGAAATTGCTGCGGTACGGCCGCTGCACTTCGCCGACGGGGGCGATGTCCGTCAGTTGCAAATCGGCGACGCCCTGGTGCAACCGTTCGACGAGCCGATCGACGCGCTGGCAGGCCTTTTCATAGCAGCCGCGTAGATCGTCGCGATCGACGTGTGCGTGGGCGACCGCGGCGATGGTTTTGGTCAAGTGATCGAAAATGACCATGCGGTCGTAAAACGCGAAGCAAAGATCGGGCAAATGGCGATCGTCCGGCGGCGGGCTCGGCAAGCGCTCCACGTAGCGGACGGAGTCATACGCCGCGTAGCCCACGGCCCCGCCGCTGAAGCGCGGCAAGCCGGCAACGTGCGGCGCTCGGTAGGCGGCCAGCTTTTCTTCCAACAGGCGCAGCGGGTCGGGATGCTCAAACTCCTGCACGACGGGCCGACCCGTGCCGCTCGCCTCCTGAATCTGCACTTGCCGTTCATACGCTTGAAAACGCAGAAACGGGCCGGAGCCGAGGAAGCTATAGCGCCCGAGCCGTTCGCCGCCGACGACGCTCTCGAACAGAAACGACCACTCGCCTTCCTGTATCTTGCAAAACGCGCTCACCGGCGTAAGCGTGTCGCCGACGAGCTGCCGATAAACCGGAACCAGACTGGCAGCGCGTGCAAGCGCCTCAAACTCCTCGAACGACGGGTAATAACGCATGCGGGCCTCGGCGGCGCGGTGATCGTGCCGGCGGCGAAACAGCGTCGCCGGCGGTATTGCTGTACATTGTTCCGCTGGGACACGAAAGGCCGCAAGAGGAGTTCGCGCGCTTGACCCGCGGGCGACGCGCTGGTATTTCGAGAACTCCAACCAACCAACCAACCGGACCGAGAGCGACTTTGATGCGCTGTCCGACCTGCGAAGCTCCGCTTGCCGACGACGCCCGCGAGTGCAGCCGGTGTGGAACGGGGATCAACGCCCGCGCGCGCCGTGCCTACGAAACACAGAAAGACCGGCCGTTCGACCCCTTGGCCGACGCGCGAAACCCGCTTGGTGTCATCGCGTTTCGCTGCGCCGTCGTGGCCTTGGTGCCGTTCGTCGGCCTGCTGGCCGGACCGCTGGCGGTCTTGCTCGGGCTCGTCTCGTGGATTCGAGGAAAAGAGCACCGGCTCAAGGGCAACGTGGGCCCCACGCACGGGGCGCTGGTGCTCGGCACATTGACAACGCTGACCAATTGGCTCGGCTTATTGATGATGTTGCATGGATAACGATTAAGGGACTTACGGCGATCTTGTCGGTAAGTATAACTGCACCTTTCTGCACTCTTCGTGGGAATTGCGCTTCGCACTAGTTTGTCGCAATATCTTTGTGGGTACGCAAGTTACGACGAAATCTGGAGACGAATGTTTTAAGTGGATACCATAAACCTCTTATGTCTCGTATTCGCTCTAAGTTAGCGCCGCGTAACGGGGCTCGCGCCTGTCCTCGTTTCCTTTTGCAGCCGCTCGCGGGCGTCCATGCAGACGCGGGCCGCGACGGCGACCTTGAGCAAGTGAATGCCGCCGCGAAAGACGAAGATGCCGATCACCGTCATGACCACCGCTTGTACGAACTCCGACTCGCGGTCCATTAAGAGGCGGTAGCACTGGTAGAAGATAAAGAGACCCAGCCCGACCAACAGCCAACCCGCCAGCTCGCGTATCCAGAATCTCATGGAGCGTTCCTCCGTCGTTTACGGGCCCAGGCCAGCCATTCACCCAGACGGCGTTGTTCCTTGCGTGTCTCGCGCCAGACCTGGTCCTGAAGAAAGAGCGTCGCTTCCTCGGCATGCCAACGATTCCAACCGCGGTAGCTCAGGAAACTTGCAATGAGGATTGTCGGCAAGCCGATCATCCAGACGAGGAGGATGGCTTGCCAGCGCCGAGGCGAGAGTTCCAACGGCGGGTTCTCACGAGTTTGCAGCCACGCCCACGCCGCTTGTGCCACGGCGGCCCACAACGGCAGGGTGACGAGCAAGAGGAGTATTTCGCGATTCGTAACGTGATCCGCAGAACGTCGAATCGGCGGCTGCACCGGCGCGCGCAACTCCTTCACGAGGCGTGCGCCTTTTTTTGGAGTCGGCAGACGCGTATCCGCCGGGAAAATACGGTCAACGAAACTGTGCAGACGGTAATTCGCCGACACGAAGGCGAGCACGCCGGCACAGAAAATGAACTCTCCAAGGCCGAAAAGCGAAGTCGCGTGAAATCCAAACCGCCTGTTAATGGCGCCGACCCAAAGCAGGGCGCCAAGCGACATCAGGAAGAGCACCGGCGTCAGCCGCCAGCGCGCCGCGAGGCCGAGGCTGCCGACGAAGACCGGAAACAGGCTCCAGGCGCCAAACCCCCGCTCGAGCAGTCCGAAGAGCGCCACGACGAGCGCTCCCAGGCAAATGAACGTGTGCAGGCGAACCGCGGGATGATTCGCGATGGTTTTGGGATCGGCGGCGGTGCTCATCGTCGCCTCCCTGCTAGCCGCAGGCGTTCGAGCCGGCGCAGGATGAGGCCCACCGGATCGCCGCTGCGGGCACAGAGCACACTGACGCCGAGTCGGGCAAACGATTGGCGGACATGCTCGAAGGCGCGCTGAAAGCGTTCCGCGGTGAGCTGGCGGACGGCGTTTGGCGCGTCGGGCACACCACCGAGAGGCGCGGACGCCGCAGAACTTTCCTCCGGCGGCGCCATGCCGGGCGGCCACGGGCAGACGACGAGGACCTGATGATGTCGGGCCAGCGCGACGCGTACGGCCCGGAGCAAGGGCTCCAGGCGGTCGGTTAATTCCAGCAAATCGACCAGCAGCACGAAGAGTTCGTTGTCGTGTCCGCGGCTGACGGCCTCGACGAGCCCGCGCGCAAGGACATCGATCTTGCCCGGCGCCGCGAACAGGTAGCGGCCGCGACGATCGTAAAACGGCAGCGGATACGGCACATCGTGCTCCGCCAACAGCCGTTGCAGGAGGAGCAGAAAATACTCGTCGTCGTGCAGGAGCAGGCCCAAGCCGCCGGGGGCCAACAGGTAGTGCGCGGCCAGAAACGCGGCGAGTCGTTTACGCCACGCCAGTCGCCGGCGGCGTCCGCCGAGCAGAAAGTACACCACGAGCGACAAGAGCGCGTAAAACGGCACGAACAGCGCGAGAAAGAGGCGCGGGCCACGGAGCGACCAGCCGAGCAGCGCGGGCGTCGTATTCAGCGGCGGCCGCAGCATGTCGGGGTAGATTTCCTGCGCGAAGCTGTAGCCAAGCGGCAGCAAGTCGGACATGCGTGCCTGCCCGGTCGCCGGCGGCAAGCGCGCGGCGTCGGCGAGTTGATTCAGCAGGGCCGCCACGTGGGACGCGGTCCGCGCCGGCCGTATTCGCGTCGCCCGCTCTTCGTCGAACAGGCACATGCCCGTCAGATCACGAGCGGCGGCGTTCGCTTGCGCGACGGCGGCGGCAATTTGCACACAGCCCGTCAACGCGCTCTGGCCCGGCCCGCCGACACGGACCGAATTCGACGTGTCCACGAACAGCGTGCAGCGCAGCGGCACTTCGCTCTCGTACTCCTTGGTAATGAGCTTGTCGCGGCGCGCGGAGATCTTCCAGGCGATGGTCTTCGGCGGATCGCCGGGAAGGTAGTCGCGCAGGTCCAGCAACTCGCTGCCGGAGCCCGCGCGCAGATGGCGATGAACGCCGGGCGGCGGCAGGAGATTGTGTCGCTTTGTCGTCGCCGCGTGCCCTTTGGCGTCCGCCAGAACGGGCAGCACGCGCCGAATCAGCGGCGCGGAGACGAAGGTGGCGTGACTGAAAAAACCGTGCAGATCCGCGATTTGAATCTTCACGCCTTCAAACCGCACCGGACCGACGGCGGTGCAACGAACGCGGTACGACAGCCGCAACGGCCGGCCGAGGCGCAGCGGGCCATCGGTCGTCGTCGCCCCGCTAACTTGCTCCACGGCAAAGGGCAGCCAATCGGCGACGGCGACGTGAGCCAACCCCGTGCGGTTCGGCGTGTGCAATTCCACGTTGATGGCAAAAGTGTGGCCCGCCCAAAGCGCGTTGACCGGACCGCGCTCGTCACGCAGCTCCCGCCGCACTACAAAACGCCGTTCGCACGCGCGCCAACGAACAGCGAAGACCAACCATTGACCGAGGAACCACAAGAGCAAGGTGAAGGCGAGAAAGCCGATCACGGGATGATGCGTGATGACCGCCGCGGCCACCAGCAGCAACGTCGCGAACAGAAACCACCAGGCGCGCGGCGTGAACATGGGGAATAGGGGTCAGGGATTAGGGGCCAGGGATTAGGGGCCAGGGGTCAGTCGGCAGGAGTCCGTGGGGGGTGGGGAGTCAGGAATTAGGACTCAAGCAACGCTTGTCCCTAGTCCCTAATCCCTGACCCCTGACCCCTGACCCCTACGAGCCTATTTCGTCTCCAATACAGGCACCGAGTGAAGTAAATCGGTCACCACGTCGGCGACGCGCTTGCCTTCGACTTCCGCCTCCGGCCGCAGGATCAGGCGATGGCCGAGGACGCCCAAGGCAATGGCGTGAACGTCTTCGTGGGTGAAATAATGCCGGCCGTCGAGCAACGCACGCGCCCGCGCACACCGCAGCAAACAGAGCGACGCGCGCGGACTCGCGCCGAGCGCCAGATCGGGATGCCGCCGGCTCGCCTCGGCCAGCTCGACGATGTAGTGCAGCAGCGTTTCCGTGCCGTGGACCAGCGCAAGTTGCCGCTGCACGTCGAGGAGGATCTCGGCGGAGAAGAGCGGGTCCGGCTCGTCCACCGGATTGCTGTGCAGCCGCAGCATGTTTACTTCCTGATTGTGGACGGGATAACCCATCTCCACCTTCAGCAGGAAGCGGTCAAGTTGCGCTTCGGGCAAACGATAAACGCCTTCTTGTTCAATCGGATTCTGCGTGGCCAGCACCATGAACGGGGCCGGCAGTTGCAGGGTCGTCCCCTCGATCGTGACCTGGTGTTCTTGCATGGCTTCAAGCAACGCCGACTGCGTCTTGGCGGGAGCGCGGTTGACCTCGTCGGCGAGGAGGACCTGGCAGAAGATCGGCCCTTTGCGCAGCACGAATTCGTTTTGTTTGCGGTCGAAGATGTAGGTTCCGGTGACGTCGGACGGCAGCAGGTCGGGGGTGAACTGGATGCGTTGATAGTCGGTGCCGAGGACACGGGCGAATGTTTTCGAGAGAGTGGTTTTAGCGACGCCGGGCACGCCTTCGAGCAGCACGTGGCCGCCGCCCAGGAGCGCGATGAGAAACTGCTGCGTCACCGCCTCCATGCCTACCACGACCTGACCGACGGCGGCAAGCGTGCGGTCGCGCAAACCGCGAACCTGCTCGGCGAGCTGCCGCAGGGCGACGCCGTCGCCGGTTTCGAGGGTGATGCTCATGCCCAGGTGATCCGCAGGTTGCCCGCCGCCCGCGCCCCTTCGAGCGCGCGGACCTGTTCCATGATACGGCGAAACGCGCGCTGCGACAGCCGGTGCGGCTCGTCATCGGTCGCGAGCCGCCAAAGGCGTGCCACGCCGCGCCGCAAGCGCCGTCGCCGCCACCACGAACCGTCGGCTTCCACGTGCGGCGGCTCGACATCCGCGAGATCGTCGCCGGGCGCGGTCGCGAAGAGCCGGCACGCGACGGTTTGGGCGGCCTCCCAGTATTGTCCTTCCCGTTGCATCGCGACCTGCCGCCGCTCGGCAGCGGGGCCGACCGGCGCTTGCCGGGAGACCAGCCGAGAGAAAAACGGTACGTGCAAAGCGAGTCGATAGCGGCCTTTCATCGCCCGCAACAGGCCGTACAGGAGCAGGCCGAAGGTAAGCAGGGTGGCCGCGGCCACGAGCACGTCGTCGGGGTCGATCGATTTCTGCACGACGTCGAGCGCTTCATTGAAGAGCGGGACGAGGTCGTTCGCCAGCCGCGGCTCCCGGACCAACTCGGAGAGGAACTCGTCGATGATCGGCTCCATCTCCTCGGGGGTCAGCGGAACTTGCGGGGCGTCCGCGGCGCGGCGGGGGAGCGGAATGTCGAAATCGCTGTTGATCGTGCCGTTTTCGACCAGCAGCACGCGGTCGCGCCGTTGCCGGCGGTCTTTTTCCAAAAGCCAGCGCACGGCATTGATCGTGAAATAGAAATTGCCGGCGTCGCGCTGGCGCAGCATGTCGTTGATGAAGACGCTGTGATCCGCGAGGATCAGGCACTTTCCCGGTCCACCATCGACGTCCCCGCCCGCCGCGAAGAAAAGGCGGAGACCCGTTGCGAGCCGAAGTCTGTCGTTGGAAACGCGCGAGAAGGGAGGAAACTGGGCGAGCAGAGCGAGGTCGTAACCGCCCCTGGAGGCGGCAAGACACCCAGAGACATTGGTGGCGACGTGGGGCCGGCTGCCGTCAAAATCGAAGAGCGCGGGCTGCTCCTTCGTTGCGGACACGTAGGGACACTCGGGAATGCGGCGGAAGCATTCTTCGGGCGGCGCGAGCACGGGGCCCGGAACTACATGGATTCCGAACAAGCCATTGTTCGCAACCTGCCCGCGCAGCCGTTGATCGGTCGCCACGAGCAGAGCGCCGCCGCGGCGGACGAAGGTCTCGGGGCCGTTCGGCAGGCGGTCGAGAACGCTGGTGTCGCCGAGGACGATGATCAGCGTGCGCTCGGGTTGCCGAATGTCTTCCCAATTCTTGATAGGCTCCAACCGCAAGCCATTGAGGATGAGGCGCAGGATTTGTGAGCCCGCGTCCACGGACCGCGCGGCGGGGGGCGCCACCGCGGGTGAATTCGCTTGCTGCGCGCGCAGCGGCAGCGCCGCGATGAAAAAAACGAAAAGAATGGCCAAGTGGCGTGCGGAGGTCATGCGGCCGGGACCCCCGCGAGGAAACAAAGTTCGCGGCGGGCGATGGCCAGATCGCTGTCGGGGAGAGGTTCGTCGAGCGGTGCGTAGCGGGCCCGTTCATAGAGACCTGCAAGATTCGACGCGACGCGGCCCACATAGGGTGGATGCGTGCTATTTTGCGTCAGGCGCAGGGCGATCTCGAGGTGGTTCCAATGGCGCGCGGGCGGACCGAGGCAGAGCAGGGCGAGGTGTTCAAACGCGCGCACGAGTTCCGCGCGCGTGCGCACCGCGCCGGGCGGCACCGGCCACGGGCCAAGGCGCCAACCGGCGGCTGCGGCGTCGCTCCACTTCCGGTGTTCCTTGACGAGTTTCCAAAGCGCCACGCCCGCCGCCAATGCCGCGCCAACCCAAAGAAGAATCGACCAGATGTCGGCGCCGCTGCTGGGCGCTTGCGCGGCCCCGGCAACGTGCGGCACGTTCATCGCCCACTGCCGGGGAGCGGCATTGCTATTCGAGGAGCGCCAGCGTGGCAACGAAAAATTGGCAAGCCGTGAATTCTCGACGTTCTTGCGCAGCCGGTCCCACCGCACATCCCGCAGCCATTGCGGCAAGCCCTCGCGCCAGTCGCTTTTGGCGCCGTCGCCGGAGCGCCGGCCGGCGTCGGCCAGGGCGCGCATCGTCCGCTTCATCGCCTCCGAATCGCGCATGGCCGGAAACCGATCTTGGAACTTCTCCGCGAGATCCATCACCTTGCGCGTCATCTCCGGATGCTCGGCGGACCGCTTCGCGGGATCGATGGGAAGGGTCATCGGCTCGGCCGGCGGCGCGGGGGCCGGGGGCACTGGCATCTCGGACGCCGGCACGGCGGCCGCAGTCCCGCCCACGCTGGGCGGCCCGTCCATGTTCGCCGGCGTTGAGTCCTTCTTCGCCAGTTTGGCCAGCAGTTTCTCGATGCCCTCGAAATCAGTCGGCGACAAGTTGTCCGGCAGTGGAGTTGACTGCTGTTGGCGCGTTTCCAGCGCTTTCCGCATCAGCTCTTGCCATTTCGGATCGCGCATGTCGAGGTTGAGTTGGCCCCCTTGCCCGAGAAACCGTTGCCGCAGCGCTTCGAGGTCCTCGCGTTTGAGGCCGTATGCCTCGGGCGATTCCATCAATTTGCGTGTGAATTCTTGGGCGGCGAGCGCCGAGGCCAAGCTGAGGTGTTGGCTTTCAAATTCCTTGACGATGTCAAGGTCCGTCCCGCCGGCGGGAATCGGCACATGCGACCGCGGACTTGCGGGTTGTGCGGGCGCCGAGGCAGCGGCAGCCAGTGCGACGATCGCCGTCAAAAAGAAGATGTGCCTGACCGAATGGAACCGCCGTGTCATGGTCGCCCCGCTGCTGTCCGAGGAGCTTGGCAAACGCTGCTTCATTCTAAGGGGGGCCTGAAGGCTGAGCAAGCGACGCTGACGCGCTGGCGAAGGGCCGGGCCGCTGATAGCATAAGGAGGGCAGAAGGACTCACGCCGCGACCCCGCGCTTCGAGGCGAGCTGGGGGCGCGCGACGGTCACGCTCGCCGGAGGGGCACGGCGAGACGAAACAAGGAATCGATCGCCTATGGCCGAACAATACATCTTCACGATTGAGAACCTCAGCAAGGCCTACAACAAGCGCGAGGTGCTCAAGAACATCTGGCTCGCGTTCTTTCCCGGCGCCAAGATCGGCGTCATCGGCAGCAACGGGTCCGGCAAGAGCACGCTCCTGCGCATCATGGCGCTGCAAGACAAGGACTTCCTCGGCAGCGTGCGCGCCGCCGACGGCATCAGCATCGGTTTCGTCCCCCAAGAGCCGCGACTGGACGAGACCAAGGACGTACAAGGCAACATCGAGGAAGCCGTCGCGCCGACGCGGCGACTGCTCCTGCGCCACGAGGAGATCGGCAACAAGATGGCCGACTGTACTCCCGACGAGATGGAGAAGCTCCTTGAAGAGATGGACCGCGTGCAAAACGCCATCGACGCCAGCAACGCCTGGGAACTCGACCGGCAGCTGGAAATCGCGATGGACGCCATGCGGTTGCCGCCGGGCGACGCCCTGGCGACAACGCTTTCCGGCGGCGAACGTCGGCGGGTCGCGCTTTGCAAAACGCTCTTGCAGAAACCCGACCTGTTGCTGCTCGACGAACCGACGAACCATCTCGACGCCGAATCGGTCGCCTGGCTTGAACGGCATTTGCAGGAATATCACGGCACGGTGGTCGCCGTGACGCACGACCGCTACTTCCTCGACAACGTCGCACAATGGATTCTCGAATTGGATCGTGGTCAGGGCATTCCGTGGAAGGGGAACTATTCCTCGTGGCTCGAACAAAAGAAGGCAAGGCTGGCGAAGGAGGAGCGCCAAGAATCGGCGCGGCAAAAAGCCCTTGAACGCGAATTGGAATGGGCGCGCATGGCCCCGCGCGCGCGCGTCGCCAAAAGTAAAGCCCGTCTTGCCCGCTACGAACAGCTCGCCTCGCAAGATTACGGCGCGCGCGAGCAAGAGCTCACGCTGCAAATCCCGCCCGGCCCGCACCTGGGCGATCTGGTCGTGCGCGCCGAGAGCGTCCGCAAGGGCTACGGCGACAATCTGCTCATGGAGGACTTGAATTTCGATTTGCCGCGCGGCGGCATCGTCGGCGTCATCGGCCCCAACGGCGCCGGCAAGACGACGCTCTTTCGCATGATCGTCGGCCAGGAAACGCCGGACGCCGGCAGTCTCCGCGTCGGCGACACCGTGGTGCCCGCCTACGTCGATCAAAACCGCGACGCGCTCGACGCCGAGCACACCGTGTTCGAGGAGATCACCGGCGGCGCCGAGTATTTGATGCTCGGCAAACGCAAAGTCGCCTCGCGCAGCTATGTCGCCCAGTTCAATTTCAAAGGCCCGGATCAGCAGCGCAAAGTCGCGGAGCTGTCCGGCGGTGAACGCAACCGCGTCCATCTCGCGAAATTGCTGCGGCGCGGCGGCAATCTGCTGCTGCTCGACGAGCCGACCAACGATCTCGACGTCGATACGCTGCGCGCGCTTGAAGACGCCCTCGTCGATTTCGGCGGCTGCGCGGTCATTATCAGCCACGACCGCTGGTTTCTCGACCGCATCGCGACCCACATTCTCGCGTTCGAAGGGGACAGCAAGGTCAACTGGTGCGAAGGCAACTATCAGGCTTACGAGGCCCAACGGAAGCAACGCCTTGGCGCCGACGCGGAGCAGCCGCACCGGATTCGATATAAGAAACTACACCAGTAACCGAATAAAACGGTAGGGCGCCTCAAGACCTGTGATTGTTCCGGTGCGTCTGCGCTGCGCTCCGACGCACCCCACGGCTGTTGCCTGACTCGTTGTGCGGCGGTTCATTCGACATGATGGAATTGCACGACGTTACGAAGGTCTACCAGCAGGGCCGGCGGACCGTTCACGCGGTGCGCGGCGTCAGCCTGCGGATCGGGACCGGCGAGTTTGTGTCCATCATGGGGCCGAGCGGGTCCGGCAAATCGACCGTACTGCACCTCCTGGGAGCGCTCGATACGCCGACGACCGGCAAAGCCATTTTTGACGGCCGTGATTTGCAAAGCCTCTCCGATAAAGAACGTTCGCTGCTCCGCCGGCAGCGCATCGGCTTCGTGTTTCAGTTCTTCAACTTACTGCCGACGCTCACCGCGGGTGAGAATGTCGCGTTGCCGCTGCTGCTCGCCGGACAGAGCCGAGCCGCGGCCCGACGCCTGGCGCTGGCTTCGCTGGAACGCGTCGGACTCAACGACCGGACGGATCATTTTCCCGAGGAGCTGTCGGGCGGCGAAATGCAGCGCGTCGCCATCGCCCGCGCGCTCGTGCCGGAACCCGACGCGGTCCTGTGCGACGAGCCGACGGGCAATCTCGATTCGGCGAACAGCAAGGACATCCTTGCCCTTTTGCGCAGCCTCCCGGAGGCGGGCCGGCGCTCCGTGGTGATGGTGACGCATGAGCCCGCGGCGGCGGGGTACGGCGACCGCATCCTGCACATCCGCGACGGCCGCGTGCAAAACGAGGAATTCATCAACAATGGCCGTGTTGCGGCGGGCGTTGAGCCGGCGCGGGCGTGACCCTCCCCAAAAGGCGAACGAATCTCCCAAATGTTCTCCCTGCACCGCACGTTGAGTTTGCGCTATCTTCGCCAGCGCTGGTCGCGTGCGGTTCTCATCATTGTCAGCATCGCGCTCGGCGTCGCCACGCTGGTCGCCACGCGTTTGTTGAATCAGAGTTTGACGGAAGCGGCGCACAGCGCGGTCAACCCGCTCGCCGGGACTACCGATTTGATGGTCGTGAACGGAGATGCGGGCGTACCGCTGCGACTGGCGCGCGAACTAACGGAAGCGCGCATCGAAGGGCTCGCCGAGGTCCGGCCGCTCGTCATAGGGCGTGTCGCGCTCGTGGACCTCGACTATCGCCTCGTCTGGCTCCTCGGCGTCGAGCAGGATCAGAATCAAGCCCAAACCAACCCGTACGGCATCGACAAGAAGCCTCGGACCACTTGGCGAGCGTTGGCCGCTGTGGTTTTTGGGACCAATCGAGCGGCAGTTAGCGACGGCTTAGCACGCGAACTGGATGCGAACACGAAGGGAAAGGCGGACCGAATCCGCGTGCGCGCGGCGGGCAAGGAACATCTCTTGTCCGGCGTAATGACCTTAACATTGCAGGAAAAAAGCCCGGCCGGTGCGGTGTTCGGCGCCAACTTTCTGGTGCTAAGCGTAGAGGACGCGGCTCGACTGGAGTTTCCCGGCCGGCCCGAGTTTGTCTCGCGGATCGATCTGAAGCGGGCGCCTGGCGCAGACCTGGAACGGGTCCGCGCCGCCGTCGCCGCATACGTGGGCGACCGCGGCGACGTGACGACGCCGGAAGTCAACGCGCAGGCCGTGCAGGACGTGACCGCGGGCCTGGAACTCGGTTTCGCGCTCGGCGGCGTCGGCGCGCTTGTGGTGGGCTTGTTCCTCGTTTACAACGCGCTCGCGGTGAGTGTCACGGAGCGGCGTCACGACATCGGCATTCTACGCTCGGTGGGAGCGACACGCCGGCAGGTGGCAGGGTTGTTCGCGACCGAAGCGGGCTTCCTCGGCCTGATCGGCTCTCTTGTCGGCATGCCGGCCGGCGTGGGCTTGGCTTACGTCGCGCTCGGTCCGGTGCAAAAGGTCATGAGCGACATTTTCATGCCGATCGACACACAAGAGCTGCACATCCGTCCCGGAATCCTCATCAGCGCCGCGCTCGCGGGGTTGGGGACGGCGTTGCTGGCTGCTCTCGTTCCGGCGGTGCAAGCGGCGTCGGAAGAGCCGGCCGACGCCGTTCGTCGCGCGCCGCGGACGGGGCGCTGGCTCCTCCTGTTCCTGCAAGGCGCCGCCAGCGGCTTATTCCTTGCCGCGGGACTGGCGTGCATTGCTTTCCGGGACTATCTGCCGGCGCGGTACGGCGCGTTTGGCGGCGTGGCGCTGCTCTTGATCGGCGGGCTCGTGGCAATGCCGCTGCTGACCGCCATTGCGAGTCACTTACTGAAGCCTGTGATTCGCTCGCTGTTCGGCATTGAGGGGCGGCTCGCCGCGGATAACCTCGCGCGCAGTCCGGGCCGCACCGGCCTCGTCGTCGGCGCGCTGGCGGCAGGCGCGGCCTTGCTCGTACAGACCGCCGGCGTCGTTTTGAGCAGCGAACACGCCATTCTCGAGTGGATCGATCAGCGCATCGCCGCCGACCTGTTCGTGACAGCGGGCGGACCGCTTACTGCCGGCGGCCAGATGCTGACGATGAATGACGAAGTCGGCGAACGCCTTGCCGCCGATCCCGAAATCCGCGACCGAATTGAGAAAGTCGTCCCGATTCGTTTCCACCAGACAAACTTCCGCGAGCGAATTGTGTTCGTCATCGCGTTCGACATGCAAGCCGCTTACGAAACGCTGCGACATCGTCGCTACGGCGAGGACGTCGAATTGTACCGCCGTCTCGCCCAGGAGCCGGACACGGCCATCGTTTCCGATAATTTCGCGGCGTTGTACCACGTGAAGCCCGGCGACACCCTGGAGCTGCGCGGCAGTTACGGTCCCGCGCCGCTGCGTGTCCTTGGCTCGCTGCCCGACTATACGTGGAACCGCGGCACGATTCTGGTGAACAGAGCGTGGTTCCGTGAACGCTTCGGCGACCCGCTGGTCGATCTGTTCCATGTCTATCTCCGTCCGGGCGAGGACGTTAAGGCCGTACGCGACATCATCACCCGCAAGTTTGGCGCGAAGGACTCGCTCGCGACGATGACCAAGGCGGAATTGCGCGATGACATCAGCAACTTGCTGCGCCGACTCTATGGCTTGGCTTACGCGCAGGAAATTGTCATCGGGCTTGTCGCGGCGCTCGGCGTCGTAACCGCGCTCCTAATCTCGGTGCTGCAACGTCGCCGCGAGCTGGGACTGTTGCGGGCGGTGGGCGCGTCGCGGGCACAGGTCTTGCGCTCCGTGCTCGCCGAGGCATTGTTGATGGGCGCGATCGGCGGTGCGCTTGGGCTGCTGCTTGGCATTCCGCTCGAATGGTATGTCGTGAAGTTCCTGCTGCTAGACGAGGCGGGATTTGTTCTGCCGCTGCAAATTCCGTGGCTGGCGGCCGGCGTGGTCATCGGCATGGCGATTCTTACCGCCACGCTCGCGGGGCTCGGGCCCGCGCTGCACGCCATGCACCTGCGTATCGCGGAAGCAATCGCCTACGAATGACAGAGTACGTCAAACTGCGTTTTCCAGCGTCCGCTGGATGTATTGGCGCGCGGCTTCCATATCGATGCCGACGGCGAGATCGACATTCGGCTTTTCTTTCCGCTCCCAGCGCGTGTCGATGACGCTCATGCCCCGCGTCAGCTCCCCGCGTGTCTCCACGTCCACGTAACTGGCACGTGTGGAGATGGCGCCGGGGACGGAGAGCGCGACCAAGCCCGCCACATCCATGAGATGGAAGCCTTCGACGCCGTAGATGCTTGCCGTCGCGCCGATGCCATACGGGACGACGCGCCGGAGAAACGCCGTCGTGCGCGAATCGGCGCCCGGCAAGTCGAGCAGCTCGGACGGGGAAAAGAGGAGTTTCCGGCTCACATCCAGCGGGATCAGCGTCACCGGAGCGCCACAGCGGAGAATCTGGCGGGCGGCGGCGGGATCGCAGTAAAAGTGAAAGTCGGCGACGGCGCTCGCGTTGCCGGGTTCATGCCAGGCGCCGCCGACGCAGATGATGCGCTCCACCTGCGCGCACAAGTCGGCGTCGCGGTCGAGAGCACGCGCGAGAACGGTGTGCGGCCCGAGAATGATGAGCGTCACTTCCTTGGGATGTTGCCGCACGAGATCGATCAGCAGCTTATCGCTGGGGTGAATGTGGTGCGGCTGAGCACACGGAAACGTCAGCCCGCCGAGTCCGCCGGCGCCGTGGAGCTTCGTGCCGTCGGCGTCGTACTCCACCGGCAGAGCAGCGCCAAACCGCGGCCAGCGCGGCGGGTCGATCTGCTCAATAATCGTGTGAACGTTTTGCGTCGCCTGCTCGGCGGCGACATTTCCCGCCACCGCCGCGAGACCGATGACGTCCATCTGCGGATCGGCGAGCGCCAGGCCAACGGCGAACGCGCCGTCGATGCCCGGATCAGTGAGCAAAATCACTTTGCGTGCCATGCGGTCGATCCTTCTGTTCCCCTGTCCGCGCCGGTCGGAGCTCGTGACGTGAACGACGTTCAGTATCGCCGTTCGGAGCGGCAATAACCACGAGAATCCGTGTCATTCCGGGCGTGAGCATTCAAGAAGCCGGTCGAGCACGTGACGTGCGCGCCCGCTGCGGACCGCCTCGCGGGCCAACGCGACGCCTTCACGCGGCGTGCGTACCCGTTCGGCGGCGAGCAAGGCGGCGGCGGTATTGGCCAGCACGATACGCGTCGGTGGGCCGTCGGCGCCGTCGAGAATCCCGCGGATGATCGCCGCGCTGTGCTCCGGACTGTCCGCACGCAGCTCCGCCGTCGAACACGGCGCCAGATCAAAGTCGGCCGGGCGCCATTCTTGCGTGATAACCGCGCCGCCGCGCACCTCGCGCACGAGCGTCGGCGCCGCGAGGCTTACCTCATCCAAGCCGTCCTGGCCATGGACGAGGAACGTGTGCCGCGTCCCTAACCGCGCGATCGCGCCGGCCATTGGATCGAGTAGCTCGGGACGGCTCACACCGATGAGCTGAAACGCCGCACGCGCCGGGTTGGCGAGCGGCCCCAAGCAATTGAAGAGCGTACGCACCTTGAGTCGGCGGCGGAGCGCCGCGACATTTTTGAGCGCGGGATGAAAGTGCTGCGCGAAGCAAAACGCGAGTCCCGCGCCGTCGAGGCACCGACGGGCCCATGCAGCGTCGCCGTCGACCGCGATGCCGAAGGCGGCGAGCACGTCGGCACTGCCGCTGTGGCTCGTCATGGCGCGGTTGCCGTGCTTGACGACGGGCACGCCTGCCGCCGCCGTCACCAGCGCCGCCGCGGTGCTGATATTGAACGTGCCGGACTCGTCGCCGCCCGTGCCGCAGGTGTCGAAGAGATCCGTGCGTCCGGTCTCAAGCGGAAGCATGCGTTCACGCAACACTTCGGCAGCGGCCGCCAGCTCGCCCGCGGTTTCTCCTTTCATCCGCAGTGCGATCAACAGCGCGGCCGCTTCGGCGTCGCCGCATTCGCCGACGACCAACGCGTGAATGAGTTCTCGCATCCGGGTCGGCGCGAGTTCACGCCTCGCCACTAACGTCGCGAGCGTCTCGGTAAACCAAGAGGGAGTCTGCGGCGACGACATGGTGCTGCATTCGCAGTACGTGGGTCGGTACAACCGTTCTAATCAATTCAGTTCAGCATACGGGCGTATAAGACGGCAAGAAAAAAATTCGACTTTACTTGTGTACGGCCGTCCAATATACTACCGTTCACATAGACGCCGGTCGCAAACCTTGTAAGGGGACCGGCGCCTAAGCGCGCGACTGGACGTGCCAGACGCGACGCTCCTCACGCACACCGCCCAAGGCAAAGGGGAACAGCCATGCCGGACTTCAGTCAGCTGACGGATCGCCAGAGAGAAGTCTACGAGTTCATCCGTGAAAAAATTGAGACCCGGGGATTCGGCCCAACCGTCCGCGAGATCGGCGACGGGTTCGACATCAAATCGCCCAACGGCGTCATGTGCCACTTAAAGGCACTGGAAAAAAAGGAGTTCATTAAGCGGACAGGGTTCCGGGCCCGCGCGATCCAACTCGTCGATCACCGGCCGCCGGCCATCGGGCTGCCGATGCTTGGCACGGTCGCCGCCGGCTCGCCGACGGCCGCGGTCGAACAGAACGAGCGGCTGGAATTCAACCAGCTCTTCGGCGGGGCGAACAATTTCGCCCTCAAGGTGCGCGGTCAGTCGATGATCGAGGACCATATCGAGGATGGCGACTTCGTCGTCATCAAGAAACAGGAATCGGCCACCAACGGCGAGCGCGTCGTGGCGATGATCGATAACGAAGTGACGTTGAAACGCTTCTTCCAGGAAAAGAACCAGATTCGCCTGGAGCCGGCCAACAGCAAGATGGGCCCGATTATCGTGACGCCGGAGGCGAACACGAAGATTCTCGGCGTTCTCGTCGGCGTGGTGCGCCGGTGCTAGGGTGAGGGAGTCCGATACTGACTGGGAGCCCGATGAGTTGGCCCGTCGGGCTCTTTTCGATCCTCACGCGCATGTTTCGCGCGCCGAGTGGGTTCGCGTCAGCTCTTCCATGCACTCCAGCATGTGGAGATTGGTGCGCTCGTTGACCCGAGCCGCTTCGTGTGGGTCGACCGTGAGCGGCGGATGCATGGCGAGATGAAAGAACCGTCGCAGCCAGCCGCGCAGCACGACGGGCGACCAATCGCCGACCACGTCCATTCCCGCAAGTCGCCCGCGCGCCGCGCTGACGAACGCCTCAAGGACGGCGACCGCTTCCGTTAGTTCCAGATGGCCGGAATCCCAATTCACTACAGACACGCTCGAACGTAGTACGTCTTTGTCGAACGAAATGTAAAGCGGCGCGCGTGCGAGATCGGTGCGATGATGCCGCAGCAACGCCTGCAAGCGATTCACGCACACGGGCGCCTGACCTTGCTCCCGAAGGGGTTCCGCGGCAACGCGCGCCCACCGGCCCGCGCGATAGCGGCGGACCGCCGGTATGACGACGATCTTTCCGGAGTCGAGCAGCCGCCACGGCGCCAGCCCGCGGTAATAGTTGTCGAAATCAACGTCGCCGCCGACGTGAAAAATGTGCTGCACCAGCGGGAGCTGGGCGGCGTGGTAGAGCCACGTGCCGCAGTGGAGCGCCGGCCAGCCGCGCATCCAGTCAGGATGATTATCGACGACGAGCAAATTAAACGGCTCGGTGATCCGGCGCACGAGAGCAAGGCTGACGTGGTGAAAATCGCCCGACCCGCAGAAGGTGACGGTAGGTTCTGCGGTACTTATCGTGCGGACACGGAGCGTTTGCTCGAAAACTCGCAGTCGCGAGAACGCGCAATTCAAGCGGAGACGCGGTCCCCAGTCCCGCGCGTTGTACACACGG
The DNA here is from genome assembly GCA_041499805.1 of Gemmataceae bacterium. Classification (GTDB taxonomy): domain Bacteria; phylum Planctomycetota; class Planctomycetia; order Gemmatales; family Gemmataceae; genus JBGQKZ01. The sequence continues at coordinate 107,038 of JBGQKZ010000004.1, forward strand.
GGACGGTATCGTTCCATGAGGCCGGATTGAGCCACCACACTGCCGTCCAGATCGAGCACTTCCGTTTGCACCGCTTGCCTCCCTGGCGGAAAGAAGACGACGCGGACTCTATGCAAAGCGGCGCGATGCCACAAGGCGAAACCGACGTGCGACGGACGGGAATTATGCAGGCACGCGCCAGGCCCGAGCAGCAAGGGAATCGTCTGCGGGCAGCGAGCGCGTGGACGAATCGGACGGGAAAAGGTGACGCTCCAAAAAACCGAGGATGCGCTCGCGGTACAGCAAACCGCCCGCCTCGCACACGTCGGTGTGGCCGGCGCGCGGCGCCAGCCACAGTTCGCGCGGCTCGCCACAGCGGTCGTAAAGCCGGCGCGCGTCGTGGGCGGTGGCGTGCCGGTCGTCTTCGCCGGTCAGCAAGAGCACCGGGACCGGGGCAAGGCTGGCGATACGGTTGACGGGAGCGAACTGCTCGACCCGCACGCCGAGCCGCCGTTCGGTCATCCAGAAGACGCCGCGACTGAGCCGGTGGAACGACGGCGGATAGGTCGAGTTGATCCGATTGGCAAAGGCGCTGCCGATGTCGTGATAGAGGCTTTCCAGGATAACCGCGTCGAGCCGGCGCGTGTGTTCGGCGGCGTAGCAGAGCGCCGCCGCCCCCATCGACAAGCCGAGTGCAGCGCACGGTTGATCGGGCCAGCGGCGCCGGACCAGTTCCAGAATTGCCGCCACGTCGTGCCGTTCGTGCAGGCCGAAGCTTGTTCGCCGTCCTGTGCTTTCGCCGTGGGCGCGGTGGTCAAACGCGACGCAGCGAAAGCCGGCGCCGCCGAGGAATACGGTGCGCGAGAGCGTCTGCTCGCGCGTGTGCCGCACGCCGTGAAAGAGGACGACAGTCGCCCGCGGCCGGGGCGGCGTGACGACCCAGCCGGCGAGGCGCTGGCGATCTTCGGTATCGCACGTGAGGCCTTCCGAGAATAGGCCGTGATCCGCCGGCGTGGATTGGATTTTGCGATGGGTCGGCTTGGTCAGCCAGCGGGAAACGGTGTAGCACGCCGCCAGATATCCCACTCCCGTCGCCGCCGACATGGTGCTGATGAAGTTCGCGAACCAGGGATGCCGGAGGTGCGGTTGGGCCACGGTCGGGCTCCTCGATACCGCAGAGAATTCGATAAGAAGCGGCCGCGGCGTGTCCCGCCCGAAGGTGCGAGGAGACCGTGCGTTGCTCGGCGTCCGGCCGGCACGCTCGGCAGTGATCGCAACACGGGAGAGATGTTTTTACTGAACCCGCTAACCGTCCTATCGGCAAAAGCGATGACGGAATACAAGGGATTTCCGAAAGGGGCGCGCGATCGCGGCGCGGTCAACGACTGTACCACGTGATGAGCCGGTCCAACTCGTCGGACCTGCCTAAAAGGCTGAGCGCGAACCGCTGACGCCGCGAGCCGAGCAACGGATTGAACCCGAAATGATCGTCCACGATGCTCACGGCTCGTGCCACCGCTTGCTCGCGCGGCACGTCGGCAAACAGGCGGGCAACCCAGCAGATCACGGGAAAGGTCAGCGCCAGCGCGTCCAGCCCGTCCCAGAGCGGCAAGCCGTGGTTTGCCGGGCCGAAGAACTGCAAGGAGGCAAGCTTCACGAGGTAGTACCGTTCCAACATCTCCTCGGCGGCGCGTGGCATGGGACCGCGTGGCTGTTCCGCCTGCTCGAACGTCGATTCCGGCAAGTGGGCGTCGGTCCGCGGCACCGGACCTTGTCCCCGGGCAAAGCGCCAGGTCGCGGCGGTTAGCCGTACCCGACTTCCCGTCGCGGGGCCGCGGTACGCTCCGTGATCGATGCGAATGTACAGCGCAGCCGTCTGGCGAAACAGGACGCGGCCGACCCAGCCCGGCGGCGGCAGCCCGGACGGGTCGCGCGGCGTCTCGGCTTCGACCGCCACGCGTAACAAGTGAAGCAATTCGCCCAACCGGCTTTCTTTTATCTGGTCGAAGCGCGCTTTTCGACAATGTCTCGCCAGGGCCAGGCACTGGCGGAGGCGCAGCTCAACGGGATTCGCGTGATTACTCATGAGGGCGGCGAGGTTCTTCACGAAACGCAGCGTGTCGGGCCAGCCGACGTTTTGCCCCGCTTGCAGCGACGGGCTGGCCGGTTCACGGCCGTCCATGCCGCTGCGCTTTTCGAGCGCGGTCGCGTACTCGAGCAACGCGCCTTGGTGCTCATGTAACGGCCTGCCTTCGTTGCCGGCGACCGAAGGACATGCGAAGCGTAACCCAACGTGCCACTCGCGAGCGCCGGGGACAAGAACAAACGGAAACAGACGACAAGCCAGCGGTTTGGCGGCGCTGCCGAACTTTTCGTGAATCCGGCAGCGGCCGTCGGCGTTCAGAAAAACACACGAGCCGTCGTTGCGGTCGGTCAGCCGGTAGCGCCGGTTCCACCACCAGCCGCGGCGACGAAAGAGCGGCAAATCGCCGATTTCCGGATCTTTTTCCCAACCCTGGGATTCGATCCGTTGTTTCTCTTCCGGTGTCACCGTAACGACGTAGGCGCGACAACAATGCGTGCAGCCGTGGCAGTCCCAGTTTTGCAGCACCGGCAGCGAGTGAAGCGGCAGCGACATGATACAAGCGCCTGCGCGGCGAAAGAGCGCGGGCGGCGACTTGTTTGCGCCCGCTTGCGCTCATTCTAGCAACCGTGCAAGCGCGGCGCTCGTGAGGCGCGGTGTGTGGACGCGCGACCACAAGCTTCTACGCGGTCAGTGGCCCGACGCTCTTGATGCGTGCGCCGCAGGATGGCGGGAAAACCTGACCACCAAACCAGCCGCCGACCAGCCCGAGCGCCACGGCGTTGGCAAAGGTGAAGATGTGGACGTTCATGGAAAACTTGGGCGAACCGAAACGCAACCCGATGAGGATCGAAGCTGCCGCCAGCCCCATGCACAGGCCCTGCTTCACCGGGTTTATCGTCGCGGCGCCGCTGAACGCCGCGCCGGCCAGCATCGCCAGCGCGGTGATTTCCCACGTGACAAGCTGCGCCTGCAGATGGCTTTCGATAGTAAGTTTGCCCTCGGCGGCTTGCAACACGAAGTCGAGAATCACGGTGGCCCAGAGTGTACCGCCGACGGCCAACGTCGTGCCGAGCGCGACGCGCCCCCAGGCGATCGGGCCGGAGAACGGCGAGACCCTCTTGCGGCCGCCCGACGAGAGAACAACGTCGCCTCGCGGCAAGAATGCGCCCAGACTCGGCAACGGTTTCCAGATGGCGCCGCCGATATAGCCGCCGACGGCGCCGAACGCCATCTGGAGCAGCGGCAAGCCGTACATGGCGACGGGCTCCGCCAGCGGCGCGTTACGATAGTTGAGCGCGACGAACAGGATGCCGTTCCAAATGCCGACGACGGCGCCGTAGGCAAAACCGCGTCGCTGGCCGGCGCCGGTCATGACGCCGCCAATGAGCAGGCCGAAGGCTTGAATGCCCTGGCCCAAGACGAGTCCCAGCAGGGTCTTCCACACGTCGGGCGCGGCCTCGTCGCCGCTGGCGAGCAGGCCGGCCGTCAACAGCTGGCGTAGGCCGTAGTAGAGACCTTGAGCGAGAAGCAACCCGACCAAGATGCGGCCCCATGGCGTTTGTTGCCATTGGGAAGGCGATTCCAGCTCCCCGGAATCCTTACGGGCGCGGACGACTTGATAATCAAGGCGAACCGAACACTTGGGGCAGTTCAGCCGTTGATCGTAGGCGCCACTACATTGCGGACAAACCATCGCCATGATCGTACACACCTGTCGCCGGGGGATGTCGCCGCCCGCCGCGAGGCAGTCGGTCTATCCATGCCGTTGCGCTCGAAGCGCGAGGCGCGAGCTAGGCCTCCACACGAGGTCGTAGCAACTATAGGTCAATTCTCACGTGCAGGCGCAACGGCGCGCTCGCCTCGCAAGAGTAAATGGTTGCGAACTGTTGCCGCCGCAGAGACAATGCCGGGCGCTGAAGTGATACCACCCTGCCCTCCGCGCGGAGATCATCATGTCAACGCCGTATTTACTGGCCATCGATCAGGGCACGACGAGCACGCGGGCCGTGGTCTATGACGAGGCAGGTCGCTGTGCCGGCGGCGCCGCGTTGGAACTGACGCAGCACTATCCACAGCCGGGCTGGGTCGAGCACGATGCGGCGGAAATCTGGGACGCCGTCGGAAAGGCCGTACCTCAAGCGCTCCAAGCGGCCGGTGTAACAGCGAAGGATCTGCGCGGCATCGGCATCACCAACCAACGGGAAACCGTCGTCATCTGGGATTGCGTCACGGGCCGGCCGGTGACGCGGGCCATCGTGTGGCAGGATCGGCGTACGGCCGATTTCTGCCGCGAACGCCACGACGACGAGCCGTGGCTGCACGAACGCACCGGACTGGTCCTCGATCCGTATTTTTCGGCGACGAAGTTGCGCTGGTTGCTGGAGAACGTGCCCGGTTTGCGTCAACGGGCCGCGCGAAGCGAGCTGGCGTGCGGCACCATCGACAGCTTTCTCATCGCGCGCCTCACCGGCAATCGGGTTCATGCGACCGATGTGACGAATGCCTCGCGCACGCTGCTGCTGCACCTGAGAACTGGAAACTGGGACGAGGAGCTGTGCCGCTATTTCACGGTGCCCGCCGAACTTTTGCCGCAGGTGCTCCCGAGCGCGGCTCACTTCGGCGTTACCGCCGACCTCGGCTTCCTGCCCGCGGGACTGCCCATCACGGGCGTAGCCGGCGATCAGCAGGCGGCGTTGTTCGGCCAATGTGCGTTCGCGTCCGGCGAAGCCAAATGTACCTACGGCACCGGCGCGTTCTTTCTGCTCCACACCGGCGCGACGCCGATCGATTCACGGCATCGGCTGCTCACCACGTTCGCCGCGACCCTGGATGAACAGCCGCAGTACGCCTTGGAAGGAAGCGTCTTCGTCGCCGGCGCGGCGGTGCAATGGCTGCGCGACGGGTTGAAGCTGTTTCCGCGGTCGGCGGATACGGAAACGCTGGCCGGGCAATCGGACCCGCGTGAGCCGGTGTTGTTCGTGCCCGCGCTCGTGGGGCTCGGCGCGCCGCACTGGCAGCCCGAGGCGCACGGCGTCATCTTTGGGTTGACGCGCAACACGTCCATGGCCGATTTCGCCCGCGCTGCACTCGAGGGCGTCGCCTTTCAAGTCGTCGATCTCATTGACGCGGCACGGCACGACGCGCCGGCGCCGCTGGCGGTACTGCGCGTGGACGGCGGCATGGCGGCAAATCCGTGGTTTTTGCAACGCCAAGCCGATCTGCTCGGCTTGCCGATCCTGGCCGCCGCGCACAGCGAATCGACCGCACTTGGGGCCGCATTTCTCGCCGGACTCCAGGCCGGCGTGTGGCCGAACCTCGACGCCTTACGGGCGTTGACCCAAGACGCCCGGCGGTTTGCGCCGGCCTTGCCTGAAGAAGCACGCCGAGCGCGGCTCGCCCAGTGGCGCAAGGCGGTGCAAGCGGTGATTTCGTTCTACGCGGGGCGATAGAATGCAGTCGGCGACCAGAACCGAAAGGCGTCCATGCTTCCCCACGAAATTCTTCGCCAGATTCGTCGATTGCAGCTCCGCGCCCGGCGGGCGGTGGAGGAATTGCTCGGCGGCGAATATCACAGCGTCTTCAAAGGCGCCGGCATCGCCTTCGAGGAGGTGCGCGAGTATCAGCCCGGCGACGACATCCGCACCATTGATTGGAACGTCACCGCCCGCATGGGTCATCCGTTTATCAAGCGATTCGTGGAGGAACGCGAGCTGACGCTGATGCTGGTCGTCGATTGCAGCGGCAGCCTCTCGTTCGGCACCGGTTTTCAGCAGAAGCGCGAGGTCGCCGCCGAACTCGCCGCCGTCCTCGCTTTCAGCGCCGTCAGCAATAACGACCGCGTTGGACTCATCGCGTGCTCCGACCGAGTGGAGCTGTTCGTACCGCCGCGCAAGGGAACACGTCACGCCCTGCGGCTGGTGCGCGACGTGCTGTTCTTCCGGCCGGAACACCGCGGCACATCGCTCCGCGAGGCGCTCGATTATCTCAACCGTGTCCTGCACCGCCGGGCCATTGTTTTTTTGTTGAGTGATTTCCTGGACAAGGAGTTCGAGAGCGCTTTGAAGCGAACGGGCAGCCGGCATGATCTTGTCGCGGTGCGCATCGCCGATCCACGCGAGGAGGACTTGCCCGTCGTCGGTCTCTTGCAGGTGGAGGACGCGGAAACCGGGACCGCGGTGTTGGTGGATACGCGCAGCCGAGAGGTGCGACGCGCTTTCGCCGAGCAGGCGCGGCGTCGCGCGGACGCCTTGCGACAAATGGCGCGCGCCACGCCCATTGACTTGGTGGAAGTTTCGACCGACGGTTCCCACCTTGATGCGCTGGTCCATTTCTTCAAACGTCGCGAACGCCGGTTGCGGAGGACGTCGTGACGCTCGCCTGGTGGTTGGCGTTGCTTCTGTTCGCTCTCGGCCAAGACGGCGGTGGCAGCGCCGCCCCGCCCCACAAGCTGGAGATTGTGCCCAAAAACCAGCCGGGGGAATTGCCGTGCCGAATCACCCTCTCCCTAAGCGGCGACGGCAACGACGACGGGAGGATCAAAGTCCGGCTTTCCGGAAAACTCCATGCGATGGTCACGCTGCTGATTGAAGGAAGCTTCACGCCGCCCGAAACCTTCGAAGTGTTCGTCCAAAACACGGATTGGCGCGTCCGTGGGGTCGATCCTCTGCGGAAAACCGACCGCGTCGGCGGGCCGCTTCTTTGGTCGAAGTCGTTTCAGCTCGAACCCCTCCACCCGGGTGATCTCACGGTGCCATTCGCGCCGCTTCGCTTGGGCTCGGCGGAGGTGCAGTGGCCGACCGTGACAGTTCAAGTCGTAACGGATGCCCGGCCGGACCTTAGTGAATTGCGTGACATCGTACCGCCGGAACGGCTGCCCACACCGGCGTCGCCGTGGCGTTGGCTCGTCGTGCTGCCGGTGGTTTTCATTGCTGTCGGTCTCGTGCTCGTGGGTCTTGAATTACGGCGTCGCTTCGGCAGCCGAGCGACGAAGCTCACACCGCAGGAACTGGCCCTCGCCGAGCTGAATCAAATCGAGGCAGCCGGCGCGCCGGCGCTCGCGGCGCTTGAACCATTCTTCACGCACCTCGCCGACGTTCTGCGCCGGTACTGCGAAGCCCGTTGGCGCGTGCCGGCCCCGCGGCAGACGACGCCTGAATTCTTGGAGCAGTTGCAGCACTTACCGGAACTGTCGCATGAGCAGCGGGAGATGCTGCGCAAACTTTTCCGACACGCGGATTTGGCGAAATTCGCGCGCGCCGAGCTATCCGCTGAGGAATGTCGGCAAAGTTTGCAGCTCGCACGCACCTTTGTGCGCGACACCGCCGACTGCCCGTCGAAAAACCCCTGACGAATTGGTATCGTGCAGGCGTCGTGCTTCGGAAACCGAACCGTTGCGAGATCGGTGATGCCGCTGCCGCGTCTCTTGGTGCTGCTGTCATTTCTGGGATTGGTCGGCTGCCAGGGGGAGCCGCCGCCTGCGACCGCTCCAGCGCCGCCTGTGACAGTGGATCACGCCCCCGCGACGCCGCGTCTGGTCTTAAAAGAGACCGTGCTCGACGCGGGTGAAATCGACTTCGGCCATCCGCAAAACTACGTCTTTCCTATTCACAATGCCGGCACGGGGCCGCTGCGATTGACTTTGACGCGGAAGAGTTGCTCGTGCGCCGGCGTCGAGGTTCCCGACGCCGTGCCGCCGGGCAAGGACGATGCGATCACCCTGCACTGGAGCCCAATTCCGGGCAAGACGGGCGTCGAGACGTTCGCGGTGGATTTAGAGACCAACGATCCGCGGCAACATGCGGTGCGCCTTGCGGTCAAGGGCCGCGTCACGCCGCTGATCCGCGTCGTGCCCGAGGACTGGTCGTTTATTGACTTCAATCAAGTGCGGCCCGGCGGGGAGGAACGGCGCGAGATCAAAGTCATGTCCGCCCGGCTGGCGTCCTTTGGCCTGCAAGCGTCGGTCAGCAGCCGCGCGCTGGAAGCGGCCGTAACTCCGCTTCCCTCGGATGGCGGGGCGGTCGACTATCTCTCGGGCTATCGCGTCGTTCTCAAGACCACGCCGCGGCTAACGAGTGGATTCTTCCGTGAAACCCTTTCGTTAAATCTGCACATCCCTGAGGAAGGGCAACGCACCGTCACCCTCCCGGTGTACGGCGAGGTGGAAAACGGCCTTTTTGAAGTTCGGCCGCGAGAGATTGAATTCAAGAAGCCGCGCGTCGCCGACGAGGACAGCAAGCGAATCCTGGTGCAGTTCTTCGTGCCGTCGAAAAACGAAGCGATCGTCGTGGCCCGCTCGGAATTGTCATTTCTCACGTTCGATCAGCCCAAGCGGCTCAAGGCGGGTCTGTGGGAATTCACGTTGCGCCTGCCGGCAAACAGCCCCGCTGCCGGACGTTTTCAGGCCGACGGTTTCTTTGAAGGGCGTCTCTTCTTGCAAGCCACCGGCAGCGACGCGGAGGTTCCGGTGCGCGTGAAGTGGGTACGGCCGGAAAGCTAATCGCTTGGTCAACTGTCGACGAAAAAAGGGCTGCTTCCCAATTCAGGAAGCAGCCCTTCGTGCTTCTGCAAGCAAGCGAACCGCCGTGTTACGATCCCTTGGCCTTTTCCGGCGCGGCCGGCTTCTCCGGCGTCGTGGGAAGGGGCGCCGGCGGCTTCGCGGCGGGCGCTGGTGGGGTGGGCAGCGGCGCCGTCTTTAGCTCAGACTTCTTGGTCGGGCCCGGTACGACCGGGGCGATCTGGTCGAGGTTGTCGATCTTCTCGCCGCCGTTGATGGTGCAGAGGGCCTTGAAGTTGTCGTCGGACATGTCTTCGGGAATGAAACGGACCTTACCGTCGCACATGATGGCGAAGGTGCCGCGCTTGCCGTTAAACTCCGCCGAAACGAAAGGCCGCACACAGTCCGATTCGGAGACGCCGCGGATGGTGCTGCCGCCGCCGGCAGCCCACGGCGTTTTGTACGTCGCCGGCACCTGGATCAAGGCGATCGTGCTTTCCACGCCGTCTTTGATGTCTTCCACGCGGGTGGTGCGGTCGTAGCCGAACACGCCCAGCTTCTTGGCCACATTCGGATCGGCGGCAGAGTAATCCGCCGCGTCGTAGCCGACACCGCCTATACCGACCCAGTGCGTCGCCGCGACTTCGCTGGGCACGCCGGGGTAGGGCACCCACCAATTTTCTTCCTTGCTATTTGACGCGAGCAGCTGCGGGATCAGCGTTTCGGCGGCTTTCACGTTGTCGGGCGCGGACCACGGCTTGTCGTCGTTGATCTTCTCGCGCAGGTCGCTGTACCCCAGGTACGGCAAGAGGCGAGCCACCCAGCTCACGCGCCGCGCTGGGGCAAACGGCAGACCGGCTCGTTCGGCCTCCGGCTTGCCTTCCACCGTGCCGCGCGGAAATTCGTGGTTGTTGTTCTTGTCGTTGACATATGCCATAAGGGCCGCCGCCAGATCGTGGACGCGGTGCGCGCCCGAAGCCATTTCCAGCGAGCCCTTCATGCGGACGGCGACTTTCTGCGCCCCGTCCTTGAGCTTGTCGTAAGCGGGCGAAGTCAGCGACAGATCGAGCATTGCAAATACGGCTTTGCCGCGCCGCTCGATGACAAGCGACGAAGGTCCGGCGGTGCTCCCGCCGCTTGCACCGCCCGGAGCGCCTGGGGCGCCGGGATAGTTGGGCAGACCGGGCGGCGATGCGCCGCCACCGGCGCCCGGCGGTCCGGACGGCAACCTTGGCGGGCTGGCGCCACCGCCGCCGCCGGGATTCGGATAGTAAGGCATGCCGGGCGAGCCGGGCATACCGCCTGTTGGTCCGGAAACGTCAACGGGAATCCCGAGGAACGTGCCGAGCACAAGCACTAGGCCGGGCGCTTGCTTGCGAAGGCTGTCTTCCGAGGCCTTGGCGTCGTCGTCCGTATTCAACTCCACCGCGAGGATGGCTTTGGCCTTCTCGTTATTGAACGTGTGTACGCAGATGCCGAAGACATTCAGGGCCTGGAACTGGCTCATCTGCAACCCTGGAATGGCGCCGCCTTGTTTTTGCAGTTGGCTGCGGAGCAACTCATTGAACTGGCCGGCATACGCGAAAATCGGCGCCGGTTTGCCTTCCTCGAAACGATCCATGATCGACTTCAAGTTTGGCTTGATGGTCAGGTAGTAATTCGAGGCAACGGTTGTCGGCCCTTGCTGCGCAGCGCCGGGAGCGCCCGGGTAATTCGGCATGCCGGGACCACCCATGCCCGGCGGCATCATCGAGCCCGGAGGAGGGCCCGGCGGAACGGCGCCGGCGCCAGCGCCGGGCGCGCCGCCGGCGTTTCCCGGAGGCGGGCCGTAGCTCGGTGCGCCGCCGCCTTGTTGTTCGTCCGGCTTTTGTTCCGCACTCGGAGTCGAAAGATATTTCGGTTTCGCTTTCTGCGTGAGGAATTCTTCCAGCTTGGGCAACTCCGCGACAATCAGCGTTTGATCGTCGAGCAGGTGCAAACCCAGAGGCGCGGTTCCCATGCGCGTGCTGTCGAGCAGGCTTTCGGCGCCGATTACGAAGTATTCCCGCCCTTCAATCGGGCTCTTGGGACCCTTCGCGAGCTGCAGGCGATCGCGGAACTCTTCTTCCTTCATCTTGCGGCTCGTGCGCATCAAGTTGAAACTCCACTTTCCGGAGTAGCTCTCGGCACGAATAATCCGCGTGACGTTCGGCTTGCCGTTGTCTTCCATGAAATTGAAGCCGAAGAGGTTCATGAAGCCCTGCAAACGGAACCCGCCCGGCGACTCGAAGGCCGCGGCGCGCAGCGAGCTGCCCATCAAACGTTCGACCTGTGCGGAGTAAACCCCCTCCGTGTCGTTGGGAAGCAGATTCGTCACGTCCGTGAGCGTGGCGCTCGGAGGCTCAGGGTTTTTCACCGTTTCCGTAGGCGCCGTCGTGTTGGACGTCGACGTGGTGCTTGGGGAAGGCTTCGGCTTCTCCTTCTCGTCTGAGCCGCCGAGCAGGAAGAATCCGCCGACCGCCAAGAGGATGATGGCAACGCCGGCCAGACCGAGTCCAAGGACCAGCGTGGACGACGGCCCGCCGGATTTCTTCTTTTCGGCGCCTTCGTCCGCCTCGCCCCGGCGCTTCACGCCCTTACCCGCGGACTTGCCGGATTTGGAAGCGGGTGCGTCATCGAGCTCGTCGTCTTCCTCGACATCGGGCTCCTCGACCACGAAGCGGTACTTGCACTTCGGGCAGTCGATTTTCTTGCCGATGAGGCCGGGGTCCCGGATCGGCACCATCGCCTCACAGCTTGGGCATTGCTGCTTGAAACTCGCGCTCGTGGCCATGCTGTCGTCTCCCTCGCACGATTCCGAATCGGTGAGTGGTTTACCCGGAAACGGGAACGGCCCCCTTAGATTCGAAGGGACCGGCCCCTTTTCAGGTTTGGTCGAAAAAATCTGGAAAAGGACACCCTATCATAATCAGGTTGTCGGTCATTATGCAAAGGTCAAAAGGGCGTTTTGGGCGAGATTTGGCGAAACCGACGATCGCGACCGCTGCCGCGTACCAAGTGGTCCCCTTCCCGCCGAGTCATGGCCGAGTCTCAAAGCGGCCCGCATTTTTGGCAATCCTTGATTTTTTGGACTAGACTCTACGCAGGGATTGCCTGGCAGAATCCGCCGTTAGGAGAAACACCGTCGGAGCCCCGACGTTGGCGGCGTGTTCGTGTCACTCTCGCCGGAGGCCCGTTGTGCTCTCGCCGGTTGAAAAACTGGAAAAAGCGCCGGAAACCTGGGTCACGCTCCCGGAGCGTCCTGTTTCGGCGACCCGACGCGACGCCTGCTTGGTCCACATCTACCCGACCGGCCCCGGAATGGGCGCTCGGTACACGTTGGGAGATAAACAGCTCGTTCTCGGGCGCGGCAACGATTGCGACATCCGCATCAACGACCATTCCGTGTCCCGGCGGCACGCCCGCATCCAACCCGGAGCGGACGGCTTCTACGCCATCGACCTGCAAAGCACGAACGGCACCTATGTCAACGACGTACCGGCGTCGATGTACAAATTGTCCGATGGCGACTATTTGCGTGTCGGCAACTGCATCTACCGCTTCCTGGCCGGCGGCAACGTCGAGGCCGAGTATCACGAGGAAATCTACCGCCTGACGATTCTCGACGCGCTGACCGACATCCACAACAAGCGTTACCTTCTTGAGTTTCTCGACCGCGAGCTGGCACGCTCGGCCCGCTATCGCCGGCCGCTGGCGCTGTTGATGTTCGACCTCGATTGGTTCAAGAAAGTCAACGATGAGCTGGGCCATCTCGGCGGCGACTTCACGCTCCGCGAGGTTGCGGCGTGCGTAAAAGTCAACGTCCGCAAAGAGGAATTGTTCGCACGCTACGGCGGCGAGGAGTTCGCCGTCGTCCTGCCGGAAACGACGCCCGAAGGCGCTGCCCAGGTCGCCGAACGGGTGCGCCAGCTGATCGAGCAACACACATTTCAGTACGAAGCCAAGAGCTACAAGATCACCATCAGCCTTGGCGTCGCGACGACCTCCGGCGATGAATCCCTCACGCCGAACGAGTTGATTCGCCAGGCAGACGCCAAGCTGTATCAAGCCAAGCGCGAAGGCCGTAATCGCGTCGTCATGTAGGTCACACACTCTGATCCTTGCTGCTCCTTCCCGTCGCCTGCGCGTTTTTGCCGATTCTTCGCGGAATTCTGTTTGCACCGTCCACGCGGCCTGCATAGGATAGGTGCTGCTCAAGGAGGCTCGCCCCAAAGGGGGCCGAAAAACCCAAGGACGCCGGGAACGGCGGCATGGGAGGCACGGACGTGTGGCGGTTGCCTTTCCATGCCCGGATGCTCGTCGGCGTCGCGGGTTTTCCATCGTCAACAATGATGTTGCGAACGATAGTCCGGCGGCTTCGTCCACGACCGCGGGGCGTTCGCCGAATGCATGCCAACTGCCTTGCAGGGAAGGAGGAAGTTCGTCATGACGCCAACGCTGGCTCTATCCCCCCGGGCCTCGCAGGCCCTTCGGCAAAGCTCGATCCCGGCGCTGCGAAAGCTCGCCGTTGAGGAAACGGACGTAGCCGTCGTTATTCAGGGGTCCGTTTCGAGCTATTATCTAAAGCAACTCGCACAAGAAGCAGTGATGCCGGTGCTCGGCCGGCGTGAGTTGCACAATCACGTGACCGTCAACGGACGATCCTGAGCGCAAAAGCGAGAAAAGCCCGCGGACAACACACCGCGGGCTTTTTTCATGCGCTCATTGATTCTTTCCCGGTATTGGACGGGTTCTCTTTTCTGACCTAGGCTGAATATAGACCTTCCGCCGTCCTCTTCCGGGATCAACCTGTGGACCGTGCCGACGTCATGCCGTCGCCGAACGTCGCGGGGCGGCACGAAAAGACCGCCAACAGCGAACCGATTCCCGGCTACCGGCTCCTCCAACCGCTCGGCCGCGGCGGCTTCGGCGAAGTGTGGAAGTGCGAGGTCCCAGGCGGGCTCTTCAAGGCCATCAAATTCGTCTACGGCAACGCCCACTCCCTTGAAGACGCCGACGCGCCGGCCGACGCCGAGCTGCAAGCCGTCGAACGCATCAAGACCCTCCGCCATCCGTTCCTGCTTTCGATGGACCGTGTTGAGCTGATTCACACGGAGCTGGTCATTGTGATGGAGCTGGCGGACAAGAATTTACAAGACTTGCTCGACGATTACCGGCGTGCCGGCCGACGCGGCATTCCGCGCGACGAATTGCTCGGCTACCTGCTGGAGGCGGCCGAGGTGCTCGACTTGATGAACAGCCAGTACGGGTTGCAGCACCTGGACATCAAACCGCGCAACCTTTTTCTCGTTTGCAATCACGTGAAGGTGGGCGACTTCGGCCTGGTCAACAGCGCGGTGAACGGCGCCAACCGCCCGCCCGTGCAGCTCGGCGCCATCACGCCGCTCTATGCGCCGCCGGAAGTTTTTCTCGGTAGCGTTAGTCCTTACAGCGATCAATACAGCCTGGCCATCGTCTACCAGGAGTTATTGACGGGCACGCTCCCGTTTACGGGCAAGAACTCCCGGCAACTGTTGGTGCAGCACACGACCGGCGAGCCCAATCTCGATCCGCTGCCGGAGGAAGACCGCGTTGTCGTCGCCCGCGCATTGTCGAAGGATCCGCTGCACCGCTATCGCAGTTGCACCGATTTCGTACGGGCGTTGCGCGAGAACGTCGTTACCGGCCGCGAGCGGCTCCCCGTGTCCGGCGGCGCTCTTGGGGTCGGCAGCAATCCCGACATCGAGCATTCCCTCCGCGAGACCGCGCCCAACACGCTGCGCGGCACCGAGCGCCACCGGCGGATCACGCCCGGCCCGGCGAGCGAGGCCCTCGCCGGCTATCGGTTGCTCGAACGCGCAAGCTGCGATCCGCTCACGGAGATTTGGAAGGCGCAAGATCCCGACGGCGCGCCGGTTTACGTGCATTTCATCTACGGCTACGGGCCGCGCGACGAGGAACTCGCGGAACAGGCCGTGGAAAGGCTCCGGGCGTTGCATCATTCCGGACTGCAATCGTTCGACCTGGTAACACGTGAGCCGGGCCGCTTAATTGTCGTAACGGACCCGGCCACGCGCTCGTTGCGCGAGCGGATGCAAGAATGCCTGGCCCAGGGACAGCCGGGAATCCCACGCCGGGAGCTGCTGGGCATTTTGCGCGAAGCCGCGCTGACGATCGATGCGCTGGGTAAACTCCACGGTTTGCCGCACGGCGGGCTCCATCCGCGGTGTGTGTTGCTCAAGGGCAAACGCGTTCTGCTCGCCGGTTATGGCGTCGCGCCGGCGCTGTGGCTTCCGGCGGGAAGCGCTCCGCCGCCACGACAGGCGCGTTACGCCGCTCCGGAAGTGCTCACGGGCCAGTGTTTCGACCGGTCCGACGTGTATAGCCTGGCGCTGATCTTCGTGGAAATGGCGACCGGCGTTCTCGTCCGCGGCACACGCTTTTCCGAAACCAACGGTGCGCCGGCCCGCCGAAGCGGACTGGAAGACCTACCGCCATCCGAACGCCGCGTCCTTTGGCAGGCACTCGATCCGGACCCCGAAAAGCGGCAAGCGAGTTGCTTGGAGTTGATTCAAGGCATCCTTGCCGCCACGGAGCGCGCCGAGCGCGAACTGGCGGTCGACGCCGTGGCGGAAGCACCTCCCGATCAAACGCCGATGCCGATCGCCGCCTTGTCGAGCTCGCCGCTCGGCGATCTCCTCAGCGCGCTGCGCAACGGCTCCGACGGCGCCGGCGCGACGCATAACGACGACCCGGACCATGCCTTGAAACTCGATTGCCTCTCCCCGTTGCCGCGCGGAACAATTCGGACCAGGATCGAAACGCTCTTCGCCGAGTGGCACGCACGAATCCTCCGCACCAGTGAAAATGCCTGGCTGGCGGAAGTCCGTGCGACAACGGCCGGCTGGCGGAGATGGCTGCGACGGGCGCCGGGTTTGCAAGTGGCGATCATGCTTTCGCGACCGGACAGCACGGCGAACGGTTCCACGGGCATCGCCGCACGTGTGACGGCAAACGGAACGCACGGCGAACGCCTCCTCAAGGAACTAGGCCCGCGCTTGTTGGACGATCTCTCCACTCGTCTCGACGTTGCCCCCGACCGCCGCATGCGCGATCGCCTCCTCTGGGAACACCCGCTCCAGGTCCGCTTCCTGTTGCCCGACGGACGGGTCGGCGAACCGGCTACGGCACGGGGCAAAGATCTGTCGTTGACCGGCATCGGCTTCTATTTGCCCGACGAAATTCCGTCGGCCCAAATCACCATCAGCCTGCCGACGCCCTTCCTCCAGCCGCCCTCGATCACGTTGCCGGCAACGATCGTCCGTGCCAAGCGGCGCGAGGACGGCTGGTACGAGATCGGTGCGCGTTTCCAGGTAGCGACCATCGACGCCTAACGGCATCGGGATTGCAATTCCCTCCACGTGACCTAGCCTTGTCTGTCCGCCCGCTTGGTTGATTGGCTTGCCGCCGAGGGCCTTCATGAGCACCCTACCTGCCGGGACTCCTGCCGCCACGAACGAGGCCGCGTTGCTTGACCGCCGGAGGACCTTCCGCCTGGAGCTCGATCAAGGCGTAACGTGCCACCTGATCGCGTCGGTCGGCGACACAAGCTGGCCCGCACGGGTTCTTGACCTTTCGACACGGGGCGTTCGCCTGATGCTGCGCCGCCGCTTCGAGGAGGGCGCACACGTCGTCGTGGAATTGGCGAACGGTCTAAAGATGTATTCGCATGCCGTTTCGATGCGCGTTACGCACGTCGCGCGCGACGCCGACGGTGCATATTTCATCGGCGGCGAGTTCGAGCGCAGGCTTACCCACGACGAATTGATGGCGCTGGTCGCGTAGCAGCGAGCGCGCTTGCGTCCCACCGCTGCTGCCGCTACGTTGAACGCATCGCGGTCCCCTTCATTTCCCGATGGCCCGTCATGCGTTGGCCGA
Source organism: Gemmataceae bacterium (assembly GCA_041499805.1). Lineage (GTDB taxonomy): Bacteria > Planctomycetota > Planctomycetia > Gemmatales > Gemmataceae > JBGQKZ01. The sequence continues at coordinate 123,552 of JBGQKZ010000004.1, forward strand.
TTCGCAACCAACTCCTGCTGCCGCTCGTGCTTTTGCTGGTCGGCATTGTGGGCATCACCGCCTGGACCGCGATCGGGTCGGCGGACCGCGCCCGACGGCAGATCGAGACGCAAGTGCGCAGCGTCGCCCGCACCTTAAGCGAAGCCAGCTTCCCGCTCAACCAACACGTGTTGGAACACATGCGCGGCCTTTCCGGGGCGGAGTTCGTTCTCGTCACCGATGACGGCGCGTCCGGAACGCTGTCGCCCCCGCCGGACGAATTGCCGCCTCCGGAGGCGGTGGCCGAGCATTGGGAGAGTCTAAGGCTCGGTCCCCGCATCGTGGCAGCGGGGCAAACGTACCTTGGCAGCGGCATCCGCATCCGCTCCGGCGGCCCGACGCTCTACGCGCTCTATCCCGAGACGCTCTGGCGCGACGCCATGTGGCGGGCCGTGGAACCGCCGCTGGCTGTGGGCAGCTTCATGGGTCTGGCGGCGCTCGTCGTGGCGGCGAGTGTGGGGCGGCGGCTGCACCGTCGTGTCCGCGATTTGGAGCACCGGACCCGCCTGATCGCCGCCGGCGATTTTCGCCCCGTACCGCTCGCCGGACACGATGACGATCTGCGCGACCTCGCCCATTCCGTCAATGAAATGGCCCAGCGGCTGGCTCAGTTGCAGGACGCGGTGCAGAAGAACGAGCGCATGCGGCTCCTCGGCCAGGTCAGCGGCGGGCTCGCTCATCAACTACGCAACAGCGCGACCGGCGCACGCCTTGCCGTGCAACTTCACGCACGCGAATGCGGCAACGGCGAGGAGCGCGAGACGCTCGATGTTGCCTTACGCGAGCTGTCGCTGTTGGAAGCGAATCTCAAACGCTTTCTCGATCTCGGCCGTTCCGGACTGCCGGCGCAAGAGAGTTGCGTGCTCAACAACTTAATTACGGAAACGGTTTCATTACTCGCGCCGCGGTGTCGTCACGCCGGCATCGCATTGCAATGGCAACCGCCGGCGAGGGACGTGCGTACCGTCGGCGATACCAGTCAACTCGGGCACGTTTTGCTCAACCTCCTAACAAATGCCGTGGAAGCGGCCGGCCCGGGCGGTTCACTTGAGGTGGGCCTTACGTGTCCGCAGACAAACGGCGATTGCACGATTGAAGTCTGGGATTCGGGTCCGGGCCCACCCCGGACCGTGGCGGAGCGTTTGTTCGAGCCATTCGTGACGGGCAAACCGGAGGGGGTCGGCCTTGGCCTCGCCGTGGCGCGGCAAGTTGTCGAAGCGCACCACGGTCGCATCGACTGGCGGCGCGAAGACGACCGAACCTGTTTTCGCATCACCCTGCCGCGCGACGCGGGGAGCCCGTCGCGCTGAACGCGGGCGTCGGTTGCCTCACTCGCGGTTCGGGCGCCCAGTACCATTGGGAGTCGTTCGTGAGTCGCATCTTACTCGTTGATGACGAAGAAGCCGTCTGTTGGGCTTTGAAACGGGCGCTAACCGCCGAACGGCATCAGGTTGACACCGCCGCTTCCGCCGAGGAGGCGCTGCGTCTCGCCGTAGAACAACGTCCCGACGCGATTGTGCTCGACGTGCGCCTGCCCGGCATGGACGGTCTGACCGCGCTGGAGGAACTACGCCGGCGAACCGAGGATGCGCCGGTCATTGTTATTACCGCGTTCGGCAATCTCAACACCGCCGTGCGCGCGGTGGAAGGGGGTGCATTCGATTATCTCGCCAAGCCCTTCGATCTCGATCAGGCTCTGGAAGCGGTACACCGGGCGTTACAGCGTCGCGTGGCGCAGCCCGCCGGCGCGGCGGAAGCGCCTGCCTTTGGAGCGGCGGACGAAATCATCGGCCGCAGCCCCGCGATGCAAACGGTGTTCAAGCGCATCGCCCTCGCCGCTCCGCGTGACGCGTGCGTCCTCATCACCGGAGAAAGCGGCGCCGGCAAGGAACTCGTCGCCCGCGCCCTGCACCGGCATAGCCCACGCCGGGAGCGCCCCTTCCTCCCGGTTCACGTCGCCGCCCTGAACCCCGCGCTCGTCGAAAGCGAATTGTTCGGCCACGTGAAGGGCGCCTTCACCGGCGCCGCCCAGACACGGCCCGGCTTGCTGTCGCTCGCGGACGGCGGCACGATCTTTCTCGATGAACTGGCCGACATTCCTTTGCCGGTGCAGATCAAATTGCTGCGTGTTCTCGAGCACAGCGAAATTCTGCCGGTGGGCGGCAACCAGTCGGCGCAGCTCAACCTCCGAATCCTGGCGGCCACGCACCAAGATCTGGGCCGCCGCGTGGCGGAAGGGCAATTCCGGCACGATCTGTTTTTCCGCCTGAACGTCTTTCAGATACACTTGCCGCCCCTGCGGGAACGAACGGGCGACATTCCGCTCCTCGCGCAGCATTTCCTGCAACGCTTCGAGCCGCGTGCGCTGCCGCTGCTTCCCGAAACCGTTCGCTTCCTCAACAGCTTGCCGTGGCTGGGCAATGTTCGCGAATTGCGGAACGCCTTGGAGCATGCGGCGATCGTGGCCCGCGGGGGGCCGCTGTTGCCGGCACACTTCCCGGCAACGGCGCCCACGCTTCCCGCGGCGGACGCGGGCGCGCAACTTGCCGTGGATATGCGTCATTGGCTTGCGGAGCGCACGAGCGGCACCGAAGCGCCGACCGGACTATACGCGGAGATGCTGCACGCCGTCGAACCGGTGCTGCTCGCGGAGATCATGCGGCGCGTGCAAGGAAATCGCTGGACTGCGGCGAAGTGGCTCGGACTAAATCGCGCCACGGTGCGCAAAAAACTGAATCAGTACAACATGAAATATCCGTGAGGCCGCGCGCTGGAAATCATTCGCCGTAGCGTGCGAGGATCGTAGAAATGCGTTTGGTCGTGTCTCTGACGTCGAGGTTATAGTTCGTCGCGATATCGGCCGCCGCCGCACACACGGCCCGATGCTCCACCACTTCCAGCGGAACGCCGGTCTCTTCCGCCTCGGCCCGGAGACCCGGACCGCTGAGCACGAGCACTGCTCCGTGAATCGCCAATGCAGCTTCTTCTTCCGGAACGCCGCGGTCGGAAAGCCAGGCGTATTGTTTTTGCAACAAGCCTTCGAAGCGCTCGGTGAACTGGGTCTCGCTCAGTTCGCCGGCTCGATAGCGTTTGAGTTGACGCTGCAAGCGTTGGGCAAGCCGCGGCAAGACGATCTCGACCAGTTGCTTACTCATCCGTCACCTCAAAAGGCCCGTCGTCGCTTGCCGCAGGCGGGAGATGAGAACTTCTCTCCATTCTTAACCATTGCCATTCTACACTGTTCGCCGCTCCAGGGCAAAACTGCCAAGATATTCTCCGTCGTGCTACGCGAATGCAAGGCCCCTGGCTTTTGCGTGCCGCTGGCAGTTGCAGTCTAGCCGGTTACGCCGCATAATCTTCCTCAGACCCCGCATAACCTTCCCGACTCGCCCCACCGAGGACTCCCGCATGCGTGCTTTCCTGTGTTTGCTTGGCTTCCTGCTCCTACTGGCTTATGCCCTTCCCGCGATTCCGGCGGACACTCCGGCCACTCCGGCGATCACTTGGAAGAAGACAACTATTGACAAAAAGTTCCGGTCGGAAGGGGTTGCCATCGCCGACGTGAACCGCGACGGCAAGATGGACATTTTGGTGGGCGATGTTTGGTACGAGGCGCCCGACTGGAAAATGCACCCAATCCGCAAAGTCGGCGACTACAGCGACGGACTGTCCAGCTACAGCGAGTGCATGTGCTGCTGGGCCGAAGATATCAACGGCGACGGTTGGCCGGATCAAATCGTCATCGGCTTCCCCGGTAAGCCGGCGTACTGGTACGAGAACCCGAAAGGACAACCGGGGGCCTGGAAGGAGCACGTGATCTGGCCGAGCGCTTGCAACGAGACGCCATTGTTCGTGGACCTGTTCGGCGCCGGAAAGCGCGTGCTCGTCATGGGCTTTCAGCCGGTGAACAAGCTGATTCAAGGGCCGGAGGAGCGCTTTCGGTTAGCGACGACTGAAGATCAGGGCCAGATGGCGTGGTTTACGCCCGGCAAGGACCCGACGCAGTTCTGGGAGATGCATCCCATTAGTCCGCCGAGCGCGCCGGGCAAGGAGCAGAAGGGAACGCGCCGCTTCTCGCACGGTTTGGGCGTCGGCGACGTCAACGGCGACGGCCGCCTCGACGTGATTTGCACCGAAGGCTGGTGGGAACAACCCGCAGACACTCGTAGGCCCGGGCCGCCGAACGGGACTTACTGGAAATTCCATCCCGCCAACCTCGGCGAGGCTTGTTCGGACATGTACGCCTTCGACCTCGACGGCGACGGTAAGGCCGACATCATCAGCACCTCCGCCCACAAATTCGGCATGTGGTGGCATCAACAACGCCCCGGCCCCAACGGCGAACCGACGTTCTTGAAGAACGACCTGTTCACCTCATCGACCTTCCGTGACTTCTTTTCCGAAACGCACGCCCTTCATTTCGTCGACATCAACGGCGACGGTCTGAAAGACCTTGTCACCGGCAAGCGCTGGTGGTCCCATGGCCGCAACGAGCCCGGCTCGGACAAGCCGGCCTTCCTTTACTGGTTCGAGGCGAAGAAGGGCCGCGACGGCGTGACGACGTTCACGCCGCACAAGATTGACGACGCATCGGGCATCGGCACACAGTTTACGGTGGCCGACATCAACGGGGACGGGCTGCCCGACATTATCACTGCGAACAAGCGCGGTGTGTTTCTGTTTGAACAAGTACGAAACAAGTAACACTCAGAGCGCCGGGGCGGGCATGACCGTCACAGTTGACACCGCGAAGACGTCGGGCCGATGCCTAAAGCGCATCCTAGTAGGTGCTTTTTTGTCGGTGATGTTCACGGCGCTCGCGGTCGGCGCCTGGATGGTTTACGAAGGACTCGCGACATCCGTCGAAGCGGAGAAGACTCATCACGCAACAATCCTTGCTGTCGGCGTTACCGAGGAATTTGTGACAACATCGGGTCGTTGGCCGCGTGACTGGGAAGAACTGGAGACATTGCAGGTGTCAGATAGGTTATCCGACCGTTGGCCAAAGGGAGCAAAAGTTGTGCGCGAGCGCGTTGTCATTGATTTCGAAGCCGACCTGAACACCATTGCCACGCAACCCGAGAAGGAATTTGTCGCTATCAAGCCCATCGGACCGTACTACGAGTACCGACATTACGTGCCGTCACTTCAAGACGCGGTCAGGAAAGCGGTAGCGCGAAAGTAAGAATCGTGCGATTCAGATACAGAGAGGATTCGTGTGGCTACGTCCGCAGCCGACTTGCTCATCCGCCGTCTCAAAGAGTACGGCGTCCGCGTGATCTTCGGCTACCCCGGCGGCCAGACGACGCCGATTTACGACGCACTCGCCCGCGAACCGGCAATCCGTCACGTCCTCGCGCGCGACGAGCAAGCGGCGACCTTCATGGCCGACGGCTATGCGCGCGCAACCGGCAAACCGGGCGTGGCGCTGGCGGTCTGCGGACCCGGTGTGCTCAACGCGGCGACGCCGCTCTTGACCGCGTTTTCCGATTCCATCCCGCTTTTGTTAATCAGCGGCCAGGTGCCGAGCCGCGATCCGCGTTCGGGCTACTATCACGAGAATAACCAGCTCGCCGCATGCGGCACGTTCACCAAGGAGTGTGTTCGCGTGGAGCAACCCGATCAGCTCCTCGGCGAATTGGACCGCGTCTGGGGGACGCTCACCGAGGGCCGCCCCGGGCCCATTCTCTTTGAAGCGCTCGGCGCCGTTTTGCGAGCGCCGCTGACGCAGACGCCGCCGCTGCTTCCGACAAATATCATGCCGCGGTTCCCAGCGGTTCGAGACGTGGAAGCGTTGGCGCGACTCGTGGCGGGCTGGCGCAAACCGCTCATCCTCGCGGGCGGCGGCGTTGTCAGCGCGGGCGCGGGACGCGTGCTCGCCGACGTTGCGGAACGGCTGGGCGCGCCGGTATTTCACACGTTAATGGGCAAGTCCGCTCTCTCGTATGACCATCCGCTCGCCGCCGGCCTGCCGTGGCGGCGCGGCACGTCGGACGCCACCGACATGGGCCCGCTGATGTCGCCGCTCTTCGCCGACGCGGACGGCTTGCTCGCGATTGGCTGTCGATTCTCGCAGGTCGCCACGGGGACGTGGGCGTTGAAGCCGCCCGCTTCACTGGCCCAAATCGACGTCGACGCCGGGGAATTCGGCAGGCATTACCCCGCAACGCTCGGCGTTCATGCGGACGCCCGGCTGACTTTAGAAGCATTGCTGGAACGTTTGCCGGAGAAGAAACGGCCCTCGTGGGCAGCCGCGGACGCGAAACGCGAACCGTGGAAGCTCGCGGGCATGGACTTATGTGCCGCCATGCGCCGCGCTTTGCCGCGGGACGCCATCGCCGTCGCGGACGTGACCCAACTCGCGTATCGCATGCTCGTCGAATTTCCCGTCTACGAACCGCGAACGTTTTTGCACCCGGCCGGCGCGGTGTCGATGGGCTTCGGCATCCCCGCGGCGCTGGGGGCGAAGGTGGCATTTCCGCAGCGGACCGTCATTGCCGTCGCGGGCGACGGCTGCTTCCAAATGTGCGGCATGGAATTGGCCACCGCGGTGCAGGAGAAACTGCCGATTATCGTGGTCGTCGTCAATGACGGCAGCCTAACGCTCATCAAGGCGATCCAAGCCCGGCGGTATGAGAATCGGTTTCTTGGCGTCGATATCCTCAATCCCGATTTTGGGCTGTTCGCTCGTGCCTTCGGCGTGCGGCACTGGCTCGCGGATACAGAAGCGACGTTCGAGACGGCGGTTCGCGAGGCGGTAGGCAACGGCGAGACGGCGCTCGTTGAATTGCGTTTACAGGTTTAGCGCCGGATGCTTCCCAGCGCTTCCACGGCCGCCTTACGCACGAGATGATCCGGATCGCGCGAAAGTTTCTCCAACTTCGGAATCGCGTCCCGCGCGTCCCTGCCCATCTTGCCCAACGCCATCGCCGCATGTCGGCGCACGGACCATTCGGGATCGCTGAGCGCCGCCGTCAATGCCGGCACGGTCGCGCGTGCGTCGCCGCCGATTTGTCCCAAGGCATGCGCCGCCTGTTCGCGAACCAGCGTGTGCGTGCTTTTCAAAGCCGCGGCCAATTCCGGGGCGGCGTCACGCGCTTCGGGTCCGAGCTTGGCGAGTCCGATGGCGCCTTGCACCTGGACCACCGGATCGCTGTCCCGCAGCATGCTGGCGAGCGCGGCGGTGGATTTCCCTTCATAAGGCGCCTTGCCGCTGCACCCGGCGGTCAGCGCGCAGAACAGCAGTATTTTGCCGATGTTTGGTCGCATAAAGCGCTCCGCGCAGGCTTTGATAAATGGCAGGCCGATACCGTGGTTCGGGGATCGGCTTGCCTTCCTTCTTGGCCGCTTTCAGCCACGCCGCCTTGGCGACCTCGATTTGGCGAACCGCCTCTTCCGTGGTTGACCCGAACGCCGAACAAACCTGCAAGTCCGGGATGTCGGCGATGTAGCCGTCGTTTTCCTCGCTATGGAAGACGTTGATGTGGTAATCCTTCATGGGCGGTCACCTCGATAAGCGCGGAGGAAGTCTTCGCGTTTGATCCCTGCCTGCCGGCAGATGGCGCGCAGCGTAGAGGCCTTGAGTCGCTGGTGATTAGGCATCGTCAGAGGCGTTCGCGTACCGTCCGAATTCTCCCGGATCATCGAAACGTGCTCGCGTTCACGGACAATTCGAAACCCCAGACGACCGAGCGCCTTCAACACCCGGGCTTTCGGCGCGTCTACGGGGAATTTGGCCATCAGCCAGCGACCTCCGCTTCGGCAACGAATGCCTCTAGTACCGGCGAACCTTCTTCCCAGGCATCTCTACCAAATGTCTTCACGTGAAAATGCACGGCGGACTTCACATCCGCGAGCGCTTCTTCATATGTTCCCCCTTCCCCTACAACTACACCCTTGAGGCCAAGCGGGTAGCCGACATAGCCGTCCCGGTGTTTCTCAATGACGATCTTGACGCTTTTCGGCAACTTGCGTGCGCGCTGCTTCATGTGATCTTCCTCACGACGCTGCGGAGCGCTTCTCAATAGAATAACAATGGATGGCGAGGATTCCGACCGGAATTCTGTCGGTCATGTTGACAGAGGTTCTTCCCATGCGTCGCCGCGGCTTCACGCTTGTTGAGTTGCTCGTCGTGATCTCCATCGTCGGCGTGCTCATGGGGCTGCTCTTGCCCGCCGTGCAAAAGGTCCGAGAGGCCGCAAGCCGGGTGAAGTGCCTCAACAATCTGCGGCAACTGGGCCTGGCTCTTCACAACTATCACGCGGTCCACCAGACGCTGCCGCCGGGCATGATCTGCTCGCAATCCAATATCAGCGACGCCGAGGCGAGCGGCTTTACGCTGCTGTTGCCATTTCTTGAACAGGACAACACCTGGCGCATCTACCACTTCGACGTGCCGTGGTATCAGACTGTCAATTACGATGCAGTCGGCACGGCCGTGAAGTTGTTCTATTGTCCGAGCAATCGCGACAATGGCTCGATCAGCCTGGAAGCGATCGCCGCCGAGTGGGGCACGCCGTTGCCGCCGTGGGCCGCCGCGTGCGACTACGCGTTCTGCCGCGGGTCGAATGGGGCTTTGCATCAAGATTGGGGCCGTATCCCGCTCGAAGTCCGCGGCGTCTTCCACATCCGACCGCCGGGCGACGGGCAGGGACTGCGACTCACCGAGATCAGCGACGGCACGAGCAACACGATCGCGATGGGCGAGGCCACGGGCGGCAACCGCTGGTATCTTGTCGCGGACCTCGATAATCCCGCGCAGCCGGCGATCGATCCGCTCACCGGGCAGACCGCGCTGATCGATCAATCGTGGAGCGCCGCTGGCGTCGGCGACCGGAACCACCCGTGGTACGGCTCGGTCTTCGCCGTGACGGCACAATACGGCTTGCCCAACGATCCGCGCGACGAGCCGATGAACCGCCGCCCCGCCACTCCAACGATCTTTGGGAACGATCCGCGCGGCGACAACGCCTCCGGCCGCGACCGCATCAGCGGCTTTCGCAGCCTGCATTCCGGCGGTTGCAATTTCCTGTTCTGCGATGGAGCGGTGCGCTTCATTCCACAAGGAATTCGTCCGGACGTTTACCGGGCGCTCTCCACTTACGCCGGCAATGAAATCCTCTCATCCGGCGATTTCTAGCGCGTGGTTGACGCCGCCGCTGCCTCGTCCCGCGGCGACCCAGACCTACGCTCAGCCCCAGGCCGTTTTGTGAAGTGGATTTCACGACCTCGCGAAATTGCGCGCAAGGTGTACGTCATGTGAAATGAAAGAAATCCATTCCCATTCTTGAGAATAGCTCATTGCTATAATGAAAAGTCTTGCCCCGCAACGTGTTCCGAGACGACATGGCCGCTTTCGTCGCGAACTCGCGTCCTGAATTGCTTTCACCCGCCGGCGATTGGGAAGCGTTGCGCGCCGCGGTCGCCAACGGCGCCGATGCCGTTTACTTTGGCCTGTCCAATTTCAACGCCCGCCATCGGGCCGCGAATTTCACTCTCGAGGAACTGCCGGAGGTTCTCGACTATCTTCATAACCGCCAGGTTCGCGGTTATGTGACGTTCAACACGCTGATTTTCTCCGATGAGCTGCCCGAGGCGGTCCGCTTTCTCACGGCCATCGCGGACGCCGGGGCCGACGCGGTGATCGTGCAAGATCTGGGCCTGGCTCGGCTGCTCCACCGCCTGGCGCCCGACCTGCCGATTCACGGCTCGACGCAAATGACGCTCACCGAGCCACGCGGCATCGAGTTCGTGAAGCGCCTCGGCGTTGAGCGCGTCATCCTGGCCCGGGAGCTGGCGATTCCCGACATCGAACGCATCGCCGGGCAAACCGACGTGCCGCTGGAAGTCTTCGTCCACGGCGCCCTCTGCGTCGCCTACAGCGGTCAGTGTCTGACAAGCGAAGCCCTCGGCGGTCGCTCGGCGAATCGCGGTCAGTGCGCCCAGGCGTGCCGGCTGCCCTACGAAATGTTTGTCGATGGCCAGCGCCGCGAACTCGGCGACCGGGCGTATCTGCTCAGCCCGCAAGACCTCGCTGCCTACGACCTCATTGATCCGCTCGTCAAGCTCGGCGTGCGCTGTTTCAAGATCGAGGGGCGGCTCAAAAGCGCTCAGTATGTCGCCGGCACCACGCAGACGTATCGCAAAGCACTTGATGCCGCACTGGAAGAAAAGGCGTTCGCGTTGTCACGGCAAGAAGAGCTCGATTTGGCCCAGAGTTTCTCGCGCGGTTTGACGCACGGGTTTTTGAGCGGCGTGAATCATCAAATGTTGGTGCAGGGGAGATTTCCGAAGAGCCGCGGCGTGCGGGTTGGCATCGTGACAGGGAAGACGGCCCGCGGCGTCAGTGTCGAGTTGGCGGAGGATAACCCACGCCTCGTCAAAGCAGGCGACGGCGTCGTATTCGACGAGGGCCGGCCCGAACAGGATGAACAAGGCGGGCGCATCTATGCCGTGAAGCCCGCCGCCGGTCTGTCGGTCGCTGTTCGCAGGCACGTGGAACTCACGTTCGGCCGCGGCGATGTCAACCTGGCCGCTGTCTCGATTGGCTGTGCCGTGTGGAAGACCGACGACCCGGCCCTCCGGCGCCGGTTAGCCCGCACGTACGCAGAAGACAAACCCACGCGACGGACTCCACTGGTGGTTCTTGTCTCCGGCAAAGTCGGTGAAGCTTTGCGGGTTACGGTGCGCGCGTCCGGTGGCGCCGAGGTGCGTGTCTTCTGGAACGGGCCGCTGGAGTTGGCACGAAAACATCCTCTCACGGTAGAATTGCTGCGCGAACAATTTGGCCGCCTCGGGGACACACCGTTCGAGTTGGAGGAGGTCGCGATCGACTGTCCGGACGCGGTGCTCGTACCGAAAAGCGTCCTAAACAACCTCCGTCGCCAAGCGGTCGAGAAGTTAATAGCGCTTTGCACGCGCCCGACAAGTCACGTCATCGCGGAGCCCGCCGCACTGGAGAACTTGCGCGAAGCGATCGATCCGGGAACGAGTGGGGGGAATGCTCCCGCCAGCCTGTACGTCCTTGCGCGCACGCTTGGCCAGCTTGACGCCGTACTCGCCTGGCAACCGGAAGCGCCGCTGGCTCGGCCGGCAATGGTTTATTGCGATTTTGAGGACATCCGCCGCTATCGAGAAGCGGTCGAGCGCGCCCGCGCCGCCGACACGCCTATCGGGCTGGCGACACTGCGCGTCATCAAGCCGCATGAAGAAGGTTTACTTCGCCAAATCGCGGGCTACGGTCCCGACGCCGTTCTCGTGCGGAATCTTGCCGGCCTGTCGCTCCTTTGCGAGTCCCACGCGAACTTGCCGTTGATCGGAGACTTCTCGCTGAATGTTGCGAACGAACTGACGGCCGATCTGTTCCTTCGCCACGGCCTCGCACGCTTGACGCCCAGTTACGACTTGAATTGGGAGCAGCTCACCGCGATGCTCCGGCATATCGACCCGGCGCGCTTCGAAGTGGTAGTCCACCAGCACATGCCGATGTTTCACATGGAGCATTGCGTATTCGCCGCGTTTTTGTCTTCGGGCAAAGATTGGCGGGACTGCGGCCGGCCGTGCGACCGGCATCAAGTGGAATTGCGCGATCGCGTCGGGGCCGATTTCCCCGTCGTCGCCGACACCGGCTGTCGCAACACCGTGTTCAATTCCGTCGCGCAGTCGGCGGCGGAATACCTGCCGCGGATGCGGGCGCTCGGACTGCGGCACTTTCGCATCGAATTGCTGCGTGAGTCGCCGGACCAAGTCGGTCCGTTGCTCGATCGCTACGCCCGCGTCATTGCCGGCCTCGAAGACGGTCGCCTGACCTGGCGACGTTTGCAGGCGCTGAACCAACTCGGCGTCACGCGCGGGACGTTGCAACTCGTCTGAGTCCTTCCGATTCACAAACCATGAGACGCGGCGCATGAAGGTTCGCCTGGCGATCACTGCCGACTTGCACTGGGGCATTCGTCCGGCCGGCGATGCGGCCACGGGCGCCATGCTCGCGTTCTTGCAGCAACAACCGCCCGATGTGCTCGTATTGGCGGGCGACATCGGCGCGGGCGAGCATTTCGATCAGTGCCTGGAACTTTTTCGCCATCTGCCGTGCCGCAAGGCTCTGGTCCCAGGCAACCATGACATCTGGGTGGCAGCCGACGACGCACGCGGCGACTCGCTGCGGGTCTATCGGGACTACTTGTCCGCAAGCGCGGCCCGGAATGACTTTCACTACCTCGATCACGGAGCCCTGTTCCTGCCAGAAGCCGGTCTGGCGATCGCGGGCACGATGAATTGGTACGACTACTCCTGGTCGCTCGACACGTTGAAACAGAAGTATCCAGATGAATTGGATCGATTAGAAACGAAGCATTTTACGCGCGGCCGCCACAACGACGCCAATTTCGTGCGCTGGCCGCTCGATGACATACAGTTCACGCAACAGGTGACGGCTGCGTTCGCCGATCATTTGCAAACCGCGTTGCAAGCATTTCAACACGTGCTTGTCGTGACGCATCACCCGGCGTTTCACGGCCTAAGCTTCCCCCGGCCGGAACAGCCGCCGTCGCTCGACGGCCTCCTCTGGGACGCTTTCAGCGGCAACCGTACGCTGGAAGAACTACTTCGCGCCCACGCCGACCGCATTCCGTTTGTCTTTTCCGGGCACACGCATCGCGCCCGCGAGAACATGCTGGGGCCGATTCGCGGCTACAACATCGGCGGCGACTATCACTTCAAACGCCTGCTGCTGCTCCATTGGCCTGCGGCGGCGATCACGCACCACGAATTTGGAATTCCGTAGCAATCGCCCGTCGCGCGGTCGCACGGCGAAAAACCGGCGTCCGCCCTCGCAGCGCGCTTTATTTTGGACTAGCAGAATTACAGATACTTATGTATACTACACGTCTCCCCGGCATGGGGACGGTCAGCTGCCGGAGGCCGCCCTGAAGGACGACGCCCGAATCCATTACCTTTGAAGCGGCAAGGACATACGTCGGATAAATTGGGTCACTTCGAAAGGAAATGACACTTGGCGCACCACAACATCGTGCAATCAAGTAACTTATGGATAACCACCGTTTTAGGACCTTTTCGGTTTTCCGGTCGTTAACGGTGGTTATGGGTCGATAGGCGTGCATTCATTCATTGCCCGCAAAACCGCCAGCTGACTCCGGGAAAGGTAAATCCGGGCTAAAATTCTCTCGTGCATGCATGATTTCTGGCTGCGGCGGATCAAGGACAGCGACAAACATCAACGGAACGAACTTCATGCGTTGGTCCATTATCCGCCTGATCTGGCTCCGCGAGCTTCGCGATCAACTGCGCGATCGGCGCACGCTGTTCATGATCGCGGTGTTGCCCGTGCTCCTTTACCCCATCTTGGGCGTGGGCGTTTTACAGTTCGCGCTTGGATTCCTGAAAAAACAGGGGTCGGTCGGCGTCGTGGGCGCGGAAAACCTGCCGTCGTGGCGTCCGGAGCGTGCGGAGGTCCAGCCGCTCGCCGTCGCCGCGTGGTTGGCCTGGACCCCGAACGGCGGCGTGGACCAAGCCGCGGGGGCGCTCGTGTTGGTCGAGTCAAGCCGGATGATACGCGGCAATGAATTCCCTCCGTTGCTCGCGTTTGAAGGCAATCGCGGCCGTTTTCTGGCTGCGTACTTCGATTCCTCGGAAGAAGCCGATTTGTTGGTCTTGACCCGTCTCGACGCGCCCGAGTGGGAAACGTCCAATCCGGAAAGCGGGTTCCAGGCGCCGCCCGCGGCGATCCAAGCGCTGGAGAGCCGCCAGGTCGATCTGCTGTTGTTGATCCCGCCGCAGTTTCACACACAAGTTCAAAGCGGTCGGCCCGTAATCTACCTGATGGCCCGCGAGGACGACGATCGCTCGCGGATGATCGCGGCGCGCGTGCGCGGGGCGCTTGGCAAATGGAAAAAGCGGCTGGCGGAGATTCGCCTGCTCCGTCAGGGGCTGCCGGTCGATTTCGATGAGCCCTTCGAGGTGCAGGTTCAAGACGGCGGCTCGTCCGGGAAGGTCGCGGCCAAGGGGTTGTTCGACCTTATGATCCGCATCTTCCCGTTCCTTCTCGTGATGTGGTCGCTCGCCGGCGCCCTTTATCCGGCCATTGACCTGTGCGCCGGCGAAAAGGAACGCGGCACGATGGAGACGCTCCTCATCAGCCCCGCGAGTCGCGAGGAGATCGTCTACGGCAAATTCCTCGCGATCTGGGTCTTCAGCGCGGCCACGGCGCTGCTCAACCTGGCGAGCATGGCGCTGACGACGTGGCAATTCAGCGCCGAACTGCCGCACGAGGCGCTTCGTGCCTCGGCGCTCATCTGGTGCGTCGTGTTGGTACTGCCGCTGTCGGCGTTTTTCAGCGCCCTTTGTCTATCCATCGGCGCCTACGCGCGCTCCTCGAAGGAAGGCCAGTACTACCTGATGCCGCTCTTTCTGGTGACGATGCCGCTGATTTTCCTGACGCTCGCCCCCGGCGTGGAGTTGAGCCCGTTCTACAGCCTCGTGCCGGTCACCGGCGTAGCGCTTTTGCTGCAACGGTTGATGAGCGCCGCGTCGCTTGACCAGGTGCCGTGGTTTTATTTCGTGCCCGTGCTGGCGCCAATTGTTCTGTATAGCTGGCTCGCGCTGCGCTGGGCCGTCGATCAATTCCAGCGTGAAGAGGTGCTGTTCCGCGAGGCGGAGCGAATAGATGTGCGGCTTTGGGTGCAGCGGCTGTTTCGCGACAAGGACGCCGTGCCAAGCGCGGGGCAAGCGCTCTTCTGCTTCGGCCTGATTCTCACGCTGCGCTGGCTGTCGTTCGGCTTCGGCGAGCGACTGGCTGTCCCCGCGCGGATTGGCGTGAGCTATCTCGCGTTCGTCGCCGCCCCGCCGCTGCTGATGGCGTTGCTTCTGACGACCCGGCCGCGGCAAGGATTGTCTTTACGGTTGCCGACCTGGAAGGGCATCCTCGTGGCGGCGCCGCTGGCGTTGCTGCTGTTGCCGCCGCTTGCCGGTCTGGCCTTGTGGATCATCGACCGCTTCCCGGACCTGACGCAGATGCTCACGGAACGCAGTCCGCTCACGGATGGCCTGCGCTCGCTCGGCAGTGGTCCCTCCGCAACGGCCTGGCAATACGCGTTGGTGATCGCCTTTTTACCCGCGGTCTGCGAGGAGTTGGCGTTCCGCGGCTTCCTCTTGAGCGGACTGCGGCGCCGCTTCCGACCGTGGACCGCTATCCTGCTCTCCAGCTTCATGTTCGCCCTCTACCACATGAACGTGTTCCAATTCTTGCCGGCATTCCTGCTCGGCGTGGTGCTCGCGATCTTGGCGATCCGCACCGGCAGCGTGTTCCCCGGGATGTTGTTTCACTTGATCCACAACGGCCTGCTCATCAGCCTCGTGTGGCTGGAGGCGTGGTTGGAGCGGAACAATCTTGGCGACGTGAACGTACCCGTGTTCCGTTTTCTTTGGCTTGTGACGGCGATTCTGTGTACGGCCGTCGCCGCCGTCGTGCTTTGGCGGCTCTCCGCGTTCGGGTATCATCGCTTCACACGCGAAGATACCGACGTACTGCCGTCGAAGGACAAGGAGGAGCGCCGTTCTTCGGTCCAAGTCCCCGTTTGATGAGGCGCGAAGTCGCCGTGACTGGAAATGGCCGCTGACGTGCGATAAAACGAGAAGGTTGGGAAGTTTCGCGGCTCCCAACCCCTTCGGTGTTTTTGCCCAGAGGATCGCGTCGCATGCGCTGCCACATGGGGGCTGTCGCCCTCGCCGTTCTTTTGTGTGCAGAATTGATCGCGGCGGGCGGCGACGACCCACGTCTCCAGATCGAGCGTCTGCGCAAGGATGCGATCAAGCGGGCCGAGCCCGCGGTCTGCTGCGTCCTCGTTTCCCGCAGCGACCGATATGCCCGTCTGTTTAACGCCGGCCCTGTGTCGGAGAGCAACGGCCGGCTGGGCAGTTTCAACCTGCCCAACGCGCAAACGAAGGACGTCGATATCCTCAAGCTCGACCTCTCGACTGCAGTTCCTGAGAGTTACGGCAGCGGCGTCGTGATCGATCCAAAGGGATTGATCCTGACGAACAATCACGTCATCAACGGCGCGACGAAGATCTTTCTCCGATTTCCAAGCGGCAAAGGCTGCTATGCGGATATTCACGCCGCCGACCCGCGCAGCGATCTGGCCGTGCTGCGCGTCATCGAGGATCGGTCCGCGAAACTTCTGCCGCTGCCGGCGATCAAAATCGGCGATGCCAGTGCAATGGAAAAAGGCGACGAGGTTATGTCCATCGCGTACCCGTTCGCTGTCGGCTTCCGTGACGGCAGCCCGAGCGCGTCGTGGGGCATCGTCAGCAACGTCCGCCGCCGCGGCAGCCGGGCGGTGAACGAGACAGACCTCAACAAGCGGACCCTCGATCATGTCGGCACGCTCTTGCAAGTCGATGCGCGTCTCAACAACGGGTGCAGCGGCGGGGCGTTGCTCGATCTCAACGGCGAGTTGATCGGCCTGACGACCGCGCAGGCTGCCATCAGCGGGAGCGAGACCCCCGGTGGATTCGCTTTGCCGCTCAACGCACCGATGAAGCGGATTGTCGAGCAACTGCGCCAAGGGAAGGAAATCGAGTACGGTTTCCTAGGCGTAAGCGGTAATCAGGGACCCTCTCTCGCGGGCGTGACCATCATTGGCGTTACACCTAATTCGCCGGCGCACCACGCCGGTCTGCAACCAGGCGACCGCATTCTCAAAATCAACGACGAGCTAGTGTACGAGCTGGACGACCTCTTCCTGCACATCGGCGTCGCGCTCGCCGGTTCCGAGGTCAAGATCGAATATCAGCACGGCGGTTTCGGACCGAACCTGCACACAAAGGCCCGGCTGGCCAAATTCTATGTGGCTGGAAAAATGATTGCCTCCAATCGACCGCCGGCGCCACGTGGCCTGCGCGTGGATTACGCCAGCATCCTCGCCCAGCGTTACCGGGGCCTACGCGTGCCGTCCGGCGTCGTCGTGCGGGAGGTTCTGCCCGGCAGCCCCGCCGATACCGCCCGCCTTCAGCCCGACAAGGTCATCACCCAAGTGAATCACCGCGATATTCAGACACCCGCCGATTTCTATCGCGAGATGGAGGCGAACACCGGCCCCGTGGTGTTGACCATTCAGAGTCCCGAGGGACGCGTTGACGAGGTCCGCGTCGAAACGAAGTGACACCGCCAATGCGTTACGCCATCTGCAACGAGACTTTTGAACGCTGGGACCACCCCCGCGTCTGTCGCCTCGTCTCGAAGCTAGGCTACGAAGGCCTTGAGATCGCGCCGTTCACACTCGCGCCGCGAATCACGGATGTTACTGCCGACAGGCGGCGCGAGCTTCGCGTACAGGCCGAAGATTGCGGCTTGCGCATCATCGGACTGCATTGGCTGCTCGCGAAGACGGAGGGTTTGCAGCTTACTTCGGCCGACGAGCACGTGCGCAAACGGACGGCCGAGTACCTGGTCGAGCTGGCGCGCGGCTGCCGTGATCTGGGCGGCGATCTGCTTGTTTTCGGCTCGCCGGCGCAGCGCCGCATTCCCGCCGGCGTCACGCGCGCTCAGGCGACCGACTACGCCGCCGACACCTTCGAGCGGGCCTTGCCCGGCATCGCGGATTGCGGCGTGAAGCTCTGTCTCGAGCCGCTGTCGCCGCCGGAGGCTGATTTCATCAACACGTGTGCCGAAGCAGTGGCGCTGCTCGATCGCATGCGCCATCCGAATTTCGTCCTGCACCTCGACGTGAAGGCGATGGCAACGGACGAGGCGCCGGCGCCGGAGTTGATCCGGCGATACGCCGCGCGGGCCGGCCACTTTCACGCCAACGATCCGAATCGCCGCGGCCCCGGCTTCGGCAATACCGACTTCGTGCCAATCTTCCAGGCGCTGAAGCAGAGCGGCTATTCCGGCTGGGTATCCGTAGAGGTCTTCGATTATTTGCCCGACCCGGAGACCATCGCGCGGGAGAGCATCCGCACGATGCGTGAATGCGAGGCGAAAGCGTAAGAGAGCTCACCGCAGAGGACACAGAGGGACGCACAGAAGAGAACTTGGAGACCACAACAATGCATGGAAAGCGTTTCGCATTTCTCGGCTTCTTTTTGTGTCTTCTCTGCGTTCATCACGCCTTCCGCGGTGAGGCCGCCGCTGATGTCCGCACGAGCGCTCTTCAGGTCGGTTTCGGCGAGGCGGACATCACGCCCGCGCTCGGCGACAGGCCGGTTTTCATGGCCGGCTTTGGTCCGAACCGCAAGGCGACGAAGGTTCACGATCCGCTCATGGCGCGCGCGGTCGTTTTCAAGAGCGGTGACAAAAAGATCACTTTGGCCTCTGTCGATCTCGTCGGCTTTTTCCACCCGAATGTGCTCCGTGTGCGGCAGCAGTTGCGTGATTTCACCTACGTGCTTCTCACGAGCACACACAACCACGAAGGGCCGGATACGCTCGGTCTTTGGGGGCCGAATGCGTGGACGAGCGGCGTCGATAAGGATTACCTCCGCCATGTCGAACAACAGGTCGTCGCGGCCGTGAAGTCGGCGGACGCCGCCGCGAAACCCGTCAGCGCGCAAATCGGCGCGGCACGAGCGCCCGAGCTGCTTCACGATGGCCGCGAGCCGTTTATCAAACACGATGAACTGGTGGCGCTACGCTTCACCGACGACAAGAAGCAAACGACCGGCATTGTTGTGCAGTGGAATTGCCATCCGGAGACGATGGGCAGCAAAAACACGGAAATCACGGCGGACTACGTCGGCTACACAGTGAAGCACCTTCGTGAGAAGCACCAGTGCCCGGTTGTATACCTCACGGGCACCGTCGGCGGCCTCATGACGTCGCTCAACGTCGAGATCAAGGACGAAAGCGGTAAGATGCTGGCCGACGGCACCGTCGAAAAGACGGAGCGCTACGGACGCCTCGTCGGCGAACTGGCGGAGCGCGCCTTGAAGGACGCCAAGCCCGTCGAGCTGACGCCGCTTCAGGCGCGCAGCAAGGAGTTCTTCATCCCGCTTGACAACAAGCACTACCAGATGGGCCGGCAGATCGGCATTTTGACGCGCGATGCCTACCTTTGGACCGGCGACCCGTATAACGCCGAGGCGCTTGACGCCAAGGAATTCACCAAGCGGTCGTGCATGCGGACCGAGACGGCTTGGCTAAAGCTCGGCGACCTGGACATTGCCGCCATCCCCGGCGAGATCTATCCGGAATTGGTGCTCGACAAGGTGCAGGACCCGCCTGACCCCGGCGCCGATTTTCCCGACGCGCCGATCGAGCCGGCGATCTACAAACAGCTAAAGGGGCCGCATCGCATGATCGTCGGTCTGGCCAACGACGAGATCGGCTACATCATTCCGAAACGGCAATGGGACGAGAAGCCGCCGTTTTGCTACGGGCGGACGAAGCCGCAGTACGGGGAAAGCAACAGCGTCGGCCCCGAGACGGCGCCGATTCTGTGTCAGGTGTTCAAGGCGTTGGTGCAGGGGAAGTAGCGCTCCGGCAGCGGGCACGGCCGCACGAGAAATGGATTGCTTGCATTACACCCCACACACTGTTTTCCGCGGCTTTGCAGTGAATGGACGCTTTGTAAGGAATAGGGCCGTTCTGTAAGGAATCGACTGGGCTTGTAACGATTGACGTTCACGGCGACGCGCCTAGCAAAGCATCGGAGAGTAGCGGCAGGAAACGCTGAAAAGGCCAACCTACTCAGGCTAGCCTTTTCCTTTATTCTCGTGTTCTTCCTCTGTCCGAATCGACCGTTTCGCCTTGCGGATGATAAGTTCCAACCACGTTTGGAAATCCTCAAATCCAGCTTGGCTAAGCTCTTCCGGCATTTGAATGAGGATTTGCCCCTCTTCAGGGAGGTTGAGCACGTCTTCGGTCATTCCAGCTTGCACGGGTCGCCTCCGCTGCTGGCCCTTTTGCTGGTTGTTCTCATCGTAATCCGGGACGCCAGAGAGATCATCATAAACGCCAGCTGACGGGATTATATCAGACGATTCAAGCTTTGCAAACTCAATCGTTGACCGAAACTCCCTGATAAACTTGTCTACATGGGCGTCGTTAAATTCAAGTTTTCGCACGAGATGGGATTTGATCGTTGCGTCGGATGGAAGGTTTCCATTGTTTGAATCCCAGAGCATTCGGTGAATCTTTGGGGACAGCGCTGCCGCTTTAATCGCGGCAATGCGGTCCGGCGACTCGTCCGATTCGGCAAGCAAGATGTCCAATGCTCGGTCCGATAGCCGCACCTTCCGGTCTTCGCCGCTTCCTTCTTCAACAAGAAGCCCGAATTGCTTCAAGGCGGCGATAAGACGCAGCGCACCGCTACTTTTTATGTCGAGTCCCCAATGTCCAGAAACGACAGCCACCGGCGCAGCGGCCCGTTTTTCGTGACGATAGACCGCCTTCGCCCTGTCAATCGCCTCCTTCAAGTTCACTGCCGGATAAGCAGGGCTCCGAACCCTCGCTTTTTTATGGTCGCTGGCATCGCTCATTGATCCACCCTCCATTCTGATACATGCTATCAGCTAATCCTGTCAGTGTCAAGCGGCCGCGCGAGGAATTTCTGGAGGTTTATCCGAGATACATCTTGACACGGAGAGATAAAAGCGTAAGATAAGGAAGACAAAGGAAGAAATGGGGGACGGCTATGAGAAGAGAAGCACGCCCCGCTGTTGAAAGCCGCCGGACGGCGGGGCGCAAGACTGCCTGCAAGGGCGAGTCGGGAGCATGGCAGGTAGATGTATTGCTCTTGGCGAGGCGGCGGGGCGGTTCGGTGGGAACTGGTAATTCCCACCGAACAAGCCCCTGTGCAACCAACCCGACGCGGGGCAGGAACGGTTCCTGGCGGGTCCCGGCAAGGCTCCGAAAGCCAGTTCGACTCTGGACCGCGTCTCGTTGAGAAGCCCGCAGTCGCTGGTAACGACTGCGGGGGTTTATCACACTCAGGCGGAAACCGCCAGAATGCGACAACGCAACTCCCATTCTACCCGGTTCCGCCGCAACTGCAAAGAGGTTTCTCATGGACCCCAGAACGCAGCGCGGCCTCGTCATCGCAGCAACGGCAAAACTGATTCAAAAGGGCAAGGTGTGGCTCGTCCCGTCGCAGAGCGGTAAGGGCAAATACACGGTCTGCCCGGACACTGAAACGCCTTTTTGTTCCTGCCCAGATTTTGAAGATGGGTGCGGTGGAACCGGCCGGTGCAAACACTTGCACGCCGTCACGTTCACGATCCAGCGCGAGCATGGAGAGGACGGAACCGTGGTCGAGACGCGCACAATCACGCTGACCGAGAAGAAAACGTACACGCAGAACTGGCCCGCGTACAACCTCGCGCAAACGACCGAAAAGCGGCGCGTGCAAGAGTTGCTCCGCGACTTGTGCCGCGGATTGGAGGAGCCGTCGCACCGCGAATCAGGTCGGCAGCGCACGCCGATTGCGGATATGGTTTTCGCCGCTTGCTTCAAAGTCTACTGCGGGATGAGCGCCCGGCGGTTCGGCACCGATCTCGCGGAAGCGCACGAGAAGGGCTACGTCAGCAAGAATTTGCACCCGATCATGGTCTGCGGTTTCCTTCAAGACGAGTGGGTTACTCGCGCGCTCTTGCAACTCATCCCTGAAAGCGCCGCCCCGCTGAAAGTAATCGAATCCGATTTCGCGGTCGATTCGTCCGGCTTCTCCACGTCGCGCTTCGTGCGGTGGTACGACGAAAAGTACGGATGTGAGCGGAGCGGCCACGATTGGGTTAAGGCGCACGTCTGCACGGGCGTCAAGACGAACGTCATTACGGCCGTGAAGATTCTGGACCGCGACGCCGCGGACGCCCCGCAGTTCCGGCCATTGGTCAAGGCGACGGCCGAACGGTTTACGGTCAAGGAAGTCTCTGCGGACAAGGCGTATGCGAGCAACGAGAATTTTGAAGCCGTCGCCGACGTTGGCGGAGTTGGCTACATCGCGTTCAAAGCGAACGCGACGGGCGGCGTCGGCGGGTTGTTTGGCAAGATGTTTCACCACTACGCCGCGAACCGTGACGAGTACCTTCGCCACTACCACAAACGGTCGAACGCCGAGAGCACGTTCAGCATGGTCAAGGCGAAGTTCGGCGATGCCGTGAAGAGCAAGACAGAAACGGCGATGAAGAACGAAGTGCTGGCGAAAATCTTGCTGCACAATCTATGCTGCCTCATCATGTCGCAGTGCGAGTTGGGGATTGAGCCGGTGTTCTGGAGCACCGAAAAGATGAGCCAACCAAAAGAGCCGGCGATGAGCGTGGGACTGTCAACTGTTCCTGTCCAAAAACATCTTCCCGTCCAAGTGGCTATGGTGTGTGGAGCGTAGAAGAAATGCGTAGCAATTCAAGTGCGGGTCTCGCTACAATTGCCGCGCTGGCGCAGATCGTCAGCTGCGCCCATTCCCTAGGGCATTCAGCTTGCTATAATGAACAAGAGTATAGCAACGCTGCCGCAGTCTGCCAAGGAGACTCGCCATGCCCTTTGATTCAAAAGCCATTGCAAATTACTTCCTGAAAGTTGCCAAGGAAGAGGAGATTCCGCTGACCCAGATGAAGTTACAAAAATTGGTTTACTACTCGCACGGATGGCACCTTGGCATTATTGGGCCGCCTCTTCTAGACGAACAGGTGCAAGCCTGGAGTTTCGGCCCGGTGATTCGTTCTCTCTACAACGAGTTCCGTGAGTTTGGCGCGACGAATATTGATCGCTTGGCCGAAGCAATGGAGTTTACGGGAAAATGGACCATGACGTTTCGCGTGCCGACACTTGAGGATTGTCCAGATAAAGATAGTGCCTTTATCAAGGCATTCTTGTCGCGAATCTGGAACGTCTACAAGAACTACTCGGCAACACAGCTCACGAACATGACGCATGCGGAAGGTACACCGTGGGATACGGTTCGCAAAAGTTTCCCCGGAGCAATTCCGAAGTACGCGACGATTGACGACGACATAATAAGACGTTATTTCCAAAAGCGCGGAAAACCGGAATGAGCGAAACGCCCGATCTCAATCAAATCAAGGAAGAGGCCGCACCGCAAGCTGTGCCGGCAGACGAACAAACAAAGGAAGAAGAGAAGGACGAGCAACAACGCGCGCTGAGCGCTGGTCAGCGCGCGGACCGCTTTCATGCAGCCCTTCTCGCTGCTCTAAATGGGCAAATATCGGGCTTGTCTGCGGAAAAATCCAACCTCCAATCGCAAGTCACTGATTGTCAAAAGACAGTTTTCAGCGCACAGCGCAGGACGACTAACCTTGCAGACAAATGCGGTCGTCTTGAGGTTGCAGACCATTTTATTAGCTGGTTGAATTTGATCGGAACACTCATTGTCGCTGTCGGCGGCATTCTAATTAGCGTGGCTGGCGCATGGCCCGGCATGTTTGACGTTGTGAAAGTCGGCCTGACGCTCGCCGGTACGGGAATGGCATTTGTGGGCGTGATTCTCGCTGGCGTGACCTTTTTCCTCTCGCGCAGCCGGCCCGTGCGGCGCGGAACGCGGCCAACGGACGTGCAAGAAAACCCAGCCGCTTGAAACGAATGCTGCCCGTCTGAAACGAATGGACCGCGAATCCCATTCATTCACTGCAACGCCGTTTTCCGCGCAAATGGAGGGGGGTGTAACGAATCCGTGCCGGGAGTCCAAAAATCGAATTCTGTCACAAGGCTCATCGGCATAACGAGTTCCGCCATAAGTTTGGCGAACGTCAAATCCCGCCGCGGCGCAGCGCCGACAGTCTTTTTGGTCGGTTTCCGCACGGTTGCAGCAACGAATGTAACGAATCCCGGTGCGAGAGCCGCAGCCGCCCGGAACGCCCATCCGATTGCGGTTCAATCCAGACCCTCGCGCCGTAACTTGCTTTTCGCGTCCTTGGCGACCTTGGACTTCGGTGACCGCTTGAGGATTAACCCCAGAACGTGGCCACCGAACTGCTTTTCTTGCCGCTCCTTCTCGGCGAAGTGGAAGCCGAGGTAGAACAAATCTTCCGGGTCCAGCCATTTCGCCTTGTCGAGGGCGGCCGTCGTCTCCTCGGGGTGGCTGCTGAGGAGCCCCGCGAACTGCTGCAACGGCGGGTCGGCGGCACGAGCTTCCGCGCTGAGGTCTTTGCCGGAAAGTTTCAAACCACAGGCAGCGAGTTCGAAGCGCAACGCGGGGCCGCACGCTGGGTCGCGGCCGAGGAGCTTCAGATAGACAAGCGCTGTGTCATATTTCTTCTTTTTGCGCAGCGCCAGGGCGCGCTCTTCCAAGCGATCGCGGAGCCATGCGGCATTCTCTTCGCGCAGCAAGAAAAGCAGGGCATCCGCGCGGCGGTCGCCGGCTTCAAGGTGCTTGCCTGCCTTCTCGAAGACGCGGTCGGTGAAATCCTTCGGTTGGTCTTTGACTAGCGGCGCTTGCGCGCGCACAAGCGACCAAGCTGCGTCGGGCGTTGACGCATCCAGCAAGGCATCGGCGAGCGCCTTGCGGCCTTGTTTCAGGCGGGCGAGCCGCCCGACGGCGGCGTCGCGCAGCTCGCGGTCGGGATGATGCACCTGCCGGACCAGCGCCGCCGCGACGGCAGCAACGTCGAAATCGCCGACTTTTTCCAGAGCCAGACGCCGCACGCCCACGTCCGGCGCGTCAAAGAGCGGCAGCCAATCGCTGGCCGTCTTCGCCGTCACGGGCAGGTTCTTGAGCATCATCAACGCGGGGGCGGCAACGCGGAAATCGGCTTCGCCCGCACAAGCGAAGAGCGTCCGCAGATGGTCCTTGTTCGGCGTCGGCGCGAGATTGCCAAGAGCTTGGAGCGACACGGCCCGCAATTCGGTCGGCTGAAGGGGTTGGATGCGTTCCCAGAATAGCGCTTCGGCCTGGCCGTCGCCAAGGGCTGCGAGCAATCGGATGGCGGCCGTCTCGGTGGCCAGCGGCAGCGCCTTCTTCTTGGCGCGGCGGAGCAATTCGAGGAGGTGATCGGCCAAGTCCTTGCGATGCGCGGGCGTGAGCGCGGGAACTTCGGCGATCAGCGAGCGCACGGACGCATCCACGACGCCGGGATCGCTGTCGAGCAGGGTTTCAATGGCAGCGGTTTCGGAAGAGGCGGTGCCGGCGGCGGCAAGCGCCCCAGCAATGCGCCGGCGCAAACCGGGCGCGACGCGCGACATCAGGTTACGGAGGGCGCTCGTCCCTTTCGCGCCAAGCTTGGCGGCGGCAAGAGCGGCCGCTTCCGATTCCACGCCGCCCGCCTCGATGCGCTGAAGGAGGGATGCGAGCGCGGGCTCGATGCGGAGCTTGCCGACCGCGGCGAGCGCTTGCAGACGCACGGCGGCGTCGGCGTCATCGATCGCGGCACAAAGCGCCTGCGTTATGTCGGGAGATCGACTGCCAACTTCGCCAAGGATCAGCGCCGTCGCGGCGCGCAACTCGGCCGACGCAGCGTGAAGGAGCTTAAGGAGCTTTGTGGTAGTCGCGTCGGCCATGCGTTCGTCTCACGTAGTCGCGGCCGGCGGTTCGCCGGTACCGTGAGCATACTCGAGAGCGACACGGACTCAACGCAAAAGTGCGCATGCCGGGACGCGCGGCCGGCATAATCCGGCCACGCGCCGCAACGAATCGAGGATCGTTTATTGAGCCGGATAGGGCATCGGCGGTGCGATTCCGGTGCCGGGGACCGGGCGCGGCACGGGTGTGATCGGCAAATTCGGCTGTACGGGAATCGGCGCCGCCGGAACGGCCGCGCAACCGCCGGGCGGGCCGTCGAGCATGGGGCCGTCACAAGGGGCGCCGGTGACGCAGCAGTCCGATTCTTTGTGCTTGTGGAACCAGTCGAGCAGCGGATGGTGATGGCAGCCGCACGAAGAGAAGTTGCAGCAGCCGGATGCCGCGGCGAGGCCGCCGGCCAGCATCAGGACCGCCAATCGCATGCGCAACATGACAGGCCTCTTCTTCCGTTCCAAGATAGACGCCGGGGAGGGGCGGCAAGGCTGGACCAGTCCCCGAGAGGACTGCCCTGCCTGCACCAATATCATGCGCGTGAGTTCGCCGGGCGGACGGGGAAATGCAGCAAAAAAGAAGCCCGCGGGCCTTTGCCCGCGGGCTTCGTGTGCATCGCCGTTGCCAACGGTTACTTCCGCAGATCGCGCTTAACCGGCTTTCTTGCTCGAGCCGCGCGAAGCGGTATTGATCTGGCTGCGGAGGTACTCCACCGCCATGTCCAGCTGCCGGTCTTTGAAATCCTTCACTTCCTTGTCGCCTTCCTTGTCGTGGCGGTGAATGATCTCGATGTCGCGTTGGTGTTCGAACAGATCATCACGTTCCTTGCGCGACAACTTGAGGCCAAAACCCTTGTCCGGGGTTACGCCCCATTCGTCTTCATCGCGGCCGCCGGTGCTCGACTTGTTCAGGTTCTTGCCGCTGGGCCGCCAGAACGACGCGGTCGTCAGCTTGATCTCGCCGCCCTCGAACGGCTGGATGTTCTGCACGCTGCCTTTGCCGTAGCTCCGTTCGCCCATGACGAGCGCGCGGTGGTGATCCTGGAGAGCCGCCGAGACGATTTCGCTGCCGCTCGCCGACCCGCCGTTGACCAGGCAAACCATCGGGAAGTCGAGCAGGCTGCCGTCGCTGCGGCCGGTAAAGCTCGCCTCACGGCCGACACGCGGCTTGATCTTCACGATCAGACCGTCGTCGATGTACAGGTCGGTGATGTTCACCGCGCTGTCGAGCAAGCCGCCTGGGTTGAAGCGCAGATCAAGGATCATCCCCTTCACTTCGCCCTTGTCCGCGCCGACTTCACGCATTGCCTTGAGCAGATCGCGATATGTGTTGCGGGCAAAGCTCGTCAGGCGGACGTAGGCGATCTTGTTGGCGGGATCAACCCAGAAATCCCAGTCGTCATTTGACTTCCGCTTGATGCCAAGGACGCTTTCCAACTCGATGCGGGAGCGATTCATCTCGAAATCCATTGCCTTGCCGTCGCGGTCCACGGTGACTTTCACCTTGGTGCGCGGCTGGCCCATGATCTTCTTGACGGCGTCGTTCAGGGCCATCCCCTTGGTGGTGATCGTCTCCGGCGGATCGAGCGGTTTGCCGAAGCTATCGACCTCGCGGATGATGTGCGTGATGATGTCGCCTTCCAGGATGCCCGCTTTGTACGCCGGACTGTCCTTGATCGGCGTGATGACCCGCAGCATGTCGCGTTCGACATCCTTACGAATCTGAATGCCGATGCCGGTGAAGAAGCCTTGGGTGTCGGTGTCGAACTTCTGTTTGGTCTCGGCGTCGATGAACGTCGTGTATGGATCGAGATGGCTCGTCATCCGCTGGAGCGAAAAGTCGATGTCCTTGTGGTTATCGAGGTCCTCACGTTTGCCGAGGCTTTCGCGGGCGTCCGCGAGGAGCACCGTCAAGTCGGCTTCCTTCAGGTCCTTCGCTTTCGCCAAGCGCTCGCCGATGTCCTCGGGGACTTTGGCCTCGACCCGACGATACAGGCCGCGCACGGCCCAGTCGATCATGTTGCCGAGGTTCACTTCCTTGACGTAGTTGTCGCGAATCAGCTTCGTCCCTTCCATCACCTTGCGGGCGTAGGTGAGCGCATCCGACCGCTTCAGCTTGGTCGCGTCGAGAATCGACTCGCGCTTGGCGGTGAAATCCTCCACGGTCTTGGCGCCGCCGACGAGCTGCTGATATTCCTTGCGCAGCGAGCGCTGGGCTTCCAGCTTGGGCATCTGGCTAAGCAGCTTGACGGCCTCGTCGCCCAGTTCCTTGGAAAGCTTGTTTTGTTTCACTAGGTCATTGATTTTGTCGACCTGCGACTGAACCTTGGCGGTGACGGCCGGGTTCTTGGTAATCACAAAATGACTGTTGCGGCTGCCGAGAACCAGCGGCAACTGGTCCTTTTCATCTTTTGTCTTGCCGTTCTTGTGGGCGAGGACGGGCAATTCCTTGTCGATGTACTCGGTCAACTCATCGACCGTGACGACGCCGTCGGGCTCGTAGCCTTCCTTGTCGGCGGCGCCTTTGAGGCCGTCGATCACGATTTTGGTGAAGAGGCCATGATCCGCGAGGTCCACGGACTGGGTGCGGCCGAGCGTGGCGAGGAAGACCGCCCGGCCCGGCGCGGCGGTGTGTTCTTCCTTGCCTTCGCTGCCGAGGAATTCCTTGTAGGGCGAGTTATCAGGGTTCGCGTCCGAAAACGGATCCTT
Source organism: Gemmataceae bacterium (assembly GCA_041499805.1). Lineage (GTDB taxonomy): Bacteria > Planctomycetota > Planctomycetia > Gemmatales > Gemmataceae > JBGQKZ01. The sequence goes on from JBGQKZ010000004.1 coordinate 151,774, forward strand.
ACCGCCGACCGACTTGAAGCTGACGTCCATCAACGTGCAGAATTTATGACTCTGCAATTTGTCGAGTTCCTGGGCAATGTCCGCCGCGGCAACCGCATTCTTCTTGCGCTCCGCGAACGTCGAGTCGGTGGCGAAGTAGCACAGACGATCGCCCTGGTCGCTGAGTCCGGCGCCCTGACCGATGAACGCGAAGATCACCAGATCGTTTTGCTTCGCGTTGGTGCTGACCCAGTGCAACGCCTTGATGATGTTTTCGCGCGTGGCGGGTTGGCTGTGCCGCTTCTCGTCGGGCGTGCCGAGCAACAGACGGGTATGTTCGGCATCGACGCCGAGGTAGTCCTTGTTCGTGAACAGGTCATAGAGCGCCTGCGTGTCGGCCTCGGCGTGCGGCCGCGGGGGAATCTGCTTGTCGGCATAGTTGCTGATGCCGACGAGCACCACATAGGGCTGCGGCGTGCGGTTTTCTTCGGCCCGCGCCGGTTGCGGCACGATCGCGGACCATGCCGCGACAAACGCCAGCAACCAACCACCCAGCACCACCCTTGACATTGCCCTGGTCATGAAATGTCCTTTCGACTCGACGTGCAAGACGGATCCTTCAACGGGGACGCAACCTCTTGAGGTAGAGGTCCCGTCCCCTTTTTGAGACCTCACAGTCGCCACTTTTCCGCACTGCTCCGGTAATTTCACAGGCGTGGCCACGGTTTCGTCGCCATTTCTACGCAAAGCGCGTTCCATCCGTTCACCATTCCTGTCGCCGACGCCAGCGGCCGCGATCCTTCTGTATTTTGACCTACAATCGAAACCAGTCAATCCAATTCGAGCGCGGTGTTACGGAACAGATGCACATGGGAGAGGTTCGCAGGCTTGAACATTTTGCCACGGCGATGCGCGAAATTGCACCGTTTGTAGCATGACGAGCGGGCGGGCCGTTTCCTAACTTGCCGCGTTGTCCGAACTCGTCGTTTCCCAGCGCCGAATTAGCGCCGCGCCAATTTATTGAGAATCTCGATGCCCCGTACAAGCGTCCGCTGATCCGCGGCATAGCTGAGCCGAAAGTGCGTGTCTCGAGTGCTGAACACGTTTCCGGGAATGATGAGCAATTCGTTCCGAATCGCCTCGGCGACGAATTCCGCGCCGGTTGCCCACGGGACACGTGGGAAGAGATAAAACGCCCCTCCCGGCCGATTCAGCTCGAAGCGGTCTTTGAGTCCATCGCAGATGAGGTCACGTTTCTTCTTGTATTCGCGAACAATGCCGGCAACGTCGAGGTCCCAGGCGGCCACGCCGGCGTGCTGCACCATGCTCGGTGCGCAGACGAACGTAAACTGTTGCAGCTTGATCATTTCGTCGATCAGGCGCTTCGGCCCATGCGCGAAGCCGAGCCGCCAGCCGGTCATGCCGTACGCCTTGCTGAAGCCGTCGAAGACAACCGTCTGTTCATTGAACTCCGCGGGACTCGTGAACGGCGCGTCGTAGCAGAAGACGCGGTACACCTCGTCGCTGAGCAGCAGGATGCCGTGTTCCTGACACAGCCGGGCGAGCGCGCGCAGTCGTTCGCGGTCGTGGAGAACTCCCGTCGGATTCGCGGGGTTGTTGACGAGAATGGCCTTCGTCCGCGCCGTGAGCGCGGCATGCACGCGCTCCACGTCAATTTGAAAGTCGGGATAAGTATCGACGGCGACCGTCGTTCCGCCCGCGAGGGCGATGAGGTGCGGATACGCGACGAAGTATGGATCGAAGACAATCACCTCGTCGCCGGGATTCACCGCCGCGCAGAGCGCGAGGACCAGGCCGCCGCTCGTGCCGCTGGTGATGATAAGCTCCCGTTCTTGGCCGGAATAGCGATCCCGCACATGCGCGAGGATTTTCGCCCGCAGCTCGGGAATGCCTTGCGTGACGGTGTAGCCGTTTGCGCCCCGGTCGATGGCGGCGTGGGCGGCAGCCTTGATCGGCGCCGGCACGTCGAAGTCCGGCTGCCCGATGCTGAGGTTGACGGGGTCTTTCAAGCTCCGGGCCAACTCGAACACCTTGCGGATGCCCGATGACTCGATGTGACGCATCCGGTCGGCGATCCAGCGCTCCTGCCGCATTGCCAGGGCTCTCCTGTGCGTGAACGTCGTGGCGAACGCCGGCATGGCGCCCGAATTACGCGAGAATCGCCTTGACCACGTTGCCGTAGACGTCGGTCAGGCGATAGTCGCGGCCGCCGTAGCGGTAGGTCAGCTTCTCGTGGTCAATGCCCATCACGTGCAGAATCGTCGCGTGCAGATCGTGTACGTGAACCTTGTTCTCGACGGCGTGCCAACCGAACTCGTCGGTGGCGCCGTAGACGATGCCAGGCTTGATGCCGCCGCCCGCCAGCCACATCGTGAAACCGAACGGGTGATGCTCGCGACCGTCGGTCCCCTCCGCGGTCGGCGTGCGGCCGAATTCACCGCCCCAAATCACGATGGTGTCGTCGAGCAGACCGCGCGCCTTCAAGTCTTTCAGGAGACCTGCAATCGGAGTATCCGTCGCCGCGCAGTTATTTGGCAGCTCACTCCGCAAGCCGCCGTGCTGATCCCAGAGTTGACAGCTCGAGCGCTTCGACGTGACCGTGTGATAGACCTGCACGAAGCGCACGCCGCGTTCGGCCAATCGGCGTGCCATCAGGCACTGCATGCCGAAGATTTCGGTCGTTTTATCGTTCAAACCATAGAGCCGCTTCGTCGCCGCCGATTCGGATTCGACATTCAGCGCTTCCGGCGCCTTCGTCTGCATGCGGAACGCCAGTTCGAATGATGCGATGCGCGCCGAAAGTTGACTGTCCTCCTGCCGCCGCTGGCGGTGCAGCTCATTGAGCCGACGCAGCGTGTCGAGCTGTTGCCGTTGCTTGTCGAGCGGGAAATTCGGATTCTTCAAGTCGGCGATCGGGTTCTTGAGGTCGGCGATCAGCGTGCCTTGAAACGCCGCCGGCAAGAAGCTGGAACTCCAAAGCGGCGCTCCTTGCGCCGGCTGCGACGGGCTGAGGACGATAAAGCCGGGCAGGTCCTGGTTCTCGCTGCCGAGGCCGTAGGTCAACCACGAGCCCATGCTGGGCCGCGAAAACGCCTGCTCGCCGGTGTTCATTTGCAGGCAGGCGCCGTTGTGGTTGATGTTGTCCGCGACCATCGAGCGGATGATGCACAGGTCATCCACGCAGGCGGCGACATTGGGAAATAGCGCGCTGACATCGGCGCCGACTTGCCCATGCTTTTTGAACTTGAACGGCGAGGGCAGACAGTTCACGGTCCGCGTGCGAACGAGTTTCGGCTGCTCGAACGGCAATGGCTTGCCGACGTATTCCGCGAGTTTTGGCTTCGGGTCGAAGAGATCGACGTGCGATGGGCCGCCGGACATGAAGAGGAAGATAACGCGCTTGGCTTTGGGCGCGAAATGCGGCGGCTTAACGGCGAGCGGATTGTCACCAGCCCGAAGCGCAAGCGAGGGAGCGCCTCGACTTTCGCCGGCGAATAGATCGGCGAGGGCGAGCATGCCAAAGCCGTTGGCGAAGACACGAAGCACATCCCGGCGTGAGGATGCCGTCTCCCTTGCAGAGAATTTCATCCCTCGGGGTCCTCAACAGTTGCCTGCAACTCACGAATGAGCGCGTCGATGAGTTTCCTCATCTCGCCCTTGTCGCGGTGGTCGTAGACGATGGTAATTTCCCTGCGATCGGCGTTTTTCCTCGGTTTGGGACCGAAAAGGAAATGGATCATCGTATTCGCATTTTCCGGAGCCAGACCGTCGCGATCCCAACTCGCGGCTGCGTCCGCGTCGCGATAAACGAAGAACTCCTCCGAGTCGCGCGGGAGTTTCGACGCCGCCTCGGACACGGGAAACGCGGCCTCGCTTTCAATGTCTTCGCACATCGCTTGGGGCCAATAGCGGCCGCAAACACGCAACGCAACGTCTGTTACTGAAATACGAGGCGATACGCTCAGATTCAGGTCAATACCGCCGATGTTCATGGCTGTCTCCGCCCGCCGTAAACCTGACGCGGGGCGTCCACTTCATAGTCGTGTGGGCTGAAGAAGATGAACGGCCCGCGCCGGCCCCGCAGAGGGACGAGGTCCGATTGATCGAGGAAAATAAAGGCGAACTCGATCTTCGTCCGTGGAATCTGTAATCGTTTCGCCAATTTCTTTGTTCCGGGTGGCAACGTCGTAAAGTAGGCGCCGAACGGATGCGGTCCCGGCGGCTGACCAGCGCGGAAGCGCCACGGCGACAGCGCTACGATGCCATTGTAACCAACGCGGTCGGTGTAGTGATGCTGGTGGCTCATCAATCCGCACAGATAAACTCGTTGGCACACAAAAGCATTTGGCAGTAACCCTCCCAGCCGGAAGTGAGGGCCGCCAAGCCGATCTCCAATTCCTCTGTGATTGGAGGCCGACCATAAAGCAGCCGATACAGCCGCTCAATCTTCGCGCGTTCGTCACCTCCTTCACCTTGAATGCGCGCCGCCAACCGCTTCGCCTGCTCCACCGCGAACGGATGATTCAGCAGAAACAACGCCTGCGGGGCCACCGTCGACGTGATCCGTTTATCCACGATCGCGGTCGAATCCGCCGCGTCGAACAGCTCGCGAAACGTCGAACGGTCGGAACGGACCGTCATTTGATAAAGCGTGCGCCGCGGGCTGTTGAAGTCGCGCGTCGCGGGGCCGCCCATCGTTTCATCGAGCCGGCCGGCGACCGCGAGGAGACTGTCGCGGATTTCCTCGGCCTCCAGTCGGCGGCGGTTCATGCGGCCGAAGAGGCGGTTGTCCGGATCGAGCCGCAGCGACTCGGATGGCGATTCGCTCGCTTGTTGGTAGGTCGCGGAGAGCAGGATCAGCCGGTGCATCGCTTTGATCGACCAGCCGGAGCGGATGAACTCGGCGGCCAACCAATCGAGTAATTCCGGGTGGGTGGGCCGTTCGCCAAGCTTGCCGAAGTTGCCGGGCGTGCGGACGATGCCTTCGCCGAAGTGGTTTTGCCAGAGGCGATTAACCATCACGCGCGCGGTAAGTGGATTGTCGGGGCTGGCGAGCCAGCGGGCGAGTTGCAGCCGGCCGCTGCCGTCCTTGAGCGGCGGTTGTTTGTCGCCGGCGAGAATGGCCGGGAATCGTCGCGGCGCCAGATCGCCGAGCCGGTCGTAGTTGCCGCGCATGTGGATGCGAACATCGTGAATGCCGGCCTGAGGGCTGCCGGGGACGCCGCCTTCTTGGGCGCCGTTCGCCATTGGAACGGCCGCCGGCTCGTTCTTCTTGAGCGCGTCGAGTTCCTCGCCCAGCTTGGCGAGCGCGACGCGTGAGAGGGGCGATAGCAGACCCGCGGTCGCGGGCTTTTCACGCGGCGTTTTGAGGAGTTTTTCGAGCTGCGTGACACGGGTCTGCCACTGATTTCGCTTTTCGACCTGTTCCTTGGGGGCCAGCGGAATCCGCAGCATCGGCGGGCCGTCGGTCTTCGGTCCGACGTTCGGCAGAATGTGCGTGCTGAAAAAGATGCCGGCGAGACCGTAATAGTCGGCCTGGGAGAGCGGATCGAACTTATGATCGTGGCAGCGAGCACAGGCCAGCGTGAGCCCAAGAAACGCGCGGCCGACGACGTCGATTTGATCGTCCACGATGTCGGTTAGGAGCTTTTCCTTGTCCGCATCGCCGCCGCCCCAGTTGCCGATGGCGAGCAGGCCGGTGGCGATGATGCCGTCATACGCCGCGGTCGGCCGCGCCGGAACGAGATCGCCTGCAATTTGCTGGACGATGAACTGATCGTACGGGAGATCGGAATTGAACGCATTCACCACCCAATCGCGGTAACGCCACGCTTCGCTGATGTCCATCACCTGACCGGCGCCCTGAAGGATGCGGGCGTCGAACGAATCGCAGTAGCGAACCACGTCGAGCCAGTGCCGGCCCCACTTCTCGCCATAATGCGGCGACGCGAGGAGACGGTCTACGACTTTGGCGAACGCGTTCGGCGATTCATCTATGAGAAAGGCATCGATCTCGCTGGGCGTGGGTGGAAGGCCGATAAGATCGAAAGTCACTCGACGCAGCAGTGTGCGCTTGTCGGCGGGGAGTGCGGGACGAAGACCGTTAGCTTCCATTTTGGCCAAAATGAACCGGTCGAGGGGCTTCGTGGCCCACTCAAGGTCTTGGACGGCGGGCGATGGCGTTGCGCGGACGGGTTGGAAGGCCCAAAACTGCCGCTGTACTTCGGTGATTTGGAAGGTCGCCGCCGTTTGGAACGGAGGGTCCGCCGCGCGGAGAAACGCGGTGACCGCGAAGAGGAACAACGCGAGGTACCGACGCATGGCACGTTCCCCCGAACCGCCCACCCGTATCCGCTCTTCCGCGTGCGGCAACCGATAAATGCCCAAGTTCTAGGCAGGCATGCCTTGTCCTCGTTGCACGTTGCAGCGTTTCACAGGGTGGTCGAGATGCAACGATGCGCGCTCGATGCAACGATTGCAACGAATGCAACGATGCCAGGTTAAGCCCTTATTTGATGGCGACTTACGGTCCAGCTGGTCGGTTCCGTCGAGAGCGCGTGAGCCGAGCGTGACCTACGCGGGTTGCGCACGCGCGCGAGCAGCCGGCCGAACGGGCGCTGGGGCGCGCATGCTCCACCAGAAGCGAGTCGGAAGCGATCCGACGGCGATAAGCAGTAGCTGCGCGCCCCAGAAACAGTCCAGCGCCACCGCCAGGCGGTCGTCGAAGCCGTAAGCGTGCAGGCCGACGCCGAGCTGGTTGGTGCCGAAGTAGGACCAAGCCGTGACGATATTGCCGACGATGGCGAGCACGGCGACGCCCCGCTGTTTCACTAGGCCGCCCCAACGAGCATGGAGAATGAGGGCGTTCCAGAGGACGATGATCAGGGCGCCGTTCTCCTTTGGGTCCCAACCCCAGAAACGGCCCCACGACTGGTCGGCCCAGATGCCGCCGAGCACGGTGCCCGTGAAACTGAAAAGAGTCGCAAAGCAAAGGATGCCGTAGATCATCGCCGTCAGCACGCGGCCCAACTCCATGTTTTGAAAAGCGCGCGGCATCAGGCCGGCGTTGACGTTCGATCCATCACCGAAGATCTCCCCGGTCTTGCGATTCAACAGCGGCGTGGCGACGCCGAGGACGACGTAAGCGATGCCAAGGAACCCCGCCACGAACGTTGCGACGTACCCGAGGTTGACGACCGTTACATGAGTCGCCAGCCAAAAATTCGTGTCGAGCACCGCTTCCAGGTTGGCCAGCGTGTCGCCCGTGTCGAGCAAGGAATGCGCGACGAACACGGTCAAGGCGCCGAGCACCGAGCCGACCATCGCACCGACGCCGATGCGGAAAACGACTTCCAGAAGGATGCCGATGATGACGCAGCCCCAGCCAATGAATACCGCCGACGAGTACAGGTTGGTCACGAACACGCCGTAGCGGTTCAGCAGGTACATGCGACCGAAAAGAGCCCACGTGTGGACGGCAAGGGCGAGCACCATCAGCCAGAACGCTGATCGGCGCAACGGATCGGTGTACGCCACCCATGACGCGGCGGCGAGCAGCGCGGCGAAGATATAGAGCAGCGTCGCGTCGTAAAATGGCTCAAAATGGTTGAAGAAAACCTCGAATCCGGCCTTCTGTGACTGCTCGGGAAGAACTTCGTTCGCATATTGCCGATAGCTTGCGACCGCCTTGTTGAAGTCTGTCGGGCTATTCTTGGCGTACGCCACGAGCATCGCAAAAAACTTCTCGGGCGTCGCGCTTTCCGCGCCGCCGTGCTGCATTGCGCCGGCCGCGTCGCGAAAGTCCTGCCACGGTTTACCTGCTTCTGCCGGCGGGATGACCGTTGCATCCTCAAGCGTGCTGAGCTGCACGTACGTGACAAGGTCGTGGTACAGCTTCATCGCCTTGCCGTTAAAGGCGTCGCGCTGCTTTTCCGGGATCTTGTCCGCTTGACGTGCCAGGTCTTGAATCGTCTCGAATTTGCCACTTAGCTCGTTAATCGAGTAGCGCCAGAACTCCGGCTTGTCTTTCAGGCCGAGCGCGTGGACCAGCTGGTCGTTGTCGATGCGAAAGACCTCGTGCTTCAACGCGACGCTTTTCTCCGACAGCCGACTCGACATCACGTCCAGGAGCCACTTGACGGCGGGCTGGCCGCTCTGCTCCCCGTCCTTAAACGTCTGCCGATTGCTGATCGTCAGCATCGTCGTGCGAGCCATCGTGTCGATTGGCTTGACGCGGCCCTGGTCCATGACCGGAATCTTGGAGAACTCGTAAAGGTTCATCCGATTCGGGTCGTCGTCCGGCGGCGACATCTTCACGAACAGGACGAGCGCTCCGACGAGCACCACGCCCCAAGGTACCAAGCGGGAGAGGAGAGTCATTACGCATACCTCCGCCGGAGGAACCCGAGCAAGTGCAGGCCGAAGTGGACAACCATGCCGAGCGAAACCATCAGACAGGAGAGGACCGGCATGGTCATATAGCCCGCCAGCCATTGGGGCGCCGCGGACGGCGCGAAGTTGCCAGGATTCCGAACTACTTGCAAGATCGTGCCGCTGTCGTCGGGGAAGAAGCCGGCCTGGTAAAACGTCTCGCCGGCATAGCGCATCGGGTTGTTCATGTAAATCTTCACGGCGTCCCGGTCCTCGCCGCGCGACGCGTCCACGAGGCGAACCGTGCTTTCGTAGTTCTTCGGCTTGGTCGTGCCTGGGTACACTTCGTGCGTGAATTCTTTGAGCGTGACGGCGTAGGGCTTGTATTCGCGCTGGGGGCGGAGGGCGATAGTGTAAGTCTTGCCGTCAACCGTGAAATGCTGCTCGGCAAACAAATAATGCCTGCCAAACGCGTTCGGCTCGAACAGCGTCGACAGCCCGAAGTAACCGACAACGTCCGACGTATCTTTCTTGAGGAGTCTCACGCGCACGGCGGGGGAGTCATCCTTATCCGAAAAGCCGTTGCCTTCGCCCGCTGGCGCCACCGTGAAAAACCAGCCATCGTTCCGGGGCACGGCATCGGCCGGCGCTTCGCCACGCGAGTGCTCGAGCAGATCGGAGTTCTTCAAATACGCTGCGACTTCCACGTCCACGGGAAGCGACGCATCGCTGATGCGGCCGCCTTTCGCCAAGAGACTCCCCGGAATCACCGTCACATCGTCCGTCTGCTCGTTCACGGAGCGGACGAAGGCCAGCTCGCAGGTGTTGGCGACATCCACGTAGTTTGTGGTCTCTCCAATGCCGATCGGCATCCGGGCTTCAACCGCGAACAGGCCGGTGATCAGCTCGCTCAGCATCATCACCACGAGCCCGCTATGGATTAGAAGAATTCCGGAACGCTTCCACGTCAACTTGAAGCGCACGAGATGGGCCGCGAGCAGGTTGACGAGGAGCAGGCCTCCGAGCAGCCAGCCGCCGGGGAACGGGAAGCTGCCGGAAACGTGCGTTTCTTTCGGAACACTCAGGAAGACTTGCCCGAACTGCACGAACACTTGGAACGGAATCCAGGCCAGCCACGTGCGGAAGTAGTTCTGCAGCACGGTAAAAATGCCGTGATCGACCTGTGCCAACGTGCCGAAGAAGACGATCAAGATCGACAACGCCATGAGGACGACGGTGAGGCGCAACGACGCGATCGGCGTCAACACCCACTTGACGGTTTCCCACGCGCCCGACGGCTCGGCGGCGGCGACGGGCAGGACTTCCGGAAGCTCGGGATGCGAACGCGGGGGACGGTCAACCGTCTTGCTCATGGCTTGCCTCCCGCGCCTTCGTCGAAGCGCACGGAACGGAGGAACTTCTCGAAGGTTTCCTTCTGCTTGGCAACGAGATCGGCGGGGCCCTTCAGCGTGAAGAACCAGGATTGCTCGCCGCGGGGCAGGACGACGGCGAGGATGCGCTGCCCGCCGGCTTTATCGGAGCCCGTCATGTCAACGTATTGAGCCGTGGCGCCCGCGACCGTCACGGTCTTCGTGTCACGCGCCAACTGTTCGGGTGTCGCGGGGTCGAGGCCGATTTGACCGCGCCAGCGATCGACGTTGGCGCGGAAGCTGCCGCCGGCGCGCGTCACGCGTGCCTCAGCCGTGCGCCGGCCATCGGTGATTTGGAACGTGGTCAGCGCGATGCCCTTGGAATCGGGCTGCTCGTTCCAGCCCGCCGGTATGTCGTATGTCACGGGCCGCGACGGCGCGGCGGGTGGGGCTGCGGTCGGATGGTCGGGCGGCATCCCCATCGGGCCTTTTTTCGCCCTTTTCGGCCCGGAGAGGTCGACCAGAATGGCCGGCGCGCCATCGACGCGGATTTCTTTGATGATCGACGACAGATCTTCTTCGAGCACCGGCCGCAAGCCGATCTGACCGCGCCAGCGGTTGACGTTATCCAGCCGCGAAGCTTCCGGGCCGAGGTACACGATGGTCGCCTCTAGGTCCGCGTCCGACGGACCCACGCGGAACGCGGCGAAACGCATCTCGTTTCCGGGCGCAGGTTGTTCCTGCCAGGCTTCCGGAGCTTTCCAGGTCAGCGGTTTGGCTCCTTCGCCGGTCCAGTGAATCGATTCGACGAACTGCATGAACTCCGCGCGATGTTTTTCGATTTCCGCGGGCGCGCCGGACATTTTGAAAAACCACGTTCGGTCATTGCGGGGGGCCATCACCGCCAGCGTGCGTGCATTCACCAAAGCGAGGGGCTTAGACACTTGGTAATTGCGGATCGGCTCGTCTTCACGACAGCCGCCGATCAGTCCGACAGCCAACGCGCAAGCGAGCACACTTGCGACGTGCCGCGGCCGCCAGCGGCATCGCGCACGGGAGGCGCTGGAATCAAAACTTGGGTTGGAAAACGACATTACGTTCCATCGTTACAGCGGTAGGGGTGGTCGTCAAGGTCGCGGGCTTCGGGGCAAACGGTGGGATGACTCAGGCAGGTAAGCTCAGTGTGACCGGATTGCGCCGACAACGCAAGCGGAAAATCGGCGCGGCCTACCCGTGCGGAATGTGCGCCACCATGAAGAGGTACAGCCCACCCATCACCGCGAAACCAAAGCTCAAACGCAGCCACGGGTCGCGCGTCAGCGGGTACCAGAAGAAAGTGAAGACGCCGCTTGTCAACGATAGGTTGGGCGTGAGGCGGCGGGTGGCGGCGATCTGGATTTCCAACTCGTCGGGAGTGACCGGCGGCGCCCGTTCATCCGGATTGCACGCCGCTGCGGAGACGCCGACCGCCATACCTGCGTCCAGCGGATTCGCCGTCGTGCGTGGCCGCGGGGCTTCCGCGGCCAATGAGTAGCCGTCGCCCGGTTCGTCGAACGGCTTCGGTCGCGGTGTCACCGGCGCCGGCGGCGGCAGGGCGTCCGTCAAGAGATAGGGGTCCACGGGTCCATCCAGCGGCAAATGGATTTCTCGTTTACCTTCGCGCAGTTGGCGGTTGCGCTCTTCAATGGGAATCTCCCACGGGTCTTCCACGGGGGAGCGGCGGCGCTTACGCTTCGGCGGCGGCGTCGCTTCCTTCAACTCCACGCCCATAAGCTGGCCGCCGAGACGTCCCAGCAAGCGTGCGTGGGTCAGCAGAGCCGCGGCGGAGCTGAGCGCGAACACCGGCAGCAGCAGCCAGGACATGCGGAGCATGAAAAAGCCCATGACGGTCAGCGCGCCGCCAACGACAAAGCCGGCCAGCACATAGAAACCGAGAACGGTGGGCAGCTTATGGAGCATTTGCCGAACGGTCGTCAGGCGGAACACCGACCAGCGCGAGCCGGCAGTGAACGACGAGAGAAAAACAAACGGCAGCACAAGCCAAAAGGCAACGCCGGCCGCCAGCAGTGCGTCGAGACCCGGAAATTGCTTGAGCAGATCCGGATTCTTCCAGCGCAGGACCGCGCGAAACACGAGCAGGCTCGGCAACCAGCCCATGCCGACCAGCCACACCATGTAGAAGAGCTTCCACACCCAGTCGTAATAGTGTTCTGCCGGCCAGCGTACTTCATCGCAGCCGGCGGCCGTTTGTTCGACGACAGTGAGGTAACTGTGCGCGGCGTACGAGAGGACGATAAGCCCGGCGATCACCAGCCCGGCGATGGAGAAGAGGAGGAAAATCCCATTGGCGATGCCGCCGGCCATGTCGCCCGCGCCCATGATGGATCCCCGTTTCGTTTAGCCGACCGTCTCGGACGGGCGCGTGGGGCGCTCGATGCTCAACGCGCCCGTCCGAGACGGGCGGCTAAACGGGTTGAGCGGTTTGTGCTTGCTCCGCCATCGCGCGGATATCCTGTGTAATCCGCATGGAACAGAACTTCGGGCCGCACATCGAGCAGAATTTCGCGGACTTGAAGACTTCCTGCGGCAGTGTTTCGTCGTGCATCGACCGTGCGGTGTCCGGATCGAGAGACAATTCGAACTGCTTGTTCCAATCGAACTCGAAGCGCGCCTTGCTCAAAGCATCATCGCGATTGCGGACGTTTTTGCGGCCGCGGGCGATGTCGCCGGCGTGGGCGGCGATCTTGTAGGCGATCACGCCCTGACGCACGTCGTCTTTATTGGGCAAACCAAGATGCTCCTTCGGCGTCACGTAACAGAGCATCGCCGCGCCCGCCTCGGCGGCCAACGCGGCGCCGATGGCGGATGTAATATGATCGTAACCCGGTGCGATGTCCGTTACCAGCGGGCCGAGCACGTAGAACGGCGCTTCGTGGCACAGCTCGCGTTCCTTCTCGACGTTCATTTTCACGAGGTGCATCGGAATGTGGCCCGGCCCTTCGATCATTACCTGGCAGCCGTGCGCCCACGCTTTGAGCGTCAACTCGCCGAGCGTTTTCAATTCCGCGAACTGCGCGTCATCGTTGGCGTCGGCCAAACAGCCGGGACGAAGACCGTCGCCGAGACTGTAGGTCACGTCGTACGTCCGCATGATTTCGCACAGCTCGTCGAAGTGCGTGTACCAGAAGTTTTGTTCTTTGTGAGCGAGCATCCACGCGCCCATGAGCGAGCCGCCGCGGCTGACGATGCCGGTGATGCGCTTCGTCGTCAGCGGCAGGTACTCCTGAAGCACGCCGGCGTGGATGGTCATGTAATCGACGCCCTGCTTCGCCTGGTGCTCCACCATGTCGAGCGCCTGTTGTGGCGTGATGTCGGCGGGGTCCTTGACGTTTTGCACCATCTGGTAGACGGGCACGGTGCCGATCGGCACTGGCGAGGCGTCGATGATCGCCTGGCGAATGCGATCGATGTCGCCGCCGGTCGAAAGGTCCATGACGGTGTCGGCGCCGAGGTGAACGGCGGTGTGCAGCTTTTCCAGCTCTTCGTCGATCTTGCTGGTGACGGCGGAATTGCCGATGTTGGCGTTGATCTTACATTTTGAGGCGACGCCGATCGCCATCGGTTCGAGCCGGTTTGTGAGATGGACCGTGTTCGCGGGGATGACCATTCTGCCCCGGCCAACCTCGTCACGAATCAAGTCGGCGTCAACATCTTCGCGCTCGGCGACGAAACGCATGGCGTCGGTGACCGTGCCTTGCCGGGCCGCTTCAAGCTGGGTCATGGCCTGTGTTCCTTATGTTGGGGACGTACCGCGGCGCGCAGGAAGGGAATCGGTCGGAAGTGACGGTTCGCTTTCCCACGCCGGTATGAGCCGGTTCAGGTCCCAGGGTTTGCTCTCAGCCCGCCGCGAGGGCGGACACCCCTAGCGATACCTGCAAGGATTGTAGGCGGCGGGGCGGCGGACGGCTACCGCACGCCAAAGCAAGTGCCGTAGCGAGTCTGATGGGATTCCCAATAGAATAAGATCGGGCGTAACCGCTCGTCCTCTACGCCGCCAAGGCGAAGAAAGCCTCACCGGCGACGAGTTTGCGCTGAGGGTATAACCGCTCGGTTTCGTTTTGGATGCGCTGCTCTTGGAAGGTGGCCCAGTGGCCGCTAATCCACA
>JBGQKZ010000005.1:0-165263 GCA_041499805.1 Gemmataceae bacterium
GGAGGGGCGTCAGATCGCGCAGCATCTCTTCCGATGCATGTAGGAAATGGACGATCAGGTCGCTCGATGCTGTCGTCGAGGTTGGCGGGCGTGATGTCGTGACAAAGGGAAGTTGTGGGCCAGCTCACGCTCGAAGTCGCGCAGGGACCAGTCGGTGAGGCGGGTGGCGCAGGCGGCGGCGAGGTCGATCGGTGGCATCTTTCTTCCTTTTGGACCGGTTTTGTCACAAGCCGGAGCCGCATAATCTGTTACGTAAAGTGTCACTATCGTCCATGTGCGTTTTTAGATCATGGGAGGTCTCCTTGTGGGAGATCAGTGAGCCAGCCCTTTGCCGGCCTGGCTCACCGGCCTCCCGGGTTGTTCAAGAAGTCAGGAATTACACGAAGGACACGGTCTCATTGGCTCGGCGGCCGGTAATGACGTCGATCAGGCTGGCAAAGTACAGGTCCCGCCCGGCGCCGCCCTCCAGCACGTTCACGGCGCCGTCGTCATAGACCGTGTTGTCCGGGGACAAGGTGTAGTCGCCGTTCAGACCGCCGCCGTTCACCAGGTTGTTGACGCGCGTGGTGTAATCGTGACCCGAGGTCCATTCAGCCATGATGGCGGCGACGGCGGTTTCATCGACCCCGCCCGCACCACCGAAGGCCCAATAACCGCCGATGAGGATGTCGTCGCCGCTCCTGCAGTCGAGGTGGTCGGCCCCGCCATCCCCGATGAGCAGGTCGCGGCCGCCGCCAGCGATCAGCGTGTCGTCGCCAATGCCGCCGATGAGCACATCATTGCCCCCGCCGCCCTGGAGGCGGTTGTTGCCGGAGAACCCTCCGAACAGCCAGGCGGACAGGTGAACGTCGTCGCTGACCGCGAGGTTGTCGCTGCCATCCACTCCGTAGGCGATCAAGCGGGCGTTGGGGCGAAACGTTCCCGTGGGGAGGTTGTTCATCTCCACGCGCACACTCTCATCGTCGCCCTCCACGAACTTTATGGTGTCGTTGGCGTACGTGCCCATGAGGACGAGGGACCGCCGCGACGGGTCCAGCGTATCGGCCTGCTGGATCATGGAACTGCCATCCTGGAAGTTGATGGTCAGCAGTTTGGTGCCGACCGAGAAGTTGCCGGGGACGCCGGCTTCGACGTTCACGATGCCGCCATCGGGAACCAGGTCCACGCCGCGCTGAATGCGGCCGTGGTTGGCGGAGACGAACACGTTGTCGGCGACCCAGACGACCGTACCACCCTCGAGACCGTCCATGGCGTGGTCGATGGCGTCCTCTATCCGGAAGTTGTCGGCGAATGCCTTCCCATCTTTCAAGAACGTGTTGCCCAAGGCGAGGACGTCGTTCGGCCCGGTGTTCCGAATCAGCAGTCCTGTGCCGTGGACGTCGATTGTGTTCCCAACCAGGTCTAGAAGCGTGCCGCTGCCTAGATCCACCAGCCCGCCGGTGATGGAAATAGCTGCCTGGTTGCCGGTTGGCGTTTCCTCGATCGTGGAGTTGCGGACGGTGAGGTGGCCGCCTTGCACACGGATGGTTTGGGCGTTGCCCGTGCCGGTGAATATGGCCCCGTTGCGAATGAGCACGTCGCCCGAGACTAGCGTCAGGGCCGGGGAGGAGGATCCGGTGAAGATTCCTGCTCGATTTGGCCCGCCGTCGCCGGCGTTAACCAAGACCATGGCCGGCAGCACAATATCCTGTCCAGTAGATTGCTGCCAGAAGCCGCCGTCGCCGTCGATGATCAGCCTTAAGCCAGTCGGCACGGAGATGCGCCCCAGGCTGTACGATCCTGAGTCTGCGGCCAGGAGGATTTCGATGACGGGTCCGGCGGGATCGACCACCAGGTTCGCCAAGGCGGAGGCGACGACCGGCATCCGGGCGGGATCGGCCATGTGCAGCACGACTCGCGGCGTCCCGATGGGCGTCGTCGTGTCCAGGGAGTGGACGGCTGCCTGGAGATCGGCGGCAAGTGTGATGGAGCTTGCTTCCACTCCACGATCATCGCCCAGATAGCGCGCCAGCGCGAAGCTGTTCAGACGCGTTTGATCGTCAGCAGCGAACCCAGCGACCAGCAATCGGCCATCGGCTTGGAGGACGGCACTGTTGGCATGATCATCAGCGCCCAAATTAGTGACTACCATTCCGGCCTGGCCAAAAGTCTGGTCCAGTTCGCCATCAGCCTTATATCGGGTCACGAAGAAATCCGAACCCGCCGTTCCCGTTACGAGGATCCTGCCATCGGGCCGAACAAGGACGTTTGAGATTTCCTCCGGAATGTTCGCCCCAGAGGGGGAGACGAAGAACGTCGTCACCTGGCCTGCACGGCCAAAACTACTATCCAGGCTGCCGTCTCGGTTCAGGCGGGCCAAAGCTGCGGACGCCACCGTCGTTCCCGCCACCACAATCTTGCCATCAGCCTGGAAACCGATGCTGTGGATTGCTTGAGATTGCGCGCTCGATCCTAACTCGAAAGTTACCTTGCCGCCGGCGCCAAAACCGGAATCGAGCGTGCCGTCGGTGTTGTAGCGCACGATCGCGGAAAAACTCAAAGACCTGCCGCTTTCTCCGGCGACCACGATCTTGCCGTCGCATTGAAGAGCGACGGTGGTTGGGAAGTCATCGGCGGTTTCAAAGACATTGGATGCGATGTCGGTGAGCACCACGCCGCCCGTGCCAAAGCTGGAATCCAGGCTGCCATCGAGGTTGCGGCGAGCCACGGCAAAATCCACAAGGGTGTGGTTGGCCTCGTTATTTACCACACCGACCTCAATGATCTTGCCGTCCGCCTGGACGGCCAAGCCATTCGGAGTGGCGCTCGGACCGAATAGGGAAGTTACCTGGCCGCCGATGCCGAAGCTCGGATCGACAGTACCGTCCGCATTGAAGCGGAACAGGGTGGGGTGGAATGCGCCAGACAATCCATCGCCGACCGCCAAAACCTTGCCGTCCGGCTGAAAAGCGACGCGCCTTACCCGAGCCCCCGCCCCCAGGGAGTTGGTCACTGCGCCATTGACGCCGAAGGTCGAGTCGAGGCTGCCGTCAGGCCGGTAGTGCGCCAGGCTAAATGCACCGAAGCCCGGCCCCACGACTGATTCACCGGCCGCGATGATGTTGCCATCGCCCAGAATCCTTATGCCCTCCACGCGGTCGAAACCGCTGAGCGAGGTGATGACTTGCCCGCCGCTGCCGAAGGTCGGATCGAGCTGGCCGGCACTGAGCAGGTAGCGGACTTCCAGCGCTTCGAGCTGAGGCCGGAAACCTGCAGCGCCTGCCTTGGCCACTACCCCGCGACGAGCGCTCCCCGTTTGCTGGAGCTTGGGTTTGGAGGTCAAGCCGCGCAGCCAAGAGTTCATGGACATGATGCACTTCCTTTTCTGAGTGGTGGTCTGCGATTACAATGAAATGACCCTGACCCGGCGCGCAAACCGAGCGCCGGGGCGGGGCCGGGCCGGTGAGTGTCCTTCTTCACGGTTGGGACTCACCGGCCGTCTTGCTGGCTACTTCTCCATCAGCTCCCGAATCCGCAGAACGTAGGGTCCAGCCCCGGCGGGGCTGGAAGAGGTTGCGATGATCCGGTAGGTCCCGGACGTTTGGGCTGTGTAAATAATGCGCGAATTAGGATTGGCGAAGTTGATGTCATCGTTCTGGGCCAATCGGGAGCCCTTGCCATCTTCCAAAACAAGAAAGGTGTCGAAGGCTTTGCTCTCCAGATCAAAGACGTAGGTCCGACCTGCCTTCATCTCCACGGGATGCTGCTGTTTTCCTTTCATAGGTTCGAGCGAGCCTTCGTACTTGGTCTTGACGAAACGATGCCGGTCTTGTTGGCCAGTAAGCAGATCTTGCCACAGCTGCTGGGCCAGCTTGGCCGGCTCGAGGTTCTTGCGCCAGCCGGCAGCTTTTTCCTTCGGTCCGAGCGCGTCATAGAGTTGCACCAGATGTTCCAGGGCCTCGGCCAGGCGAACTTCTCGGTTTGCGGCGATCGAGGCCTCGCGTTGCTTCATGCCCTCGTAGCCGGAAAGCAGCACCGGCTCGGCCTCGGCGTATTTCTTCTGGCCAAGCAGGCTGAAGCCGAGCAGCGACCGCGTGCTGAAAGCCGTCCAATCGTCAGGCAGCCCTGCTTCGCGAATCTTCAGGCACTCGCGCAGCGGCGACTCGGCCTCAGCGTGTTTCTTTTGCTGGAGCAAATTCTGTCCCAACTCGGACAGGGCGTCGGCGACCGGCGGCGAAAACTCCTTGTGGCGTTTACGGGTCTTCTCAAGTATCTCGCGACAGAGCGGCTCGGCCTTGGCGAACTCGCCCTCGCGCTGGTACAGCGCCGCCAGGTTGCTCACGGAGAGGAACGTATCGGGGTGCTCCGGGGCCAGAACGCGGCGGATTTCCAGCGCCTCGACGAAAAGCGGCTCGGCCTTGGAGAGCTGGCCCTGGTCGAAATACAAAATCGCCAAGTTGTTCATCGAGTGGAGCGTGTCGCGGTGTTTTTCCCCAAGGACGCCGCGGCGGATTTCCAGCGTCTTGACGAAGAGTGGCTCGGCCTTGGCGTACTGGCGCTGGTCTCGATACATCACCCCCAGGTTGCTCATGGAGGTGAGCGTGTCGGGATGCTTCTCCCCCAGGACGCGGCCCTGGATTTCAAGCGTCTTGACGTAGAGGGATTCGGCCTTGGGGAACTGGCCCAACGTATGGTACACCCCCGCCAAGATGTTCATGGTTCTGAGGGTATCGGGGTGCTCCGGGCCCTGGACGAGACTGCGGCCTGCCACCGTCTCGACCAAGAGCGCTTCGGCCTTAGAAAGCTGGCGCTGGACTTTGTACAGCATCGCCAGGCTGTGCGTGGAGTCTAGCGTGTCGGGATGCTCGTCCCCGAGGACGCGTCGGCGCCCTTCCAGCGCTTTGACCAGGAGCGGCTCGGCCATGGAAAACCGGCCCTGGGCCTCGTACAGCAACCCCAGGTTGTTCATGGAGCCGAGCGTGTCGGGGTTATTTTCCCCCAGGACGCGTCGTCGCCCTTCCAGCGCTTTGACCAAGAGTGGCTCGGCCATGGAAAACCGGCCCTGGGCCTGGTACAGCAACCCCAGGTTGTTCGTGGTGCTGAGGGTATCGGGGTGCTCCGGGTCCAGAACAAGTCGGCGCCCTTCCAGCGCCGTTACGAAGAGTGGCTCGGCCTTGGTGAACTGGCCCTGCGCCTGGTATATTCCAGCCACGTTGTTCATTGCAGTGAACGTGTCGGGGTGCGTATCGCCCAGGACACGACGGCGGACTTCCAGCACCTTGACGTAAAGCGACTCAGCCTTGGCAAGCTGGCCCTGGGCATGGTACAGCCCCTGCACGTGGTAGAGCCCCGCCAAGTTATTCATGGCTTTGAGCGTGTCGAGATTCTCTTCCCCCAGGTTGACGCGGAGGAGATCCACGACGCGTTCCAGGTGCGGCTCAGCGGCTCGGTAATCGCCCAGCCTGCGATACGTGTCACCGATCGTTAGCCGAATCGCCGCCTCAATCCGCGGTTGCTTTTCGAACTTGCCGGCGATGCGCGCCGACGCGGTCCCCAGCACTTGCTCCACCGTTACCTTCATGGAGCGGGCGTTCTTGTTGGGCGCCGCCTGGGCTAGCACGTCGTTGCGCAGGAAGTTGCTGACCGCCTTGGCGATGGCGGCCTCCTCGTCGGCGCGTTGCTTCTCCTTGGTCACCTCGAGCAGGCGGTACGTGGCCAGCTGTTCCGCGGTCCGGGCCCGGTCGCGCTGCGTTTCGGCGTTCTGACGCTGCTGGGCCTCGGCGGCCGCGGCCGCGCTGGCCGCACGTTCCGCCTGCAACGCCCACGCTAGGCCGATGGATGTGCCCACGGTCCCCAGTACCAAGAGCGCGGCGAGCGCCAGACCGGCCGTCACCGGTCCCTTATTCCGCCGTGCAAACTTCCGCAGCCGGTAGCCGGCCGACGGCGGACACGCCTGCACCGTCTCGTCGTTCAAGTAGCGCTGCACATCCGCCGCGAAGCCGTTGGCCGTTTCATAGCGCCGGTTGCGGTCCTTTTCCAGCGTCTTCATCACGATCCAGTCCAGCTCGCCGCGCACCAGCTTGGTTAGCTTGGCCGGCTCCGTGTGGCGGTTGGCCGAGATCGACGCCAGCGCTTCACCCGAGTCGCTCAGCCGCGTGCTCGGCCTGGGCGGCTCCTCCTCCTTAATCATGCGGAGAATTTCGGCATACGCGGCTTCCTTAATCCGTTTGTGGGTCAGCGGCGTACTGCCCGTCAGCAGTTCGTACAGCAGCACCCCAAGCGAGTAGATGTCGCTGCGGGTATCGACGCCCAGGGCGCTCATCTCCGCTTGCTCCGGGCTCATGTATTCCAGCGTGCCGACCATGGCGCCGTACTGCGTGAACAGCGTCCGCTCGGTCAGTTTTTGCTCGGTCGCCTTGGCTACGCCAAAGTCGATCACCTTGGGCACCGGCTTGCCGTCGTAGAGCGTAATCATGACGTTGGACGGCTTGATGTCGCGATGGATGATCCCCTTCTGGTGGGCGTGTTGGATCGCCTGGCAGACCGGCACGAAAAGCTCCAGTCGCTCATGCGGCGTCAGGTGGTTGTCATCGCAGTACTTGGTGATCGGCACGCCGTGGACCAGCTCCATGACGAAGTACGGCCGACCAGCTTCCGTGGCGCCGCCGTCAAAGACGCGAGCGATGTTGACATGGTCCATCACGGCCAACGCCTGCCGTTCGGCCTCGAAACGGGCGATGACCTGGCGGCTGTCCATGCCAGGCTTGATAATCTTCAAGGCCACTTTGCGCTGCACGGGGTGGGTCTGCTCGGCCATGAAGACGGTGCCCATGCCGCCTTCGCCGATTTGCTGCAACAGCTTGTACGGGCCAATAACCGTGCCGGGACGCTCGCGCACCGGATTATCGATCGTGGCGACCGGCGCGACGGCGGGGGCTTCGAGGAACTGACCGGCGTCATAGGCCGAAAGGAGGGACTCCAGGTTCCGCCGCATCTCCGGATTCCCCGCACTGGCTCGGTCCAAGAACACGGCCCGCTCTTGGGGGTTTTGTAGCGCCTGCGCTTCCGCGAACACCGATTCCTCGTTCACGCTTGTCATCGTCCACCTATTACGCGAAGTACGCCGTCGGCGCACACGCCGGAGACGTGAGCCTGCCTGCCTTCACTCAGTGCGCCATCTAGCGGGAAAACACATCAAGAACTCCGCCCGAAGCACAAAGCCGGTCACTCGCCCTCGGAAGCGGCGTCCGGCCGCAGGTGGCGCGCGAGCCAGGCCCGCGCGTAGCGCCATTGGCGGTCGGCAGTGGCCGTCGAGATGCCGAGGGCGGAGGCTGCTTCCGCCAGGGTCATCCCGGCAAAGTAGCGGAGCTTGACCAGCTCGACCTTTTCCGGGTGTCCCTTGGCCAGTTGTGCCAGCGCCTCGTCCACCGCCAGGATGTCCACGTCCGGCCCGGCGATGGCGGGTTCATTGACCTGGACAGCGCACCGCCGCCAATCCCCGCCCCGCTTCCGCCGGCCTTTGCTCCGGGCGTTTTCGACGAGGATGCGGCGCATCGCCTCGGCGGCCGCGGCAAAGAAGTGGCCGCGGCTGTTCCAGTGCTGGACTCGGGGGGCCGACGCCTCGCCGCTCACCACGAGCCGGAGGTAGGCCTCATGCACCAACGCCGTGGCTTGGAGCGTCTGACCGGGCTTCTCCTGGCCCAGCTTCTGCGCAGCAAGCTTGCGCAGCTCTTCGTAGACCAGCGGCAACAGTTGTTCCGCGGCATGCGGCTCGCCTTGCTCGATGGCGGACAGGATTCGGGTAACGTCGTTCATCGGCAGCGCGGAAAAAAGGGATTCTTCTTCTACCCACGGAGATAGCGGCCGAGTATAGCACGCTGCGGGTCGCCGCGCGCCAAGAAACTCAAGCGCTTCCAGTGGACAAACCGCGGGCCCGCGGGCGGCGCTTTTGTTGGACGCCTGAGCGCCCGGTAGGCTGGATCGATTGGAAAGGCGGACCGATGCGAATTGGTCGGCATCTGCGGCAAGACTGGTCAATAATCGAGCCCCGCCCGCCCGCTCAGGCCAATCATCCCAAGGTTGCCGTCGGTGTCCACGCGGGTATCGTCTGTCCAAGCGTGCCGAGAGGGCTTGTCGGCGACTCGGCGAGAGCATCGCCGGCAGCGCCACAGATAGGTGGAGGCGATGGCAGCGGTCCACGGCGGTCATTTCTGCCACCCCAGGGGGGCGGCAGAACAAGGGCAGGAGTGAATTCAGACGGCTGGTTTTTCCGCATAATTCGTCACCAACGGTGGAAGAAAAGCGTGTAGATCGACAGCGAAACGAACCCAAAAACCGCCAAATCGACGAGCAAGGCGATCCAGCAACGCCGCTCGCCGAGCGGACTGAGGTCGCCGGGCATGAGCATAAGTCGGATAAGAATGTACGCCGAGTAGACGTGCAGGATGAACGGCAGCGTGATAAAGCCGAAAATCGCAGCCCGGTAAGCGTTGAGTGCGAGATGCTCCGGCGAGTGGAGCGCTTCGTCCGCGGATTCGGCGTCGTCTTCGTCGCTTTCTCCCGGTCGCACAAGCCCGTGACGCCGGTTCTCGTGTTCCTCCTCGCAAGCCGCCAGAATCTTTCGTGCCCGTTCTTCGTCGGGCTCGGGCACTTCCAACTTCACGCCGCCGGCAGTATTGGCCAAGCCCCAGAGCGTGGACGTTGCCAGTTCGTCGGTCACAACGGCATGCACGCCTTCCGCTTCCAGGCGTGAGCAGAGGACGTGGGCCTCGGCGGCGTTCCAGAATGTGGCGACGGTGATCAGATTCTCCTGCACCCGCCGCGCCTGCATCGCATCGTAGGTGGACTCCTCCATGATGCCAGCGGCGTCGGAGCTTCCCTGCGCGGGTTTGGTCCCGTCCGGCAGCGCGCCGCAACTCCAGCAGATCTCAAAACCAGTCTCAACGTCGACACCGCAACGGCGGCAGATCCACATGGTCGTTCACTCGGGGAAGACGATGGGAAGCTTTTGACGCCGAGTCATTCTCGCCAAGCCTCGACAAAATGCAATAAACGAGGGCAGAAATGCAAGCGGCCCGCGGGCATGCACCCGCGGGCCGTGCGTGGACAGCAATCGACGTCACTGCATGATCTCGGCTTTCAGCAACACCTGATACGGCATTAGCTCCGGCATGGCCATGATCTTCGTGCCGAGATGATTAGCGTCTTCATTGTTGCGGACCTTGATGTGTACCTCCAAGCTGTTGCCGACGGTCTGTGCGACGGTCACGTCCTTACCCGCCGCACCGCACGTTGCTTCGATACTCTTCTTCAGGCTCGCCATGGATGCCATGGAAAGCGACGTGCTCTTGGCGTGGGTGACGGTGGCCGACGTTTGCACGACGCCGGTCGGCGCCGTCGCCTTTGGAGTGGTTGGCTTGGGCGTGGCCGGCGCCGCGGAGTGCGGACTGACGAGCGAAGCCGGTTCTTCGTCGGTGAAGGTGACAACGCCTGTGGTCACGTAGGATTCGCCGGCTGTATGCGCCTTGGTGGGGGTCGCGGCCGGTCGGGGCGCTTCCACCCTTGAATACGCCGACGGCGCCGGCGCGTAGGTGTTTTGAGCGGCAGGCAACGCGTACGAGGGCGGTAGCGGCGTCTTCACCGCGGTCTGCGTTGGCGGACGGTACTCGCTCTGCGGCGCGGCCTGTGGCCCGGAGGCGGTCTGCGCCGAGCCGGCGTTTGGAGTCGCGTACGGCGTCCAGGCCCGCGTGTCCATTCGGGCCGGCACCACACCACGCGTGGGCGCGACGTGGCTCGTCGGGCGCACGGGAACCGTGAGCAGACCATCCGCGGTGACCTGTTCAAACGTCTTGCCGTCGCAGATGACCGGCTTCACCGTCATGCGATTGACGACGCACATGCAGCCCTGCACTTGCCGCATGCGTTTGCTCAAACGGAGCATCTCCTCGTGCGAACCCGCGACGCCGGAAAGCACCACTTGACCGCCCGCGCGGACCTTGCAATCGGCTTCCTCCGCTTGCTTGCCCAGCACGTCGGCGAGCCCGGCGGCGGCACTTTGCCGCATTTCGTCGATCGATCCGTTGGGCGAACGGAGCGCGAGATGATCGTGAATCTTCAGCAGATCGACGACATTCAACGCGGACTGTTCGCGCGCCAGCTTGAGCGCCTGTTCGCGGACCGCTTCGTTCGGCACATAGCCGCGCAGCTCGAGGCCGTCGCCGGTCAGATGCGCGGCCAGTTCGCAGCCAAACGTCGCCGGGTCGGCCAAGAGGGCCAGCTCGACCTTGATCTCGTCGAGCCGTGCCGCGCCTTCGGACAGCGGGCCGGTGTTGCGAACCGCGGCCGCCGGGGTGTAGCCGGTCAAGCCACTGGGTTCCAACGCCCACATGGTCGCCGGAGTCATGCCGAGAGCGCCCGCCAGTAAGGCCCCGCCGGCACGTTTCAGTGCTCTACGCATGAGTCGCTCCGTTCGTCGCATCCTTGCGCGGAGGTTAGCGGTCAGAGTTCAGAGGATGTTTGTTTCCGGCCTCAGACTTCTGACTTCTACCCTCTGCGTTCTAATTGTGTTTACTGTCCGGCCAAGTCGCCCGCGATCGACTGTTCCGACGCCGGGCCGCCGCACGGGTACAGGTGCAAGTGGTCCTTGTCGATATAGATGACTTCCATCCGCGGCCGACGGCAGCGGAACGGGAACGGGTAGCCGGACTCGATCGTCTCCGTGAAGGAGACCAAGCAGCGCCAGTGGCAATGATGCAGCTGGGCCGGCCCGACAAGCGGGAAGAAGCGCGGCGGATCAATCTTGTCCACGATTCGCTCGAACTTGATATCGACGTTGTCGCGGAACTCCTCGACGAGATACGGCACGCCGCGCTTGACGTGGATCATCGTCCGCAGGACTTGTTCCTCGCTCGGCGGGTCTTCACACAGCGGCGGCGGGAAGCCGGGCCGAATGGGCGGAAGAATCGCGGTGCGATGGTCGTCCTTGAAGCAGTATTTCTCCTCCATCCGCTCGGGGACCCAGGCCGGCACCGGCACGGGAGTCGCAAAACCCATCGAGAAGGGATGGACCATGTGCGGGAAGCAGCCGGTCATCGTCACCGACGCCAGCAAGATTCCTAGAATTGCGTAGGTTCGCAGCGTTCGCATGCCCCACTCCCTTCCTGCCGGGACCGTCGGCCCCGTCGCCCAGCGATTGCCCCGTTTGCACCGGGCGCCGGCTGCGGGGATTCACCCGCCTGGTCCGCGCCTGCCCCACCCGCGGGCGCGAGAGCCGCCGCCTAGTTATGGGGAAGTATCGGACGCCGGTTGTAGCGACTTTAGCGGATCACGGGAAAGGAAGGGCTGCGCTGAGTTTGGGACGGGAACGCGCAAAGCCGGAAGCACCCGCGAGGACAGGATGAATTGCTTCCCGTTTCGCGGCCGATCGAATCCGGCCGCGAAACGAGGAGAGGTCTGGCGCGCGACACTACGGCTTTTGGCCCGACGCCGGGCTCTTCGGCATAACCTGGCACAGATCGACGAAGATCACGCCGGCTCGCTTGCCCAGACATATCCCGGCGACCGTAACCTTGTCGCCGATCTGGATCTTGTCGAACTGTGCGACGTACTTCGGATCGCAGTAGCAGCGGATCTTGCAGGTCTTGGGGTCGTTTTTCTCGTCGGCGAGGAACCCGAGATAACTCTTACCGTCCTTTTCCTTCACGAACGGCCCCGCTTTGCCGGTGATTGAGAGGATTTTCTTTTCAATGGAAGCGCCACCCTGCTCGTTGCGCTCAAAGGCCGAGACCATCTGCTCCGGCTCCAAGTTGAGTTGAACCGGAGGCAATCCCCTAATGCCGCTGTTCTGGCCGTACACGTTATTCCAATCGGGACCCGCTGTGCCGCCCGGCCCGCCCACCGGCGGCCGTGGCAACGGCGGCGGCGTCGGCGATCCCGCACCTGAATTGCCGCCCGGCGCTGCCGGATTCGGAGATCCGGCCGATCCTGTGCCGGGGCTGCCAACCGGTCCGGGAAGCAGCTGGCCCGGCTGCCCGTCGGGCACGACGCTTGCTTGTCCCATCGGCTTCGCAGCGGGCGCTCCAACCGGACTAGCGGGCGTCACGGGCGGCTTACTTGACGCGGGTGGAGACTGCGAAGGCGGGGCCGCGGGCGGCTTGGTCGGTATCGGCTTCACGTCGTCGTCGGCGGTGGCGGGCGGGGCGGCTGCTTTCGGTGGATCGGGCCGCCGGACCGGCGCAGGCGGCGGCGCTTCATCGGCCGGCAGGGTCTTGGGTACGGTCAGTTTCGGCAAGGCGTCCGTGTCAACATCGGGCTTCCCGTTTGCGCCGTTCTTCTTCGGAATGACCGGCTCATCGTCGTCGAGGGCTACGCTTTTCTTCTTGGCGGGCGGATCGTCCTCGTATTGCTCCTCCGTCGATCGGCGGCGCTTTGGTGCTGCGGGGGAAACGGCTTCGTCGTCGGTCGCAGGACGCGTCGCCGCGGGCGGCCGGTTTTTCCCCGAACTGGCCTGCGCAACGGTGCCTTGCTTTGTAGGTTCCTCTGGTCCTGATGCGATCAGCGCGACGATGATTCCGCCGCCGATCAGCACCACAACAATGGCCAGGGCGATCAAACCCGGCAATGCTTTATTCTGCATGACTCGCTCCGCCTGGGAAAATCTGGCAGGTATGAGCCTAACCGAGTTGACCGACGGCGTAAATAGCGCTGATTGGGAGGCGAGTGGGCGGCATGAGCGGGTCGTATGAACACACGACCGCGGCCGGCACTGGCCGGCGTGGCGCCGGCTGCGCGCCCGTTTAGTAATGCCCGCCGCTCTTACGAACGTGGACCATCGGATGGCCTTCGCCGAGCACGCGGCCGGAAACGACGCGAGCCAACAGTATCTCGTGATCCGCGACGGGAAACCGCCCCGTGACCTGACAAACAAGATAAGCCAGCGTTTCGATCAGCACCGGAGCTGCACCGTTGGGCCGATCGATATCAAGCCCGTCGAAAGCTGTTTCCGTTAACGTGAATCCCTTGCCGAAATGAGCAATCATGTCGGTCTGGCTGTCGTCAAGGATGTTGAGCGTAAAGGAGGCCCCGTCGGTGAGCCAATCGAGCAATCCGCGGCCGCGCTTCACGGCGACGGTGACTTGCGGAGGATCGAACGAGCACTGCTGCACCCAGCTCGCCAGCATGCCGGTCTCCTGACCGTTGTGCCGGGCGGTCAGGACAAAGAGACCACTAGGAATACGACCGAGAGCCGCCAGCGTCTGTTTCTGCGTCTCCTCCACCACGCTTTCTCCCTCTCGCCGTCCCGCTCTCCCTCATGGCGTCACGGAGTGACATGGACGTTGAAATCGGCGCTCTTGGGAATCATGCCGGGACGATCGGGCGCATCGACGCCTCGCAACAGCAGCGCAGCGCGATTGCGCACCTTGAGCAGCTCCTGCTCCTGGCTCGTCCCCATTTGAATCTTGCTCTTCGCGTCTTCCAGGTTTGCCGTGACGCCGCGCTGGATGAGATCTTGAAAATGGCCGCGCAGCTCGTCGGCGCGCGCGTTGTCGCGGTTCGAAGCGGCTCGCTGGATTTCGCCGGAGAACTTCTCCGCCAGATCGTTGCAATAGTCGGCCCGCTGGAGCGGCTCGTTCAGCTCGGCGAGACGCAAGCCGCCGTCCACAAGCGTCTCGATCAATACCTGGTTCTGCTGGAACATGCGTGCCTGGTCCGCCGCCGGAGTTGAATCGTCAGCCCAGGCAAGCGCCGCAAGGAAGATACCAGCGGCGGTAAGAAACATCCGTCGCTTCATGACGTCACCCCCATCAATTTGCGGAGGTGCCTCTCACCCGCGTCGGCGGCAGAGGCAATTCGCGTGAGCGCTTTGCCGCCGGTGCTGGGATTGAGCTGTGCCAATTCCGCGGCTTCGCTTCGCGCCGCGTTCAGCCCGTTTGCTATCTGGACCAACACTTTCTCGCGTTCGGCGACGGGCACCTGGTCGGCTTGTTTGATGATGCCGTCGCAGACCACTTTCTGGTAAAGCTCGGCCAGTTTCTCCAGGTCGTTGACGGCGCCGGTGTGAACCAGAACGCGCGCCTTGCCGTGCAATTCATACGCGATGTCGCTGAGAATAAGTACGCGTTCGGCCGGGTTTTGCGCCGCCGCCAGCCGGAGATCATGTTGCGTCAGGCTCGCCAGCAGCGCATCGCGCTGCGGCTTGGGAATCTCGACTGCTGGGCCGCGATGGTCTCGCTGCCATACAAAAGCGCCAAACGCCAACAACACCAAGGCGGCCGCGGTTGCGAAGGCAACCGACATCTTCCACCGCCCGCGGTCCTTCACCGTGGCGCGGTAGGCGCCGATCTTGAGCGTGTTCGTGACGGCGACCGGATGTGTCTCCGCCGTCGGCTTGGTCTTCGCCGGCATGTGCAGGAAGTGTTTCAAAAGCGCCGGCGGCGCTTGCGTCGCGGGCAGCGGAAGCTGAGAAACTTCGGCCTCGACTTGTAACAGACGTCGCTGCCAATCCTGGCACGTCGAACACTCGGCCAGGTGGGCCGCGACGTCGCCGGGCGGCCGGTCCGCCGCCTCACTGGCCAGCAGACGGCGTTGCATGCGTTCGCAGTTCATGACTTCTCCCGTTCCAATTCAGGGGCAAGGACGGTCAGCAGCTTTTGCCGGGCTTTGAAGACGCGCCACCGAGCCGTCTCCTCGGTGACGTCGAGCACGTCGGCGATCTCCTTGAACGACAGGCCCTGCTCGGCCCGTAAGAGGAAGGCGGACCGGAAATCGGCCGGCAACCGGCCCACCGCTCGGGCCAGCAACGTCAGGCTCTCGCGGTTCTGCACTTGCTCGTCGGGTCCCTCGTGCCGGGTCGGCAGGTGCTCGGGCAACGGCTCGCGCGCGCGGCTCGCCGAACGCTGGCTGTTGACGTAGTTGTTGTGAGCGATCCGGAACAACCACGCCTGGAAGTTGCTTCCCGTGCGAAACGTCCCCAAACCCCGGAACGCCTTCAGGAACGTTTCTTGCGCCAGGTCCTCAGCGGCATGCCGGTTGTGCGTCAGGTGGTACAACCAGCGATACAGCCGCTCCCAGTAACGCTCAACCAGTACCGCAAACGCCGGCCGGTCGCCCCGCTGGGCGCTCGCGACCAGTGCGTGCTCTTCCGCATGGAGTTGGTCGAGATCTTCGTGATACGACAAAGCAGCCACCTTCATATGCGGCCCCACACCCAAGGCGATTCCCGAACCGGCGCTTGGAACTCTGAATTCGGAAATTCCATACGCCTTTTCGAGGATCGGCTTTCCCCTCCAGTCTGCGGTCTCTTCGACGTTCCGTCAATCCTTCCCACGCGCGAGCGCTTCTGCCAGGGCCCCGCGCCATTCCCGCGCTCCGGGTCCGCCTTCCTCGCCGGTCAGCTCGCGGAGGGCGAACAAGACCGACTCGCGCTGGGGATAGCTCTCCTTCTTCTTGGCGGCGACGACTTCTTGCGGCGAGGCATAGCGGGCGCGGAGCAAATAGTCGAACCGCTGGCTCGACGGCCATGCGTCCGGCTTCGCGACGGGCTGCGGCACCGAGAAATCTTGCTTCAGATACGTCACGTCGGCCCGCACAAAGATGCCGGTGGTGTCTTGATAGTACGCCGGTGAGAACGACGGCGGCACCGGCTGCCCCGGAATCGGCACACGGCCCCGCACCGGGTCGGCCGGGTTCGTGGAAACCGCATGACACATCACGCAATTATTTAGATGATTGACCCGAACCAACTCGCGCACCACCGGCGCCGATCCCTTGCCTTTGACCGCGGGCGCCGCGGGATCGGGGTCGTCGAGCATCCCCAGCAGCTTCGGCACGGCTGCGCCGTCCTTCAGGCTGACCAGTGCCTCGGCCGCGTGATCGGCCACCGCCGGCCACGGATAACGCAATCCGGCGAACAGCACGTCGCGGAATTCGTCGCGCGGCCGCTCCTTTAGGGCCGCGAGCGCCGCCTCGCGGACGTCGCTGGAAAGATCAAACAAGGCCCGCTGGGCAAGCGCGGCGCTCGCGCAGCGATCTTTGATGTCCGTGAGCAATTCGATGAGGAGCAGGCGCAACGACTTGTCTTCGCCCATCAGAAGCTGTGTCAGCGCAGGGACAGCTTCCGGTTGCTTCCAGTCGCCGCGACGGCCCTCGGGCGACTCTTGCAATTTCTTCCGCAGCACGTTGGCGTCGGGCCGCGTGTCGATGCCGTCATTGGGAACCGTTTGGCTGATGTAGGTCCGTAGCTTTCGCGACAGCACCTGCAACGTCTCCGACGCCTCGGCGCCGCACTGACAGTCGTGGCCCATGCGCATTGGCAAGCCGACGAGGTCGGTTCGCTTGGCAAGAACGTCTGGAAGGCGGTGTATTAACAAACCGGGCGAACGGCGGGCCTGAAACACGAGCGCGTTCGACGTGCCGGGCAGGTCGTCGAGATTCAATTGCGGCGCCGAGAGTAGCTCTTTGCTCAATTCGTCCGCCGACTTCAAATTGCGCCGTTTGAAGGTGACAACCGGCTGCGCCACTTCTTGTTGCGGATGGATCGCCGGTGCGACAGGAGTTGAAACAATGTCCGCCGGCGCAGTTTCGCGCTCAGCGGCCTGCGGCGGCGTACCCCTTTCGGGAATCCTCTCGACCGTCGGCGAAGCGGCCGGCGACATCTGTGACGCTGGCGAATCGACGGCGTTCGCCGTTAGCGAGTCCACGTGCGGCAGCACAACCGCCTGCGCGAGCCAACTGTCATCGGCGGCCGGGACCTGCTTGCCACGTGTACACAAGACGATCAGTCCCGCGACGAAGAGCGTGGCCACCGCCCCGGCGGCGCTAACCAGCCGCCAGTCAATGATTTGTACGGCGGATGCAGACGCCGACTGTCGGCTCTGCACACCACGGAACTCGCGCGGAGCGGTGGACATGAGCTGAAACCTCCTGATCAGAGACTGACTCGAATGGATGGGCCGCGCCAACTCCTCTGTCCGCGGGTTATAACGCGGAAACGTGGCTTTCGTTGGAGACTTGCGCCGGAAAGCGAAAGGCGGGCCGTGACGATTTGCCTTGAATTGGTGCGACAGTTCGAGAGATGTTGCGCCGCGTTACTCCACCCGCCCTGGCTCGCGGACGCCGTTCCCCTGCCGCTTCGTCGCCGTGTCGCCGAGATCCGCGCGTGCCTTCTCCGCCAATTTCTTCAGCCGCTGCATCACATCAGGATGAAGGGCTGCAACGTTGGTAGTCTCCCCGATGTCACTCTCCAAATCGAAAAGAGCCAACTCAGTCTTGGCTTGCTGATACGGCGCCGGTTGGCCGCCCGTGCCGCCGGGCTTGCCGCCGAGCGTGATGTAGCTGTGGGCGAAGTGCAGCTTCCATGGGCCGCTGCGGACGCCCTGAAGCTCGCGATTCCAATAGAAGTAAATCGCCTCGTGTGGATTTTTCGCGCCCGGCTGACACGCGAGCAACGGCCAGATATCGAGCCCATCGATCGGCAACTCCGGCAACGCGGTGCCGGCCAACTTCCCCAGCGTCGGCAGGATGTCAATCGTCATGGCCGGTTCATGCTGTACACGGCCGGCGGGTAGATGGCCCGGCCAGCGCATGATGCACGGCTCCCGTTGGCCGCCATCCCAAGTCGTCATCTTTCCTTCGCGCAGCGGCCCGGCGGAACCGGCGTGATCGCCGTACGACAGCCATGGGCCGTTGTCCGACGAGAACATCACCAGTGTGTTGTCGTCGAGGCCGTTGTTCCTTAGCGCGTTGAGGATTTGCCCCACCGACCAGTCAATCTCTTCGATGACGTCGCCGTACAGGCCACGTGTCGTCTTCCCTTTGAACTTTTCCGAAACGTGCAACGGCACGTGCGGCATGTTGTGGGCGACGTACAGAAAGAACGGCCGATCCTTGTTCTTTTCGATGAACTTTACCGCGTGTTCGGTGTACAACGTCGTGAGCTGAGTTTGATCGGGATTGAGCTGAATTGTCTTTTCGCCCTCGATCAGCGGCAGGTCGGGGAACTTGGCGGTCGGGTGCTTCGGATACATGTCGTTGGAGTACGGCAAGCCGAAGTAGTCGTCGAAGCCGTGCCGCGTCGGGAGGAACTGCGGATGATGGCCGAGATGCCATTTACCGTAGATCGCCGTCGCATAACCGCGCGGCTTGAGGACCTGGGCGATGGTCCTCTCCTTGTCGCTGATGCCGTTCTTACTGCTCGGGTTCAACGCGCCGGCGATGCCGATGCGATTGGGATAACAGCCTGTGAGCAAGCCCGCACGCGACGCCGAACAGACCGCCTGGGCGACGTAGAAGTTCGTCAGACGAACGCCGTCCATCGCCATGCGGTCGAGGTTAGGAGTCTGGAAGCCTTTCGCGCCGAAGCAGCCGACGTCGGCGTAGCCCTGATCGTCGGTGAAGATGATAACGAAGTTTGGCGGCTTGTCAGCGGCACGAAGTTGGCCGCAAAAAAGCACAAAAAGCACAAGAATAGGCATCGCCACTCGTCTGATCACGGCAGCATTCTCTGACAACTCTGTTTTGGGTCTGCTCTTGTGCCTTTTGTGCTTATTGGCGGCTACTCACTACCACTTCAAAATCACTTTCCCTGCCTCCCCCGCGCGCATCGCCTCGAAACCCTTCTCAAACTCGTTGAAGTGGAATCGGTGCGTGATCACCGGCCGAATGTCGAGGCCGCTTTGGATCATCACGGTCATTTTGTACCACGTCTCGTACATTTCGCGGCCGTAGATGCCCTTAATCGTCAGCATGTTGAAGATGACCAGGTTCCAGTCGATGGACATTTCCTTATCGGGGATGCCGAGCATGGCGATTTTGCCGCCGTGGCACATGTTGGCGAGCAGGTCGCGGAAGGCGGTCGCGTTGCCGGACATTTCGAGGCCGACATCGAAACCCTCGCGCATGCCAAGGCGTTCCTGCACGTCCTTGAGCTTCGTGGAACGAACGTCTACGCCGAGCGTCGCCCCCATTTTCTTGGCTAACTCCAGGCGGAACGGATTCACGTCCGTAATTGCGACGTAGCGGGCGCCGGCATGGCGGACGACGGCGGCGGCCATCAGGCCGATTGGCCCGGCGCCGGTAATCAGCACATCTTCGCCGAGCACGTCAAACGACAACGCTGTGTGCACCGCGTTGCCGAACGGGTCGAAAATCGAAGCCACGTCGCGGTCGATCTTCGGATCGTGGTGCCAAACATTCGTCATCGGCAACGCAATGTACTCGGCAAACGCTCCGGGCCGGTTGACGCCGATGCCTTTCGTGTCCTTGCACAGATGCCTGCGGCCGGCGAGACAATTGCGACAGCGGCCGCAGACGACGTGCCCCTCGCCACTGACGATCTCGCCGGGATGGAAATCGGTCACGTTCGAGCCGACTTCAACGATCTCGCCGACGAACTCATGGCCGACAACCAGCGGCACCGGGATCGTCTTCTGAGCCCACGCATCCCATTTGTAGATGTGCAGATCAGTGCCGCAAATGCCGGTGCGGTCCACGCGGATCAGCACGTCGTTAATGCCGATTTTCGGCTCCGGGACGTCCTGGAGCCAAAGACCGGGTTCAGCTTTACTCTTCACGAGCGCTTTCATTGCGATCCTCTTTCGCCACGGACGGAGTAACGGGGTTTCATTCTATCGTGGCCGCGGGTGAAGTCAGTTGCATTCGCCGCGCCTTCTTGTTTCACTTGAGACGCCGCGTTTGCCCAGAATTCACGGAGTATACCGCCATGTGCCGGAGCTTGTTCCTCATGACCGCAGTCCTTTGCGCCGCGTTTCCCGAAGTCGGCCAACTCCCGGCGCGCCCCGACTTCCCCGATCCGCTCGTCATGCTCGACGGCAGCCGGGTCACGACCAAGGAGCAATGGATCGAGAAGCGCCGGCCGGAGTTGAAGGAGCTTTTCCAATACTACATGTACGGTTATCTGCCGCCGCCAAAGAAGATTGACCCGAATGAATCAAAGAGCCGTCCAGCGTTCGGCGGCAAGGCGACGCTGCGCGAAGTGACGATCAACTTCGGCCCATCAGGGACGCCGCCGATCCATCTGCTGCTCGTCGTGCCCAACAAGCGACAGGGCCCGGCGCCGGTCTTCGTCGGTATGAACTTCTGCGGCAACCACGCCCTGGTGGACGACCCCGGTGTGCGCGTGCCGACCGTGTGGATGTACCCCGGCCATCCCGGCGTAAAGAACAACCGCGCAAGCGAGGAAGGCCGCGGGAAGGAAGCCGACGTCTGGGCGCTGGAGCAGTCAATTGATCGCGGTTATGCCGTCGCCACGTTCTATAACGGCGATATCGATCCCGATCGAACCGACAAGCGCGAAGGCATTCAACCGCACCTGCAGAAGCCGGGCGCGGAGCCGGGACCGCATGATTGGGGCACCATTGCGGCGTGGGCATGGGGCATTCACCGCGCGGTCGATTATCTCGTTACGCAGCCGGAACTGGATACGACGCATATCGCCGTCGTCGGCCACTCGCGCCTCGGCAAGACGGCGCTCCTCGCGGCCGCGTTCGACGACCGCATTGCCCTCGCCATCCCGCATCAAGCCGGCTGCGGCGGCACCGCGCCGAACCGCTGCAAGAACCCGAAGTCCGAGACGGTCACGCGCATCAACACGAGCTTTCCGCACTGGTTCGACGGCACTTTCAAAGAGTTCAACGAGCAGACGGACCGGCTGCCGTTCGATCAGCATTGTCTCGCCGCGATCTGTGCCCCGCGGCCGGTGCTCTTCAGCAACGCGGTCGAAGACGAGTGGGCGAATCCCGGCGGACAGTTTGAGATTCTTCTGGCCGCCGAACCGGCGTACCGCCTTCTCGGTGCCGAAGGACTCGCGGTGAAGGAGATGCCCGCAGTGGGCAAGCTCGTCGATAGTCGGCTCGGCTATTACATCCGTCCGGGAAAACATTCGATGACGAGAGACGATTGGAAAGTCTTTCTCGACTTCGCGGACAAGAACCTGCGCAGGTAACGCTCCTACTTGCCGCTTAGCGATCGCGCGGCAACGCCAACCGCGGATCGGCGAGATCGAGTTTGTACATGATCTGGTTGTAGTCATAACGCGGCGTCGGTGAGGGGTTGCCGGAAAACGTCGCCGCGTAGGTCCCCTCGAAGAAGATGATCCGCCCTTCCTGATTGTCAAAATAGGGATGCTGCTTCGGGTTGTAGAAGCTGTATTGGTCGTGCGTCACGATCTTGCGGGCATGAACCCACGGCCCCACCGGCGTGTCGGCTTCCGCGTACCAGACTTCGCCGAGAAAGGATGTGCCGCCCGATTCGACCGTAATCATCACCCACCTGCCGCGGTATTTATTCCAGTACACGGAGCCGGCGTGGGCGAACACCGGCCTGCCGGTGTCGGCGTCTTGGAGTTGCAGCAACGCTTCGTCGGGTTTGAGGAGGCCGGCCCGAATGAGCTTCGTTTGTTCTGCCGGCCCGACGGGCGGCGTGTTCTTTTTCCACGAGTATCGCGGCCGGCCGTCCGCGTCTCGTTCGATTTTTGGGTCGGTTAGCCGACTGCCGGGCTGGAGGCAAGTGAATGCCTCGTACGCCGCCGGGTCCTTCAACTTCTCCGGATCGGCGGGTACGCGCACCAGCGGATACGGCGTCGCGAAGTAGACGTATTCGACGCCGCGGTCTTTGTGCAAGAACGTGTTGCCGCGCGGATAGAGCGGTGTGTCTTTGTCAATAGCGCGCACCTTTTCGAACTGCTGCTTTTCGTCATTGAACTCCGCAAGTCCGCGCTCGTAGATTTCCATTTCCTTGCGAACTTTCATATACCCGGCGAACAACCGTTCGCGACCGCCGGAATCTTTGAGCGCCACGAGGCCATGAATCCACGTGGGCCCCGGCCCGGGCATCGGACAGGTCTCTTTCGCGAAGCCTTTGTCATCGAGAAAGTACGACAACTCGACGCCGACTGCCGGATCGAGCCCGCCGTCGGCCGGCAGCCGCGACGTTGCGCCCGGCACGTTGAAGTTGCCGAGCGGATAGCTTGGGCGATTCGTGTCGCCCCAGAACCAATAGACCTTGCCGCGATAGATCGCGTTGACGACGCTGTCGGAACCGAGGACCTGGCCGTTGAGCAGCAGTTCGCGCAGCGGCGTCGGTTTGCCGACGAGCACGCTGTCGCCGTAGATGCCGCCGCCCGTGACGCGATACAGCCGTTCCGCGATGTTGAGGCGTTTGATGGTCAGTTTCACCTCGCCGCCTTCGGTGATCTTCAGTGCCTTGCCGCGAAAGCCGAAGCCGTCTTTGGGAAACTCGTAGCCGTGGCTTTTGACGTAGAAGAAAACCGTGTGCCCCATCAAGCCCGGCTCGCGGAAGGCGATGACGCCGTTGCTGTCGGTGTAATAGCGGATGTTGTTCACGGTCCGCAACTCAACCAAAGGGACGCCGCGGCCGGTGTCGGCGTCCAGGACGGTGATGGTGAAGTAGCTACTTGCGGCCGGGTCGGCAGCGACGAGGCACGCAACTAATGTGACAACAAAGGCGCGCATGGTTGAAACCTCCGTCGGTCAGTGTACCATCCCCGTTGAGCCCGGAACGTTCGTGCTTCCCGCGAGGGGTTGAAGGCAACGCCATCCAGAGATTGTTCCATGTCGTTTTCAACGCGCATTTTATTCGCCGTATCGGTCCCATTCGTCTTATCCGCCAGCGCCCTCGCCCAGGACAAACCCAATCCCCCCGCCGAAGCCCCCAATCACATGACCCTCCCCGCCGGCTTCAAAGCTACCCTCTTTGCCGGCGAACCCGATCTGCGCCAGCCGATCGCTTTCACCACCGACGACCGCGGCCGCCTCTGGGTCGCCGAGTGCTATTCGTACCCACACTGGATCGGCGCCAACCGGGACCGTGACGTAGCAGCGAATCAACAGCCGCAACCTCGTGACCGCATCCTCATCTTTGAAGACACCGATGGCGACGGCCATTTCGACACCTGCAAGGTCTTCGCCGACAAGCTCGCCAACGTTTCCGGCATCCAATTCGGGTTCGGCGGCGTCTGGGTTTGTGCCACGCCGAACCTGCTCTTCATTCCGATGCGCGACGACAAACCGGCTGGCCCGCCCGAAATCCTTCTCGACGGCTGGAGTCTCGAAGCGAAACACAACGTCTTCAACAGCCTCACGTGGGGACCCGACGGCTGGCTCTACGGCTGCAACGGCATCCTCGCCACGTCGTACGTCGGCAAGCCCGGCACGCCGAAAGAACAGCGCACGCCGATGAATTGCGGCGTCTGGCGCTACCATCCGACGAAGAAAACGTTCGAGGTCTTCGCCCACGGCACGACGAACCCGTGGGGCCTCGACTTCGACGAATTCGGCGAGATGTTCATTACCAACTGTGTGATCAAGCATCTCTGGCACGTCGTCCCCGGCGCCCATTTCCAGCGGATGTACGGCCAGGATTTCAATCCGCATCTCTACGGCCTGATGGAGAGCTGTGCCGACCACATCCACTGGGGCGGCGGCAACTGGACCGAATCGCGCGGCGGCAAGGGCGCACACGACCAACCCGGCGGCGGCCACGCCCACGCCGGCTGCATGATCTACCTCGGCGACAACTGGCCCGACCGCTACCGCAACGGCATCTTCATGTGCAACCTCCACGGCAGCCGCATCAACCACGACACCCTCGAACGCAAAGGCTCCGGCTACATCGCCCACCACGCCCCCGATTTCCTCCTCGCCAACGACCCGTGGTTCCGCGGCCTCACCCTCCAATACGGCCCCGACGGCGGCGTCTTCGTCTCCGACTGGTGCGACAGCGGCGAGTGCCACAACTACGACACCGTCGATGCGACCAACGGCCGCATTTACAAGATTACCTACGGCGACGTGAAACCGTTCCGCGGCGATTTATCGAAGCTGAGCGACGCGGAACTGGTGAAGTTGCAGTTGCACCAAAACGATTGGTTCGTGCGGCATGCGCGGCGGATTTTGCAGGAGCGGGCAGCGGCGGGGAAGCTCAACGCGCAAACGCGCCCGCGACTTCAAGCACTATTCGAGGACAAGACGGAAAAGCTTGGCATTCGGCTTCGGGCATTGTGGGCGCTGCACGCGAGCGGCATTCTCGCGGGCGATTTGCTACTAGGTTGGGCGGCGGATCCTAAGGAGGAACCGCCGCTGCGCGTATGGGCATTGCGCTTGTTCGCCGATGGCCCGTTGAATAGCGAAAGGGACGCCTTCCTGCTGTCGCACTTGTTGCAGCTCTCCGGCGAAGCCCCGCCCGGGTCGCTCAAGTTCGCGTTTGCGGCGGCGGCACAACGGGTGCCCGTCGGCTTGCGCACCAACCTGATTTTCGCCCTCATGGACGCAGTCACTGAGATAGAAGACCCGAATCTCGCGCTCATGGTGTGGTATGCGATGGAGCCGACCGTCGTGGATGAGCCGGAGCGTGCCATGCTTTGGCTTAACGCTTGTCGCATTCCTGTAATTCGCGAGTTCATTGCGCGGCGGCTAGCGGCAGTGCCAGGTGATGATCGTAAGCATTCCATGTCTGGCCTGGATCACGCGTTCACCTATCTCGCGAAGTCGGCAGACGAAACCCGCCAAGCAGATGTTCTTCGTGGGATAGACACCGCCCTGGCCGGGCTCCGCGCCGTGAGGATGCCGGCACGATGGTCGGCGGCGTGTGAGCACATGTCATCCGCGTCGCCCGTTGAAGTACGCGATTTGGCCATGCGCTTGGGTATCTTGTTCGGCGACCCCAAGGTCGTAACGAGCGCGCGTAAGCTGATCGGCGATATACGAGCCGCCACGGCACAGCGTGAGCACGCGTTGCACGCGCTTCTTCAGAGCCGGCCAGCGGACCTGGCGCCGGCCCTTCTAAGGTTATTGGCCGAACCGCCGATGCGCGCCGCCGCGCTACGCGGTCTGGCTGTCTACGACGATCCAACAACGCCGGCGGCAATCCTTCGTGTGTATTCTTCGCTGAGCGATGCGGAAAAAGCCGACGCCATCCAAACCCTTGCCTCTCGACCCGCGTACGCCAAAGCCCTTCTCGATGCCCTCGAAAAAGGCCAAATCCCGCGTCGGGACGTTTCCGCCTTCACCGCCCGCCAACTTCTCGCGTTGAAGGACAAGGAAATCACCGAGCGCCTGCCGAACGTCTGGGGCACGTTGCGTCCCGCCTCAGAGGAGAAGGCCACGCTCATGGCCCGCTACAAAGCGCTCCTCACGCCCGAAACACTCAAGGCCGCCGACCGTTCGAACGGCCGCGTGCTTTTCAACCGCACCTGCGCCTCGTGCCATATCCTTTTCAACGAAGGCGGCAAGATTGGGCCGGAGTTGACCGGCTCGCAACGCACCAACCTCGATTACCTGCTGGAAAACATCCTCGACCCCAGCGCCGTCGTGCCAGCGGACTACCAGGTCACGATCTTCCAAACCAAAGACGGCCGCGTCATCAGCGGCATCATCAAGGCGGAGAATGAGAAGGTCGTCACGGTGCAGACGCAGAATGAGGTGTTGCATTTGCCGGTGAATGAGATTGAAGAGCGCACGAAATCGGCGGTGTCGATGATGCCGGAGGGGTTGCTGGCGAATTTAAAGGATGATGAGACGCGCGACCTGATTGGCTACTTGATGGGCACAGATCAATCGGCGCCTAAGAAGTAGGGGCGGATCATTGCGCCGGTCCCTAACCGGCGCGGCGTCGGATAACCGCGCGGATGTACGCTTTGGCGGCTCGATGACAAACCGTCGGACCCCGACTTCGCGACACCAACAGTGCGCGAATTGCAGCTCCAGACATTGCATCCGGTTTTTTCACAGCAAGATTTCCTTCACCACATTCCCATGCACATCCGTCAGCCGAAAATCGCGTCCCTGAAACTTGTACGTCAACCGCTTGTGATCCACGCCGAGCAAGTGCAGCATCGTCGCGTGCAGATCATGCACATGGACAACATTATCCACGGCGTTGTAGCCTAATTCGTCCGTCGCCCCGTGCGTAACGCCGCCTTTGACGCCGCCGCCGGCGAGCCACATGGAGAAGCCCTTGATGTGGTGATCGCGGCCGTTGCCTTGGGCCATCGGCGTGCGGCCGAACTCGCCGCCGAAGATGATGAGCGTTTCATCCAACATGCCGCGGTTTTTCAGGTCGGTGATGAGCGTCCGGCACGGGCGGTCCACTTCCTCGGCCTTCAGTTTGATGTCGTTCTTGATGTTGCCGTGGTGGTCCCAGTCGCGGTGATAAAGTTGGATGAAGCGCACGCCGCGTTCGGCCAGCCGGCGGGCAAGGAGGCAGTTCGCCGCGAACGAGCCGTCGGCGCCGCGGCTGCCGTACAACTCCAGCACGTGGTCGGGCTCTTTCGCCAGGTCCATCAGGCCGGGCACGCTCGACTGCATCTGAAACGCCATCTCGTACTGGCTGATGCGTGTCGCGATTTCCGGATCGTCCACCGTGCGGTTGTAAAGCTGGTTCAGCGCTTCGACGGCGTCCACCACGTCGCGTTGCTGTTCGCGTTTAACGCCGGGCGGGCTGCTCAAATAAAGGACGGGATCGCCCTGGCCGCGGAGGTGAACGCCTTGAAATCGGCTTGGCAGGAAGCCGCTGTGCCATTGTCGCGACGCGATCGGCTGGTTTTGCCCGCCGCGTCCCTGCGACGTGAGCACGACGAAGCCCGGCAGGTCATTGGCGTCGTTGCCGAGGCCGTAGGTGATCCAGCTCCCCATGCTCGGCCGGCCGGAGATGGTCGTGCCGGTGTTCATGAACGTGTGGGCCGGATCGTGGTTGATCGCTTCCGTCACCATCGAGCGGATGATGCAAATCTCGTCCGCGACCGACCCGAGGTGCGGGAAGAGCGAACACATCTCCTGCCCGCTCTTGCCGAACTTCTGAAACGGGTGCTGCGGCGCGAAACACTTCAATTGCTGCCCCTGAAGCTGCGCGATCGGCTGCCCTTTGGTGAACGACTCCGGCATCGGCTTGCCGCTCATCTCCGCGAGCTTCGGCTTGTAATCGAACGTCTCCAAATGCGACGGCCCGCCCGCCATCGTCAGCCAGATGACGCGCTTCGCCTTCGCCGGGTGGTGCAACGGCCGAGCGACGCCACGCCATTGGTCGGATTTCGCTTCGGCACCGAGCAAATTCGGGTCGATGAGCGACGCGAGAGCCAAAGAGCCGAGGCCGCGCGCGGCTTGGCCCAGGAAGACGCGGCGCTGGAGAAGGCGGTGGACATGGAGAGGATTCATAAGAGGAGCCTCAAGGCATGATGTCCTGAACGGCGATCCGGCCGATTTCGCGGCCGTCAATAACGACCGGCACAGAGTCGCCGACGCTGTAGATCACGCAGTGCTCGTAATCCGGCTTGCCGGCGACGATGCCGGGCTCGGAAAAGACTTCGACCTGTCGATCAACGAGGTTTACGACCCAATACACAGGGATGCGTGCTGCCGCGTAGATGCGTTTCTTGTGAATGCGGTCATCATCAAGTGAACAGTCAGAGACTTCGATGGCAGTTGCGACATCGTCCGCGCCGGGATGACGATCTCGGTACTGGCGGGTATCTCCACGAATCACGGATACGTCCGGCTCAGGTTCACTATCATCTGTGGTCACCGGCTCTTGAGAATCGACATACCAGCCGATCGGCATTATCGCGGCCAAGGCATCGCGGGTAAGTTTGGTGGCGATCCGGTGCGGCGGGTTCTTTGACATCTTCGTCACCAAATAACCTTCGAGAAGCTCTACAGGATCGTCTTCTGTCAAAATGCCCAAGCGAACCATCGCGTGATACTGCTCGACGCTGAGCCGCCAAATGGGATAGGGCGGCGCCTCGGGCGGCTGGCCATTCACGCGCGACACGGGCTCCGCAACCATCGCCATGTTTCTGTGCCCTCATCAATTCCTTGTAACGGCCTCGTGCAGGTTTAGTATAACCCGCGCCACGGACATCCACGCCGCCAACTCTGCGGCATCGGTCTGATTGCCTGTCGGGTGAGCGCCGATGCCGAGAAGCTTTTGCGCCCCCTCTTTGTCTGCCGCAAACTCCTTCCGGTGCTTTGCCAGAAGCTCGCCAAGCACCTTCGCTTCTTCCGCCTTCGGCTCACGCGATAACCCGACCAGACACGCCCACTTCAACCGCCCCGCGTCGTCCTTGCCGCCTTCCTTGAGAATCCGCTCGGCAAACCCGCGTGCCGCCTCAACGTAGATCGGGTCGTTCAAGAGAACGAGCGCCTGCTGCGGGATGTTCGACCGCGGCCGTTCAACGCAGCACTCTTCGCGGCTGGGGGCGTCGAAGGCGAGCAGGCTCGGATGGAGAAACGTCCGCTGCCAGTGCGTGTACAGGCTGCGGCGATAGAGCTTTTCGCCGGTGTCGTTCTGCCATTCGCGTGTTGGGAAGTTCAGGGCGGCCCAGTAGCCGGCGGGCTGGTACGGCTTCACACTCGGCCCACCAACGTGGGGAGACAAGAGTTCGCTGATCGAGAGGGCGCTGTCGCGCACGAACTCCGCGTCGAGGCGGAACCGGGCTTGCCGGGCGAGCAGGCGGTTGTACGGGTCGCGTTCTTTCTGCTCGGCCGTCGGCTGCGAAGATTGCCGATACGTGCCGGACATCACGATCAACTTAACGACGTGCTTCACGTTCCAACCGCTCGCCATGAATTCGGTGGCGAGCCAGTCGAGCAATTCCGGATGGGCCGGCCATTCGCCTTGTGAGCCGAAATCTTCGAGCGATTTGACAAGGCCTTGTCCGAAGAACAGCTGCCACAGCCGATTGACGAAAACGCGGGCCGTCAGCGGGTTGTCGCGTGCGACGATCCACTGCGCGAGATCGAGCCGGCTTGCTCGTTTCGCGCCCGCGCCAGCCTTGGCAGTCGCAGAATTCACCGACAACGATGCAGGCGTCGCCGGGCTCATCACCGGGCCGGATTCGTCGAGCCAGTTGCCACGCGGCAGGATGCGCACGGACCGCGGCGTTCCCGAACGCGACACGAGGCACGTCGGAATCGCCTTATTCAATTCATCCTTCTGCTTCTGCAGCGCGGCGAATTGATCGCGAGCGCTTTTCAACTCTGGCGCCAGGGTGCGAAAGTGCGCGGCGAGCTCCTTTTTCTGCGGTTCGCTTCGTTTGCCCGGCTCAAGGAGAACGACGTCGAGAACATTCTTCGGCAGCTTGCGGGCATCGCGCAGCAGCAGGGTTTCTTCCCATTTCGCTTGCGACTTATCCAGGTCCGGCGTTTGGTTGGCGAGCGTTTTTTGCAGCGGCGACATCTGCTCATCGAGTTTCTGGAGCGCCGCGGCCTGCTCCGGCGTCGGCAGCGGCAGACCCGCTTCGCGGCGACCGACCGCCGCTTCCTGCACGTCGGCGAAGAACGCCGCAAGGCTGTAGAAATCCTTCGTGGAATACGGATCGAATTTATGATCGTGACACTGACAGCAGCCGAGCGTCAGGGCCATCCACACGGACGCAACGTTGCGAACGCGGTCCGCGGCGTATTTCGCCTCATACTCCTTCGCCTGCGCGCCCCCCTCCTCGGTCGTTTGCAAGAGGCGGTTGTACGCCGACGCAACTTGCTGTTCTCGGCTCGCGTTCGGCAGCAGATCGCCGGCGAGCTGTTCAATGGTGAACTGGTCGAAACGCTTGTTGTCGTTGAACGCCTTGATGACGTAATCGCGGTACGGCCAGACGTTCATTGGGTTGTCGCTGTGGTAGCCGATGGAGTCGGCATAGCGAACGAGATCGAGCCAATAGAGCGCCACGCGCTCGCCGTAATGTGGCGAGGCGAGCAATTCATCGACCCGTTTTTCATACCATTCCGGCGACTCGTCGCTCAGCGACGTTTTCACCTGGTCCTGCGTCGGGGGCAAACCAAGCAAGTCGAAGTAGAGTCGCCGAATGAGCGTGACGCGATCGGCTTCGGGCGACGCACCGAGCCGTTCTTGTTCGAGCCGCGCCAGTACGAAACGATCGATCGGATTCTTCACCCGCCCAACGTCGGTGACGCGGGGCGGCTCAACGCGCGCCGGTTTGATGTACGCCCAATGCCCTTTCCATTCAGCTCCTTGCTCAATCCATTTCTTGATGAGGGCGATTTGCGGCGCGGAGAGACTCTTGCCGGACTTCGGCGCCGGCATGCGTTCGTCCTTGTCCGGAGTCGTCAAACGGCGAATCAGCTCGCTCTCCTCCGGCTTGCCCGCCGCGAGCGTGCTGGCGACGCCTTCCTTCGTATCCAAACGCAGGTCGCCCTTGCGCTTGTTCTTGTCCGGGCCGTGGCACTGGTAGCAGTTGTCCGAGAAGATGGGACGGATGTCGCGGTTGAAGTCGATCTTCGGCTCGGCGAACGCCGACGCGCCAGCCGACAAGAAAACGATTGCGCCAATGTGAAAACGGCCAATCATCGACTAGGTCTCCACCACCAGATCAGGCCATCGGGCGGTTCTGCGAACCGCCGTTAAACGAGTTACTTTTCTTTCCACTCCAACAACCGTCCCGGCGTCCACGGCGCGCCGGCGAGGTCGAGCGCTTTTTCGAGGTTGCGCAGGTCGCCGTCAATCAGTCCGCGCAAGTTGGCGAGCTGCTGCGTGAATTCCTTGCTGGCGATGGCGTACTGTTCGCGCTGTGTCGTGGTCGGCTTGGCGAGGGAGAGCCGCGAGCTGTCAACGACATTTGCGACGCGCTCGGCGATAGACGGCGGCGTGTTCTCGTTGCGCGCCCGCAACACGTTGTCGCCGCGGAGGGCCCGCAACACTTCGCGGTCGGCCTTCTCCAGCTTGGACACCACATCGCGCCACTTTGGCCCGACACCGGGCGTGTAATCGACGGCGCGCTTCGCCTGGGCCAGCCGGTCATTGAGCGTGTTGGCCGCTTCGAGCGCGCCGGAGACCGCGCGCTGCAAGCGCGCGACCTTCTGCTGGAATTCGAACAGCGCCTTGAGGTCGGATGCCGGCATGTCGGC
This sequence comes from Gemmataceae bacterium, assembly GCA_041499805.1. Classification (GTDB taxonomy): domain Bacteria; phylum Planctomycetota; class Planctomycetia; order Gemmatales; family Gemmataceae; genus JBGQKZ01. The sequence continues at coordinate 30,870 of JBGQKZ010000005.1, forward strand.
GTGGCCCTCGACCGTGACCTGGAAATCGACTGGTCCGGCCAGCGGCGTCGTCACGCCATCGACGCGTTTGGCGAGCGTCACGCGATACGTGCCGGGCATGACTAGCGGACCGCTCGCCTCTTCGAAGAAGAGGTCTTCGTCCAAGTCCGGCGGACGCGGCCGCGGCAGCGACGGCGCCGGTTCCCTTAAGTTCCACGCTACGCGGTTGAAGCCATGGGTCACCGGGCCCGTGATCGTCCGGATCGGCGTGCCGCTGGCGTCGCCGATCGTCAGCAGAATCGCCGGCGCTTCTTCCTCCGCCTCCGCGCGCAGTTGTTCTTTGGTCGGGTAGGGGTTGTTGCCGTTTTTCTTCTCCGCCTCGTGCCGTTTCTGCTTCGCGGTCTTCAGCGCCTCTTTCAGGTAGTAGGTGAAGGTGGCGCCGAACGGCGGATTGTCGGCGGTGTAAAACGCCGAGCCCTGGAAACCCTTGCCGCGCAGGCCGAACTGCCGCGTTTGGATGTACAGCCACGCGTCGCGCACCGGATAGAGAGCCCCTTCCTTCGCGATCGTGTCGGGTTTCAAGCCGCGCAACGCGCTGTAGTCGTCGAGCACGTAGAAACCGCGGCCGAACGTGGCCACGACCAAATCGTTCATCTGCTTCTGAATCGCCAGGTCACGCACGGCGATGGTCGGAAGCCCGTTCTTGAGGCGCACCCATTTGCCGCCGCCATTCGTCGTGAAGAACAAGCCGAACTCGGTGCCGGCGAAGAGCAAATTCGGATCGGCATGATCTTCCGCGAACGCGAGCACGGGGCCGTTGGTCGGCAAGTCGCCGGCGACGCTCTTCCACGTCTTGCCCGCGTCGGTGCTCTTGAGCAAGTATGGATTGAAGTCCGACATCTTGTGATTGTCGAACGCGGCGTAGACCGTGTTCGGGTCGTGTTGCGAGGCGAATAACCGGCTGACGTAGGCGCGCTCTGGTACGCCCGGGAATTTCTCGACTTTCCGCCATGGCTCGGCGCCCGTTTCCGAGGTCTGAATCAATCCGTCGTCCGTGCCGACGTAGAGCAAACCCTCTTTTTTCGGCGATTCGCTCAGCGCGGTGATATTGCCGTAGAACGAGGTCGAAACACTCTTCGCCACCGTGTCTGCCGGCCAGATTTTGCCCATGACGGGCAGCTTGTCTCGGTCGAGCTGCCGAGTGAGATCGCGACTCACGGCCTTCCACGTGTCGCCCCGGTCGTCGCTGCGGAACAGCTTATTCGCGGCGAAGTAGATGCGGGTATGCGAGTGCGGGCTGATGAGCAGCGGCGAATCCCAATTCCAACGCAAAGGCGGCTCTCCCGCGCGTACTTCCGGCTGGATGCCGACCGCCTCGCCCGTTCGGCGATCAAAGCGAACAAGAGCGCCGTATTGTGCTTCCGAGTACACGATGTTCGGGTCCTGCGGATCAACGCGACTGTGGAAGCCGTCGCCGCCTTGCGTGACGAACCAGTCGCCGTTGGTGATGCCGTGAACGCTTTTGGTGCGGGCCGGGCCGCCGAGCGTGAAGTTGTCCTGGGTGCCGCCGTAGACGTGGTAGAACGGGGCCGCGGTATCGACCGCGAGATCGTAGAACTGCGTGATCGGCAGGTTGCTGATGAACTTCCAATTGGCCCCGCGGTCGAAACTTTCGTAGACGCCGCCGTCGCAGCCGACCAGGTAATAGCTCGGGTCCTTCGGATCGATCCAGATTTCATGGTTATCGACGTGCTTCCAGCGTTCGCCGAGCCGCCGCAGCGTCTTCGCGCCGTCGTCGGAAACTTGCAGGATCACGCTCATGACGTAAAGTCGGTCGGCGCTGACGGGATCGACAACGATGTGCGCGTAGTATTGTGCCTGCTGATCGAAGTCATTTCGTTTCTCCCAGGTCGCGCCGAAGTCGCTCGAGCGGAAGATGCCGCCGCCTTTGTTCGCCGCCTCGACGATGGCGTAGACCGTGCCCGACTTTGAAGGCGAGACGGCCAGCCCAATACGGCCCATCTCCTCGGTGGGCAACCCGGACTTGAGCTTGACCCAAGTCGCGCCGCCGTCGGTCGATTTGTGAAGGGCACTCTCCGGTCCGCCGTCGATCAGCGTCCAGACATGCCGTCGTCGCTGATACGATGCGGCAATCAGTACATCGGGATTGCGCGGGTCGAGCACGACATCGGTGACGCCGGTGTTCTCGCTAATCGTCAGCAGGCTCTTCCACGTTTTGCCGCCGTCGGTCGTCTTGTAGAGCCCGCGATCGCCGCCCGGTCCCCAGAGCGGTCCTTGCGCGGCCACGTAAACAGTGTTCGAGTTCCGCGGGTCGATGAGGATCTTGCCGATGTGTTCGGATTTGTCGAGGCCGACCTTCTTCCACGACTTGCCGCCGTCGTCGGAGCGATACACGCCGTCGCCGTAGCCAACCGAGCGCTGGCTGTTGTTCTCCCCCGTGCCGATCCAGACGACGTTTGGGTTCTTCGAATCGAGGACAACGCAGCCGATGGAATACGAACCTTCGTTGTCAAAGATCGGCGTCCACGTGGTGCCGCCGTTGATCGTTTTCCACACGCCGCCGCACGCCGCCGCGACGTAGTAGGTACTACGGTCCGTCGGATGCACCGCGAAGCCAACGACCCGGCCGGAGGTGACAGCGGGTCCAATCGAACGCAGCTTCAAGCCGCCGAGCCCGAGCGAAGCCCACGGGTCGGCCGGTTTCTTCTCCTCCTGAGCTTTCTTATCCTGGGCAATTGCGGAGCCGATCAACGTGACGAGCACAAACGGGACAAGAAGAAGTCGAGCCAAGAGGGACCTCGCTTTCCTGGGTGAAATGGCCGTGCGGGGACTCGTATTATAAGCACGCGATTAGCGATACGCGAATCCTTTTGCGCCTTCGCCGCAGCTAATGCATAGTTCCCAACCTCTCCGTTGGATTCTCGGCGAAACGATTGAATTAGGAAACTCGAAGCAATGCCCATCCAACATTCGCGCTCAATAATCGGTGGAAGGCATTACTTGCAGCGCCTACCATTCCAGCATGATCCGCCTGCCGCCACTCCGCGAAATCGAACGCGCAATCAACAAGCGCGACGCCGCCTATGACGGCGTGTTCTTCACCTGCGTAAAAACGACCGGCATCTTTTGCCGCCCGTCGTGTCCCGCCCGGCCGCCGCTTCCCCAGAACCGAGAGTACATGCGCACGGCCCGCGAGGCGATCTTCGCCGGCTACCGGCCGTGCAAACGCTGCCGGCCCCTCGACACCAACGGCCGACCGCCCGCCTGGGCCGCCGAGCTGCTTGCCACGATCGACGCCGAACCAACAACCCGAATCACCGACGGCGACCTGCGGAAACGCAACATTGACCCAGCGCGCGCCCGCCGTTTCTTCAACAAACACTATGGCATGACCTTCCAGGCTTATTGCAGGGGGCGACGCATGGGACAGGCACTTCAAGAAATCCGCCAGGGAGCGACCCTCGACGACGTGGCGCTCGGCAACGGCTACGATTCGCACAGCGGCTTCCGCGACGCGTTTCACAAGATGTTCGGTCAACCGCCCGGACGCAGTCGTGACTCAGACTGTCTTGTGGCGACCTGGATCGAAACTCCGCTCGGCCCGCTGGTGACGGCGGCGAACAGCGACGGCCTCTGCCTTCTCGAATTCACCGACCGCCGCATGTTGGAGACGCAATTCACCGTATTGCGGCGGCGCTTTGGCTGCCCTGTCGTCCCCGGCAACAATCCGCACCTAGAGCAAGTGAAGGACGAACTCGCCCGCTACTTCGCCGGCACACTGAAGGAATTCATGGCGCCGCTTGTGTATCCCGGCAGCCCGTTTCAAACGAAGGTGTGGGACCGGCTCCGCGAAATACCATTCGGCGAAACACTCTCCTATGCCGCGCTCGCCGACGCCGTCGGTTCACCCGGCGCTCAGCGCGCCGTCGGCACGGCGAACGGGCAGAATCGCATTGCGATCCTTATTCCTTGCCACCGCGTAGTGAATAAGAACGGCAAGCTCGGCGGCTACGGCGGCGGAGTCTGGCGCAAAGAGTTTCTGCTCGATTTGGAACGCCGGGGCCGCCTTCCGCTCGGTGATTGAAGGAACTGAATGATGGCAAGGCAGGCGCGACTCGGCTTTCATCTGTCTGAGTTGAGCGTCGTTTTCGTCATCGTGGGTATGTGCTTCGCGATCGGGCTGTCCGCGTTTCAGAAGTACCGCGAACACGTGGCTCGCGCTCAGGCACTCAACTGACTGAAAGAAATCGTTTTTCCGTCCGCGGTCGCGGAGCGAGACTTCCAATTAACCGCAATCGTCTCTCATGGTAGAATGGCGGCCGAGCTAACGGGCTGCACGGAGAAAAGACACCATGAGCACTGCTGCCGCGGAACCGGATTTGATTCTCGGCCAAGACTCCGCCGGCCTGCGGATGACGCCGAAGGAGTTCGACGCCATTGAGGAATACGACGAAAACTACCATTACGAGCTTGTCGATGGAGTATTGGTCGTGTCGCCGATCCCGCTGCCTGTCGAGACAGGTCCGAATGAGTTGCTCGGGCATTTGCTCCTGATTTATCAGGAGGATCACCCCGAAGGCCGCGATCTCGATTACACGCTGCCGCAACAGTACATTCGGCTACCGCGGAGTCGTCGCCTGGCTGACCGTGTGATTTGGACCGGCCTCGGCCGCATGCCGAAGCGCAATCGCGACGTGCCGACAATCGTGGTCGAATTCGTTTCCCGCGGCCATCGCAATCGTCAGCGGGACTATGTTGACAAACGCAAGGATTACAAGCGAGCGGGGATCAAACAGTACTGGATCATTGGCCGCTTCGAGCGCACGATAACGGTCTTCACGTACGGCGCGACGGGCTCGCGCAAGCAAGTGATCCCGGAAGGCAAAACGTACACTTCGCCGCTGCTCCCGGGATTTGTGGTTCCTTTGGATCGTCTGCTCATCGCGGCCGACCGACTGGCGGAAGCTGAGGATCAAGAGTGATCACGCCAACGTGTGCCCACCATTCACCGCTAATTTCTGCCCCGTAATAAATTTCGCGTCTTCCGACGCCAAGAACGCCACCGCGTCGGCCACGTCTTCCGGCTGCCCCATGTGCTTCATCGGAATGCCCGCTGTGTAGGCGTCCTTCACAGACTGCGGATCGCTGTCGTGTCGTTCCGTCGGAATCCACCCCGGCGCGACCAGATTCACCGTGATGCCCCACGGCGCCAGCTCCATCGCCCACGACCGCGTCAGGCCAAGCTGGGCGCCTTTCGCCGATACGTAGTTGGAAAACTCCGGAACGCCGCGCTCGAACACTTCCGAGCCAATGTTGATGATCCGCCCATAGCGCCGCTGCTTCATCGACGGCACCACCGCCTTCGTCAACAGCAGCGGGCTTTTCACGAAGAACTCGAGCATGTCGAGGCAGTCACGCCAGATCAGGTCTTCAATCTTGATGAACGGCTGCGGCCCGGTGGCGTTGGTGACGAGTATTTCGATTGGGCCGAACTTCTTCACCACCGCCGCGGTCAGGTCGTTGACCTGCTGTTCGTCGCGCACGTCGGCCTTGAAAACCTCCGCGATGCCGCCGGCTTGCAGGATTGAGCCCCTGACGTGCGTCGCCTTCTGCGGGCTGCCGAAGTAGTTGACGGCGACCTTGGCGCCGCACGCGCCGAGCTTGATCGCCATCGCGGCGCCGAGGCCGCGCGAGGCGCCGGTGATGAGGGCGGTCCGGTTGCGGAGGTTAAAGGACATGGTGTTTCCTGGCGAACGGCAAGTGCGTTCACGTAACTTCATCGTTCAGCGGCGGATTTTATCGTATGTCCCGACTCTGAGAACGGCGAGGGAAAGTGCGCGGTTGCTGGCCTAGCCTTCGCGCGGACTATTATGGCACAATCCGTCGACGTAGCATTGGTCCGAACGAAAGCCCGTTCGGAGATGCCAACGGTCAAGCCGAGTTCCGACGTGATGATTGATTTCTACATCCCGTTCGTCGTGTTTCTTTCGTTGCTTGGGGTCTACTTCCTCATTTTGGGCATCGCGTTAGCGGCGTTTACTTCGGCGGCGCGGAAGCGGAAACAGTTGCAAGCGACGAGAAGGATGGAGAGCTTTCGTCTGGAAGTGGGTTGCAGCCAGCTTCGTAAGTATCGCAAATTCGTGTTTCGCTTGCCGAAGTTTCCGAGCTGAGGACATCGGTTGCTGCCAAACCCTTATTTTGAAATGAAGCCGGACGCCAGGCCCGCCATGCGGACGAGGAACTGCAAGAATCCCTGTACCGCATCGGGATGCCGATTGGGACTTTGCCAGACTTCGATAAGGCCGACGGCTTGCTTATCGACCAGGATTGGGGCTATGAGGCAGATGAAGTCAGTCGAGTTGCCCGGACCGGCGCCGCCCCCATCCGCCTTCCCCGCGCTTGCGTGTGGCGGCAAGCTCATCGGCCGACCTTGCTGAATCGCCTGCCGCAGCAACTCACTGTGTTCCGCGCACGATTCCTCGGTTTTGTCGGTGCCGACCTGGGCAGCGTTGATTTGGTACTGGAGCTGCAAATTGCCTTCCGGCGTCTTCACCCAGACGGCGCCGGCCGGCGCCACCAAGGCCGTCAACACCCGCTTGAGCAATTCGCCGTAGAAGTCGGCGGGCGCGAGCTCGGCCTTCGACAGCCGCATCAACTCCTCGTACAGGCGATTGTTGATAAACCGAGCAGGAAGATTTCTGTTCGGAAACCACATGAGCGACCCACAATGCGGACACGGCGCGTCGCGCGTCGGAACCGTGGACGGCTCGATTCGCGTGTCGCGCCCGCAGACGGGGCAGCAGTTGGGGTCGCCCTCAGGCGTTCGTGAAGATATCGGCATCCATCAATCCTAGTCGAGGAAGCCCGCCGCGCAAAGCGAGGGCGGATATCCACCCTCGCTTTGTGCGTCGAGTTCCCATTCATCGCGTCAACACGGCCCCTTCGCCATTCCGTAGTGAAATTGAAGTTGCTGGCGCTCCAAGCGTTCCATCCGCGTGCAACGGCCGAAACGTCCCCGGCAATTCAATCCGCGTCGCCGTCTCATCGCCCGACGTGCCGGGGTTCTTCGCTCCTTTCTTGTAGGAGAGCGGCTTATACATCACAAGCGCGTTCGTGTAGCCGCGTTGGTAGATGCGGTAACGCAGGTCGGCGTTCGACGGGTCGGCGCCTTCCGTCAGTTTCTCCCACGGCCCGGTTGGGCGGCCGACATCGAAAGCAACCGCAGGCGTCCAGTGTTTCGTCCAGGGCGATGCCGGTTCGAAGCCGCCGAAGAACATCAGGAACGTCCGCTCCGGGTCAGCTAGCAAGTAGTAGTACGCCAGCGTCGAAATCAGCATCCGCGGGTCGGTCATAACGCCCTTTTGCGGATGACTGTCAAGCACGGCCAGCGGGCTTGGTGTCGTGAGCTTCGCGCGCTTGGCGGTTTGCGACGCGAGGTCCTCGAACTGCACGTAATGATGCGCCAGCGGCCGAATGGCAAACTCTTCGAGATACGCGGGATTCTGCTGGAGCACCGGGTCCGCCCGAGGCCCGCCGCCGCCCGTGTTGCCGAGGATCCAGCGCGGCGCGATCGCTTCATGTAGCTCTTTCAACAACGCGCCGTAAGCCTTCGCGAACGAGTCGGGGTTCTCCAGCACTTCGCCCTTCTTGACCTGCGGTTTGCCTTCCGAGTTGTCCATGAAAAACCCGCCGGCCAGCGGATTCTTGGTGAGCAGGCGTTGGTGATAATCGACGGCCCATTGCCGAAACGCCGGGTTCGCCGGGTTTGTCGCAAAGCGCATCTGGCCGTAGCCTTCACTGAAGATGCGGCTCTCGTACAGAAAGCGGGCGTCCTTGCCGGGAGCACGGGTCTCGTACTCGGCGTCGTTGAGGTAGCCGTCCTTGTTCTTGTCTGCTGCGGCGTCGAAGACGGGAATGACCCCCGAAGTCTTGCCGCCGGCGGCGACGTAATCGCGGCCGAGGATATTCTGCGCCACCGGCGCGCCGCCACCGCCCGTCAATGGACGAAGCCGCACGTAGTAGAGTCGCGTCGCGCCGCCGAGCGCGGCTGGCTTCCAGTCAGCCGGCGGATCGAACGTGAGTTGGCCCGACTGCGTCAAACCCGACGTCGTGTCCATGATGGTCTTGAGAGGCGACCATTCGGTCGGCTTGCCCGCGGCATCGACGCGGCGGACATACTCGATCGCCGCCGACCAGCCGCCCAGCGCGCCGGAGGTAAGGCTGAAATTGATTTCGCGAAAGGGGTCGTGTTGACCGATCGAAACGGATTCCCCCAACGGCGTGCGTCCGGTCTTGCTGTGAGCGTCGCGCGTCGCGTCCGTCAGGCGATTGGCGCCGCGGAGAACGCTCCAAAACCAGGCCACTGGCTGCGACGATGGGCTGTCGCCACGAAACGTCTTCGGCGTCGCTGCATGGTAGAACGCGGCCTCGCGCGACAAGCCCTTTCGATCCGCGAAATTCAACCAGTCTGTAAACATCTCCAAATAGAGATTCGACGTGTTGGTGTAAGCAAGCTGAGGCGTGCGCGGCGCGATATCGTGGATGTGTTGCAGGTATTTCGGGTGTGGCACGACGAGATCGACGCTCCGTCGCAGCAATTCATCCTCGAAGGGGCCCATCGGGTTGCCGTTGTACGCCAGCATCGCGATGCGGATGTGCGGATAGTGCCGCGGTATGTCAGGAGGCGGCGACTCAGCCGGAGACCCATTGCCGGCAGCAAAAAGGGCGGCGGCGATGGTCGGAAAGACAAGGAGACACTGCTTCATGCGCGTTCTCCGTGAGGAATGGGACGAAGGCAGTGCTATCACGCGCGGACGATCCGTGTCAATGGCGAGCCGAATTTGATCCCGAACGCCGACGGGTATGCGGGAACTACGGATTGCAACGATCATGACAGGCGCTTATCAACCAGCTCGAGCAGAACATCGAAATCAATCGGCTTATGAAACACGTCCGCGCAGCCGTGTGCCCGCGCCCAATCTGGCCCGATGCTAGGATTCGCAGTCGTGACGATGATTGGCGGCGTCTGAGACCCTACCGTTCCGTGCAGGATTTGGAGGAAATGCCACCCGTCCAGCACGGGCATAAGCATGTCGAGGAGGATTAGGCTCGGCGACGTGTGATTTGCAAGATACTCCAGGGCTTTTTGGCCGTTTTCGGCAAGGGCGACGACGTGCCCGGCCCGCTCAAAAACCATCGACAACCCTTCACGTTCCGTAGGGTTATCTTCAACAACGAGAATCGTGCTTCGCATTTGGGGAGTTGCGTCCGCCACTGGTTTTCTCCGGGGACCAATGGACGGGTGGCATTTTGCGTGCCGTCTCGAGTTGCGACCATTCCGACGAGCTTCCGCCGTAACCGTGCTTCGTGCGTGGCTTGAACTCAAGCAGTGGAGCCCTGATGGGCACAGCCTGAGTACGAGCAGCGGCACGAAGTAATCACAAGCGAGGGCGTTAGGTGGCGACCTTTTTTACGCCTTGACCAGAATCGCTCCCTCGCCATTCCGGAGCGTGACACTCGTCACCACGGGGCCCAACGTGCCGTCCGCTTGCAGGACGCGATAGTTGCCGCCGAGATTGTGCGTTGTCGCCGTGGCGTCCGCCAGCGTGCCCGTAATTCCGTTCGCATAGGACAGCGGCTTATAGAGCACGAGTGCGTTCGCGTAACGGCGTTGATAGACGCGGTAACTCAACGCCGGGTTGGCAGGATCGGCGCCCGTGACGAACACCGACCAGCCGCCGGACGGCAGACCGACGTTGAACGCGGCGGCGGCGGACCAGTGGCGCGACCACGTCGAGGCCGGCTCGAAGCCGCCAAAGAAATCGAGAAACGTCGAACTGGGATCGGCGAGCAAATAGTAGTAGGCGAGCGCGGCGAGCTGCGTCCGCGGGTCGGTCGGGGAGCCACCGGTCGGCAGGCTGTCGAGCACGGCAAACGGTGCTGGCGACCGCAACGCCTGCCGTCCCGCGATAAGCGACGATAAATCCTCGAACTGCTGGAGATTTTGCGCCATCGGCCGGATCGCGTACTCCTCGATGTACGCCGGAATGCGTTGCACGATGGCGGCCGCATTCGTCCCGCCCCCTGCCGTGTTGCCCAACTCCCAATGCGGGTTGATTGCCTGGCCGACGCCGTTCAGCATCGAACCGTAGTCCAGGGCGTAGTTCGCGACCGGTTCCAGGATTGTGGCCGCATTCACCGGCAAAACGCCCGCGGAGTTGTCGAAGAACAAGCCGTCGGCCAACGGATTGTTGCGCAGCAGATTGAGGCTACTCTGCACCGCGAACGCGCGAAAAGCGATATCGGCGGGATTGGTCGCCGGCCGCATTTGGCCGTAGGTGCCATAGAACATCCGGCTTTCGTAGAGGAAGCGGGCGCTTTCGCCGGTCGCGTGATGCGCGAATTCGGCGTCGCTCAAGTAACCATCGTGATTGACGTCGGCCGCTGTATCGAACGCCGGGATCACGCCGGCTTTCGTTCCGTGGGCGTTGACGAAATCACGGCCAAGGATGAGCGACGCCACCGGGGCGAGGCCGGGCGTCAGCGTGCGGAAACGAACGTAATACAACTTCGTCGAGCCGCCTAGGGATGCCGTCTTCCAATCCGGCGGCGGGTCGAACGTGATCTGGCCGGACTGCATCAAGCCGAGCGTACTGTTCGTCACCGTTCGAAGCGGGGCCCAGGCGGTCGGGTTGCCGGCGGCGTCCACGGCCATCGGATACTCGAGCGCCGCCGACCAACCTCCTCCGGCGAAGCTCGTCAACGTCAGATTAACCTCGCGGAAAGGATCGGGATAGCCCACGGCGATGGATTGGCCAACCGTGCCGAACGTTACCCCGCCCGGCGCCGTGCCGCGCGCCTGCGACGTTTGATTCGTCACCCCAGTCGGCGACGTTCGATACGCCGCCCAGAACCAATTCACCGGCAACGACGAAGCGCTGTCGCCGGAGAAAGGCGTATCCATCGCCGCATGGAAGAACGCTTCCTCACGCGATACGCCGTGCGCGTCGGCCCAATTCAACCAGTCGGTGAGCGTGCCGGTGTAAAGGTTCGACAGGTTCGCGTAGATCAACGCCGGCGTCGTCGGCGAGACAGTCTTGATGTGGGCGAGGAGCTCCGGAGCGGCGATCACGAGATCGACGCTGTTCCTCAACAACTGGTCTTCCGTCGCGCCCATCGGGTTGCCGGTGTAAGCCAGCTCGGCGATGCGGATGTTCGGGTAGTGTTGCGGGATTTTGGGTTGCGGCAACGACGTATCGTTTTGCGTGCTGAGGGTGATCGATGCCTTACCGATGTTGCCGCCCGCGTCGTAGGCCCAGGCCGCGAGCGTGTGCGTGCCGTTGCCCGCGGTGCTGGTATCGAAGCTCCAAGTGAACGGTGCGGCCACGTCCACGGCCCGGAGGACGCTGTCTATGTAGAACTCTACCTTGGTCACGCCGACGTTGTCGGTCGCGCTTGCTTGCACCGTGATGATGCCGGTAAGGTTGGCGTTCGCAGGCGGCGCGGTGATTGAGACGGTCGGCGCGATGTTGTCGCCCGCAGCGGGGAAGACGGTGAAATCGTCGAAATTGACTTGGCCCGCGTAGCTGCTCGGCCGCCCCATGCCCACCTGCCCGCCGAACGGCAGCGCCGTGTCCGTCTCGTTGAGCGCCCACGCCGGGCTCGATTGCCAGGCGCCCGCCGCGTTCAGGTATTGGGCGGTGTCGGGCCGATACACCTGTGCCCGCAAATTGGAGCCGTTCGCGAGCAACGTCACCCGCGCCCAGCCGTTGCTGAAATAACTGCTCGACGTAAGTTGTTCGAGCGTCGTGGACACGCCGTTGACGACCTTGACGAGCTGCACGGTCAGGCCGCGCGTCACCGTAACGGCATAAAAACTGGGCGTTGTCGTATAGAGATTTAAGCCGCGCGCCAGCACCTGGGCCGGGATTAATGAGTTGAGCAGCACGTCGGCGCTGACTTGCACGTCGCCCGATAGCGAAGCGCTAAACCACGCCCGGCCGGACAAGCTGGCGAAGCCGCCCGCGTCCATCGCCAGACTGTGTGGCGCGCTGAACGCCGCATTCGACGACACGCTAAATGCAGTCCTGCCTGTGCTGCTCCATTGCAACCAACTCGGCGGCAGGCTGCCGACGGACGTGGTATCAAACGCCTCCAGTCCATAGGGGGTGAGCGTCGGCGTGACACGTGTTTCGAGCTGTTCCAGGCAGAGCGTTGCCAGGCGACGGGTCTTGCGGTGAGCCATGCGGAGTTCCCAGAAGCCGAGGTTCACGGTGGCAATGGCGCGAAGGGTGCGACGCCGCGAATTATCCATCGGTTGGCAGGCTGGGTTGACTCCATCCGCAAAGCCGCACCGCGGCGGCTGTTGGTGATTTCCCGATTATTACGCCGACTGTGTCGGGGTTGCGGGTCGAACGGGCTGGATCAATCGGAAGAGGGGAACGCGGTGCGCGGATTAGACGAAGGCCGCGCACGGGCGACGTCGTAGGAACGGGAGGCATTCCATGAAATCCGAGTGCGCGTCCCTTTATTCGACGTCCGAAGCGAAAGAGACCGGACCTCTCGGCGCCGAGGTCCTGTCCTCGTTCCTTCGGTACAAGATGGGGGACACGACCTCTAGAGTCGAGAGTCCCGTCCCCCATCTTTTTGAACGTTGTGACCTATTCGTTAGTTGCCCAAGATGCCGGCATTGCGGATGCCGCCGTCCAGCCAGCCGCCCATTTCCTGGAACACGTACCACTCCTGGGTGAAGAAGTTGTCCGACCCGCCGCGCCGCAGGCCGCGGACCGAGCCGTCGCCCATCGCGAATTGCACCACGGAAGTGTGCTTGCTGCCGTATTGATACCAGCCGCTCGGAGCGGAAACCGTGCCATCTGGCATGCCCCAGGCGGTGGCCATCTGGCTGGCGCCCATCCAGGCCAACGAGAAGTCACGCGGGCCGGGACTCGAGCCGCCCAGCGCCTCGCCGAAGAACAGCGTGTTCGACGAGCCGTCGCCGGCGCTGGTCAGCTTGGTGATGCTGTTGGACGAACGCACGTCGAAAATGCCCGCCCAGAATTGGTAGAACGGGTCGGCGCCGGCGGGCAGCGCGCCGATGCAGCCGTAGCACGCGGCATAGTCGGTGCGGCCGAACAGCTGGCCGGTCGGGTTCGGATAGTAGCCGCCCGTGAGCGTATCGCCCCAGCAGTGCATCGTGATGAACGTGCCGACCCTGGAGACGTACGGATCGTCCATCGAGCAGACATAGGTCTTGATGCGAATCTGCGAGGCCTGGAATGTTGGACCCCAAGCCCACCAGCCGTTTGTGTAGGTGCCCGTCAGCGGCACGTTGTCCACGCTCAGGTTCGGGTAGACGAGCTTGACCTGCGCCATGAGTACGTCTTGTTCGACGAACGGCAGCAAGTAGGTCAGCGTGCCCAGGTGCGGGGCAGCGAACGTGAAGCCGCTGGTCACGGGCGGGCCGAGAAGGGCGGGCGGCAGAGTGTTGAAATTGCTCTGATAATTGTGTGAGGCGAGGACAATCTGCTTGAGATTGTTCTGGCACTGGGCGCGAGCGGCAGCCTCACGCACCTTTTGCACGGCCGGGACGAGCAAGCCGATGAGGATCGCGATGATCGCGATCACCACCAGCAACTCGATCAGCGTGAAACCGCGACGTTTCGAACGCAAACCTAACATGAAAACCTCCCCCAAAAGATGGGAAACAGTGAACGAGGAACAGAAAACAATGGACTGGCGCCGAATAAGCAGCGGAGACTCACGCCGATAAAATCGAAACAAGGCGTGTCCCGAGCCGCATTCAGGCCGTTCAACCACGAAGCGACCGCTTCGGCCTGTTGCCCTTCGTGCCGGTCCGATTGCCCCTCTCTTACGCACCGATCAAGCGGCTGCAATCCGCCAAGTCATCGCACCGAATCGTCCCTTCGCGCGGATTAACAACTTAAAGAGTATCTCACCAGAAACGGGTCCGGAGGTATGTAAGATTGCTCACAGTAACACGGAAAACTCATTTTTCCTTCAGATAACGGTCGAATCGCACGTTTTGCCATGTGGGGCATGCCCGATTGGCGGTCCGTGCGCCAGGCTTTTCTGCCGGGGTTTGAGCTCGCTGACCGTGGTGAATTTGGCCGGTCGCGGCATCGACGGGGCTATCAGACTGTCCGGATAATCGGCTGCCGTGAACTCATATTTGCGCTTGGAGAGAGGTAAACCGCGATGTGGATCAGGCGCACTGTACCATCGCGCCCAAACCGTCTACGGACGCGGGTTCCGGCTCGGCGAGATAGCCGTCCGCCATCTGAAACACGCGGTCGGCGAACGGTATAAGGCGGGTATCGTGCGACACGACGAGCACCGTGGCTTGGCGTTCCTGCGCGGCGGCGCGCAAAAGACGGATCACTTGTTCACCATGATCCCAGTCGAGAGCGCTTGTCGGCTCGTCGGCGAAGCAAATCGCAGGGTCTTTGATCAACGCTCGGCCGATGGCCACGCGTTGTTTTTCACCCCCGGACAGCTGCGCCGGCCGAAGGTTGCGCTTCTTGGCGAGGCCGAGTTGAATCAGCAAGGAGTCGGAACGCTCGCGGGCCTCGCGGGCCGAAACGCCGCTGCCCCAACGCAGCACCATTTCAAGCTGCTGCCGCGCGGTCAGCGCCGGGAACAAATTGTAGCCCTGGAAAATAAAGCCGAAATGCTGCAGGCGGAAGCGCTCCTGCTCGGGCTCGGACAGCGTCCACAAATCCTGCCCGAGCGACACAACCTGTCCCTCGTCGGGCCGCAGCAAACCGGACAGGATGGCCAGCAGCGTCGATTTGCCGCTGCCGGACGGTCCCATGAGGAGCACGATTTGTCCCCGGTAGAGATCGAGAGAGACGTCGTGAACCGCAAGGGTGCGCGAGTCGCCGTCGCCAAAGCTCCGAAAAAGGTGGCGTGCCTGAACAATCGGCGGTTCACCCAAAAGGATGTCGGCGTCACTGCCGGAAACGGGGCGCAAGACGGGCGGGCTTGTCTTGCGGAACCAGGTGAACAATCCAGGCATCCAAACCTCCTTACTCCACTTGCAGCCACCGCGAAGGCCGGACCGTGCCGGCGCGGTGCGAAAGACCCGCTGTGGCGAACCATCCGTGGGTTGCCCGGGCCCATTCCGCAAGGCCCGATTCGAAGCGAGCTGCGACGAACGCTGCAAGATTCTGTTCCGAGGAACCGCTCGTCCGGCCGCACGCAACGACACCGGCGCGCCGTCGCCGCCGTGTGTCAATTAGGTTAGAGGGCGAGCTCGGGGGCATACACCCCCGCGCAGGTTGGTGCAATCCGAAGCCGATATTATACGCAGCGAGGCCAAAAGTGCTACCGAGATGGCGTGAAAAAATAGAACAAATGTTCAGAGGCGGCTCGCAAAACCGACCGTGACGGCGCCGGCGATCCTGCGAACCGCTGCTAAGCGAAGTCGTTATTTCGCACCGCCGATGATGACACGCACCTTTTGGTGCATGCGAAACGGCGTCTGTCCAGGGTCGAGTTGAATCAGGCATTCGAGCGTGCGCACGTCGTTGAGCTGGAACGGCTCCTGTGATATAACGCGTCGCGGCTGGTAGACAAACGCCTTGCGATAAACCTTGCCGTGCCAGCGTTTACCCGTCGTCGTGTCGTCTTCGATGATCGCGGGCATCCCCTCCGCCACGCGGCTCTCCCATTCCTGTTCAACCTCGGCCCGGACGATTTGGGCCTCCTTCGGGCAGAACTGCACTGCGGGCCCGGTCAGCTGGCCGCCTAGGACGTCGCCGGTGTGGGCGAGCAAGCGGATGATCGTGCCGTCCGTGGGGGCGGGAAGCGTACACTCATCCAGCGCTTGCTTTGCCTGATGGATGCGCGATTCCTTCACCGCCACATCCGCCTTCGCCCGCTCGATTTCCTGGGCTGGATCGACCAACTCAATCTCGGCGAGCTTTTGCTTCTCGGCTTCGACTTTCGCCTCCAGCGCGCCGACCTGGTTCTGGATCACCTCGACGTCCGCGGCTCGGGCGTTTTTGATCGCCAGCAGGTCTTGCTTATCGCGAAGCAGAATTCTGGCGCCCGCGAGCTCCCTCTGCGCTCCGAGGATCGCTGCTTGCTGCTGCGCGATTTTGCTTTGCTTCCGTGCCGGACCGGTTTGAGCCGTGGCAAGCTGGGCGCGCGCGGCAGCCAGATCGGAATACGCTTGCACGAGCGTTTCCTTCGCCGCCCGATCGTCAAGCTGCATCAAGGGATCGCCTTCCTTGACTTCTTGCGTCTCGCGCACGAAGACCTTGACGACTCGTCCGGGCTGAAGAAAGCCGAGTTTACGCAGTCCGTTCTCGACATCGACCAGGCCGGCACACGTCACGCTCTTGCCATTCGCCGGCCGTGCCGGCGGTGTATCAGCGGTCGAATCCGTGGAGCCATCCTGTACCGGCGTGTGCAACATCCACGCCGCGCCGCCGGCGCTGGCGACCACCAAAACGAATCCGAGCAACCAGAACAATCGAAACGGGCGAGGCATCGTCGCACCCATGGGACGCTCCTTCCGGCACACGCACCGTGTCCGACGCCTTAAAAGGCGACTCCAGACTCCTTGTGTGCCTCGAACACATATTGCCCGGCCGGCCCGTCGGCCTCGGCGAGGCAGCCATCCTCCAGATGAAACACGCGGTCGGCGTAGGGCACGATGCGGCTGTCGTGCGAGACGACCAGGATCGTGGCGCCGCGCTCGTGGGCGGCGGTCCGCAGCAAATCCACCACATGTTCGCCGTGTGCCCAATCGAGAGCGCTCGTCGGTTCGTCGGCGAAAACGAAAGCCGGATCCTTGATGAGCGAGCGGCCGATGGCGACGCGCTGCTTTTCGCCGCCCGAGAGCTGTCCCGGCCGTAAGTGGGACTTCCGCGCCAGGCCGAGAACGGCCAGCATTTCATCCGCGCGGCGCCGGGCCTCGCGCACCCCCACGCCCTCGCCCCAGCGCAGCACCATCTCCAGCTGCTGGCGGGCGGTCAGGGCGGGAAACAGATTATACCCTTGAAAGATGAAGCCGCAGTGCCGGAGGCGAAAGGCCTCGCGCTCCGCATCCGTCTTGGCCCAAATGTCCTCGCCCAGCGACACCACTTGACCGGAGTCGGGGCGCAACAGACCGGAGAGCACCGCCAGCAGCGTCGATTTGCCGCTGCCGGACGGCCCCATGAGCAGGACGATCTGTCCGGGGTACAGGTCGAGCGACACTTCGTGGAGCGCGACGGTTTTCGTCTCGCCCGCGCCGAAGCTGCGCGTCAGACCGTGGCCGCGGAGAGTCGGCTCTTCGGTGAACATCGGGGACGGGTCCTCAGTTTCCACCAACCACTCGTCAACGCAACAACACCGCCGGCTCCACGAGCCGCAGCGACCGCAGCGCGAACAGGCCGGAGATCATCGCCATCGCCATCGTCACCACGGTCGCTCCGACCAGCAGGATCGACGGCAAGAGAATCTTGGCGCCCAGCGGCTCCAACGCCCGCGAAAGGATGAGCGCCGTCGGAATCGCCAACACCACACCCAAGGCGCCCACCCAGAACGATTGCGCCACCACCGTCAGCGCCATCCGCCAGCGCGGAATGCCGAGCGCCCGCAGCACCGCGTACTCGCGCATTGACGCGGCCACGGCGGCGTACAGCGTTTGACTTGTCACGACCGCGCCCACCAGCAGGCCCAGGATCGCCGCGTAGCCGAACGCGATGCCGGCCTTCGTCTTGAACAGCCAGTGGAGCTGCGACTTCCGCGAGAACTCGTCGGCGGTGAACGTGGACATGCTGCCGTCGTATTCCTTCCGCAGCCGATTCACGACCATGGGGGCGTCCGCCGGGTTATGACAACGGGCCAGCACGTACGTCGTCTCGTCCTCGCGCATGCCGCGCAGCCGCTTGCGCGCCGTCTCGAGCGAGCAGAAGATGTACGGTCCGGCGATGCTTTTCATCCCGTGTACGAGGCCGACGACGCGCACTTTTTGTCCCGTGATTTCCGCCGTATCGCCGATGCCGTTGATGCCGAGCCGATCCAGCTCCGATTCATCGACGACAATCGCGCCCGGCTCGGTGAGCTTGGCGCGGAGCTCCGGCGTTAATTCCTCCACGGCGCCGAGAGAATCGTCTTCCAAACGCGAGCCGATCGCGATGCACAATTCCGATCCGCCGTTCGGCTTGGTCCAGTACGCGAAGCCCTGAATGTACAGCTCGCAGCGCTCGACTTCCGGCTCGTAGGCCAGGCGCGACAGGAACGACTCCGGGATCGCTCGCCCCACGTCTACGCTCAGCACTTGCGGCGCGCCGACCCAAATGTCCGCGTGGGTGCGGTCGATGGGGATCGACGTGATCGAGAACAACCCCAGCAGTAGACCGCATTGCAGCGCGATGAGCAGCGCGCTGAACATGACGGCCAAGACGCCTGGTAAAAAGCGCTGCCGTTCGTGCCACAGGGTTGACAGGGAATAGGACATCCTTACCTCGTTACACCGGCCGCCGCATGCGGCTTCGCGGTACCGTTGCGTGACATCCCCGCTAAGCCTCGAGCGGCGGTCGGGCGCTCCACGGGCAATTCGGCCAAGCTGTCGTCAATAAACAAGTGATGCCACAACTGCGTCGCGACGACGCCGACCAGGCCCATCTCCAGGGCGGTGCGGCGGAACGTGTTCGGCCGCAACTCGGCGAATGCCCGCCGCCAATGTTGTACCGCTTCGATGTTGAAATAGCCGGTCTTCCGCAGCGACTCGTCCGACAACAATTGCTCGATGAACGCCGGCACGCGCCGCGCAAAGAAGCTGTCAAACGGGGCACGGAACATCGCCTTGCTGCGCCAGGCGACGCGCTGCGGCAACCAGCGCTCGCCGAGTCGGCGGAGGAGGTATTTCTCACGAAGGCCGCGCATTTTCCACTTCGGGTGGATGCGGGCCAGGAAGTTGAACACGTCCTCGTCGAGAAACGGGTAGCGCGTTTCGACCGACGAGTGCATCGCCACGCGGTCGCCTTTGAGACTGAGCAGCAGCCCCGGCAGGTGGATGCGGCCGGCGTAGAAAGTCGCGCGGTTGAACGGGTGCCAACGGCGCATGCGTTCCAAGTTCGGATTCACGTCCGCGTACGGAATGTTGTCGAGCGCGAGCTGCTTCATCTCCGGGCTGAAGAAATACAACTTGGAGACGGTCATCATGCTGTAGATGTCGAGCCACGCGTTATGGCCGCCGACCGCCTGCTGCACTTTTTTCACGTATTCCCAGTTGAACCGCGGCACGCCGGAAAGCCGCACGAACATCTTGCGGACCGTCTGACTCAGACGCAGACCGGGGACGACGTCGAGGTAGCCAAGCAACTTGCTGATCTTGTTCCACGGATAGCCTGCCAGCCACTCGTCGGCCCCTTCGCCCGTGAGCGCGACCTTGTAGCCCCGGCGATGGACTTCCTTTGCCAGAAGCAACAGCGCGGTACAACTCGTATCGACGACGGGCGCCTCGGTGGCGCCGATCAGCTCGGGATAGGTATCGAGAACGTCCTGATCCCCGCAACCGACGACGATCGGCTCGGTCCCCACGTGGCGCGCGGTGATCGCCGCCTCGCTCGTCTCGTCGAGGTTCGGGTCTTCGATGCGGATAGTGAAGGTGGGAATAGGCCGACCGCGCACATGGCTGGCAAGGGCAACGACGGTGCTCGAATCGACGCCGCCGCTCAAATAAGACACGACCGGCACGTCGGCCCGCAGCCGCTTCTTGGTGGCTTTCAGCAGCAAATCCTCGAAGCGATCGACGAGCTGCTTTTCATCGTTGCACGGATCTTCATCCCCCTTGTCGGGAAAGTCCATTTCCCAGTAGACGCGGTCGGTGATGTTCTCCACCGGCGAACCTTCGCGACCGAGCTGCACGCGCAGATAATGGCCCGGCTGCAAGAGCTGGACGCCGGCGAAACAGGTCACCGGGCCGGGAACGGCAAAAAAGGTGAATACGTGGTTGATGCCCCGGCGCTCGACGCGCGGCACAACCAAGCCCGAGGCGAGCAGGGCGCGAATTTCCGAGGCGAAGAGGAGCCAATCGCCGTCGGCCGTCGTCTGGCGGGTCCAATAAAGGGGGCAAATGCCGAAGCGATCGCGGCCGAGGATCAGGCGGCGTTTGCGCTCATCCCAAAGCGCGAACGCGAACTGGCCGCGAAGCTGGTCGAAGAAGCCTTCGTCGTGATCTTCCCAGAAATGCGGCAGCAGCTCCGTGTCGGCGTGGGTGGCGAAGCGATGGCCGCGTCCTTCGAGCTTGGCCTTCTGCTCCGGGTAGTCGAAAAACTCGCCGTTGTAGACGACCGAGACGCTGCCGTCTTCATTCGAGATCGGCTGCCGGCCGTCCGCGAGGCCGACGATGCTCAGCCGGCGCGACGCCAATGCGAGGCCAGGCCGTTC
This sequence comes from Gemmataceae bacterium, assembly GCA_041499805.1. Classification (GTDB taxonomy): domain Bacteria; phylum Planctomycetota; class Planctomycetia; order Gemmatales; family Gemmataceae; genus JBGQKZ01. The sequence goes on from JBGQKZ010000005.1 coordinate 51,273, forward strand.
GAGGTAGCCGTCCTCGTCCGGTCCGCGATGATAGAGCGTCTGCGCCATCGCCTGAATGATCCCGGAGGGGACCCGCCGGCGGCCGCTCAGATCAACGATACCCGCAATGCCACACATACCAACGTCCTTGCAGGCGATTGCAGATTTCAGATGTGCGATTTCAGATTGTCGGGAGCGTGGCGCAACGTTGCCGCCGCTATCTGCAATCTGCAATCGCAAATCTAAAATCGCGCTGCGGCGACCTGCCGCTCACGTAATTCCTCCGCGTACAGGCGCCGTACTTTGCGGGCGAGCAAGCGATCGACCAACCACGGCATCCAGCGGTTCAGCCGCAGCATCCATTTCGCGTCGCCGCCGAGGACCGTTTCTTTGCGGTTCCGACGCAAGGCGTCAAGAATGCCGGCGGCGACCGTTGCGGGCGCCATCCCTTTCGAGAAATCGAGCTTCAGCCGCCCCGCGTCGCGGAGCAGGTTACGCCCCAGGTCGCTGCGCGTCAGGCCGGGCAACACCACCAAGACGTCTATCCCGAAGCGAACCAACTCGCCGCGAAGCGCATCGGAGAAGCCGACCAGCGCATACTTGCTGGCCGAATACTCCGACCAAGCCGGCAAGGCGCGCCGGCCGCACATCGACGCGACGTTGACGATCGCGGGCTGGACGCCTTGGGCGAGCACCGGGATGGCCAGGCGGATCAGCTCGGCGGGGGCGAAGAAGTTCACTTCCATGATTTGCCGCAGCAGGTCCTCCGTCGCTTCGACGAAGTGCCCCCACCCGGCAACGCCCGCGTTGTTGATGAGCACATCCAGGCCACCCAGCCGGTCCGTGGCGACATCGAGCAAGCGTTGACGGTCCTCGGAAACCGTCACATCGGCCGCGACCGGGATCGGTGTTGTCCCGCGCTCGCGCAGCCGTTCCGCCAACTCGGCGAGTTTGTCGCCCGAGCGTGCCGCCAAGATCAACGACGCCCCCGCGGCGGCTGTCTGCTCGGCCACAGCGCGACCGATGCCGCTGGAGGCGCCCGTAATCAGGATGCGCCGCCCGTTCACGTCCCGCACCGTGCTCTCGCTTTCAAACGAGAATCCAGAAGTCAGAATTCAACTGGCGTCTGACTTCTTTCTGTCATTGCATCCAAGCTGCCTAAATTTACCAGACTGCGACTACTTATCGGGGCAAATCAGAGCAAATCAGCAGTCTACCTCAGACTCCGCGCTCCTTCTATTGCCGCTATGCGATGCAACCGGTACCCATGGTGCGGTCCGCTCAACCCGGATGGTCTATTTATCCCCCAAGGCAGGTCAGTTACTCCGCCCTCCTTCTCGTCGCCGCCGTTCCTTCCGGCAGACCTGCGAAAAGTGGCATGTGCAACTTGAACCTCAGATTGTATACGAACGACGCGACCTTGACAGCTATTAAATCCGAACGGTGATCGCGCGGTGCAAGCGACGTGCCGCTGATGGCATAGTTCCAGAATGCGCACTTTCCGCGTCCCATATGATCGTGGCGCGCGTTTCTAACGTGCCTCGTTGGCAGACACGTGTACGCTGGAAACGGTTGCCCGCTATTGCACCGTGCTCTCGTCGCAGCAGAGGGTAAGTGCTTTCGCATCCGTGAGTTAAGGGGGTTTTCTGCCAGGGGTGGCTGGAATGAGAAAAGCGCGTTCGCCATAACTCAATATCCAGCCGCCATTTTCAGCGCAAACGCACCGCATGTCTGGGGGGGACGGAGTGGCAGGAATGCGCCGCGGACGGCAGAAAACAGGCATGATTCAACACGCCCTAGATTCAGGTTGCAAGCGGCACGTGGCACTGTCCAGCTGACGGAAATGCTCCGCATACGCGACGTTAGGTTGTTGACTGCGCAGTTCGATTGGGTAAGCTGACGTTCTCGGCCAACAAGCCGATTTCGATGCAGTGGTGGGCGCCCTCACCCACGACGGAGAGACACCGAGCGATGTCCGCGATGTTGTCTGCTGCGCCGCGCGCAGATCTCAACACTCCTGAGATGCAGCGTAAAGTCAACGCGCTGCGCACCCTCGACAACGTCACCAACTGGCTCTTCCTGGTGCGCGAATACAGCTTTCTCGCGGTGGTTCTGGCATGCACGATTGGCTTTTATCACTTCCGCGGCGAGTGGGGTCTCGCGTGGGCATGGAACGTACCGGTGACGCTGCTGGCGATTACGCTCATTGGAGCGTGCCAACACCGAATTTCCACGCTGGCTCACGAAGCCAGCCACTACATGCTGTTCCGCAACCGCGTGTTAAACGAAGTCGCGTCCGACTGGTTTTGCATGTACCCAATGCTCAGCAGCACGCAGCACTATCGGTTGCAGCACTTGGCACATCACCAATACGTGAACGACCCGGAACGCGATCCGGACGTGACGCAAATGCAAGGCAGCGGTCACAAGTTCCGATTTCCAATGGCCCGCTGGTTGTTCGTGTGGAAATGCGTGATCCTGCAATTCATTTGGCTGCCTGGCTTGTTCCGCTACATTCGCATGCGGGCGAAGTACGCCGCGACCGGCGGCGGCACAGGACCTTATCGCTCGAAGCAGCCGCAGTCGCGGCTGCTGATCCGCGTCGGCATGCTCTACATGCTGATGCTGGTTGGCGTCTTGATCGGCCTAACGTATCTGGGCGATCCGTGGCTGCTCGGCATCGTTCCGGCGGTTCTCGGCATTGCCGCACTCTGGTTCTACGCGTTGGCCCGGGAGCGGCTTTATCCACGCAGCCTGATTAAGACGGAATTGCCCATGCGCTGGCATGCTTGCTTGCGCATGACGCACATGACGCTCATGTTCACGAGCCTTGCCTGGCTGACCTACTTGACGGACCAGCCGTATGGATGGTACTTCGTCCTTCTCTGGCTCGTGCCGCTCGCTACCTCGTTTGCTTTCTTCATGATCCTGCGGCAGATCGTGCAGCACGGCAATGCGGGGCAGGGCCGACTGACCAACACCTGCGTTTTTCGAGTCAGTCGGATCATTCAGTTCGCGGTTTTCCCACTCGGCATGGATTATCACTTGCCGCACCATCTCTTTCCGCTGGTGCCGCATTATCGGCTGCACGCATTGCACGACCTCTTGATGCACGCCGCGAGTTATCGCGATCAGGCGACGGTGGTAGACGGCTACTTCTTCCCGAAGGGCCGGCCGCCCGCCAACCCGACGGTGCTCGACCTCATGACGATGCGGCGCTAAGCGGCTGAGCTTCTCCTTGAATGGAAGGAAACAGATTTCCGCCGGCCGACTCTTGATTCCGCACCTCGATCACAACCGATCCCATCGAGCGTTTGCATCATTTGACCCGGCGGTAATATCGACGTAGCCTTTGGGAAACTCCCGTCGGCACTACCGATCTCCGGAACGGACGCAGGTCAAGTCATGGTCAAGACTCGTCACGCGCTGCGGGCGCGCCTTGCGCTGGAAGAACTGGAAACACGACAGGTTCTTTCGGCCGTGCAGCCGACGCCGATGGAGCAGCTCTTTCTCGAAGAGTTGAACGACGCGCGCGCGAACCCGGCGGCTTATGGAGCGTCGATCGGCCTTGATCTGTCCGGCGTGGCGCCGTCGCAGCCGTTGGCCTTCGACCCGCGCATGGTGGACGCCGCGCTTGGCCATTCGATCGACATGAACGTGCGGAATTACTTCGCGCACAACTCGCCGCCGCCGAATCCGACGGACCCCGGCGCCCGGTTGACCGCGTCGGGCTTCCCTTGGAGCGGCTGGGGCGAGAGCATTGCCGCGGGCAACATCTATCCGCTGCCCGCCGACGCGCTGAAAGCCCTTATCATCGACGCCGGTATTCCGGACCTCGGGCACCGGCGGCACTTGCTGGCGATCGACCCGTCGTTTCAGGGCATGAATCAGGTCGGCATTGGCATCGTGCAGGGCGGGACGGGGCTCTATCAGAATTACTACACGATCGACACCGCCTCGTCCTTCAATACGCGGCAGTTCATCACCGGCGTCGTGTTCAACGACCTCAGCGGCAACAACAAATACGATCTGAACGAAGGGCTGGCGGGCGTCACCATAACGGTAACGACGCCGAGCGGGGCGTTTGTCGCTTCGGCATCGGACTTCGTTTCGGGCGGCTACAGCATCCAGGTCGGGCCCGGCGTCTACAATGTGACCGCCAGCGGCCCCACGCTGCCGAGCCCGGTAACGCGAGTCGCGGCCGTCGGCGCGACCAACTTCCGCCTCAACTTCTCGCCTTCGTACGACGGCTATGTGACAAAACTCTTTAACGCGGTGCTCGGCCGCGCCCCATCGAACGCCGATCTCAATAGCTGGTCGCGGGCGATCCAGTACGGCGGCATGGCGCTGGCCGCGAGCGTCCTCGAACACACCGCCGAGGCGCGCACGCGGCTGGTGAAGGGCTGGTATCAAACCTACTTGGGACGGTCCGCAGTCAACGGCGAAGAGCAGACGTGGGTGCAAATGCTTGTCGCCGGCGCCACCGAAGAACACGTGCTGCCGTGGGTTTTGGCGTCGCAAGAGTATTTCATTCGGGCCGGCACGCTTCAGGCCGCCACCGCGTCAAGCACGACCTACCTCAAAACGCTTTACTCGCAACTTCTCGGTCGGGCGGCGAGCGCCTCCGACATCAATTACTGGCTCGGCGCGCTCCCCGTGCTTGGTCGTGCCGGCGTTGCCTCGCTGTTCCTGAGTTCAAGCGAATTCCGAGCACGGCTCGTCAGGTCGTACTACACGAACCTGCTGCACCGCCCGACGGCGCCGTCCGCCGCGGAAGTGAGTTTCTGGGTGAATTCGGGTTACGACCTCACGACAATGCGCGCGTTGTTCGAGAGCAGTGCCGAATTCGCGGTGAATGGATAGGAAGAGAAGTCGAACATGCGTGGCGCGCCGGGACACGCGGGGACTGCTGGCGCGCCCTCACCGATCTACGGGTTTGAACGCCGTCGGTTTATCGGCGGGCGCTTTCATCCAGGGTTTCTCGCGATTCCCCAGTTCCACGCCCCGCCCCGGTCCGCTTACTTCCGGCGGCGTGCGTCCGATCACAAACCACGTTCCCGCTACGAGCAGCGCGATCGATGCCGCCAGCGCCCAGCGAGCGCGATTGGTCCGATGCGGCAGCCGGGCCACGACGGGCGGAGTCATCGACGGCCACGGTTGCGGCATCTCCGCTTGAAAGAATTCTCGCAAGGCGCCGTCGAGTCGCTCCTGGACTCGCGGATCGATATCTTGTTCTTTGCGCAAATTCATGGCAAATGCTCCACTCCCCGCGCCCGCAAGTGCTCGGCCAAGCGCTGGCGCGCCCGGCTCAGCCGCATGTGAACGGCGGTGGGATTGATCGTCAGCAATTCGGCAATTTCTTCGGTCGTGTAATCAAGGGCGTACCGCAACGTTAAGATCTCGCGGTCGGGCGTCGGCAAGGCGTGCAAGCTGCCGCGAAGCTGGGCGAAGAGTTCCTCGCGTTCCAAACGCTCTTCCGGCGGCAAGTCGCGCGAGCGCACCCCGTTCATCGTCTGCGGCTCTTGCGTGCCGTTGCGGCTAAAGGCGCTCTTCGCGTGGTCTTCGGCCAAGTTACGCGCCACACGCAGCAGCCAAGCCCGTGGATTGTTGATCTTCGCGCCGCCGCCCCATTCCCGCCACAGGCGCAGAAACGCCTCCTGCGCGATGTCCATCGCGGTGTCGGCGTTCAGCCACCGCGCGTAGGCCAAGGCCCAGACTTCGCGGCTATGGCGCTCGTAAAGCGCCTCAAAGTCCGCGCGCGACGGTCCTTTGGCTCGCGGCCCGCGTTTCATGTTGATCCCGCCCCAGCCAGCGGGCCGGAGACGCCATCGATGGTCAATGAAATAGACGAGAGAGGGAACGTTTATTAACATCTCCACTATACGGACACGCGGCAAGATGGTTTCGACGATGGAGATTGAGTAGATGTTTCGTCTCATTACCAAATACCCGCCCGATGAATTCGCATGCCGCGGCGACGAAATGTACGACCGCGTTGTCGCGCCACGCGTCCGCGACGAGGATCCGGGCAAGTTCGTGCTTATCGATATCGAAACTGCGGCTTACGAAGTTAACCATGAAGCGATGGCGGCGGATCGGTGGTCCGCACGGTGTCCCGAAGCACAGGTTTGGATGCGGCGAGTGGGATGGCGGTGCGCCCACAAACTCCGGAGTCCTCGCAAAATCAAGCCGCTCTGACGCGTCGACAATAAACTAATCACACGATCACCACCAAATTGTCCCGATGCACCACCTCCACATACGGCAGACTTCCCAGCACGCTGCTGATCTGCTCCGTTCGCAACCCGCAAATCCGCACCGCGTCGGCCATGGAATAGTTGGTTAGCCCGCGGGCAAATTCGGTCCCGTCGGTATCGCACAAAGCGACTACATCCCCTTTGCCAAACGATCCGGAAACTTCCTTCATCCCCGCCGGCAACAGGCTGGAGCCTTTCTGCTGAACAGCCTGCCGCGCCCCCGCGTCTACGATCAGACGACCCTTCGGTTGCGCGGTGTAGCCGAGCCAACGTTTCCACGCGGAAACGCTGCCGCCGTGCGGCAGGAATAACGTTCCGATCGGCTCACCGGCGAAGACCGCGTCGAGCACGCCGGACCGCCGACCGTTCGCGATGATGACCGACTCACCCGCCGCCGTAGCCAGCCGGGCGGCCCGGAGCTTGCTTCGCATTCCGCCCGTGCCGAGAGTGCTGCGGCTCGATCCGGCCATGCTCGTGACGGCGTGGTCAATGTGCGGCACAGTCGGGAGCACCGCGGCGTTCAGATCGACTTTCGGATCGGTCGCGTGGAGACCATCGACCACCGTGAGCAGAATCAAGAGCGGCGCTTGCAGCAGGTTCGTCACCATCGCCGCCAGCGAGTCGTTGTCGCCGAAGCGAATCTCCGCGATGCTGACCGTGTCGTTCTCGTTGATGATCGGCAGGCAGCCCCACTCGAACAGCGTGAGGATGGTGTTGCGGGCGTTGAGATAGCGCGTTCGATTATCGAAATCGCCCGCCGTGAGGAGGATTTGAGCGGTATGCGTGCCGTGCTTACCGAGACATTCCTGCCATGCCCGCATGAGAAAACTCTGACCGACGGCGGCGCACGCTTGCAAGTGGCGCAAATCGGTCGGCCGTTTGCCGAGCGTCAACTGCCCCATCCCGGCCCCGATGGCGCCGGAACTGACGAGAGCGACCTTGCGACCCGATTGGCCGATGCGGTGAACCTGATCGGCGAGCCCTTGCAGCTGCGCAGGATCGAGCATGCCGTCCGAATCGGCCAGGACATTAGTTCCGACCTTGATGACAACGGTGCGGGCGAGTGCGATGACTTCCTGACGAACGGGATCGACCATGGCTAGGCCTTTGGTTTCGGTTCTCGGCGGCCAGTTAAGCAGGTCTATGGATTCGGCGTCAACGCCGCTCTGAGGTAACGTGTTGTAACAACGGCCGGGAGTGTTTGACGCGCTTGTGACACCCCAGGTATATTGGAAGCCGTTCCGCTCTGGTCCCAGCGCCGCGCGGAGGTAAGACGTGAACGAGGAACGCGTAGTTCGAGGGCGTGGCGTCCTGGCCGCCATCGCGGTGTCGCTGCTGCTGCCGCTCTGTCCCGCGTTTGCCTACTCGCCTATGCCGACGACGGCGGCCGACCTGCGCGGCGCGGAAGCGCTGGACTTGGAACGAGCGGGGCAGTGGTTCAACGCTTGCGTTGCCTACGAGAAAATCCTCAAGGACGACCGGTCCGATCGCGAAGCGCAGGACGGTCTCCGCCGCTGCGTCCGCCATGTCTACCAAATTCGCCGGCATCGCGATCCGACGTTTCAAAATCTCCTGCTGAGCCGGCCGCCGTCGCAAGCTCTGGACGTGTACGAAGAAGTGCTCGGCAATCTCCGGAAGTACTACCTCGATAAAGACCGCGTTCGCCTGAACGATCTTTTCTTACACGGCTTGGAAGAATTCCGCTTCGCGCTCGACGATGAAACATTTCGCCAACAGCATCTCTATGGCGTATCCGAGGAAGCGATTCGCTCGTTTCGCACGTGGATCGAGAAGTATCGCGAGGAACAGCCGCGCGACATCGCGGCGATTCGCCATGACGTGCTAACGATCGCCATTGAAGCGCAGATTTCGCCCCTTCATCTAAACCCGACGGTCGTCGTTCTTGAATTCGCTTGCGGAGCATGCAACGCCCTCGACGAGCACACAGCCTATCTAACGCCGGCACATTTGCAGGAAGTGCAATCGGCCTCGAAAGGTCAGGTGGTCGGCGTCGGCATCGAGCAACTGACGTGGCTTGAGAAGAGACTCCTTATCACTCAAGTGGCGCCAAACAGCCCGGCGGCCATTGTCGGGTTGAAGCCGAGCGATCAAATCGTGCGAATCGATCGGCAACTGGTAGAGCGTCTCCCCGCGGAGACTGCCGTGGCGCGACTGCGTGGCGACCTCGGCACGCCTGTGGAACTCGAAGTCTTGCCGGCTGGCGAAATGGTTCCACAGACCTACCGCCTCACCCGTCAACCGATTTTCGTCCCAAGCGTCGCCGACATTAAGATGGAAGGAGCGGTCGGCTCATTTCGGCTCGTGAGTTTCCAGGATACGACGCCGCAGGAAGTCCGTGAGGCAGTATTGCAGCTCCAAACGAACGGCATGAAGGCGCTGATCCTCGACCTTCGCGGCAACGGCGGCGGCGTCTACAAGTCCGCGGTACAAATCGCCGAGCTGTTTATCGGCGACGGCGTTCTCCTGCGGACAAAAAGCCGGCTGATCTACTACAACAAGACCTTTTCCGCTCAGAATCCGAGCCCGTGGCAATTTCCCGTCGTGGTTTTGATCGACGGCGAAACGGCCAGTTCCGCGGAAGTGCTTGCCGGCGCCCTCAAGGAGCGGGGCCGGGCGACGCTCATCGGGCAGACGAGCTTTGGCAAAGGAACGATGCAGTACGTCTTGCCGTTGGAGTCGCTGCCGTCGGGCATTCGCATCACGGTGGCGAAGTTCTATTCGCCGCTCAATCATCCCTACCACGGTCTCGGCGTGACGCCGCACATTATCGTCAACGAGCCCGACGGGCCGATGGGCCGCGATCTCACGTGGCAAACCGCCCTTCAGCAGGCGCTCATGATGCGCTAGCAGCCCGGCGAAAAGAGTGGGATCCGTGGACTTGAAATGCACGTCAGGATTCAAATCAAGACTGCGCGGGTGCGTGTGCGCCTGTCGCATGCTTGTGCAGCAGGCGTGCTAACTGCGATTTCTTGCGTGCCGCCTGGTTCGGGTGAATCACCCGCTTCGCCGCCGCCTTGTCGAGTTTCTTGGCGGCGGTGTTGTATTCGGCTTGCAGTTGCTCCACCGTGCCGGCTGTGGCGGTGGTCATCATCTTCTTGATTTGGGTCTTCACGGCACTCTTGACGGCGCGATTATGTAAACGGCGTTTCTCGGACTTGCGCATGTTCTTTTTGGCGCTGCGTGTATGCGGCATCGATACTTCCTCAAACCGACAAAGCTTCCGGGGCTCAGGGAAAGCGTTACTATACGAGCCGACCGCCGAGACGGACAAGGGCCGGCAGCGAAATCTCGCTCCGTTCAAACCGTTGTTATCACGTAATGGACCTCATTGCGTCGAAACAACACGCGCATTACGCGGTCACGAGTTCGCTGGGAACGTACATCTCGGGCTCGGGATTCCGGCGGCGGTCACGCTCCTGACGCAACTCGGCAGCGAGGTCGTCGCGCAGCGTCCAGTCGTGTGCTCCGCGGGTATCCCATTCGCGGATGACATGCGACGTAGCTGGATTAAGTCCCGCGACCCCGTGCAGCCAGCAGATGCCCGCGTCGATGTTCAAATGGGACGTTTCCGGATGATTCCACGCCACGTGCGTCGCCAGGCAGCCCATCGGGATCGCCTTGGTGAAGGCGCCGTGGACCAAGAGCGGGCTTGCCTTTTCCAGCAAATCGACCAACCGATCGACGCCTGTATCGCTGATGTTCGGCAACCAGGCAGTGCGGAACTCGTGCAGGCATTGCGGGGAAAGCATGGTTGAATCTCCTTAGCGAAGGGCGTCCGCGCGCAGCGGCCGGCAAAGCGGCGCCAGCATTCTTGGCTCGCCGAACAGCCCGTGCCAACGGCACGGGATCGGTCGAACCACCGATGACGAGGCCACGGCCATGTGGCGGCAAGGTAACCTGCCGGCCTTTGAAAGACGACCGTCAGGATCGATTACGGAAGCGGCAGGAGGTCAAAAAACCCCGCTGTTCGCCAACGCGAAGCAGCGGGGCCGGAACAGAGAAGAGGCCGATACGGTTAAGGAAGGTACCCGACCACCCCAATCGTGTCAATCTTATTTTTCGGAAAAATCGGCTGCTTCCTCACCAGCACCTGCGCTACTCAATCTCCCGGCGCACCGCATAGGCCCGTTCCAACTCCCGGGTCAATTCCTCGAGCCGTGCCATCAGCCGCCGCGGCTTTCGTGCCTTCCGCGTCGCCAAGGAATACGCCGTCAACAACGGCAGCGCCACGGTCGAATCGAGGTAGCACGTCACCGTATCCGGCAACTGCTGCGGATCGACCTTGCCCCAGGTCATCGCCTCCTGCGGCGTGGCGCCGCTGAGGCCGCCCGTGTCGGGGCGGGCGTCGGTGATTTGTAGGAAGTAATCGTGGCCGCTCTCTTCGAGGCCCAGAACTTCCTGAATCTGCGGCTCCGTTTGCAAAATAAAGTTCTTCGGCGAGCCGCCGCCCAGGATCAGCACGCCGCTGCGGCCGGCTTTCTTCGCGTCCCAAACAATGGCGGCGCTCTGGTTTACGTCACGCAGCGGGTCGATGCGCAACGCCGAACCTTCCAGTTGAAGGGCGGCGAGGTTCATGCCGATGGAGCTGTCGCCCGGCGACGACGTGAAGATCGGCACGCCAGCCCGAAACGCGGCGGCGAGCAGGTTTTTGCCCTTGTGGCCGGTCTCGTCTTCGCGGGCGGCGAGGTATTTGCCGACAAGGTAGTGAAACTCCGCCGTGCCCATCGTCTTCTGGAACGCTTCACCGCGACAGAGCGTGCGGTAGAACCGGTCCGTGCCGAGCAGGTTCTCGTAGTCGAAGACAATGTCATAAATGCGAATGATCTGGTTCTCGCGGAGCTGCAAGTCGTCGAGCCCCGGCCGTGACTGGTGCATGTCCATGCCCAGGGCGAAATGCGTGTCGTGGTACAGGTTCGCCCCGGTGCTGACGATCCAGTCGATGAAGCCGGCTTCGACGAGGGGCACGAGGCAGGAAGCGCCGAGTCCGGCGGGGGTGAGAGCGCCGCTGAGTGAGAGGCCGACCGTCGTGTCGTCGGCCAGCATTTTGGTCGCGAAGAGCCGGCACGCCTCGCGCAGCCGGCCCGCGTTGTACGAGAGGAATGCCTCGTCGATCAATTGCGGCAGCGACGTTTGCCCCGTAACCGGCGGTGGATCGATGCGCTTGTGGCTGATCGTCTGCAGATAGGAATGCGGCATAAAAAAGGCCCTCGATTGTCGTACTCCGCGCTATTATCGGCGTCGTTCTGTTGCTCGGAAAGCCCGGCGAGCGGCGCGGAATTCGGTGCCAATGTCCGGTTTTGTCCGGTTTTTCGACCGGACATTTGCCGTTTGTCATTTCATGCAAACGAGTTGCGCTCCAACAGGCGCTGTACGACCGGACATGGCGACTCATAAGCGGTTAATTTGCAAGTAGTTCCGATGTCCGGTCCCAAAAAGGAAGGGACAATCCGCCACTCCGATGATAGTGTACTAAAATATCGTATCACTGTCAAGATCGCAGTTTCTTGAAACGTGTAACGAAGCGACGACATCACGAACCGGCCGGCGGATCACGCCGAACGGCTTGTCTGTGCGATCCCCGCGCAATCTCCTGTCAGACTGTTGCAGAATTGCCACAGTGGCAGGCGAGACGCCCCAAGTCTCCGACGGTAGCAAACGTCATCATCCGGCGCAAGCCGCGATGATTGTATCGTTTACAAACCGGAGGCAGTCATCGGCCAACCGGATAAACGTGATTGGTACGCGATTCGCTGCCCAATCTCAGCGTTAGCGACAAAAAGATGCGACTTTTCGAGCGGATGCGGCATCTAAGAAACGATGACGCGGTCCGATCGAACTTTGTGGGAGGGTGAAGCCATGTTGAAGACTCTGCGGCGATTCGGTTTCGTTGCAACGCTGGCGGTGGCGGCGACGGCGTTCGCGGCCTCGGGCGCCAAAGCGCAATTTGTCCTCGGCCCCGGCATGGCGCCGACGGCGAATCCGTATGTCTTCCGCTACGGCAACCCGTGGGTGAACCAGAACTACGGCGCGTACAACTATCTTTACAACCCGTACGGTGCGCAGGCCGCATTTGCGACCCCCTTCACCAACGGCGGTGTCGCGGTCTACAACGGTCCGTTCAATCGCACACGCGTCGGTGTCTACAACTCCCCATTCGCCAGCTACCGGATGGCCACCACTACCACGCCGTATGGGGCGTACAGCCAGGCGCTCTACTCCAACCCCCTGGCGACCTACGGGACCACATACTTCGCCAACCCGTACGTGAATTACAGCGGCGCTTACAGCGCGAACCCCTATAGCGCCTACAGCACATCGAGTTTCGGCAACCTGTACGGGAGCTATAACAACTCGGCGGTCACGAATCCGTACGCGACTTGGGGAATGGGTTACTGGCAGCCGTAGAGTGGTGAGTGGTGAGTGGTTGAATGAAGGAAGCCCACGGGCCTGGGAGTCCGTGGGCTTTATCGTTTTAGTGTTGTCCGGCACGTTTTCAAACGTGCCCCACTGACCACTCACCACTCACCACCTAGAAGCCGGCAGCCGGCGGCACCGTGACGACGCCCGTCTGTCGCGTTTCTTCTTCCTCGTTGATGATGATCCGGGGAGTGACCATGATCAGGAGGCTTTCGCTTTCGCGGCCGTAGCCAACGTTGCGGAACAGCCGGTTCAGATACGGAATCTTACTCAGCACCGGCGGCCCGAATTCGTTTCGGCCTTCACTCAGTCTCTTCAAGCCGCCGAGCAGCACCGTGCCGCCGTCCGGCACGTTTACCGTCGTCGCGACGGTGATCGTGTCGAACACCGGCTGTTGGATGAACTGCGTGAAGAGCACCGGCGGTCCCTGGAACCCACCCTCGAACACCGGGAAGATCGGCGTCGTGATGGGGAACAGCGGAATGTTCGCCGAGGCCAGATTGGTAATCGTCGGCGACATCGATAACCGGACGAAGCGCCGGTCGGCCGAGATGACCGCCTGAATCGTCAGCGCGACGCCGCTCGTCGGATAGGCGGTGTTGTTCGGCACAAACGCGAGCTGGCCATTGACCTGGATGATGCTCACGTTCGTCACGAAGAACTGCTGATCGGTGACCGTCAGCGTCGAAGTCTGGCCGTTGAACAGCGTCAGCTTGGGCGCCTGCATGACGTTGGTTCTCTGATCGCCCTGGGCGGCCTCCATGAAGAGGAAGACCTGGATATCGCTCAGGAACGCCAGACCCATCGAGATGCCGCCGTCGGCCCCTGGGATATTCGGGAAGCCGCCGAACGGCGGAATCGCCATGCCAAAGCTCGAGTTCTTGATCGGAATGGCGAGGTCCGAAGTCAGTGCGCCTGCCGGCGTCATACCCGATAGGAAGTTCTTTGGATTGAAGGTGTTCAGGTTGCCCTGCTGCTGGAACTGGCCGGTTGTCAGCATCGACTGGTACTTCGCCGCGTTGTTCGTCGGCAGGTTGATGTTGAAGTCCACGCCGATCCGTTCGTAGAACTGCTCGGCCAACGTAATAAAGCGAACTTCCACCGACACTTCCTGATCTTGCAGCCGACGCAAGGCCGCCAGCAGGTCCGCGACCTGTTCCTGGATGTCCGGCGTCTGGCTGATCGTCAGCGCCATGCCGAGCGGGAAGTAATCGATCGTGCCTTGCCCGCCCATGGCCACCCAGGTGTCCGGCGCGATGGTGCTCTGGATCAGCTTGATGAGCTGCTCCTGCATCGTGTCGTTGGCCTGCTTCGTGTTGACCGTGACCGGTTGGCCCGACAAGGCGGCGCCGTGACTGTTCGAGCTGACCGACGTCCCTTGCTGTAGCGCATTCTGACCGACGAACGGCGAGGCGCCGGTGGTGGTCATCGAGCGCCGACTCTGCTCCTGGTTGTCATCGAGGATCCGCGACAGCGTGCCGCTTGCCGGCACGACGTAGTTGTCTACCGGGATGACGAGGTCCGCCACCTGGTAGGTTTTCAGGATGCGCTTGCCCGCGGCATGCGAAGCCGACGTGACCTGAATCACTTCATCGCGGATGACCCACGTCAACTTCACCTGGCCGAGCAGCAGGTTGAGCGCGGCCTTGAGCGACACGCCTTCGAGCTTCATCGTAACCGGCTGTTCGAGGCTGACGTTCTCCTCTTGCAGCGACGGCACGTCGGCGACGATGTTGATGCCGTTGTAGGCGCCGATCGTGTGCAGCACCTCGCGGAGCGGCGTGTTCTTGAAGTCCACCGTCACTGGCGTGTACAGCCGGTGCTCGATTTCCTTCTCACGGTCGGTCTTCCGCGGCATCATAATCGTCTCAATTGGCCCGCGCTTGGTGGCCAACGTGGTCACGTCTTTATCGAGGCTGACCGGTCGCTCCGAATTGACGTAGCGCCCTTCGTCATCATTTTGGTTCAGGCCGCGTGCGAACATATCGTCGCGGTTCTGGCGGGCGGTCTTCGATTCGGTTTGATTCCGCATCGTGCGGGCCGTGTAGACCGCGGCGCCGGCGACCGGGTTGTCCGGATCGATCTCGTGCGCCAGCATCGCGTATTTCTCGGCCTGCTCGTACTTGGCTTCCTTGAAGAAGGCGCCGTACTGATCCATCAGCTCTTTCACGCGCTTGTGCTTGTTTTCCTCGGCGAGAGCAACGCGCGCATGGCTGCCCGCATTCGTCGTGCGCTGGCTGGCCTGGAGCGTTTCGTAATCCTTCTGCGCCTTGAGCGTGCGGAACTGCTGCAACCGGGCTTCCACCGGCCGGCGGAGCAGCACGACGCGATCGGGATCGACGTTCGATTCCCGCAGGCTGATGGAGTAGCTTTGCAGGATTTCCAGAGCGCCGTCGGTGTCGCCGGCCTGGAAGCGTTCGGTCGCTTCGCGCTGGACGCGCAGCCCCTCGTCGCGCATTTGCTGGAACTTGATTTCCTGCATCGCCTGGACTTGCTTGGCGTAATCCTGTTCCGGCGTGTCGCTGGCGCGGGCGACGCCGGCGCCTTGCGCGCCGACTTGCGTCACGGCGGTTTTCGCCGGTTTCATGCCGGTAGCGACACAGAGTTCCGGCGTCATCATCATTTCCTTGAGCCGCTGCTGCTTGCCGGGCTCGAGGAGGTGCGCGTCGAGGCCTTGCAGGATGACCGCCGCCTGCGTGTAGTCGCGGCGCTGGAAGGCGCCGAGGCCGGCGTCGTAGGCGTGCTCGGCGGCGAGCTGACGCTGACCGATTTCTTCGGCGTCGATCGTCCGCAGCATCGCCTCGGCCTGGGATTGCACGCCGAACGGACCCTTGAAAGCCTCCTCGGCGAGTTTCCGTGCGTTGGCTGTTTGACCGGCCCGCAGCTCCATGCGTGCCTGCTCCAACAGGAGCGGTCCCTGGCCGCCGTTCACCGTCGGCGGCGTCACGTTCGTCACATTCGTCGGCGGCACGCTCGGCGGCATGAGCGGCGGAGCATTGTTCGCCATTGCGGGCGGCGGCAGCATTGGCACGTCGGCCGGCAGCGCCGGCACAGCCGGCGGCGGCATGCCCGCTACCTGCGTTTTCGGCATTTCCGGCATGTGCAGGTCCGGACCGGTCGCCGGGACCGTCGCCTGGGCGGGCCGCAGCATCGCGAGCTTCACCTCGACCGGATGCACGTCCAAACCAAAGGTCACCGCGAGTTGTCGGGCTTCGATCGCCTTGTCCTCGGCCTTCGCCTTGGTCGCCGGGTTGGCGGCCATCGCGTCCACTTCCAAGAGCAACATGCCGATCTTCTTTTCGCACTGGCTGGCGAGTTGTTGCAAGCACGTTTCCGGGCAATCCTCGTCGGGATTAAAGACGGCGGCCATCTTTTGGGCTTCCACCGCCTTCTGGCGCGCGACTGTCAGATTGCCGGTCTTCTGGTGCTGCCGCGCCTCGGCGAGCAGCTTTTGCGCCTCGTGCTTCTTGGCGTCGGCAACTGCCGGAGTGCTCTTCGGCACATCGAGTTTCGGCATGCCCGCCGCCGCCTTGGCCGCCTCCGTGCCGCTGGTCAACTGAAGAGTGGACGACGGCTTCTTTTCGTCCTTCTTTTCGTCCTTGGCGATGATCGTGCTCGGCGCGGGCGGCGCCGTGGTTTTCTTCTTTTTCGTCTTGGCGACATCGACCTCGGCGAGCAACTTTTGCGGCCGATCGCCCATGTCCCATACGCTGTACGGCCCGTGCAGCTTGTCCGCCTTATAGGCGCATTTCTGCGCGCCTTCGAAGTCGCCCCGCTCTAACAGCTTTCGGCCCTCGGCGAGCAGTTTGATCGACTCTTCCTTGTCCGCCTTGGCCCGCGCGTTGTCGATGTCCTCTTGGAGCTTGGCGGGCGAATCGTCGAACAATCCCCAGCGGGCGCTGGTGACGGTCTTGGCTTTCTGAGCCATCCGATGCGCGTCTTCGAGCTTGCCCTTCTCCAAATACTCGCGGCCCATCTTGACCATGACCTTCGGATCGTCGGTCTTGATCTCGTTGGCCTCCGGTCCCTTGACCGTCGCCGTGCCGCTGCTGCCGCCGCGCGCTTCAGCGCGTGCGATGTCGCTTGTCAGTTTTTCGGGCGTCTCTTCCCACCAATTCAGATCGGCGCGGATGGCGCGCGCTTGTGCGGTAAGCGACTTGGCGCGGGCCGTGTCCCCTTCTTGCAGCGCCTTGCGCGCCTGCTTGAGCAACTGGCGCGCGGTGTCGGTGTCGCCCGTCGCGGCTGCGCCGGGCGCGGGCTTGTCGTCGTTCTTCGCGCTGGCGAGGACGATCGACTTATCTTCCTTCTCGACCGGCTTGGCGGAGCTGCTGTTGCCGGTGAACGACTTGTTGACCGCCACGCGGCCGCGTGCCGCATGCACGTCCTTCAGCACCTTCGCCGGGCTGTCCCCCCACATGTGGACGCTAAACGCCGATTCGGCCTTCTCGGCGGCGTGGGCCAGCCCTTCCGCCAGATCGAGGTTGCCCTTGTCCAGCGCCTTGCGGGCCGATGCCACCATGACCTTGGGATCGGACTTGAAACGTGCGACGTCGTTGAGAACTTTCGGCGGCGTATCTTCGTTCGCCGTGTAGACGGCATTTAGCTTCAGCGCCTCGTTGGCCAGTTGCTCGGCGGCGTCGATGTTTCCGCTGGTCATCAAGGCGCGGGCTTGTTGCAGCTTGGCGCGCGCCAGGGGCAGCGGATTGTCGGTCTTCTTGGCATCGACCGTGACCGTGCCGTGCGGATGCATCTGATCGCTGAGCATCTTCGCCTTGGCAGAGTCGGCGGCGGTCAAATAGCGATTGACGGTCGCCTTCTTCAACAAGTCGTCGGCATCCTGATTCTTGCCGTCGTGCAGCGCCTTTTCGGCTTGCTTGACCTGCTCGGCGCCGGCCTTGCGCATCTTGAGCGCGGTGCTGTTGGTTTGCACCCAGTTGCCCAGCTCTTGCTGGTCGGCCTCGCCGAATTCGCTCTTGGCGGCTTCGGCCTGCTTGAAGAGCAGTTCGGCCTGTTCGTAATCGCCGCGGTTGTAACATTCGATGCCGCTGGTGACGGCAGCGTGCGCGCGCGTCTTGGCGGCCGTTTGTCCGGCGATGGAGATCGCCGCCACATTGGTGAGGTCGGCCGACGACGGCGCCGCCCAGGCGCACGCGGGCGCCAGTGCCAACCCCATCGCAATGCCGAAGCCCTTCCACGCCTTAAGCCGTGCCACCGTGGCCTCCTTTCCAGTCCCCCGACTGACTGCCATGGCCGAATCCCCCGTTCCGTTGAGTTGGGCCCGATGCCCGATCCGGCACCGGCACGGTAAAACGCCCGTTCACGCAAAACGTCCGTCCGCGGGACGCCGCGCGTCAAAAGTCACGTAAAGTATGGGCAGAAAAGCGGCGGGACCATAGCGGCGGTTTCCTTCAAGGTCAAGAGCAGGTCGCGCGAAATTTGGAGCGGTGAAGGGGTTATTCCGCGGAACCGATGCGACGGAGTGATAAGCTCGGCGAACGGCGGAGTTGTGGCGAAGCCGCACCGAGTACATTCCCGTTCCTGCAGACTGCAAGTCGTTTAACCCGGAGCCAACGGCGACGGCGCCACACCGTCGCCGCTGGCTCCGGGTTAAACGACCGGGGCATGTCATGCCGCGTGTACGACTTCCGCTTCGCAAAGCTCTTCTCAACCTACCCGTGTTTTGTTAGCTTAACATTCTCAATCCTGAAGCGACGCCGACGGTTTCGGCGTCCCGAATTGCAGACGGAGGGTTTTGTGGCATCGATCGATTACGCAAACGTGCGCAAAGGCCAGGTCATCGTCGGCGACGACAAACAGCTGTACACGGTCGTCGATCGCCACTTGAACACGCCGGGCAACTGGCGCGCGATCTTGCAACTGAAATTGAAGAACCTCAACACCGGCAGCGTCACGATGAGCCGGGTCCGCCCGGAAGACCGCGTCGAACTGGCGTTTCTCGACCGCCGGGAAATGGAATACCTGTACCAAGAAGGCGACAGCTACGTGTTCATGGATAATGAGACCTTCGACCAGATGCACCTCGACCGCGACTGGGTTGGCGACCAGATCCTGTACCTGAAAGAAAACGACAAGGCTCAAGTCGTGTTCTACGAAGGCAAGCCGATCAGCCTCGACCTGCCGGCGACCGTGGAGCTAGTGGTGAAAGAAACGGAGCCGTCCGTCAAAGGCGCGACGGCAGCGGCACAGTACAAGCCGGCGATTATGGAGACGGGCTTGAAAATCACCGTCCCGCCGTTCATCGCCATCGGCGAGAAACTGCAAGTGGACACGCGCACGGGCGAGTATTTGAGCCGGGCGAAATAACCGATCCATTCGTGCCAAGCCCACGGGTCGCAGCCGTGGGCTTTTTTTGTCATGTACATCGGACCTGTTCGCGTTGCGGCCCCCCTCACGCTCGCGCCGATGGAGGAGCACACCAATCTTCCTTTTCGCCTGTTGATGAAGCAGTTTGGGGCCGCGCTCGTCTGTACGGAGCGCATGGACGCCGTCGACGTAGCCCGGCGCGACCGGCGGGCCCTTCGCCTGCTCACCACGACAGCGCAAGAAACGCCGCGCGCCGGCCAGATCAGCGGGGCTGATCCCGCGATCATGGCCGAAGCGGCGCGCGTCGTTGAGGAGCATGGATTCAATCTCGTCGATCTTAACTTTGAGTGTCCGATCCGCCGGCTCCTCGGTCGCGGCGAGGGCGGAGCGCTCCTGGCCGATCCTCCCGCGATCGGTCGAATTGTCGCCGCCGTGGCGCAGGCGGTCAGCATCCCCGTCACACTCAAGATTCGCACCGGGCCCGACAGCGAACACGAGACGGCAGTCGAAGTCGCCAAACAGGCCGCGGAGTACGGCGCGGCGGCGATCGAAGTTCACGCGCGCAGCGTTGCGCAGGCTTATGCCGGGGGGCCGGATTGGCGTGTGGTGAAGCGCGTGAAGCAGGCCGTGACGATTCCGGTTCTCGGCAGCGGCGGCATTCGCGCGGCGGCGGACGCGCTGAGCTTTTTGAAGGAAAGCGGCGCGGACGCCGTCGCCATCGGCCGCGGCTGCCTTGGCAATCCGTGGATTTTCCGGGAGGCCCGCGCGCTGTGGCAAGGAGCGCCCCCGGAGCGACCGCCGACGCCGACCGAACGCGGCCGGGCGTTGCTGCAACTGGTCGAAGGTGAATTCCGCTTCTATGGCCCGGCGGTCGCATTACGCCGCTTGCCGCGAACGAGTTGTTACTTCGCCAAGTTCGTACAAGACTTCGCCTCGTTCCGCACGGCGGTCCAGGGCACACGCGACCTCGGCGCGTTTCGCCGCTTGGTGAAAGAGCATTTTCGCTGAATGCTTGCTTGAAGCCCGGCGCGCAACGGGGTTCATCCCAACTCGTAGAGTCCGCGGGGACAAGCTCGGCGTTTCGTTGTCTATTCGATCCCCCGAAGTTCGCGCAGTTTCGCCCCGGGTTCGGGCGCGCGCATGAGCGACTCGCCGACAAGAACCGCACGCACGCCGGCCTTCTGAAGCCTCAACACATCCTCGCGCGTACCAATCCCGCTCTCACTGACCAAGCAACGGTCCGGCGGAATGCAACCGGCCAATTCCAGCGTGTGTTCCAGGCGCGTGACGAACGTCCGCAAGTCGCGATTGTTCACGCCGATGATCGTTGCGCCGCTGTCGAGCACGCGCGGCAGATTCTCCGCGTCGTAGAGTTCAACGAGACATTGCAGCCCGAACTCGTGGGCCGCTTTCAGCAGCCCCGGCAATTCGTCGCCGGCCAGAATCTCGGCGATGAGTAGTACGGCGTCGGCGCCAGCCGCGCGCGCTTCAAGGAGCTGATAGCGCTCGAGAATAAAATCCTTCCGCAGCACGGGCGGCGCGCCGGCGTTGCGAATTGCCGACAAATCGGTCAAGCTTCCCTGAAAATACGGCTCGTCGGTCAGCACGCTGAGCGCCGCCGCCCCGTTGTCGGCATAGGTGCGCGCGATCGCCACGGGATCGAAGTCATGCCGCAGCAGCCCGGCGGAAGGCGACGCGCGTTTTACCTCGGCGATGACCTGTGGGCCGCCGGCCTGCTCCAACGCCGCACGGAAATCACGCACGGGGGGCGCGGCGGCGATTCTTCGCTCCAGCTCCGCCTCCGTCACGCGTTGCCGCGCGGCCGCAATTTCTTGGCGTTTGGTCGCAACGATGTCGTCGAGGATCGTGGCCATCAAGCGTCCTCCGGCGCTACCCGCCCGCCGCCGAGAGAGGTAGGATATTCCCGGCCCATACATTCTGCTACGTTCACGAGCCGGAGGTAATCCCATCGGCGCGCTCGTCCTTTTGACGATCTCGGTCCTGTGCGGCGTGTCGGCGCTGGCGGTGGTGCTGTCGCGGCCGGCCATTCGGTCGTGGCTCTTGCCGCCTTGGCGGCTCCGAGCGGTCCCGTGGTCCGGTTGGGAAGTCCTCCTCTGTTTCTTCCTCGTGCTTCTCTTCTGGGGAGCGTGCGCGCAATTGGCGCTCGACGCGAGCGGCTTCGCGGAACGATTCCTGGGCCCCGATCGAGACGACGTCAAGGTCCGCACGCGCGCGGCCCTATGGGTCGGTTTGCTGGCGCTCCCCTTCCGCCTCGCGACCGTCCCGCTGGTCGTGTGGCTCGTGAGCGGGACGCGACCCTATCAGCTCGGACTGACGCTGCACCGCTTCGGCCGCAACGTGCTGTTGGGCATCATCGGCTGGGTCGTCTGCACGCCGGTCGCGTACGGTGTCCTGTACGGCTTAGTGTTGTTGACAAAGCCCGCCGAGGAACACCCGGCAACGCGGCTCGCGCGCGATCATCCGCTGCCGCTTGAAATGGCACTGAACATCTTCGCGGCGGTCGCAGCGGCGCCCGTCCTGGAGGAGCTGCTCTTTCGCGGGTTGCTACAACCGTGGGTTCGCAAGCGACCCTGGGGCGGTTACGTCACCGTAGCAGCGGCCCTTGGGACGGCACTGGCACTTCGGGCCAGCAAGATGCAAGAAGCATGGGAGACACACGGTTCGGCCGGCGTTCTCGAACAGCTCTGGCCGGCAGCGTTTGTCCTGGCCATGGCGCCCGGCTACTTCGTCTTGCGGCGGCTGGAACGGGAGCCGGCGGCGGTCGATCCGCACTTCTGGAGCTCGCATGTTCCACCAATCAAGAGTTCGACCTCATCGGTTGCCGCCGCCGTTTACGCCACCTCGCTGCTGTTCGCGGCACTCCATTCCGCCGTCTGGCCAACGCCGATACCGCTGTTCATTCTGTCAGTGGGACTTGGATTCCTGGCGGCACGCACGCAGAGCCTTGTCGCCCCCATCATGCTTCACGCGCTGTTTAATTGCGTGGCGAGTGTGATGCTCCTTCACAAGCCCGTCCCGCTGCCGGAGAACCTCAAGCCGACGACTTCGGCCGTTTCGCCGGCGCCTGCCGCGCTGAATTCGACGACCGTCCCCGCTTGCTGGTTGCCGACACGCAGATAGGCCAAAGCGATCGCTCCGTGCGTCGGTGACAGCACGGACGACGTGGTTACGCCGACTTCGCGCCCCTCGCGAAACAGCTTCGTACCCGGCGGCAGCGGTTGGCCGCCCGACAGCTTCAATCCGACAAACGCCCGGTTAACGTGGCCGCGGTCGCGCGCCATCACAATCGGCTCTTGACCCAGATAGCAACCCTTCGTGTAACAAAGCGCCTGCATGCGGCCCGTTTCGACGACGAAGCGCTCGTCGTCGAAATCAATGCCGTCGTAAGGAATGCCGGCTTCAACGCGGAGGATGTGGTACGTTTCCAGTCCCGCCGGCCGCGCACCGGCCTCCGTCATTATCTGCCACATATTGACCGCGTGCTCGGCACTGCACAGGAGATCGTAACCGGGCAGCCCCACTGCATCATGGGGCCGCAGTTGATATGCTGGGGAATCGGCAAGCAATTCCTGCTGTCGGATGGTCTCGGCGTCCGGCCCCACAAGGTGCAGTTGCACGAAGTCACGCGTGCGGTCGGCCAATTCGACCTGCTCGCTGATCAAATGGCGGTCGAGATGCGTGAACGCTTTTTCGTTGACGCCGGGGGCAACATCGAGCCAATACCGTTCCGCCTCCGCCCGAAAAACGTAGGCAAAGGCGATGATCTTCGCTTTCACCGTCGTGAAGAACGCTTCGCAGCCGGACCCGACGGCAAGGTTTTTGATGTCATTGGTGCAAAGATTGTGTAAGAAGCTCGCGGCCTCGCGGCCAGCGACCTCGATCTTCCCGCGATGTGTCACGTCGAACAACGCGGCACGGCTGCGCGCCAGGCGATACTCCGTCACGGGGTCGCCGTAATGCGCGGGCATCGACCACCCGGCATCGTCGATGAAAACAGCGCCGGCAGCCGTTTCCAGATCGTTCAATACCGTGCGTTGCGACATGACATTCTCATCCCTTGTTTCGTTGAACAATTCAAGCTGCGGCTATTTCGCCACTACCGCGAGCGTTTTGTCCGCGTCGGGCAAGAGCAGCACTGAGCCACCGCTTTGCAACAGCCGTTGTACCTGCTGCGGCGACTCCAATGGCACGCCGAACAGTTCCTCCACAACATCGGCCGGCAACGCACTGAGCAGATAGAGCTTCGCCTGCTGCGCTGCGCTCGCCCAGAGGAAAGCGCCAGCGCGGTTCGCAGGCTGGTGCTTGCGAAGCAATTGCAAGGCGGCGTCCGGATCCTCCGCTTGCCGCAAGAAGTCCGCCGCGTCACCGAGTACGGGGCGAGCCTGGGTCAAAAGGATGACGCGCCCACCGGGCTTGGCGACACGCGCGGCGACGGCGGCGGCGCGGGCGAGATCGAGAAAGCTCACGCGCGCCGGCTCGCCGCTTATACCGGCGACGACGGTCTCCGCCGGCCGATCGACCGTCACACGCCATCGGGCGTCAAGCAGTCGTTGACTTTCGCCGCTCATATCGGTCAATCCGGCGACGATGTGCGTGATCGCATCCCCCGCGCCGGGAATGACGTTCACGAGAAACGGCGCCCCGAGCAGCCACGCCGCTTCTTCCGCCTCGCGGCGCAACGGCCAGACCGCGTCATCGGGCACGTCCAGCGTCAGTTGCTCCGCGGCGGCGCCACGGCTGGAATCATCGCTTAGCGCGGGATATATACTTCCCGCCGCTCCGCCGTAGCCCAGTTCCGCGTCGTAGTTGCGGCGCGATAAGACGACGAGTTGATCGGCGTCCACGGCAGTTCGGTTGAGGTAAAGCCGATGCCCCTGCCGCGTCGTGGCAAGGTAACTGAGGTTATGGCGATCTCCGGGGTCGTGTACTTCCACGTGGACGCCGCGATAGGCCTCCGGCAACGACTCCAACCACGGGTGCTCGATGGCCGGCGGCGGACACAGGAGTGTAATGGCCGTGGGCTTGACATGAGCCTGAGCGATGTGTTCGAGCAACGGCGTCAACAACTCCGACAGCCGCGGCGACCCTTCATCGATCACGATCGCCACGTGATCGTCCGGCGTCAGTGCCCGACGCAGGGCGGGAAATCCAAGCGGCTTTTCGAGCGCGTCATGCATCGCCGCGGCGAGATCCATCAAGGCCGGCGCCGGCTCTTGGCGGTGAAGCGGCGCCAGCCGGTTATCGGCAACATCGAGATCCAGATGCTCGCGGCCATACTCGATCCGAACGCGCATATTGACTCCGTCGAAATGCGTGATTGCGTGTCATTATACGGCTTCAGCCGGGGTCCGCTCGCTGCGCCTTCGCGTTGTGCGCATTTGACCCTCCAATCTATAATGAAGCAGTCCGGCCACTACGCGAGCTATCACCTCCTCGATTTCTCTCGGCCGGGACGCACCGCCGACTGGTTGATGTATCGTAAGGAGACGCCATGAGCAGCACCGCCGCTACGCTGAAAGGACGCCACCTGATCGCCGGCCATTGGCACGAGGCGAATGGGGCGACGTTTTCGAGTCAAAACCCCGCGCGCCAGAACGAAGTCGTTGGGATCTTCCCGACCGGAACTGCCGACGATGCGAGCCGCGCCGTCGCCGCCGCGCGCGAGGCGTTCCCCGCCTGGCGACGCCTGAGTCGTATCCATCGGGCCGAACTGTTTGACAATCTGGCTCAACTCGTCAAGCGCGACGCGGACACGCTGGCCGAGCTGATGGCTCGCGAGTGCGGCAAGGTGGTCACCGAATGCAAGGCCGAGGTGATCGAAGGCCTGCATATGATTCAGTACATATTCGGCACGGGGCGGATGCCGATTGGCGAAATCGTGGCGTCGGAGATTGCCGAAAAGGACGCGTTCATGCGGCGGAAGCCGTGGGGCGTGGTGGCGGTTATCACCCCTTGGAATTTCCCGTTCGCGGTCCCTCTGTGGATGCTCGCGCCCAGCCTGGTCGAAGGCAACACGGCGGTGTTCAAGCCGTCGGAAGACACGCCGGCCGTCGGCCAACGGCTGGTCGAATTGTGCGCGGAAGCCGGCTTTCCGCCCGGTGTCGTCAACCTCGTCCACGGCGATCACGTTGTCGGCGAAGCCCTGGTGCGCAATCCCGGCGTGAATGTCGTGCTGTTCACGGGCAGCTACGACGTCGGCCAGCGCATTCAACAATTGTCGGCCGAATTCCACGATCGCATCGTCGCGTGCGAAATGGGCAGCAAGGCCGCAGTGATCGTGTGCGAAGACGCCCGCCTCGATCTCGCGGTGCAATGCGCCATCATCAGCGCGTTCAAAACAAGCGGTCAGCGCTGCGTGTCGGCCGGCCGCATTCTCGTCGCCGAGAAACTCTTCGATGAATTCGCCAAGCGCTTCGTCGCGACCGCGAAACGGCTGCACATCGGCGACCCCCTTGACCGCGGCAACTTCACGGGCCCCGTGATCCATCGCGGCGCGGTCGAGAAAATCCTGTCGTATAACGAGCTGGCCAAGAAGGAAGGCGGACAAATTCTCCTGGAAGGCGGCCGCATGACGCAGGGCGACCATGCCAAAGGCTGTTTCCTTTCGCCGTTCATCTATCGCATAGAGCACCGACCGGACATCCGCTGCATCCGCGAAGAAGTCTTCGGCCCGCACGTCGCCCTGATCCCGTTCCGAACCAACGAGGACGCCGCACGCATCTACAACGATACGGATTACGGTTTGTCGCTCGCCGTCATTACAGAGGATTACCGCAAGATGCGCTTCTTCCGCGAAGAGTGCGAATACGGCATGGGGTACGTGAATCTGCCGTGCATCGGCGCCGAGGTGCATCTACCGTTCGGCGGCGTCAAGAAGAGTGGCAACGGCCATCCATCCGCGGCGGGCTTGATCGAGACGGTGACGCACAAGACGGCGTGGACGGTGAATCATGGAACCGAAGTGAAGATGGCGCAGGGGTTGAGTACGGAGATCGTCGGGAATCCGACGTAACCCACGACGGGAGACCGTGACGATGTGGCAATTCGATAACCAGACGATTCCCAACCTCCGCACTGCGCTCCCGGGCCCACACGCCCGTGTGCTGCTTGAGCGCGACGAGCGCTACATGTCCCCCTCGTACACCCGCATTTATCCGCTGGTCGTCGCTCGCGGCAGCGGCGCCGTGATCGAAGACGTAGACGGCAACCTGTTCCTCGACTTCACCGCCGGGATCGCGGTTGCTTCAACCGGCCATTGTCACCCGCAAGTGGTCGCGGCGATACAGGACCAGGCGGCGAAACTGATCCACATGTCGGGGACCGATTTTTATTACCAGCCGCAGATCGACCTCGCGCAACGGCTCGCCGAGCTGGCGCCCGGAAAATTGGAGAAACGCGTCTTCTTCACCAACAGCGGAGCGGAGGCATTAGAGGCGGCGCTCAAGCTGGCGCGCTGGCACACCGGTCGCTCGCACGCGCTGGCGTTTTTCGGCGCCTTCCACGGCCGCACGTACGGCGCCATGTCGCTCTCCGGATCGAAGGTCGTCCACCGCCGCGGTTTCTCGCCGTTGGTGCCGGACATCCATCATGTGCCCTACCCGCGCGGCCCCGAGGCGCTGACGCGACCGAACTTCGGCCGACAGGCGATTAAGCAAATTGAAGAAACGATCTTCAAGCGCGTCGTCTCACCGGAAGAAGTCGCGGCCATCTTCGTCGAGCCAATTCAGGGCGAGGGCGGATACCGCGTGCCGCCGCCCGACTTCCTGCCGGCGCTGCGCGAGCTGTGCGACCGCCACGGCATCCTACTCGTCGCCGACGAGGTGCAGTCGGGGATGGGTCGGACCGGCAAACTGTTCGCCGTCGAACATTGGGGCGTCGAGCCGGATATCGTCTGCCTTGCGAAGGGGATCGCCAGCGGCATGCCTCTTGGCGCGATTATTGCCAGCGGCGACGTGATGGACTGGCCGCCGGGCAGCCATGCCAGCACGTTCGGCGGCAATCCCGTCAGCTGCCGGGCGGCCCTGGCGACGCTCCAATTGCTCGAAGGCGGCTACACGGCGAATGCGGCGGAGCGCGGCGAACAGCTCCGCGAAGGGCTAAGGCGTCTCCAACCTCGCCATCCGGCGCTCGGCGAGGTCCGCGGCCTTGGGCTCATGACCGCGGTCGATCTCATCAAAGACGATGAGCTGCAGACACCCGATCCCGTATTACGCGACGCGCTGATCCAGACCGCTTTCCACCACGGATTACTGCTGTTGGGCTGCGGCGAAAGCGCCATTCGTTTCTGCCCGCCGCTCTGCGTAACGGCTGAGCAAGTGGACAAGGCTTTGGACATCCTGAGCGACGTGCTCGCCCAAGCGACGACGACCCGCATCGCCGGGTGAAATATGGATACTTTTCACAAGCGTTCATTGCACCGGCGGCAAGGTGAGCGTGCCCCCGATTCGGCGGACGGCAAAAACGGCGCTTCCGTCATTTCTCACCGTATCGTTTTGCAAGCTATAGTTGCGTGGACCTTAATCGGCCGGCCGGACGCCCGGCTCAGCGCTTGAACCCCGCCCACCGCGCCGGCACATTGGTCTCGGAGAGGGAATAGAGATGGGCCAATTGATCCCTCGGTCGGAAGCCCCGCTCAACGGCTCCGGCCTGCACCGCGCCCGCGGACCACATGAAGGGAACGGCAAGTCGAAACTGGAACCATCGCCCCAGGCAAACACGCGCATGCCAGCGGAACTCGCCATTGCCGAACACGCCGAAGATCGCCATGGCGTGAAGCCGCCCAGCGGCGAAATTACGATTGACGAGGAAATCCGCCAGCTTCGCGGCGAGGTCCACGAGCTGCAAACACGCAACCTGGACCTGGAACGTACGCTCGAAGAATCCGGCAAGTTCAATGAAGAACTCCTCGCCGAAAAGCAGCGGGAACTCGATACCCTCGTCGAAGAAAAAACCGAGGTTATCCGCGACCTGTACCGGCAAATCCACGATCTCGAAGGCGCCGAGCCCCCGCCCAGCGGCACTAACAACGGTTCGGCGCCGCGCGAAGAAGAGCTGCTGGCTCTCAGCGAGGAGCTGGAACGCGAGCGCCGTCAGCTGAAAGAAGACGAAGAGTCCCTCATGCAACAGATGCGCGAGATGGAAGTGCAGATGTCGCGCGAGCGCGCCGAATTCGCCCGTCAGCGCAGCGAGTTGGAACGGCTGCACAGCGAGATTCGTCACGAGTTGGAACTCGCGGGCCGCGACGCGGCGCTTCGAGAACGCCTGGCCCCCTTACAACGGCGGCACCAGGACATCGTCACCCGCCGCGGCGCGTCGCCCCCGGCGGTCAATGTGCCGTTGCGGCCGGCTGCCGCCGCGGCGCCCCCGAAGTCCGTCCCGCCACGAAAAGATAGCGGCCTGTTCCGACGATTCTTCGGCTGAGAATAGGCACTGCTTGAGTACAAGCAGTGCCACGAAAGCTGAGTTAACGCGCCAAACTCGGTGGAACAGAAGCAGTACAATTCATTGAGGCCCGCGGACGAAATCCGCGGGCTCGGTTCTTTACGCCGCCACGCCTTGCAGATGAAACACCGCGTTCAGCGTATGAACGCTCGTTTCGCCGTCTTCGCGCACCACCATCGAGATGCCGCAATTATCGAGCGACACCTGCCGCGCCTGATCCGGCGATAGGCCGAGCAGACCGGCGAGATACGTCCGATTCACGGCGTGGTGGCCGACGATGAGCAACGCTTCCCCCGCGTGCTGCTTCAAAAGTTTCTCGACGGCGGGCGTCACCCGTTCGTACACTTCGCGAAACGACTCACCGCCTGGATACCCGTACCGTCCGGGATGAGCCATGAAACGTCGATAAGCGACCGGCTCGTCATGGCGAATCGTCGGCCAATCGAGCCCTTCCCAGCGGCCCACGTCGCACTCGGTCAGCGCGGCGACCGGTTTCGGTCGGAGGCCATGCGGCATTGCCACAATCTTCGCGGTCTGCACGGCACGCAGCAGCGGACTGCAATAACAATGATCGATCGGCCGGATGGCAAGAAAATCGCGCGTCGCCTCCGCTTGGCGCACGCCGAGCCGGGCCAGCGGCGGATTGTGACGGCGGCCCTGCAAGCGCGCCGGTTGCGCGAGGTTGGCGTCGGTAGCGCCGTGACGGATCAGATAAAGGACGGTCCTCATGACGGCATCCTGCACTTCTCATGGATTCGTCAGTCGAGCGGCGACGCGTGTCGCCTCCACCAGACTCGTCGCGTCGGCGACACCCTTGCCGGCGATGTCGTACGCCGTGCCGTGCGCCACACTCGTGCGCACGATCGGCAGCCCCGCGGTGATGTTGACGGCGTGGCGGCCGAGCAGCTTGATCGCGATGTGCCCCTGGTCGTGATACATCGCCACGACGCCGTCGAACTCGCCTTGCCGAGCGCGAACGAAGAGCGTGTCCGCCGGCCACGGCCCACTCACAAGGAGGCCCGCGTTTTGAGCGGCAGCGACCGCCGGCGCGATGATCGTCGCCTCCTCGTCCCCGAACAACCCGCCGTCGCTGGCGTGCGGATTCAGCCCCGCCACACCGATCCGCGGCCGATGACCCAGCAAACGCGGCAACAGATTGTCGAGAAGCCGGATCTTCTCCTCAACCGCCGGCGCGCTCAAATGGCGAAACACGTCGCGCAGAGCCATGTGCAGCGTCACGTGCGCGACCGCCAAGCCCTCGCACCAGAGCAACATCGCGTACTGCTTCGTGCCGGTGCGCTCGGCCAAGATTTCCGTGTGACCGGGGTACGCCAAGCCCGCGGCCCGCAGCCCTTCTTTGTGCAACGGCGCCGTCACGATGCCGTCGGCCTGCGCAGTGCGCGTCAGATCGATGGCGGTACAGAGGAAGTCGTACGCCGCTCTGCCCGCCGCCGCGCTGACCCGACCGACTTCAACGCCACTCAAGTCTTGATCGCTTTCAGCCAAACACGGAATCACGTCGGGCGACGGTTCGGCCTCGGCAAGTTCCCGGACCTCGCACACGGCGGCGGGCGACTGCACAAGGTCGAGCGCTCGATGCAACCATCCTGCGTCGCCGACCACGACCGGCCGGCACAGGGCGTTCAATTTCGGCCAGGCACGAGCGATGATCTCCGGCCCGATGCCCGCCACGTCGCCCATGGTGATCAGAAGTCGCGGATTGCGTGTCATGGTGCAATTTCGCCGTCGCCCGGCGCACCATAGCCAAACCCCCAACCAGACACAAGAGCGGCTCGTGGCGGCCGTGTGGCGATCAATCGGACCAATCCGAACGGTTTTCGCCGTGTGACACCATTCCCTCAACGCGGTACAATGCCGAAGAATCCGTGCAGGAGCGACGAATGTTCGGTCATTCCTCGCCGCGGTCTAAGAAAGGAGACGTGCCATGAACATGAAAAGCACGGCCATTCTGGGCGGTTGCATCATCGTCGCCGCCGTCATCCTCGCGCTGACGCCGCGATCGGAGCCGCCTGCCACCGAAGCCGGTCGCTTCCAACTGATTCAAAGCGAGGGCGGCTATGTGGTCCTCGACACGCGAACCGGAGAGGTTCGGGAGCAGAGGTCCACGGCGACCGCGCGCACCATAGAGAATTGGAGCACGGCCACAGCGACGACGGATTGGCAGAAGAACCCGGCACAGCAATGGCGCGTCGACACGCCGAAGGCGCCGTCCAAACCGTCCGGCATGTAACGAAAGTATCCACACGTTGACATCCACGCGAGCCGGGAGTGTCAGCGAACGGCGTTTGCATCACACACTCTGGTTGCGTGCGCTCTCGGCTCCGCGATGCGACGAACGAACGAAAGGTCCATCATGCGCAGATTCGTCCGCCTCTCTCGCTGGCAATCGCTCGTCGTTACGCTTCTCCTGTTCGTTCCCCGCGCGAGCGCCGAGGACGCGGTCGAAGCCCGCATGCGCCGCGACATCACGTTTCTCGCCGCCGATGCGTGTGAAGGCCGCGGCGTCGATACCAAAGGCATCAACCTTGCCGCCGATTACATCGCGACCGAGTTCCAGCAGGCGGGCCTTCTCCCCGGCGGACCGAACGGGTCGTTCTTCCAACCGTTCTCCATCGCGGGCACGAACAAGCTTGACGGCGTCAGCGCCGTTGTCCTCACCGGACCGCTCGGCCAAACGATCGAGTTGCGGCAAAACGAGCACTTTACGCCGGTCGGCTTCTCCGGTCCCGGCAAGCTCGCCGCGCCTGTCGTTTTTCTTGGCTACGGCGCGAGCGCCGATGAGATTGGCTACGACGATTTCCGGAACGTGAACGTGGCCGGCAAGGTGGTCGTCATACTCCGCCAGACGCCGCGCACCGACAATGCGTATGCGCGCTTCAACGGCGACAAGCGCGACCGCCACGCGGCTCTCGTGACCAAGCTCGTCCTTGCCGATCAACACAAGGCGGCCGCGGTGATCTTCGTCAACGATCGCGACATGGCGAAGAACGCCGACAGCTTGATGGACTTCGCCGACACCGCCCGCGGCGGCAGTCCCGTTAAAATCCCGGTCCTCCACCTCCGCCGCGATGTACTCGACGCCATGCTTCGCACGAGCGTAGACAAGTCGCTCCGCGACTTGGAAGCCGACATCGACCGCGAGGTCCGATCGCGCAGCATGCTTCTCCCCGGCTGGACCGCAGCCCTCGACGTGCGCGTCACCCGCCCGCAGTTAGCGGTAAAAAACATCGTCGGCGTCGTCGAGGGCCGTGGGCCGCTTGCCAAGGAAACCGTCGTCGTTGGCGCTCACTACGACCACCTCGGCTACGGCGGCCGCAATTCGGGCAGCCTCGCCCGCGATCAGAAAACGCCCGCCATCCACCACGGCGCCGACGACAACGGCTCCGGCACGACCACGCTCATTGAACTCGCGCGACGCTTGGGGAAACTGCAAGGTCACGAGGGACGCCGCATTGTCCTGATCGCATTCAGCGGGGAAGAGGAAGGCTTGCTTGGCTCGGAGTTCTACTGCAAGCACCCGCTTTTCCCGCTCGAAGACACGGTCGCCATGCTCAACATGGACATGGTCGGCCGCGTGCGCCAGGACATGACCAGTCACAAAGAGAAATTGATCGTCTACGGCACGGGCACCGAAAAATCCTTCGCCGGCATGATTGACCGCTTCAACCAGAAGTACGATTTCCAAATCCAGAAAGTCCCCGGCGCCAACATGCCGGGCGAACGCTCCTCGAGCGATCATGCCTCGTTTTATCGGGTCAACGTTCCCGTGTTGTTTTTCTTCACGGGCAACCACCCCGACTACCACCGGCCGACCGACACCGCCGACAAGATCAACGTCACGGGGATGCGGAAAGTCGCTGATTTCGTTGAAGAGCTGACCCATCATCTCGACACCGTGGCGGAGCGGCCGCGCTACGTGAAGGTGGCGGCGCCCGCTCCGAGCCACGGCGGCGCCGGCGTCGGCGGCCCGCGCGTGCGCATCGGCATCCTCCCCGACTACGGCGACGACCAGGAAGGCGTCCTCCTCAGCGGCGCCGCCGACGGCGGCCCCGCCGCCAAGGCCGGACTCAAGGAAGGCGACCGCATCGTCGAGCTGGGCGGCAAGCCGGTAAAGAACATCGAGGTCTACATGGTGCTGCTCGGCTCACTGAAGAAAGGCGAGCCGGTGGATGTGGGCATCCTGCGCGAAGGGAAGAAGGTGATGGTGAAGGTGGTGCCGGAATAGGTTTTTGCCGGGCACGTTGCAAGCGCAACAATCAAACGATCCTCGAGGGCCTCTCCATGGACAACTGGCCACCCAACAATCTCTGGATGGCGCTGCTCTCCGCGCTGCTTTTCGGCCTGCTCGGTCTCGCTCTCGTCGTGCTTGGCTACAAGATATTCGATTGGATCACGCCGGGACTGCACATTGAGAAAGAGCTGTCAGAAAAACAAAACATCGCGGTCGCCATTGTGATCGCGGCGATGATCCTGGGCGTGAGCTGGATCGTGGCCCATGCGATGAGCTAACCGATGACCCGCGCCAGCAAATCCATCAACCTGGTTTTGATCGGCTCCGCGCTCATTTTGGCGGGTTGCCGGCAGCCGGCGACTACCCGACGGGCCGACTCGGCACGCGGCGCGGGGGGAACGACGACGTCCGGCAGCCACAGGTACTATCCTCGCAGCGGCGGCTATTACGGCGGCTATGGCGGCTATCGCTCGGGCGGCGCGCCGGCCCCCGCGGGCGGCGGCAACAAGGGCGGGACTGTGTCGCCACGCGGCGGTTTCGGCGGCGCCGGCCACGCCATGGGCGGGAGCTAGACATGCAGCGCATCGCCGCAACGCCTCGTCCTGATTGGCAACGCCTCGTCGAGTCGAAGGGCATGCATTTCCACACGTTCGATGACGGGCCTTACTGGAACGAAGCCGCATATTACTCCTTCACGTCGGCCGAAATCGACCAACTCGAAGCAGCGACCTTTGCGCTCGACAAGATGGCGCTCCAGGCCGTGCAACACGTCATCGACCAGAAGTGCTTTGGCCTGTTTCACATTCCGCCCGCGTTTGTCGATTATGTGATCCGTAGCTGGGACGAAGACGAGCACTCTATCTATGCGCGTTTCGATCTCGCCTACGATGGCCGCAGTCCGCCGAAGCTGCTGGAATACAACGCTGACACGCCAACCGCGCTGTTGGAAGCGGCGGTTGTCCAATGGTTCTGGCTCAAGGACACGCATCCGGAAGCGGACCAGTTCAACACCATTCACGAACGGCTTCTGGAAGTCTGGGAGATTCTCCGCAAGAAGCTGGAAGGAGAGGTCTTCTTCACGTCGCTCCGCGGCAACGTCGAAGACTATATGACGGTGAACTACCTGCGCGACGTCGCCATTCAGGCCGGGTTCGACACGGCCTACATCGCGGTCGAAGACATCGGCCAGAGCCCGCGTCTGCGCACGTACGTGGATCTGCACGAGCGGCCGTTGCGGACCGTCTTCAAGCTCTATCCGTGGGAATGGCTGCTCAGCGATCAATTCGGGCGCAATCTGCCGTTCGCCGGCACGCGCTGGTTTGAGCCGCCCTGGAAAATGCTGCTCAGCAACAAGGCGATCTTGCCGGTGCTGTGGGAACTCTTTCCCGACAGCCCGTACCTGCTACGCACCGAGTTCGAGCCGTTCGATTCGAGCTACGTGCGCAAGCCGATCACGGGTCGTGAAGGAGCGAACATCGCCGTCGTTGAAAATGGCCAAACGGTGCTGGAAACGAAAGGCCCTTATGGCGAACTACCGAGCGTGTATCAGCAATGGAACCCGCTGCCCGAGTTTGCCGGTCGCCATCCCGTGATTGGCAGCTGGCTCGTGAACGGCTACGCGTGCGGCATCGGCATTCGCGAGGATGCGGGGCGAATCACGCAGAACACGAGTCAGTTTGTGCCGCATTTGTTTGAGAAAGATCGTTTTCGCAACTGACCCGCGTAGGTTTCGTTGTGGCCATAATCCAACTCCAGAGTTTATTGGATTCGATTGTCGATCCACTCGTGGTACGATACCGCTCATGTATCCTTGGAGGTTCGAACCGGAGACTCTCCTCATGTCTTCCCACTCCGCACCCACGCGCCGTTCCTTCCTGAAATCCTCTACTGTCGCCGCCGCTGGCGTGGCGGCGTTCGGCGTT
Source organism: Gemmataceae bacterium (assembly GCA_041499805.1). Lineage (GTDB taxonomy): Bacteria > Planctomycetota > Planctomycetia > Gemmatales > Gemmataceae > JBGQKZ01. Next base: position 85,907 of record JBGQKZ010000005.1, read on the forward strand.
CCGGCCGTCAACGCGCTCGGCGCCAACGAGACCTTGAACATTGGCTGTATCGGCACCGGCGGGCGCTGTCATGCGCTCATGAAGTCACTTGTGCAGGTTCCCAATGTCCGCATTGCCGCGGTGTGCGACATCTACGACGGGCACCTGAACTCGGCCAAGGCGAAAGCCGACGCGAAGGCGTTCGTCACGAAGAGGTACAAGGAAGTGCTCGACCGCAAGGATATCGACGCGGTGCTCATCGGCGCGCCGGACCACTGGCACGTGCCGATGACGATCGACGCCGTGAACGCCGGCAAGGACGTGTATGTTGAGAAGCCGTTGACGCACTCGCTGGCCGAGGGGCGGCCCGTGATCGAGGCGGTGGCGAAAAACAAGCGGATCGTCCAAGTCGGCACGCAGCAACGGTCGATGCCGCAGTTTCAAAAGGCGAACGAGATTCTCCGCAGCGGCCGCATCGGCAAAGTCCACAAGGTTCATCTCACCTGGAACCGCAACGCCGACCGCGTGCGCCGCGTGCCGCGGAACATCGATCCGAAGCAGGTCGACTGGAAAGCGTTCCTCGGCAACGCGCCGGATCAACCGTTCGACGAGTATCGGCTGATCGGCAACTGGCGCTGGTTCTGGGATTTTGGCGGCGGCATCCTGACCGACCTGATGGTTCACTTCATCGACGTCGCCCACTGGTTCCTCGACCTCGATCATCCGCTGAAAGCGACCACCGTCGGCGACAACTACACCAGCAAAGGTGTTTGGGAGACGCCCGACACCATCCAAACACTGCTCGTCTATCCGAACGAGTTACAGGTGTATTTCGAAGGGACCTTTTGCAACGCTCGCAACGGAGCGATGCTGGAGTTCATGGGAACCGAAGGAACGCTATACGTCGATCGCGGCCGCTTCGAGATTCATCCGGAACGCGGCAACGGCCGGTACGAGGAGTTAGTGCTCGGCACGGGTCGGCGCGGGCAGGACTTCTACGACAAGCCGGACGGCGAACTGCTGCACCTGACGAATTGGGTGGAATGTGTTCGCAGCCGGAAGCAGCCGAATGCTCCGGTGGAAACGGGCGTTCACGCGGCGGCGGCCGCGCATCTCGGCAATCAAGCGTTCCGATCGGGTCAGGTCGCCGTGTGGAGAGCATAAGGCGTCGGAGCGCGCCAAGCCGAATGATTTGGGCGGCGCCACGTTTCGTGCCGGTGCTTGTACTCAAGCGGCGGCACGAATTCTCCGGAAAGTCTAGCCGCCGGCCTTGGCGGGCTTCACCGCCGGCTTCGCCGTTGGTTTGGCGGGTTTGGCGTCGTCTTCGTCGTCGGTATTTCGCCAGCGCAGCCACCAGAGGCAGAAGAGAAAGGCGGCGCCGATCGCACCCAGGCCGCCCCACAGCCACCAGCGGGTGGCAGTGCCGGGGGCGATCTCCGGCATGCCGCCGGTGATCTCGTCCGCCTTCACTCTGACGTCGCGGACGCGCACATCGACCGCCGTCGGCGACCCACCCGGGTCGGCGTAGATACGCACGGTTTGGATGGTGTGGTCGGTGAACGCCAAGCGGCCGATCTCTTCAAGCGGCCCGGAAGGGCTTTCCGCCGCCAGAAAAATCAGTTCTTTTTTCACGCGGCGCAGACCGATGCGGCCGCGCTTCGACGTACCTTTGACGAACACGTACTCCTCTTTGCCCTTGCCGCCGTGAACCGCCATGCCGGTTTGCAAGACGTATCCGCTGCCGTCGCCCGGCTTGATAATGCGCTCGAGGGCGGCTCGGCCGACGTGGTCTCCCGCGTCGAACGCGAGGGCCACGCCGGCGCCATAGCCCTTTTGCGGCGCCGGCAGGTTCAGCAATTCATAGGCGAACGACGCCTCGCAGTCGCCGGCAAGCTTGAAGTAGGAATACAACCCCGTTTGCGGCACGTCGGAAACATTTGCCGGCAGCCAAAAACGAAACCCGCCCACTTCGGGGAAAATCGACTTCGGTGGTTGATAGCCGTAAGTGCTGAACAGCTTCCGCAGTGCCTGCGGCGTCGTCGCATCGACCTTCACTTCATCTTTCATCTCCCCCGCGTGGGCCGACGCTACGAGAAGACCGAGGCAGAAGAAAGGAATCAGGAATCGGGAATCAGGAATCAGGCAGCCCTGATTCTCGATTCTCGATTCTCGATTCTCGATTCTCGATTCTCGATTCCTCCCACTCATGGCGCCGACACCGCCTCCCCGCTGTCGGGGGTCAAAAAGGCGGAGACAACATCCGGAGGAGTGGAGCGCGGCACCAGGTGAACGGCGCCGTCGCCGAAGACGAACTGCACCCCGGCAGTGTGTGGCGAACCCCAGTTCTCCTTGTAGGGGTTGTCCTCCCAATTGCCGTACCAGATGCCGTCTTGCAGCCAGCGGCCGGGACCGTCGCGCGTCAGGCCGAAGCCGCCGCGCGCGGTGCCTTTCGAGCCGCCGATGAAAAACGGCTCATCCCAGTACCAACTGTTCGGCGTCTCGACGCGCGGGTCGAACGCTTTTTCGCCGACCAGTGCCGTATTGGAGAGTCCATCGGTGAAGGCGGACATGCTCCGGACGTTGGGCCGATTGTCGAACGCCATCAAATTCACCGCATAGTCGCTCTTGCCCCACGTCCAGCCGCCGCCGTTGTATTGCCCGTACTGGTCGCCATCGACCACCGGACGGGCGCCGGCGGAGCGACGGCCGGGGCAAATATAGGTGCCCAGCCCGACCTGCCAGGCACGTTGTTTGTAGTTCGCATCCTGCTCGACAAACGGCAGGATCGAAAATGCCCAGCTTCCTGTCTGATCCTGCGGCGAGAACTTGGGGTCGCCGACGCCCCACTGGTAGGTGGTGCCGGTGGTGAAGTCGGTGGTCGTCGGCGTGAATTGCGTCCCACTGACGGAGGGAATCGTCTGCTTGCCGTCCCAGCCGCCGTTGCTGGGGAACACATGGTAGTTGTCATGGAAATGAATCAGCGCCAGGCCGACCTGCCGAAGATTGTTCGCACAGCTCGTGCGCATGGCGGAGTCGCGGGCTTTTTGCACCGCCGGCAGCAAGAGGCCCACTAACGTCCCGATGATCGCGATGACGACGAGCAGCTCGATGAGTGTGAATCCGCAACGTGCATGTGTTCGCCTGCAAATGGATGATCGCATAATAACCTCCACGGGTAGGTCCCGCGTGCCGAGCGGGACCTTTGCACAGAGGTCCCGCTCGGCACGCGGGACCTACATCGCTATGAAACGGCTGCCGGGGCGCGCTCTACCGATTCGGCTTCTGATTCGTGCGGCACGTGCGTTGTGCGCACCGGTGAGCTCTCGGCTCGCGTAAAAAACGAAATCGCGCGATCCACGCCCCAGATCACGAGCAAAACTTTCACCCCTACCAGCGGAATCGCGTAGCGGTCGTAATAACTGATCACGGCGTACGGCAACAAGTAGAGCAGGTAGACGCCGATGCCGACCCACTGCGGCCAGGCGAGCGGCCGCCAGACCGCCGAGTAGACGAGGATTAACACCGCGACAAAGGGGAGCGGATGCGTCACGCGGGTTGCCCAAAAGACCCACGGCCGCTTCATGGCTTCCGAACGGTCGTAAGGCTGATACCAAAGCGTGGCAGCGAAGAAGCGCTCGGCGGCCCGCTCGAAAAAGTCGAGCGGGTCGGCGGAGCAGGCTTGCCAGAATTGCTGCCGCTTGTGATCCAGAAACGCCATTTCGCCGACCTGCTTATACTCCTGGCGTTCCCGCCCCGCATTGCCGTAAGGGTGGCTCGAAAACGTGCTGCCCTGAATCAGCCCGTCCGGTTGAAGACACTGCGACTGATACAGCTCGTAGGCAAGGTTCGACTTCACCGGGATCAGGCGGCCGAAGACAACGAAATTGCGAACCGTCCACGGCAGGACCGTAAGTCCGGCGACGGCGATCATGACCGCGAGTCGCATCCAGGCCCGCGCTCGTAGACCGATCGCAATGGCAGAAACGCCCCACGCGAGGGCGACCACGGGATTGACGAGCGCGCAAAAGCCGCCGCACACTCCCCAAGCAACGGCTTTCGTGGTATTTGCAAAAGGCACGAACCAGCAAAGCCCTGCGATCAGCAAGTCGAGGGCGAGCAACACCAACCAACAGTCGTGCGTGAATTGAAAACAACCGTGGAAATTGCAGATCAGACCGCCGAAGAAGATGACGAGCGCGATCACGATTCCCCAACGCCCGGTCGTCTGCCGGGTGAGGGCAAGCATGATGATCCCCGTAATGACGAGAACGCTAACCTGCAGGAAAACGACAACTGCCATGACCGCGTCTTTGTTGCCGTCGCAGACCCAGAGGAGTCCGGCGAGCAACGCGGGGAGAACGGGCGGCATCCAGGCCGTGGGCCCGGTCTTCTCCTGGAATGGGTCGGCGAAGCCGCGTCCGTGCCACAGCGCCTCGGCGATGCAGTAGTACTCGGCGCCCAGGTGCCGGTTCATGTTCATGTCGACGCCGCGTTCAAACGGCGGGAAGAACCGCAAGTCGGCCCGTTTCGTGACCGCGAACGACAAGTTCGCATAGATCGCCAGCCCGTAGACGCCCATGACCACGGCGATCACGGCGAGCAGAGACACCCCGCGGGAAGGGGCCGACACCAGGACATTCGACGGCTTGTTCATGGACACTTCACCGATTACCGAGCGCTATTTCGGCGCTGCCAAAACTTCGTCGCCGATCTTCCACAAACGGATGATGCGGTCGTCGCCGCCGGTAACGACGATCTGATCGCCCGCCGATAACAAGGCAAAGCGGACCGGCCCTTCGTGCTTTTTCAATGCGGCCCACGCTCGAACTTTCGGCTCGGTCACGTCCCAGAGGAGCGTATCGCCGTCGGCGCAGGGAGTCAGTAATCGCTTGCCATCGCGCGAGAATTCCAAATCGGTGACGCGCGTGCCGCGCGGCGTCTGGAACTCCGCGCGCTGCTTGCCGCTGTCGGCTTCAACAAGCCGCACTTGACCGTCGTTGCCGAACGCCACGGCGAGCACGGCGCCATCCGGGGAAAAGGCGACACGCCGGCCGAAGAACGGAAGCGAGATGGTCGAGCGTACCCGGCCGGATTCGGCATCGACGACTTGCACGGTGCGGTCGGCGCCGACGATAGCTACGCGTTTTCCGTCCGGAGCAAATGCCACACCCCAAAGCCGGAACGGGAACATCGTCACGCGCACGCCTTTCGTGCCGCCGGCAAGGTCCCAAAGTCTCAGTTCCCCGGCGTTCTGATTGTCGTCACCCGCCGACGCCAACGTCTTGCCGTCCGGCGCGAACGCCAGGCTGGCGACCTGACCGATGTGACCGACGAATCTCCCGCGCAGTTCGCGGGTCTTCGTGTCCCACACGCGCACCAACCGGTCCGCGGCGACGGTCGCGAAGCTTCGGCCGTCCGGGCTCAGAGCCAGGGCGCGCAGATAGGGAACAAAGCGCGGCAGCGACCTTTGCAGCTCGGTCCCGGGGCCATTCCAGATTTTCAGCGTACCGTCCCAGCTCCCGGTCATCACGGTCATGCCGTCCCGCGCGATGCCGCCGAACGCGAAGCCGTCCGGATGCGTTCGCCAAACGACCATCGGCGTGTCGATGGTCTTGGCCGGCTCAACCGCAGGCAGGTCTGCCGCACGCACAAGCTTGACGCCGCGGACTTGGACGCCGAGCACCCGGGGATCATCGCTTTTGCCCGTGCCGTCTCCCTTGTTGTTGCCGAGCGGCGCGAAGGCGTCGCTGATCAAGTCGAGGATCACGCGGTCGCCGAGATCAATGCCGTGCAGATCCAAGGTGCGCTCCCAAGAGCCCAGCGGGATCTCATCGTCAAAAAGCGGGCGATCGTTCACGACTATTTTGACCTTGGCGTTCCGCACTTGCCCAGAACGATAAGCGGCAAGCTGCACCGTCAGGGCCTCCGGCGGCTTGCCCTTCTCGATTGGGATTACGAGCCGGGCGCTGCCGTCGGTCCAGCGGTTCGGTTGGCCGCGAAAGTACTCTTGATAATGGAAGCCGCTCTCCTCCACCTCCGGCACGCTTTCACATCCGACCGTGATGTTGACGAGCGAAACTGGCGTTGCCGGCGGGTACGGGCGAAGGAACCAGCCGCCAAGGAGAAGCAGTAGAATCAGCGCAAGGGCCGGAAGCCCCCAGCGTTTTTTCAGTGAGTGCATGCCATTTCCCGGTGCAACCACAAGCGCTGCCGGTACACCGGCAGCGCTTCCTTTGCCGCGCCGCGCGTAGAGCCAAGCGCCGACGAGCGAGAGCGCGAAGAATGGAACGATGATCGCCAACGCAATTAACCACGCGTGCGATCTTGTAGAACCGGCGGCGGCCGGCAGCGGCTCCGTAGCCACGGTGACTGCCGGAGCGGCAGCCTTCAGACCCTTGAGGCCCGCTTCGGTGACCTGCGTGTCCCGCAAATCGACTTTGCGCAAGCTCTTGAGAGCGTCAAATTCCTTGATGCCGGCGTCTGTGACAGCCGTGCCATTGAGCATCACGTTCGAAAGATGGGGCAGCTTGGAAATCTCTTTGAGGCCCGCGTCCGTCAACGCCGTGTGATAAAGGCCCAGCCAACCGAGCTGAACCAAACCCGCAAGCTCCTTCACGCCGGCGTCAGTCACCTTCGTTTGACCCAGATTCAGCGCCTCGAGATTTTTCAGGGTCCCGACCGCCTTCAGGCCCGCGTCGGAAATGTCGGTCGCTTCCAGCGACAGCGACCGGATTTGCGGCAACTCGGCCAGGTCTTTCAAGGACTCATCCGTGATCGGCGTCCGTTCCAACCGCAAGGTGTCGAGCTGCGTGAGCGGCACCAGGTCGCGCAGGCCCGTACCGGTCACCTGAGTGTCGCCCAATTCTAGGTGACGCAATCGCCGCACCTTGGCAAGCTCCTTCAGCCCAGCGTCGGTGATGCGGGTACGCCGCAAATCGACGAGTTGAAGCTGCGGAAAGAACGCGAGATCCTTCAGTCCTTCGTTGGTAATGTTGGTTTCCCGCAGATCGATCGCAACCACGGGCTTGCCCGGCGCGGCCTCATTGCGCTTCACCTTCGCGCCGAGGTGTTCCAACGTCGCGAGCGCCCGGGAAGCGTCATCGCCCGGCCCCTGCGCATGCAGCGACGTCGCCAGGGCCAACAGACCACAGACGCCGACGACAACGACGGTATGCGAGCTACCGAACTTGCGAGTGAAGTCCATCGCTTACGCTCGTGATTCTTCCATTATCCCGCGACCAGCGCGACCAAAATCAGCGCCGCCAACGTTCCGGAGATCAGCGCGCCGCCCAGAGCGAACCACTTGATCGGGTCGTAAACCAACGCGCCGATCGATGTTACGCACGCCGTCGGCGTGATCGCGAGGATGCCGCACTTGGACCAAGTGCAAATGCCAGAACTTCAAGACGGCTGAAGCCACTCCATGAGGAGCATGATCGTCCAGGGGACGAGGGACAGAATCAGGCCGATTATTCCAAGTCCTTGACCCTGACGCATGGGAATCCTCCTTTGACGTAGCAATCTCGCGTGCCACTGCTTGTACTCAAGCAGTGCCGACGACACGGAGAATCATTGCTTGAGTACAAGCAGTGGCACGAAAACAACGAAGGACCGCTACGCTGCCGCGGAGCCCTGCTCCAGACGCCTCTTCTTGCGCACGAGCACGAACAGGATGATGCCACCTACGACGAGGAGGCCGCCTGCCAGCAACGCGCCCAACAGAAACAGATGCGACCGGTTTCCCCGTGAAGGTTCCGGATCGCTGGGCGACGACCCATCGCTCTCCGGATTTTTGCCGAGGATCGACACCTGCTCGCCTTCAAGCGCTAGTTCGGTGAACCGGACATCAAACGCCTGGCTGCGATAGCCGGAAAAGCAAAACACGCGCATCGCTTTGATGTCGCTCGTCTCAAACTGCATTGAGCGCGCTTTGTGGAAAGGCGATCCACCGTCCGCGACCCAGTATTGAACTTCCGAGCCGACACGCAAGATCCTCAAGCGTCCGTGCGGCTGGTCCGCACGATAATTGATCACGTCCAACTTGTCTTTGCCGTCCGCGGTCACGTCAATGCGCGCCGCGCCAAACGTCTCGCCGTTGGCGTTGACCGAGTCATAGAGCTTCGCGGGCTTGGGATTCGGCTTTCGTAGCCGAGTAATCACTGCCCTTACGGGAACCGGCGTGTCGAAAAAAAGCTCCATCTGTAAGCCGGCGCCCGATACGGGAATAGGGTTGCCCACGGCGAGCAGCTCGTACCCCAGCACGACCTCGAAATCGCCATGAAGCTTCACCGGCAGGTCCAAACCTACCGAGTGCCATTCCTTCCGTCCGACCGGCAGATTGATGCGCCAACCGACGGCATCCGCATGGGAAACCGCTTCCGCGTCCGGACCGAAGCACTGAATTCCCGGCCAGTCTGTCAGCGCGGAGCGAAAGTTGACCACGGCGCGTTCCCGCGCATGTGCTTCTCCTACCGCGACGACAACCGTCCCCACGATAAAAATTCGCGCCCACTTCAGCATGATGAGATCTCACTGCGTCCGCGGACCGGGTTAACCGGCCGCAACGCTCCCGATCGCGGCGGCGTCCGGGTAAGCGGCCACCGATCCGCTGATTCCATCGGCGACGCCTGACTGTAGGACGCTATGTACCGTTGCACCGTTCGTCCCCTTTCTGGACCAGAACGAAAGCAGCCTGTCGAGTCCCCACACGGTCAACAAGACCTTCGCGCCCAGCAGCGGTACGCCATAGCGGTCGTAATAACCGATGACGACGTACGGGAGCAGATAAAGCAGGTAAACCCCGATCACCAGCCATTGCATACCGCTCAGCGGCACTCGGCGCGCAGTGAAAACGAGCAGGAGCGCCGCGAGGAACGGGAGCGGGTGCAGCAAGCGAACAAACCAGAGTGTCCACGGCCTGGCGCCGTCAAGCCCACGCTCGAAGGGGACATACCAAAGCGTGGCGCCCAAAAACCGCATGCCGACGCGCTCCGCGAAGTCCAGCGGGTTCGCGCGCACCGCGTCCCAAAACTGTTGCCGCTTATGGTCGAGAAAAGCCGTCTCGCCGTTTTCGTGATATTCCTTCCCTTCCGGCGTCGCCGCGGTGTAGGGGTGAAGCGCAAACGTCGTGTTCTGAATTAAGCCGTCCGACTGCATGCACTGCGATTGATACAGTTCGTAGGCGAGGTTTGACTTGATCGGGATGAGCCGGCCGAAGACCACCCAGTTCCGCACCGTCCACGGCACGAGCGTGAGGCCGGCAACGATTCCCGCGATTCCCAGCGGCAACCAGGCACGCCGCCGCACCCCGCGCGCGACGGTGAGAGCGGCCCAAACAAAACCGACGATGGGATTTATCAGCGCGCACAAGCCGCCGAACAAACCCCAACCGGCGGCGGTAGACCAGCGGGCAAAGGGTTGCAACAAACAGCAGCCGGCGATGAGCAGGTTCACCGCCAACAAGACAATCCAGCAATCCTGCGTTGCCTGAAAACAGAGATGGAATTGGCAGACCAAGAACATCATGAACAGCCAGGCGGCCACGGCGACGCCGGCGTGACGGGTCGTTTGGCGGACGAGCGCGAAGACCAGAAGGCCCGTTCCAATTAAAACGAGCATTTGCAAAAGGACGATCACCGTCATTAGCGCGTCGCGATTGCCGCCGAAAATCCAGAGCAAGGCGGCGAGAAACGTGGCGAGCAACGGCGGTTGCCAGGCGGTCGGACCGCTCGGCTGATTGAACGGGTCGGCGTAGCCCCGCCCGGCGACGAGGGCTTGGGCCATGTTGAACGACTCGCCGCTCAAGTTCCAATTCCCATTCACGTTTAGGTGCGGCACAAATGGCGGGAAATAGCGGTAATCTGCTGAATTTGTCACTGCGAAGGATAGGTTTGCGTAAACCGAACAGGCAAAGGCAAGGATCGTCACGGCAAGCGCCGGCGCGAATAGCGCTTTTCGCGACATGCGACGGCCATTCTCACGGGCGTCACGTATGCGCGTGTCTCCGCGCCGGGCCGTTTCGCTGTCTTCCCGTCCTTGCGCCGTCGCCATCAAACCGCGGCCGTAACGCAGGTAGAAGAAAGCGCCGAGCGACACCGTCAACACGAGCCCGGTGATCTCCGCCGCCGCCAACCATGCCTTCGAGAGCGCCATGCGGCGGGGGACGCCGCCCGGCAACTGTTCGGCTTCGATGACGAGGTCCGTGAAGCGCACGTCCACGGCGACGGGGCCCCAGCCGCTGAAATTGAACAGGCGCAAGGAATCGACATCTTCGCCGCCTACTTCTTCCGACTTCATGAGGTGATAAGGCGAGCCGGCGTCGGAAACGAGGTAGTCGAGCCGCGATCCCTTGCGCACCAATCGCAGCCTGCCGCGGGGTTCCTCGGCGCGTACGTCCACGCCTTGCGGCTTTTCATGGCCGTTGGGCAAAAAGGCGATCCGGTAAGCGGCAAACGTCTCGCCATCGTGTCCGACGGGATGAAAAAGCGGCACACTTTGCGGATTGTAACGATTGCGAAAACGCGCCAATGCAACAAGGGGCACAGAACGGTCGGCGAACGCCAGTCGCATTTGCACGCCCGCCGCCGGGTTGGGAATGTCGTCGCCGAACGCCAACAGCTCGTAACCAACATCGATGTCGAAATCGCCGTGTATTCGCAGCGGCAGTTCTACGCCGACGTTTCGGCAATCGCTCCGTCCGGCGGGCACGGTGATGCGCAGACCCGCCGGGTCGGTGTTGGCGACCGACTCTGCGTCCGGCCCGATCAGGTTGACGCCGGGCAAGTCATCCAGCGGCTTGCGGAAATCCAGCGCGAAGCGCGTGCGGCCCGATGCGGATGTTTGTGGTGTCGAGTCGGCCCGCAGCGCGGCGCTCGCCCACGCCATCAATGCGAGGCCGCCGACCACAAGGAGGACGGAGAGGAAAAGCAAAAGCGATCCGCTGCGCTTCGCTTCCATCGGGTCGGCGGGCGCAGCGCTCGGCGGCACTCCTTTGGATTCCGGTACGATGACAGGCCGGCCGCAGTGTGGACACTTCACCTTTTTTCCGGCGAGTTCTGCTTTTCCCCTCAGATTCTTGCCACAGACAGGACAGACGGAGGAGACGAGCGCGGGGGTTGCCGCGGTTCCCTCCTTGTCACATGTCGCCGCTGGCGCTCCGGTCTTCGTGGGCCGGCGGCGCGAATAGACGACGGCGCCGACAACGACGCCCGTCACCGTAAGCAGGGCGATGACCAAACCAGCGCCCAACCAGCCCTTTTTTGCCTCGGCCGCGGCGGCGGGGTCGGACCACTCCGGCTCCGACATACCGGGCAGGGAGTCAGCGCGAATCCGCACGTCCGTGAAGCGGACGTCCAACCACGCTTGCGGGCTTCCTGTCTGCCCGACCAGGGAGACTGTCTTCACATCGTCGGCGGCGAAAGGCGTTTCGTCGATCCCCATGTAGTCCGAAGCGCCGTCGGCGGCGAGCGCATAGGAAAGCACCGGCCCGCTGCGAATGAGACGGAGTTTCCCCCACTTCGCTTCCGTGGGCGAGCCACGGAAGCGCTGTTTAGTCTTTCCGGCCGCTTCGTCCCACAGCGACGACCACGCAATCGCGACACGGCTGTTGCCGCGAATCGCGCGGCTAAGCCGGGAGATGATCGGTTTCGGCGTTTGCAGTGCGACGAAGAGGCCGCACCGTGTACCGTTCGGGCCCGCGTCGGCGGGCTCAGGCTCGGCGAGGACCTCGAAGCTCGCGGTGATCTCGAAATCGCCCTTGATGCCGAAGCGCGTGCCGACGCCGATCATCGGGCCGTCGCCTAAGTGCCCCTTGGGCAGCGTGATCCGCACGCCGCCCGGGTCGAGCTTCACCCATTCCTCGGCGTTGCGGCCGACAAAATCAAGTTCGGGGGGAAGAGCCGTGGTGCCCTTGAACGTGTGGTAATACTCCCGGCGATAGCTCGATTTGGGTTGTACTTGTCCCGAAGCCGCCGTGCGTTCTTGAGCGACCTGCGCCTGAGCCGGACCTTCGATTTGGTCTCCCGCCACCTGGTCGGCGCCGCGCCAGCGCAACACGGCACGGTCGTGGCTGCCGCTCAATAGCTCCCGTCCGAGCGGATGGAGCACTAAAGCCGTGACCGCGAGCGTATGTCCCTTGAGGGTGTTCCGCAACTGTCCGTTGATCGGGTCCCAGACGATGATGGCGCCGTCGGCGCCGCCGGTGACGAGCGTTTTGGCCCCTGGCGAAAACGCCAGAGCCAGCACCAGGCCATTATGTCCCTGAAGCGTGAGACGCTCTTTTCCCTGGCTCGGGTCCCACAGCTTCACCAACCCGTCCTGCCCGGCGCTGGCGAGCGCGCCCGAGGAACAAAAGGCAAGAGCGCGAACCACGCCTGCGTGGCCTTTGAGCGTGAGAAGCTCTTTTTGCTGGGCGAGGTCCCAAATCTCGATCGTTCCGTCGGCGCCGCCGCTGGCCGCCGTGCGCCCATCGAAGGCAACCGCGAGCGCCTGAACTGTAGCGTCGTGACCGCGCAGCACGGCCAGTTCCTTGCCGCTGCCCGCGTCCCACACTTTGACGACGTTATCACCAACGCTCACGAGCTTCGTGCCGTCCGGCGTGAAGACGAGTCCATTGACGCCGTGGGCATGGGCGTCCAATGATTGCCTCGCGTTGCCGTCGGCTCGGTCCCACAAGCGGATGGTCCGGTCCACGCTGCCGGTCGCCACGGACCGGCCGTCCGGTGAAAAGGCAACGCAATTGACGGCGGCATTATGCCCCACCAGCGTGAGCAGCCGTGCGCCAGTGACGGCGTCGCGCAGTTGCACGAACCTGCTGTCGGTGGCGATCGCCGCGATTTTGCCGTCGGGCGAATAGGCCAGCGCCCGGATGCGGCTGAACTCGCCGGCGCGCAGCGTCCGTTCCTCGGGCGCCGACTTCACGGTCCCGACTTCGATGGTCCAGAGCTTCGCCGTGCGGTCGCTGCTGCCGCTGGCCAGTCGTTTTCCGTCGGGGGAGAAAGCGAGGGACCAAATCGAAGCGTCGTGCCCCTTGAAGATGATCAACGGCTGCCGTGTTTCGACATTCCAGATCGTGATCGCGCCCTGGTCGGTGGCGCTCGCGAGCAGCTTGCCATTTTGGGAAAACGCAATGGCGAAGATCGCGCTGGCCGCCGTCAGCGTGCCGCTTTCCTTGCCGGTCGCCGGGTCCCAGAGCTTGATGGTCCGGTCCCAGCTCGCGGTGGCGACGATCTTGTCGTCCGGCGACACGGCGACCATCTCGATTGGAGACGAGTGACCCTGAAGTTTGAACTTCTCCAGGCCGGTGGCCACGTCCCAGATGCGGGCAGTCTTGTCCTGCCCGCCACTGACGAAGGCCTTGCCGTTGCCGAGGAAGGCGACCGAGAAGATCATGTCAGTGTGGCCGCGGAAGACTTGCCGCTCCTTCAGGCCGTTCACGTCCCACAGCTTGAGAAACCGGTCCAAGCCGGCGGTAACGAGCGACGTGCCGTCCTTGGAAAACGCCACGCTGTTGATGCCGATCGTGTGCCCTTTGGCCGCGGCCAGCTCTTTCGCCGTCGCCACGTCGCGCAGGCGGACGGAGCCGCTGAAGTCGGCCGTGGCGATGGTGCGACCATCCGGTGAAATCGCCAGCCCGCGCACACCGGAGATGCCTTTGACGGCGGCCAGCTCCATGCCGGTCGCCACGTCCCAGACTTTCAGTTGGCCGGGGACCGTATGGCGGGCGCCGGCCGTGATCAACTTGGTCCCGTCCGGCGTGAAAGCGAGCGCGAGCACCTGCTCGTCGATGGGTTGAATGAGCGGCATAGGCGGCGGCACGAAGGTAGCCGCCTCCTGGACGATGGCCGCCGGCGCCGGTTCGTCGCCGGCTGCCGCGCGCTGGCGCGCGAACGGCGCGATGCCGCTCACGAGCGCGCTCAGCGCCAACGCGGCGAACGCCAAGTGATTCCATCGTACGGCGCGGGTTCGTGTGGTTGGCATGAGCCGGATACTCCACAGGGGGGCGTACACCCCCTATAGTTCCCGCGCAGGGCGTGCCGGGTATCTTTTTTTTCCACCGATGAAGGGGCCCGCAGTGCTCGCGTCCAAGCGTAAGACGAACTGACGAAATGAAAGCAACCGGTCCAGCGCCCAAATGACCAACAATGCCTTCACCGCGACAAGCGGCTCGGCGTAGCGCTCGTAATAGCTAAACAGGATATACGGCAACAAGTACACAAGGTAGACGCCGATGACGCACCATTGCAGCCAAGACAGCGGCCGCCGACTCGGCGTGATGACCAGGAAAAGGAGACTGAGGAACGGCAGCGCGTAGAGCGCGCGATTCAACCAAAGCAGCCACGGCCGCTTGGCTTCTTCGATTCGGTCGAACGGACTATGCCAGAGCGTCGCGCCGAGAAACCGATCGCCGACCCGCTTCATGAAATTGAGCGGGTCGGCGGACACCGACTGCCAAAACCGTTCGCGCTTTTTGTCGAGAAAAGCGACTTCGCCCAGCGCCTTGTATTCCTGCCGCTCCCGGCTTGCGGACCCAAACGGATGCGAAGCGAACGTGTTCCGCTGAATCAGCCCGTCCGGTTGCAAACACTGCGACTGATACAGCTCGTACGCCAGATTCGACTTGATCGGGATCAAACGATCGAAGACGACGTAGTTGCGAATCAGCCACGGCGCGACGATCAGCGCCGCGAACAGCAGCGCAAGGGCGAGCCGTGCGCGCAAGTTGCCGGACCTTACGAGCGTCAGGACTCCCCACACCAACCCGACGATGGGATTGACCAACGCACACAACCCGCCGAACACTCCCCAATCGGCCGCGGTTTGCGCGTCAGGCAACGGCCGCAACCAGCACAGCCCGGCGACGAGCAGATCGAGGGCCAGCAACACCAGCCATGAATCATGCGTGTACTGGAAGCAGGCGTGGAAATGGTAGATGAGGCCAAGAACGTAGATGGCTGCCGCGATCCACGCGCCCAGCGCTCCGGTCGTCTGACGTGCAAGGGACAGGACAAGAAACCCGGTGCCGATCAGCACGCAGACTTGCAGGACGACGACTACCGCCGTTACCGCGTCGCGGTTGCCGTCGCACGCCGCCAGCAGCGCGGCCAGAATGCCCGGAAGCACCGGCGGCATCCACGCTGTCGGGCCGGTCGGTTCCTTGAATGGGCTGGCGAAGCCTTTCCCAGCGACGAGCGACTTGGCGATCTCAAAATTCTCGCCGCCCAATTCCCAGTTTCGATTGGCGTTGTGATACGGCTTGAAGGGTGGAAACCATTCGTAATTACGCTGCTGCGTCACGAGGTACGACAAGTTCGCATAGCTCGAGCACGCGACCACGGCGACGATCACGAGGACTGCCGGGCCCATGGCGCCAACCCCGCCGCCTGCCAGAGTCGCCGCACTCGACTGCTCCGCCATGCGAACCTCTGCCGTTTCAAAGCCGATTACCCGTCCGCGTCCAACAGCGTGACACCCCGCACGTCGATGGCGGGCACGCGCGAGTCGAGGCCGGCGTCCTTGATCACCGCCGGCACTAACCTGTCGCTAACGATTTCGAGAGCCACCGGCGAACAGGGCAGCGGCCGGCACGGCGACAAGACACCAGAGCCAACCCCTTCGCGACAAGGCGGCCGTGCGCGGCGTTGCCGATGCGTGCGAGCGTTTCGACGTGGACGCGGCGCGCGTTGCCGCAAGTCCGTGTTGCCGCACATAACACCAGACGCCGAAGGTCGAAGTTGCGAGAAGGAGGACAAGGATTCCCGCGGCGCCGAGCCACGCTTTCGCCGCAGACTTGGGCGCAGCGGGTGTCGTTGCGGCTGCTGTTAAATTCCAAACGCGGATGTCATTATCCGTGCCCGCCGCCCAGTCGCCGTCCTTCCGTTCGCCGCCACCGCCCGAGACGGCGAGCCGGCCGTCGGGCGCGAAAGCGACGGTCAAGGCTACGTCGCGGTGCGTGCCCAACACGCGAAGCAGCGCGCCGGACTGGAAGTCCCACAGCCGCACTTTGCCGTCAAACGCGCCCGTCAGCAATTGTCGGCCATCCGCGGACAGGGCCGCCTGGTGAACTTCTTCCTGCTCCTCCTGAAAGTGGCGCACTTCTTTCGCGGTTTCCAAGTCGAAGACGCGTAACCCGCCAACGCCTGCAACCAACGCTTGTTTGCCGTCAGGAGTCAGTTCGAGGCTGTCGATGAACTTGCCGGTATCGACTTTCAACACCTCTTTGCCGGTGACTACGTCCCAGATTTGCAACAAGCCTTCGCCGTCGCCCGTAAGAAGCCGGCGACCATCGGGGAAGACCGCCCCGCCGCGAGCACGCTGGTTCTTAACCTTGAATCGGCCGGACTCTTTGCCGTCGCTCAGGTTCCACATCCGTGCAGTTCCATCAGCGGAGGTGGAGAAAGCATGTTGGCCGTCGCGGTCGAAGGCGACCCAGCCGACGGAGCCGGTGTGGCCCTGGAGTGCCTTCAGCGTTTGGCCGTTTTCGATATTGAGAAGCAGCACGGTCCCATTGCCCAGGCCCGCGAGCGCACGCCGACCGTCGCTGCTTAGACCCAAAGCCTGTACCTGAGCGGGCACCGGAATCCGTAGCGTTTCCTTGCCGCTCGCGGCGTCCCACACGCGCACGCTTTTGTCCCCTGCCGGCCAGCCGCTGCCAGAAACCACGCCGCCGTCGGGCGTGAAAAGGACGTTGTGTACCGGTCCGGCATGGCCCGACAACCGACGTTCCGCAGTACGCGCCGCTGCCGAATCTGGCGACTTGCCGAGATTCCCCGCTATGAGTAGCCCTACCCCCACCAGGAGACCAGCAAGCAGCAGCAACAGAGGCAAGCGCGCGTTTCGCACGAATCGCGCTGCATCGCCTCCCTGCGCGTGGTCTTGGGCCGGGATCGGCGCTGGCTCGCGCGCAGGTCCCGGAACAGCGACCACCTGGCCGCACTTGGTACACTTCCCCTTCTTTCCGGCGAACTCCGTCTTCACCCTGAGGTTCTTCCCGCAAGAGGGGCACCGCACCTCAATAATTGGCGATGCCGCGACGGCTTCGGTCTGTTTGTCCAGAACCGGGGTCTCTCCCGGCGCGGTCCCGCTGTGGCGCCGGCGACGCAAGTAGAGCCACGCACCCACAGAGGATAATGCGAGGGCCGAACTGAGGATCGCCGCCGTTACGAGCCATCTTTTCGGCCTGTCCCCGGGGTTGTCGAGGGCGGACTCTGGTATCCCGGACAACTGTTCCGCCTCGACCGTGAAATCGAGCAGGCGGAGGTCGAGACCGCTTTCCGAGCCGCCCGTGTGGCCGCCGAACCGAATGTAACGAATGTCGTCTGTGCCCACTTCGACCTCATCGAGTTGGACGAAGTCCGGACGGGTTCCCTCGGCAACCAGGTAGCGGACCACGGGTCCGACGCGCTTGAGGCGAAGCTTGCCGGACGTGGCGTCGGTCGGGAAGGGTCTAACGCGGTGCGTCTCTTTGCCATCCACGAGCAGCATCCGGTCGGAGTGGTACAACGTCTTGCCGTCCGGCACTATGCGGCGCGCCAGGGAGAAGGCGTTCTTCGTCTCGCCGTCGATCTGCGCGTAGAGATTCACGCCAACGCCGAAGCCCTTCGTGGGCTGGTCCGCTCGCAGAATCTCGTAGGAGCCGGTGATCTCAAAGTCGCCGTGAATCGTGAGCTTCGCTCCGAGAGCCGCAGGCGTTTGCTCGCCGTGACCCGCGGGCATGCGGACACGCACGCCGGCGCCGTCCGTTTCCACGCCGCTGCCGACCGGCCGCAGCACGGGGTCGTCCAGACTGGCGCCGTGGAAGTCGCGATGGAACCGGGCTGCGAGCTTGGGCTGCGACTCTCCGTCGTGGGCCGATCCGTCGCTCTTCGAAGCGATCCCCACGCCGATGGCCGCCAGAAGACAAACAAGGAGACAAGCAGACAGGGAGACATAAAGCAGCCGGCGAACATTCCTTCTCCTTGTAACCTTGTCTCCTTGTTTCCTGTTCTCGTTTTCCCCACAGCGGTCGAACGAAAACGGCGCCAGCTTCGGCGCACGAATGCGGTTCGGCTGCCGCAAGTGTGCGAGAAAACCTTCTAAGAGCGCCGCCACTTCCGCGGCGCTTTGAAAGCGGTCGGCGGGATTCTTGGCGAGGAGCCGGGCAATCAGCGCCTCCATCCAGGTCGGCGTTTGGGGATTGAGCGCCCGGACCCGAGTCGGCGCCTCGTCACTCACCTGACGCAGCACAACCACGGCCGAAGTGCCACAAAATGGGGGGACGCCCGTGCATATGGCATAGAGCACGCTGCCGAGGCTGAAGAGATCGGCCCGATGGTCCACGGGTTCGCCGCGCGCCTGCTCGGGCGCCATGTACTCCGGCGTTCCGGCGACGACGCCGTCTTGCGTCAGCCCCACGTCATCCGCGGTGCGGGCGAGGCCGAAGTCGGTGATTTTCACGCGGGCCAGGCCGTTTTCAAGCAGCAGATTCGCCGGCTTGATGTCGCGATGAATGAGCCCCTGGGCATGGGCCGCCGCCAAGCCCGCGGCGGTCTGCAGACCGATGCGGACGATTTCCGTCAGCTCCAACGGCCCGACGCGATCAATCCGAGCTTGCAGCGACTCACCCGCCACGTACTGCATGACAAGGTACGGCAGTCCATCCTCGGTATCGTAAACGCCGTGTACCGTCACGATGTTGTCGTGGCAGACAGCGGCGGCGGCCTGGGCTTCCCGCGTGAAACGCTTGCGGGCGGTCGCGCTCCCGGCGACGGCCGCCGCCATCGCCTTGATCGCCACCCGCCGGTGCAGCGCCGGGTCGAACGCCTTCAATACCACGCCCATGCCGCCCTGGCCGATCACGTCCTGCACTTCATAAGCGCCGAGCGTACCGAGCGCTTCCGGCTTGTCATTCGGACGGAGGAAATACAGATCGGCGGGTTCAACCGGCGCGGTGCGAACAGGGGATTTGACTTCGCGCAACCGGTCTATGACGTGCGACAGCGTCGGATCGGCGGGCTCCGGGTCGCCGATTTGACGCGCCAACCGCAGCAGCGATTCCCCGCCGCCTTCCGTCCGATCAAGCCGCTCCTGACATGTCGTACACGACTCCAGATGCTGTTCGTAGCGCGCACGTTCATCGGGCGGCAATGCGACGAGCAGCGCTTCCCACGAGTCGATGGCGGCACAGTCGAGCGGTGCGGTCATGACAACTCTTCCTTGGACAGCAACGAGCACGACGGACATAGCTTCAACATGAGAAATCCTCCGGCGATGCATGCCGCGAAGGGTCGCCAATTACGGCTCCTGCACGGACTGCACCAATTCCTTCAGACGAGCAAGCACCCGACTGCGGGCGAGATACACCGCCGCCACCGTCATCCCCAACTCTGCCGCTGCCTTTTTTCCGGGAAGACCATCGACCGCCGTCCGCCAAAACGCCTGCCATGTCGAATCGGTGACGTCGCGCCGCACCTGCTCACACGCCCACGCGAACAACCGTCGGTCCCACTCCGCCTCCCACTCCGGCGCGGCATCCGCGGGGCCGGGGCACGCTTCCAACAGCTCATGCATCGCCGTGTCGCCGCTGCCCGAAACGCGCTGGCCCGCGGCGGCGCGCCAATTCGCCAGCTTCCGCCGCACCACCGTGAACAGCCAGTTGCGAAACGCCCCGCGCTGCGGATCGTATTCCAGTCGCCCCACCGAACCGGCGACCGCCGAAAGCACCTCTTGCGAAAGATCCGCGGCGTCGGCGTCTTGGAGTCCTTGTTTGCGCGCGTACCCGTACAACAAGGGCGCATAGAGGTCCACGAACTGGGCCCACGCCGCCTCGTCCCGCTGGTCGCGCAGCCGCACCAGCAGGCTCGCACGCGTGGGAGGAAAATCAGCCATCGGCTCCCCTCACCCTACCCTCTCCCCCGCCGTCAGGGGAGAGGGTAGAGTGACGGGCAAAGTTCTCCCGCCTGACAGTTCCGGCGAGAGGCGAAAACCTATCACGCCGGCGCGTGGTTTTTCGGGCGAGCACGGGTTTTTCGATGATAGTATGCGCGGAATGTGGCCGGTAGAGGGCGGGGTTCGTCTTTGGAAGACGGCAGAGCGCTGTTTGCCATGCAGCCGATCGCAGCTGCGGGCGGCAAGTCCCTGCTGCATTCGCGCGAGGGGCCGTGGAAGCCTCGGCGCGGAATAACGGCGCTCCGGAGTTGTATACTATCAGCGCCCAGCGGAGAGCAACTTCAATCAAGGTTTCGGGGGAGCGATGCACCCGCCCTTGTCCGTTATAGACCTGTTTTGTGGCGCCGGTGGTCTATCACTTGGCTTTCGGGCCGCGGGGTTCGACCTGGTGTGGGCCGCGGACAACAGCGATTTTGCAACGCGAACGTACGAAGCGAACGTCGGTGAGCATGTGATCTGTCAGTCTATTCGCGAGGACACCGAGCCCCCGGACGCGGCCGTGATCGTTGGCGGTCCTCCATGCCAGGGGTTTTCCTCCGCTGGCATGCGACGGTCGGGAGACCGAAGGAACACCTTGGTGACGTCCTTTGCCCAGATCGTTGCGCGAAAACGACCCCTTGCATTTGTCTTCGAGAATGTGGAAGGTTTCCTGACCGCTGAAGGAGGAAACCGGGTTTTGGACTTGTTGAACCCCCTTGTTGCGGCGGGCTACCAGATTCACCTGCGCAAGGTCAATGCCGCTAACTACGGAGTACCGCAGCACCGCAAGCGAGTCATCGCGATCGGGGGACTTGGGTGGGAACCCTCATTTCCTGAACCGACGCATTCGGCGCACGGGGCACCGGGCGCCCACCTAGCCGGTACGCACTTGCCGAAGACACCCACGCTTAGGGAAGCGCTTGCGACACTTCCCGTTCCTGGTACGAACGAGCCGGGAACTCCGCAAGGGCATTTCTATCGGCCCCTTGTCGGAATCGACTTGGAACGAGCCCGAGCGTTGCAACCAGGTCAGACCATGCAGGACTTGCCGAGGGAACTTTGGCACGAGAGTTATAGGCGTCGGGCCTATCGGCGCGTAATGGACGGCACGCCGACAGAACGACGTGGCGGGGCACCTGCTGGAGTTCGACGCCTCGTTTTTGAAGCCCCGTCAAAGGCCATCACGAGTGGTGCCTTGTCGGAGTTTCTTCATCCTTGTGAAAACAGAAATCTCACTCTACGCGAGTGCTCCAGGATCCAGACGTTCTGTGACGATTTCACCCTCCACGGAGCCTACGCGGAACAGGCGCAGCTGATTGGCAACGCCGTTCCGCCGTTGCTGGCCACCGTAATCGCGCGCTCTTTGGCAATGGGCCTTCGGGGCGCAGACAGGAACGGCGCCCAGGGAAAGTTGCTGAGCTTTGTGCCCACTCTGTCGAACGGAATGAGCCCCATCCTGGAGCGCGTAACCAAGGCCGTCCGATCGACGTTTGGCTCCGAGGAGTTTACGCAGAAGGAGCTATTTCAGTGGGACTGACGGTGACGCAAAAGAGCATCATCAACAAAGCTCAGTCGGTCGGCGGTTCCAAACAGGGCGTCGCGTTGAACGACGAGCAATGCGCGTACCTCGTAGCCGTCGTCGCGACGGATTTGCGCATCAGGGGCAAGCTACGGCTGGGCAAGCTTGAGCTGCCACCGTTTTTTGGCACGCGGTCGCTGGAATCCTTACGACTGCCCGGGAGCGATTTCCACCAATTGTTCGAGCAGCTTGTCAACGCGGACCGAGATGCTGATGCGTACTTCGATTGTCTTGCCTCGTTGCACAAGGCGCGACTGAAGTATGAGCGAATACTTCAGACCCAGCCCGTGCCGACGATCGACCAGGTCGGCCCAAGGGGTTTGTTGCAATACGGCTGTGTCGGAACCAAAGCCCTCACGCCGTTCATCCTTTGGAGAAAGTGGCTCTACGACATCGACAACCGGGCCGCCCAGGAAACGGGCTATGCTTTCGAGCCGATCATCGCGCGCGCAATCGGTGGCACGCCTGCCCCGTCAAAGAAGAGTCCGGTTCGCCGGCAGAGCGACCCAAGAAAGGGTCGTCAAGTGGACTGCGTCCTTGGAAAGAAGGCCCACGAAATCAAGATGCGCGTGACAATCGCTGCATCCGGCCAGGGCCGCTGGAAGGAAGAGTTGGATTATCCGTCCGACTGCAAGGCGAGCGGGTACACGCCCGTTCTTGTAGTGCTTGACCCGACTCCTAACCCAAAGCTTGCCGAGCTTCGGGCGGCGTTTCTTGCAGCAGGTGGCGCAGCCCACATTGGCGAGACTGCCTGGGCATACCTTCGTTCCCTGGCTGGTCCGACGATGAGCCGCTTTCTGGGCCAGTATGTTCACGTTCCGCTGGCGGCCGTACTTGCAGAAACACCGGCAACCGCGGAGGAACTGCCGCAACTCGTTCTGAAAATGGAACGTGAAGAGTTCACGGCGATCATCGCCGGGGAATCCTTGGTCGTCCGGCGGACTCCGCGACCAGAGGAGGCCTCAGAGCCAGACGTCATGCCTGAGGATGCGGATGAGGAGGTTCCCGGTCTATGAGCGGTAAGTCGATTCGCGCCAGCGCGCCGACCGCTTCAACAAATCACTACGATCACGCGTGTCTCAATCCGCGCACGGTCTCCGCGTTTCTGATCGCCGCCATCGTCGTCCTGTCGTTCTGCTCGCGAGAGTCATGTAAGACGGCACGAGCCATTGCACGAAATTCGCACCGCTATGGCTCCTACGTCATCCCGCCATTATCCCGAGATAAAGCGGCAAATCCATCACCGCGTCGTCCAATAAGATGATGTAATGCCCTCCATCCACGTCCATCACGTCACCTCACACGCCCACCGGTTCTTCGGCCGTGATGCGGAATTGGCTCTGCTGAACGCGGCGATTGCTTCCAACGAAGTGAGTTTGGTCGCCATGATCGGCCCCGGCGGGCAAGGCAAGACCGCAATTCTGCAACATTGGCTGACACCGTTCGCCGTAGGCGGACAGCCGGTCGATGGCGTCTTCTTCTGGAGCTTCTACCGCGGCAAGGACGCCGATCTTTGCCTGCGCGAGCTGTATGCCCAGGTCGCGGGCTCGGCGCCGTTGCGCGACCTATCGGCGACGTACTGCGTCGATCATTTGCTGCCGCTGCTGCGTCAACAGCGCTGGATCGTCGCGCTCGACGGCGTCGAGGTGGTGCAGTATGACACGGGACCGTGGTACGGCCGCTTCGCTCATCCGGAATTGGGCAGGCTGCTCGATGAATTGGCGAGCCGGCCGCTGCCCGGCGTCGTGGTGCTGACGACGCGCTTTCCGCTGCCGGAGCTGGAGCGCTGCCCGTTCGCGCGCACGTTGTGCCTGGCAAGCCTCGACGCGGCGAGCGCGCGGGACTTACTGCGAACTCTCGGCGTCCGCGGCGCCGACGAGGAATTGGACCGAGCGGCAGAGGCGTGCGGCTTCCACGCCAAGGCGGTGGAGCTGCTGGGCACGTATCTCGCGCAGTTCTGCGCCAGCGATGTCCGCCGACACGGTGCGTTGCCGGCGCCGCTCGTGGCGGACGGCCGCGAAGAAGAACAAAAAGTAAGTCGCGTCCTCGCCGCATTTCAGCAGGCGTTGCCGCGGGAGGCGCAAGACGTGTTGGCTCTGACGACGGCGTTTCGCGATCCGACGACCGAAGCGCGTGTTCTCGACTATCTCGTCAGCGACCCGGTGCGGAAACTGCTCCACGCCACTTGGGGCCGCACTTACCTTCCTTTCCAGGAGAGGCCGTCCGGCTGGCTCGACGCGCAATTGCAAGAACTCATCGACCTGCGGCTCGTGGAACGCGTGCGCTCTTCCGCGGGGAGCGAAACGGTGCTCGATGCGCATCCGCTCGTCCGTCGCGGTTTCGAGCACGTGCTTGGCGGCCAGGACCGCCGTGAACACGCGCGGGCGCGGGCCGGCTTTCTGCACGGCCGGCCCGACCGGCGCAAAGCCGCATCGCTGGCAGAAGCGCGCGAAGAAATGGAATTGTTCCACGCCTACTGCGAGGCCGGCTTGTGGGCCGAAGCGGACGCGACGTTGGCCGGGCTCGACGATCCGCGCTACCGTTTCGTCGCGCCGGCGTTTGAACGCGACCTGCTGCTCCGCTTTTTTCCACAGGGCGATTGGCGACAGCTGCCGCTCTGGCCCGGATTCGACCGCTACCGCGCGTTGGCGATCTGCTTTGAAATGCAAGGCGACTTCGCCAGCGCCCTTGCGGTTTACCGCCAAGCCGATGCACCGCTGCGCGGCGACGCACTGATCGCTCTGGGCCGCCTTGACCCGCTGCTCGCCGACCGGCGTCCGCCGCATCCCTGGCAAATGTTGTGGCAGGCGTATCGCGCGCACGCCCTTTGCCTCGCGGGTCGAACGGAAGAGGCGGTCGCCCTGGCGGCGCTACTGGTGCCGAACGACGTCTACGAGTGGACGCACGTGTTTGAATGCCTGCTCCGCGCGGGCCGGCTCGATACGCTCGACATGCACAGCTTCCTTTACCGGCCGCCGCACGCCGCGGAACACCGCTGGAATGAACTCGCCCGCCAACGCATGCGCGCGGATTATCTTCGCATCACGCAACCCAAAGCCGACTTGAGCAAGCTTTACGAAGACTTGATCGACGCTTACGACCGCGGCGGCCTGCCGTGGGAACGATGCCTCACGCGCCTCGGCTTCGCCCGATGGCTGCTTGCCCGCGGCGACCTTCGCGCCGCCGAGGAAATCAACCGCGCCACGCTGAGCACGACACAGCGTCACGGCATGCGAATCGTCGAGGCGGATGCGTGGACTCTACACGCCGTGCTATTCACTCAATCCAGCCGCCACCAGGAAGCCGCTCACGCCACGGCCGCCGCGGAGCGCCTCCGCCTGCAAGCCGCCTACCGCGGGGCGAGCCGGCCTTAGGCGAGCGGCGGGTTCAAATCTTGTCGCCCCGACTATTTGTAGAAAGAAGCCCTTCGGCGAGAACGTCGAAGGGCTTTCTCATTGTGAGGACGAGAGTTGCGCCGTCGAGCTTGCAGTTCAAACACACGATTTCGAGGATTCGACGCTTTGCGTCGTAATCGGCGGTAAGCCACTGCTGGTGAAGCGTTTGCGAAAGTTCAAACACTTTCGATGCTAACTCAGCGGTTTCGTCGTGCGAGCGGTCGAGGGCATCAAGCTGTAGTTTGATTGAAGCAAGCCGGTCGCGAATCTCCGTGCTCTTGCGAGCAAAAATCTCCTGGTCGATGTCATCGGCCAGCCGCAGATTGAGCAGGCGATCCTGCTGCTGTACGAGCAGCGTCTCCTGACGCTGGAGTTCCGCCCGTTGTGCCAGTGACTCCGCTTGCGAGTCCCGCGTCTGCGACGCCAGCACCATGCGGAACCAGTCGCGAACCCCTTCATCCTCGACCCGCATTTTGTCGAAAATCGCCAGCACCTGCTTGTCGAGATCGGCTTCCGGAACACGGATACGGGGATGTCCCTGCTTCGTGTACCGGGCGCATCGGTAGTAAACGTAGGAGCGGGAGCCTCCCTTCGTCTTCTTCGTTTTGCACTCCCCCGTAATCGGACGCCCACAATGGGCACAGGTCATGAACTCGCCGCTGTAGGTGAGAGCGTGACAATGGTAATTCTGCCCACCGAGCAGCACCTGCACCCGGTCCCAGGTCGCCCGGTCGATCAGCGGCTTGTGCTTTCCGGGATACCACTGGCCCTTGTGGAGTATCTCGCCAATGTAGGCACGGTCACAAAGAATGTTGTGGATCGAACTTCGCGGAAACTTCGGCGTGGCAGCACGAAAGACCAAGCCTTCGGCGTTGATCCGCTCGACCAGGCCGTCGAGCGTCAGGTTTTCGTAGGCATAAAGGTGGAAGATGCGGCGGACATTTGCCGCCTGCACGGGATCAATCTCGACCATGCCCCGGCCATCCTTGCGAACGTTGCGATAGCCGTAGGGACCGCGAGTGACAAACCAGCCCTCCTGTACGCGACGGGCCAGCCCCTCGCGGACATCGACCGATTGTTGCTCGGTGTAGAAGCTGGCCATGTTGGCCAGCGTCCGCCGCATCATGCGGCCGGCGGGCGTGCCTTCGGTCGGCTGGGAAACGGAGATGAACGGCAGGTCGTATTCCGACTCCAGCCGTTCGAGTTCGACGTAATCGAAAAGATTGCGGGCCGCTCGGTCCACCTTGTAGAAGAGCAGGCCGTCGAGGAGACCGGCGTTTTTCTTGGCGTAGGCAACCAGCTCGCGGAACGCCTTGCGTTCATCGCCCTTGCTGGCAGTTTCCGCAATACGGAAAAGCTTTGCGATTTCGCCACCGGCCTGCGTTGCGTACCGTCGCAGGGCTTCTTCCTGCACTTCGAGGCTGAAGCCTTCGCGTTCCTGTTCCCGGCTGCTGACCCGTGCCAACGCGACGAATTGTTTCATGGCGACACTCCCGAAGACAAGACCTCATACAAGCGACCCACGTTGAGGATCATTGTAACGGCTTCTTCGGGCGTGAGGGTAGCCTGGTAGTACGGCTGCCAAACGCGAATCGTCTTTTCGACGAGTTCAACGGTGATCCAGTCCGGTGTCCCGGCCGGGACGATGCCCGGCTGGGCACCTTCCAAGACTTTGCAATCCATTTTTCGATTGCTTCGGGACATGACTGGAACCCACCACCGCTGAAAGAAAAGGTCCGACAAAGGCGCGCACACTCCACAGCGTCCCGGCGCGCGGGAGGATCGAATCACGCGATACGGATTGCTGCTCAGCGCCCACGCAGCAACCCTTCGCGCTGGTAGCGTTGCAACTCTTCATGCGAGATGACCCAAGAGGCGTGAGCACCACGGCCACTGTGTTTCTTCTCCGCCGTAATGCGACGAGTTCGGCACCATTCGCGACAAGTGAACTCCGCACGCCCCACGATCCGGGCGAACTCCTCGACGGAATACCACTCCCGCACTTGCTGCCGCTCGACCAGTACGCCGAGCATGGTCTCAATCTTTTCAAGGCGTTCTTCGAGCGTCATGGCCGTACCCTTGCAATGCAAACCTCTGATTGGCGTCGAACATTCCGGCAAAGACTCCATCCTTCAAGTAATCCGGCCTGCGGCACATTACGCTTCCTTGCCCTTGCCTCAGAACGACCGCATCTTCGCGAGTCAGTTCCTTCAAGTCCTGGAGACTCAGGCCCAACAGCTCGCTCCACTCTTTCGCCATGTGGTGATTGGTGATGCCGAACACCTGCAACATCCCTGAATTGTTAACGATGGTCTGCCAGTCGTTCGGGTAGACCTGCCGGAGCTGACTCAAGTCCTGCCAGAACGTCCAAGTCTGCAATCCGCTGCCGCGCAGCAGGGTGATTGCCTGCCGCAGGCTGTCGAGCGACGAAAGCTGGGCGCACTCATCGAGCAGGAACAGAGTTCTTTGTCGCGGCATTGTGGTGCGGCGCATGATCGTTGTCAGCAACGTGCCGACCCACAGCCGCAGCAACGCCTTGTGGGATTCGAGCTTATCCGGCGGAATCACGATGTAGATACTTAGCGGTTTCCCGTCGTACATGTCCTGCAACCGGAAGGACGACGCTCGCAGCGTTTCAACCACCTGCTCGCTCCCCAGGGCACTTACATAGCTGCATGCGGTTGTCCGTATGCATGGCCGCGTCTGCTCAGGCGGGGCAGCCAGATACGCCACAAACTGATCCCAGGCGATCCGGCTTCTAACCCCACCTGCGTCGAGCATTTTGGCGATGGTCATATCGAGGTCATGGTGGTAAAGCCACGCCCGCAACTGGCCGAGGTGCCGTTCTTTGGGTGCGCCGCTTGCGATATGCGCAATGAGACCCGCCATCAATCCGTTGGCCGTGATATTCCAATAGGGCTCCCTCTCGAATGCGTGCCCTACCGCCAGCAGAGACGCCAGCATTTCCGCGTCGCTGTCGATGTCCGAGCGGGGCAGCGTCATCAGGTCAAGCGGATTCAGGCTGTCGCTACGGTCCGTTACGAGATGAAACGGGTCGAGTACCGCAACCTGCTGACCCATTTCGCGGCGTCGGCGGCTTGTCACCTGATACAGCTCGCCCTTGATGTCCACGGCAATCAGCGGACCGGGATAGGTAAGCATGTTGGGGATCAAGACACCTCTGCCTTTACCGGCCCCTGTCGTGGCACAGCTCAAGAGTGGCGCGTCTCCATCGTAGGTCACTGCCGCACGACCGCCATTCGGCCCGGTGGCTTTGTCCCATCCCAACAACACACCTTGGTGCTGGCCATCAAACACCGGCTGGCCCGAAGTCAATTTGCGAGACAATGTCGAGAACATACGATTCCTGCCCTTCAATTCTGAAACCTTCGCTAATTGGCATGCGGCTTACGACAAGAAAGCAGTCGGGAAACCTCCGGCTGATAGCAGCCGGAGGCTTTCCCGGCATTTCACCGTCAATGGCCGAAATGCTGCTTTGTGAGCGCCACGACATTGCTGCCCTGCGCTCTCGTCAATTCTTTCACGGATTTACAGTAAAGCTGCTGCGCATATTGTGCAGCGATCCGATCCGCTTCTTCCTTCTGCTCTTTACTCAGTTCGTCATACCAGACGAGCGTGAAGCCCCCGCCCAAAATGGCGACGAGAGCTAACAGCGGTATGATGGGGAAAAACATGTTCCTACCGCCTTTCTAATTCCAATCCCCTACGTGAGCGCGCCTCCTACATCGGAAGCGCTGTTGGTTTACGATCCATTCATTCAATGCCGGTGCAGGTGAGCCTGACCACGCAAGGAGGGAGTTGCCCATCAACTCGATGAGCCACTCTCCTTAGACTCGGATGCATTCGACGCCGAGCCGCCACCGATTTTGCCTGAAGCTACGATGGCAACCGCAACCGCAGCTCCGATGGCTATCCCCGCAGGACTCAAGATGATTCCCGCAGCGATGGGAGCCGCCGTAGTCAAAGCCTTACAGAACACCTCTTCCGCGAATTCCCGTCCGAAACTTTTTCTGGTCATGATCGGCTTCTCCTCGTTGTGACCGACGCCTGCCGGTCCGTCAGTGTGTTTCGATATTTCGACAAAAGATGGGCGGGAAGGGCGACTTCCCGCCCCGCCGATTACTTCTTCAGCAAACGGGCTATGCCCTTGGCCAAACCCATCGCTCGTTCGTTTCGCTTGGCCTTCCGCTCCTGATCTTCCTTAACCAGCCGAAGCCAGTCATCAGTGCGGCAGGTCATCATGTAGAGCGCCCATCCGATGGGCAGCACGAAGAAACAAATAAAGAACCACATAGCATCCTCCTTTCTAGAAAAAGAGACCTCGAACCTTACAACGTCACGCCGTACACACACTCCGTCACTACCCGGTCACATCTCCATGCCACCGTATTCCTGTACCGGCGGTGCCACTGCCTGGGCTTCCTGCACCGGGGGTTCCACTGTCGGTGCTTCCGGTACCGGGCTGCCCATGTCCACCTCCGGGGAAGGGGTGTACTGGCCACGCCCGTAGGCAACGTAAGAGTTGCCGTCGCTAAACAGAGCCGAGGCCAGCTCAGCCGCTCCTTGCGTGCCGAGCCGTGACAGTTCTGCACCAACCTCTTGTCCGAAGTTTTCCAGTCCAGGAGCGATTGCCGAAAGCGCATCTTTCATGACTTCGATAAAGTCTCCACCTGCCATGACGCACCTACCTTTCTTGAGTGCTGAAACCGTTGTTGACCGTGGGCCATCTGTTGCTGTGAGGCGGATGGTCACGCCAGCTCTGTGTGCAAACCATTACGAGGAAGCCCGCCATAACCATCAGCAAGATCAACGATCCGCTGAAGACATTCGCCTTCGCCTTAAAGCGCTCCCAGCGTCCCGGCCTCCGCCACAGATTGGGTTCCTCGAAGTACCGGATACGATTCGTCCAGATCGGCGGCACTTTCGGCGTAAACGTGATGACAATGTCTTCCGATAACGCCAGCACTTCTTCCGGCTTGAGCAATTTCCGCCCTTGCTGTGCCCAGTTGTCGTTCTGGCTCATCGAAGAGCCGGAGCTGTTATTGTTCTCTGAATACTGCTTCGAGGTTCCGGTGCTCGTCCCGCCGCTGCTCACAACAATGGTTTTTTCTCCAAGCCGGTTGCTCACGTACTCCGCAGTCGGCAGGTCCGCGATCCCAAAAAAAACCTGACTAACGTTGCTGAGGAGCGTTTGGTCTTGTCCGTCCGGGAAAGACTTTCGGAGCTGCGAAACCGACTGAAAATAAAACTGAAGCCTGACTCCGTATCCCCGGTATTTGTCCACTGCGTCGTCCAGAGCATCCATGTGGCCGAGGCTCGCCGCTTCGTCCAGCACGAAATGCACCTTGTTCCATTCCTGCAATCCTCCGCGTACTACCGCCCGCAGCAGCGACCCGATCCACATCCGAAGTAGTGGCGACTGTGTTCGCTGATGTTCCGGCGGAAGGATCAAATACACCGTCATCTTCCCCCGCCGCAGATCGTCCGGGTTGAAGCTGCTCGTTTTGGTGCTGTCGCTCACGGCCAGGGTATCGAGGAACCGAAGGAAGCGACTCGTCGTCGTCAGTGTCGAACCAAGCTCCTTATCCTTGAAATGGGTAAGCTGGTTTCCCATGCGTGCCAGCATTCCGTCCCAGGCGTCAGAGGCGCACATCAGCTTGATGGCCATTTGCAGTTTGTCGGGACTCGATAGCAGCGTCCGCACCGTTTGCAGCGACCGGTCGTTCGGCTCGCCGTAGTGCACAACGAGGGCGATCAAGGCCGAAATCCATGCCTCGGCTGAGTCGATCCAGTGCGGATCACGCTCTTGTCCGGTACGAATCACCAGCGCCTCAGCCAGGTCGCGGCATTCATCAATCGCCGTCGGCGAATCCTTGTGAATGAAGTCCAGCGCGTTGAATGTCTGAGGCACCTGCGAAACCAATTTGAACGGATCGAGCACGACTATCTGGTGACCGAACACGTTCTGCCGATGCCCGGCTGTGATCCGATAATTCTCACCCTTGAAGTCCACCACCACTGCCGATTCGTCGGTTGCCAACAGGAAAGGAATAACGCTCGACACGCCCTTGCCCGCACCCGTCGGCGCGAAGACCGCCGTATGCACTGCCCTCGGCATCCTCACCAGTGCCGGTTGCACCTTCGACTTCCACCCGATCCGAATCGACGCCAGGAACTGCTCGCACGCTTCTTTCGACGGCACCCATGAGCTGAAAAGCTCATGCAATGCCTTGTGAAATGGCGGCTTCCCTTCGCCTCCGACCCGTCCAATGATTAGGCCCGTGTTGGCATTGAGCATTCCGGCCGCTCGCAGGTCGGCTACATCGGCCCACCGCGCTGTTCCGAAGGCCGTCAGTGCTTGGTACGCGCGTTTGCCAAAGAGCTTGAACAGGATCAGCCCGACGCCGATATAGCCCAGCAAGCCGATTTGCATCCCGAATAGCACCAGGCTCCAGAGACCGGCCGCCACGCTCAGGATCAACATCAGGCGAGATAACTTGTACATGGCAAGCCTCAGTTCCTGTAAGCGGTTTCACCGCTCATGATCGATAGATGATTGTCCGACACATGTGGGCGGGAAGGACGATCCCGCCCGCCCCAACGTGCTTACTTCGTTAATCGCTTAATCAGTTGAAGCGCTTTGTCCGCCGCCATTTTCTTCGCGGCATCCTTGACCGCAGGGCTGGCAAGCTTCTGCCAGCAAATGAACGCTACGACGAAGCCGATTACGCCGTAGCCCATTCCCTTCCCGAGTGCGTCACCGAATCCATCCCAAAATGCACTTGCAAATAACATGTTGAACCTCCTTTCTGATGGTTGATGGGCGACTAGCCGCGCCCGTGCCTTGGTTGTCGTTCACGACTTCGGTTGCGAATCACTTCACAACCACGATCAGGATCAAAAGTTCCATTAAGGTCATGTGACCGCTCCTTTCATGAAAAAGTGTCCGTGGTAAACAACGCATCCTTTACCTGGCCGACTTCGCCTTGTCTTTCATCATGCTCTGCCACGTTTTCACATCGAACTGGTCCGCCGCCTTGCGCGCTTCCTTCAACGTTTCGGCGAGCAGTTCCACGACTTCGGCCATGCTCAATTCCTTGCCGCTGATGACCACCGTCGCCTGCGGCATGGCGATCTTCACCCTCGAAAGCTTGACCGCCGACGTCTTCCCACTTCGGTGCTTGCGAGCGGCTTGGGCCAGTTGGTCCCGGCTGCTGACCTGTCCTGATAGCCTCGCCGCCAACAATTCCTGCTGCTGTTGCTCGGGACATTTCGACAACTCGTACCATTCCGTGACCCCCAGCAATCCCGATGCTGCCGCTTCCTTCACCGCAGGAACGCACCGAGACAAGGAAAGCATCCGGCTCATCATTGCGGGCTTGCGGCCGATGCGTTCCCCAAGCTGCTCGGCCGTGGCCCCAGGGTTTCGCTCCATCCACTGACTGGCCCCGAGATATTCCTCGTAAGCGCTCAGCCCTCGCGTATGAATCGCGGACTGGATCATGATTTCGAGCTTCGCGGACTCGTCCACCCGCTCATCCGTGATGCAGACCGGAACCTCGGCCTCTGGCCCGGCCACCAGCAGCACCCCAGCCAGCCTCCGGTTGCCGTCCACCACCTCCAGGTCTGGCAGGCAGATGATCGGATTCACCGGACGATTGACGAAAGAAGCCCCCAGCGCCCGCAATTCGTCCTCGGTCCCCATCGCTTCGCGTATGTGGTTGACCGTGTGTTTCAGCTTGCCCGCCTTCATGCTGCTGTATCGCCTTGCCATGACAGACCTCTTCTTGCTTGAGGGGAATGAGGCGTTGAGTGCCTCATGCCGGTTTTCATTTCGACCTTCGCGTGGCAGGTTTTGCCTCGCGGTACAATGGGAGGGGTCGGCGGCTGAAGCAACTTCGGTGCCAATGCCCAAAATCGGGCTTTTGGTGGTGTTTTTGGGGTGAAAGCGGGCGCGGGGTGCGCGATCCGTGTCTCGCGTCAGGAATGCCGTAACATTTGCCTGGCATTCAGGTTGAGAGATTGCGGCTGGCCGAGCCAAGGGGTAGAAATGGCTGCTCGCGTATTTTCTTCTTCGGCGCGCAGGCGCTAGCTTTTGGCACCGTCGCTGGAGCAAAGTCAGGTCGGTTCTAAAGTCTGCGGCTCACGTCAAACGCGTTCCGCCTGCAAGCGTCTGCGCAACTTCTTCACGTTCATGGGGCGCGTTGACGTGGTTCTGGAGATTTGCGGCAAGGGCAGGAAAAAGCGGCGGTGCCGCCCCTCAAGGGAGTGGCTCATCGCACACGCACCCGCGTTTTTGCGGTGATTATCAAGGAGTTGCTGAAATGACGGAACGTACCTGGTCCCAGACCACATTAGCGCTTACAGCTTCTTGCAGAGCGACCTGCTACTCATCACTTGTCACATAACTTTAATACGACTGTAAACACTCCTTAATGAACGAGGAGTAGACTGGCATTAGAAGTTACTGTCATGGAGGACAGTTTGACAGACGATGCCGCACTCAACCCAGTCGCACACGTAGGACCTGCTCAAGTAATCAATGATTACTCCTTTCCTGGGCCGAACCCGGTTGCGCACGCGGTAGACACACAACAAGTCGCCGATATCACAAAGAAGTTGCAAAGTGCCAGTCGCGCGAATGAAGCCAAGGGCATACCCTTGCAGGGTATGTCGCAACAAGAGGCTGAGTTGCTCGTAAAGTGGGCGGTGGACAATACCCGCCAGGGCATGACTGACTACATGGGAGACCTGACCCATCGGAGCCTGGATGGCCATTGTGGGGTCGGCCAGGAATTCTCTGCGGCATCACTTGAAGTAGCAGGTCTAAAGCCTCATCGTTTACAGGTCAAAGACGTGGTTGGTGCCGGCAACGCGAGCGCGTCTACCGGGCATGCATTCACAGTAGTTGAGATTCCCGTACAGACCGGCCCAAACACCGTTGAAATGAAGGCGTTTCTGGTTGATCCTACGGCGAGGCAATTCTTCAAAGCCAGTAACAATGATCCTACAAAGGTGGCACCGGACCAATTGGATGGCGGCTATCGCCTCACAAGAACGCAAGAAGGAAGGCAAATAGCAGATTCCATTCTGAAAAATGGGTATGTGGAGTTGACTGAACCGGTGGCAAAGGCCTATCTGACAGCACTAAATGGGGGCCGAGAAATCAGTGCAAGTGAAGGTTATCGCGGGCAAATCTTAAAGACCCAATCCCAGGCGTGGGAGTGGACTCCACAAGAGATGGCCGAGATGGGCCTTAACCTAAAACCTCTCACGGAGCGTACTGCGGGAGAGAAAACTGTTGTAGAAAAGGCATCGGCAGAGAAACGCGCCACGGAGAAAGCCGCTACGGAGAAAGCGGCTGCTGAAAAGGCTGCTCCTCGCGAAAAGGAAGCAGTCACACCATTACTGTCTCCAGGTAGCAACCTCTCTGAGGAGCAGGTTCAGTCGGTAGGGTCTAAGGCCGGATGGGAACACAGCACCGACCAAGGAGAAATACGGATTGGCGCGGATAAACTGACGGATCGTGAGGTCAAGCTTCTTAGAGACGCGGGCGCTCATGAAGTAGAGGTAAAGGGGAAGACATATTTGGCCGTTAGCGACAAGCAGACGGTCCTCTTCGATGGTTTGAGCCAGCACACGGAGTTTGAAGGCTCTTATGAAAGTCAAGGAGCGCCTCGCCCAAAGCCTGTTGCACCTGCGCAAGGGCAGCAGGGACCGGCAGCAGGCAATCGCGTCGTGCCCGGATCGCCGGCGGCGCTTGAATTGGAGCAGGCGCGCGATGCAATTCTCAAACAGCAAGCCGCCGCTGCCCCCAAAGCCGTCACCGGGGCTGAGCCATTGGTTCCTCCGGCTGCACCTGGCGCAAGGAAACCACCACCAGCCGGGCCGGCAATCCCAAAGGTTTCTAAAGCCGGGGCTGCTGCTCAGGCCGGCTCTGAAGCGATAAACATCGTTACCGGCGTTGAGGACATCCAGCAGGGACTTGAGCACGGCGACAAAGCGAAAGTAGCTATCGGCGGTAGTAAGGTCGGTGTCGGCAGCGGAGGCGTCATCGTGACTGCCTTGCAGGCCACCGGCAAGGTGAAGATTCCCGCCGGCGTCAGCGGAGCATTAGGCAACGCCAACATCGCCATCATGGTTGCAGACGGCGTCTACCAGATCTCACTGGAAGAAGGAGCAACCCACAAAACCGAACGCGGGGTCGCCGTTACAACGACTGCGCTTGCATCCATCGGTGCCGCGCATTTGACCACCGCTGCCCTGGGTACCGCCGGTATCACCGCCGCCGGAGGAGGACTTGCGGCAGTTGCCACCGTTGCCGCTCCCCTTGTAGTTGCGGCAGCAGCGGGCTACGTGGTTGCCAAGCAGGTTGAGACAATCATAGAAACGCGGCGGGTCTACGAGCAGGAAGACCAGCGATTCCAAGCCGACTTCAAGAAATACCCCAACATAGCCGCGATCAAGAACAACGCCGCGGTTCTGGAACGCGTCGAGGCGATGGCAAAGAGTGAGGGACTGAATTACAACGCCCAGAATGATAAGAGTAAGCCGCCCCTGTTGGGAAAGGACGGCCAGCTCGATTTCAGCAACCCGGAAACTGAGCGCCTCCTGAGTAAGGCCATCCAGGGGGAAATAGCGGAGAAACAGGCTGAGATAGACAATCACACCATATCGCCGCGCGCCACGGCAGTTTTTGCCAATGGCAGGCAGGTGAACAAGACGACGGAGGCGTATAACAACGCCAAGAGTGACATCCAGATCCTTCGCGCTGCAAGCGAAGAACTTGAGCATGGCTATGGTTCCGTGGCAATACAGCGTGCTGAAAAGCGCAAAGAATATGATCAGAAGGTGGGAGAGCAGACCAGGCAATTGCAGGAGGACATTGACCGCAAGCCCGGCAACAACACAGAACCTGGCTTAAGAGCCAAGTTCGGTATGGCCAAGGAGGAAGCCCAGAAACTCACGCAGGCGGCGGATGCGCTGGACGCCCAGGTATCCGGCCTTACCGGCAAAAAGCCTGAACCAGTCTATATCATGCTTCAGGACCCGCAGGATAAGAAAGTCAAGCAGCTTCTCGATGCAAACGGAAAGCCCGTTACGGCCGAGGCTTACCTCGTCAAGAAGGAAGAACTTATCGAGGAGAAGCAAAAACGGTTGGATGGTCTTAAGGCTTCCCGTGACGCTGCCTGGAATCCGGATACTAAGGCCAGTATCGTTGCTTCTGAAGCTGAATTACTGCGGCTACAAACAGAAGCGGAAAGCGTCAAGTCCTGGACAGCCTGTGAAAGGATGCGCCAGACCGCCTTGGAATTCCAGAAGTATACGGAGAAAACTGCGGACATCGCCAAGCAGACCGGGGTGTCTTATCCTTCCGAGGATAAGACGATTACGCAATCGAAAGAATACGCACACCTCGATGAAGCAGCACAGAAGTTTAAGGCAGCGGTGGAGCAGAATGAAAAGAATCCATCGCCGGAAAACTCCAAGGCTGTCGCTGAAACGCAAATAGCATTGGCAAAAGCCGAACGCGAATTCTTCCAAAGCCGCGAGATGACGATCGACGTAAGAAAGGACGCCGAGAAACAATACGCCGATGCCGTGGTTGCACTTGCGGAAGCCAAGGCAGCCACACAAAACACGACACTGACCGATCAGGACAAGTCGCAAATTCGCAGCAAGGCGGCGGACGCTGCGCAGGGCATGGACAAAAATGTCCTGCGAGAGCAGATCAAGGCGGTGAATGATGAAGCTGCGACCGAGCGCAAGACGGGCAACGCACAAAAATCTCTCATTGCCCGTTTAGATAAAGACTTGGCAGATGGTCGGATACAGGGAGACGACTACTCATCTCTAGTGAGGTGGGGCATAAGTAAGATATACCAGGACGAGGGGCGCGATCTTTCAAGACCTGAGGTACGTGCGGATATTGAGCAGACGGTACGTAAATCCGTCATCGCCGCTCACCAGCGGACATTCGCGGTGTTGGGCGTTGCCAACGGCACGGGAGCGACGCTGAAAGACGATCATTATGCCAACATTCCGACGCAGGATATTGCCAAGGAAATCGAGCCGACAATGAAGCGGGTCGTAGAGGCGTCCGTGGCCAAAGTGGAAGCGGCCCTTACCATACAGTACAAGCTTGACAATAACATTCCTCCGGGTGGCTATCTCAATGACGAGACAAAGCAGATGTTGCACAAAACGGCTGATGACCAAACTCGTGCATACCTAAAGGAGACCCAGGACAAGCCACTTCCTGATGCCATCAAGTACATTGTTAGCAAGGCCGATGAATTGACCGCCAAGGCATGGGAAGGCAAAGGCCATATCGCCGCAGCCCAGCTGAATAGTGCGCTGTACGCCCATGCGAACGAGCTGATAGAGAAGGGTACGCTGAAATTTGAAGACCGTGAAGCTTATGCCAACACACGTATGGAGGCAGCGCTGAAGGAAGCGAACGGTGACCCGGTTAAGATCGTCGCCAAAGCGGAGCGTATTGCCCACGGAGAAGACCCGGACAAGCCGCAGCCTGCGCCAGCGGCACCAGAACCCAAGGTTGAAGCCGACGGAAAGAAACAAAACGGCACGGATGTCCCTGAGGGAATGGGGGATACGAAACTTAAGCCTGCTGGTGCCGCTACGCCAGGCACTGTGACGTATAAGGACCAGGACGGCAACCCGGTGAAGGTTACAGAAAAGGATGATCACAAGATTGCCTGGGACAAGGATGGCAAAACGCATGCAAAGGTCGGCACCATTGTGACTGCAACATTGGACGACGGCAAGGGTGGGAAACCGAGGCAGGCCTACGAGGTCAAGCAAGCGGATGGCGTCATGGTTCCGCAGACACCGGCAGGCAATGGTCAAGATATAGCGGCTGCCCGGTGAGATTCATTGAAAGGTTGAACCATGATCACATATTTGTTTGAACCATCCGGACAACTGAAAGTTCCTTCGGAACAAGAACTGAAGGACATCGATATTGAAGTCGCCATTATTTGTTATACCAACGGCACGACAGAGGATGGGCGGCCATACTATGCCTACGTCGCCGTAACACCGAGCAAATACATGGAATTCCATAGGATGACGGCCGCCCGGAACACAATTGTTCTCAATGAATACGGCAGGATCGTTGCCGGCGGGTTCGAGGCTAAACCCCCACCTGATGTGATCCGTAAAATGCGTGAGGATTATGGTTATGACGAGCACTTTGCGCAGAAGCTGAAGGATGAAGTCACGCGCCAGCGCGGAACATTCAGCACTAACCAGGAGGAAAAGCGTCTCATGGATATCGTCTCAATGCTGAAGGCGACCAAGAAAACCTAATGGCGTGCTCCAGTATTCTCCGTAGGCCGAGAGCGCTGGGAAGCCGGCTCGTCGTTCGTTCAGGTCGCTAATCTCTTGAGCAAAACCGCGCACCCTCCGCCAAGCGGTCGTTTTCGGCATACTGGCAAAGGTAATCGGCGCAAACTGCGTCAGCTACTGGAAGCTCGCCTATCGCCTATCGCGCGAAAGCCGGGGCATTCTTGCTGACCCATTCCTTGAGTGCGGCATGTGACTCGAATTCAGCGACCTCGATGCTGTCGATGGTCGGTTCGGTTTCTCCCACATGCCTGATGTCTTCTTCCGTCATCTCGCGGACCCAAAGCAGCCGATGCCGTTGAAAGCCTGCATGAGTAAGATTGACGGCCCCTTCCTTGAGCGGCTTGTCCAGGTTACTGCCTTTGATGAGCACCAGATACACTAGATCGCCGGAGAATTTCAGGAGTAGACCCTCGGAAGGATTGTACTTCCAGGTTCCCAGCCAACTATACGGGAACCACTCGCTGTTGCCGTTCCTGAAGCGGAATTCCACCGCTGCTGACTGGTCGCGGATGCCGCGCAGATAGCCAAACGCCCGGCACGCGGCCTCTGTACCTTCGACTTCCTTTTCTCGTGGCTGTTCTCTGGACTCCAGAATCCCCTTCAGTCCTTTCGGAGAAGTGTCTTTCTGCAATCGGTCCTGGTGTGTGAGGTCATCCGGCATGATCCAGTCCTCTTTCGTTCATGTGGTCATTGCTGACCCCCGGCTGTGAAAGATTCTGCCGCCCATCATCGACAGAAAAGCCACGGGCGAATCCCAGACGCTTCATCAAACGAGCTGGCAACGCAGGTTTCTGCTGCTGATCTTCGGAAAGCTCGGTCGCCGACAACGGCTCGTCTGTCCGGCGGATCGCTTTGAGAAGCTCGTTCCTGTCGTCCGTGTAAATCTGCGCCTGTTCTCTCCCACGTGTCAACGCTACATAGGCCGTCCGCTGGTAGGTCGCGGGGAACGATTCGCTGGATACGCCGACGAAAACCTTGTCTACCGTAACGCCCTGGCTGGCGTGGCTGGTGACGACGTAGCCGTGGCTCATGTGACCGAAATCTCGGTCAATGATCCAGCCGTGATCGACGATCACGTCGCCCCGTTTTGTAAATCCCTGAACGGTCAGGAGTGATCCGTTGCTCAGGCGATGTTCACTGTCTTTCGTCTTGCCACCGGCTGTGAGGCGAATCCGATCACCGACTCCCAGCGCCAATTGCACAGGGCGGTAAACCTCGAACCGATTGGCCAACTCTGTTGGCGCTTCGACCCCGTCTTCAACTGTCAGGCGCGATCCTTTTTTGTGGCCCGGTGCATTCTGGTGAAACTGGAGCATGTCGCCAGGTTCGTATTGTGTCGCGTCTGCTTTCTGAGCGTCCGTCAGGTGTGTCGGAGTCCATACTTGAACCATACGTTCATCGTCGAGCTTGCCTTGAGTCTTCAGGCCAGCACGAATCGCCAGCGTGATGCGGGCTGCTTCCGCGTGCGTGGGCGAGACAACGAGAGCTGACTTCGGCTTCCCATCCTTCTTTTTTTCAGCGTAGGCGGAAAGATAAGCGGCGGCCAGTTGCTGGTATCGGTCTGCATCGGCGACCTGTTTGATCCAGCCGAGCTTATCAAGCTCCTCGAATGCCTGACCGGTCCGTCCCTCGCTGAGAGCCTGTGCCGCCTTCTTGTAATCGCCCTTTTGCCGGAGGATTTCGGTGACTTGCGCGACACGCAATCCCGCCTTTTCCTCCAGGAGCTTGAGCGGCTCACCCGCCGTAACGCTGCGGTGTTGGCGGCGATCACCGACGAGAATCACCCGCGCCCCAACGCCTTCGGCCACATCAAACACCCGGAGCATATCCCGTGTGCCAAGCTGGCTGGCCTCATCCAGGAGGATCACACCACCCCTTGCCGATTCCTGCATTTCCTTGTCTTTCAGGAACCGTGCCACTGTATCCGCGTTCGCAAATCCTGCCTCCTCGCGCAACACTTCCCGGCTGGCCTTCACCGACTGTGCCAGGGCAACGACGGGCTTACCTGCTTCCGCCAGAGCTTCACCGATCTCCTGTTCGAGAGTGGTTTTCCCCGTTCCGGCGACACCACGAACAATCATCACGCGGTCACGCGAACCGAGTACATGGGCGACGGCCATCTTCTGACCTTCATTAAACCAGTCGCGGGAGCAGGGCCGGTCAGGATTGCCCAGCGGGCGGCAACGCCCACGCCCCAGGCGTGCGAAGTCGATCAGCTTCGATTCCAGGGCCAACATCTCTTTCGTCGTCGCCAGCTTCCGACCCTCGACTTGACTGCGGATCAGGGGGCGGTCCTGCACCTCGCGCGTGACGCCGTCAACCGTCACTGCACCGAGCCCCCGCTTCAAGGCTTCGGTGACGAGCTTGCGTTCCGGCACCACCGCGTCACGCACGAAGCTATGCTCAAGGGAGTGATCGACCGCCAGTGCCTCACTACGCTCCTTCCTTGCAACCGGATGCTCGCGACGGTGTACCGCCGCCAAGACCTTGCGATCCTGATTGCTGAGCCGCGTGTTCCATTCCTTGCGTAACGCCTCCCAACTCAGGGCTTTGGCTTTCTTTTCGCGGGTCTCTGCCCCTAGCTCCGCTTTGCGGTCGGGATTCGTGATCCCCTTCTCTTGGGCCAGTTTCTCAATCAGGGCAGTGCGCCGCGAGAAGCGCTTCAGTACATCAGCAGGTATCCCGCCAATCTCAAAATCGTCACGCTTTCGCTCGACCCCAAAGTCCTGGTCCTGAAGTTTGTTGGCCAGCCGGACCCGAAACGCTGCCTGGAAATACGGAGCGTCCCGCTTGAGTTCCCGGAACTGGCCCGCTTTCCATCGCTTTTCCTCTTCATCAAAGGTCGTGTTGAACACGAAGACGTGCGCGTGCAATTGGGGATCGGGCAGGCCATCGACGGGCCGGGACGTGGTATGGATGAATTCCGCCCAAGCCATGTTACCAGTGACACGGTCTTCATCCTTGCCGCCCATGCGGACGCGGGTCTTCATTTCCGCTTCCATCTCTCGCATCGTCTCATCCACCGCGCTACGGAACGCATTCATGATCCCCTCGTCACCGCTCATTGCGTAAAGCAGGGAAACCGACTTCGGCACCGAGAAGGTGAAGTCGTAACCCACCGTCCGCTCGGTACGTGTTCGCACCGTCAGCGGTTCTCCGGTCCTTGGATCGAGATTGTCGCATAGCCGCTCAAAGGAGAATTTGTCTACCGTGCCTTCCAGCCCGAGCCGGGCGGCACCCTTTCCGCCCCAGGAACCGACCAGTTCCTGTCCTTCGCTGTAATAGTCCGCCGTCGCGTAGTAACGCTTGGCGTCCTTGGCACTGTCCTGTTGCGTGATGCGGATCATGCCTCTATTTTAGGCTATCACAACTTGGTTAACGCTTTCTTAACTGTATTGTGCTCCACCGCAGCCAGCCTCGGTTTGCGGCCTTTTCACTTTCCTCAATGTCACTGATACGCGACCGAATCGTCACTCCGAAGTTATGACCCGATTATTCCCAGCGGCGTTTTTTTTGGAATTATCTTTCCTTCCCCTTGACGACATCTGGGCTGCCGTTGCCGTCCGGTAGCGGCCCGTCTTGGTCGGCTCCTTCGTGGGTAGGGCATGTGCCTGGCAGCTATCCCTGGCCTACCTCGCGGCATCCCGACAAACGCTGTAACTGGCTCTCAGTGCGATTCTCCGAGACATTGATGCGTCAGTTATGTTAATATGAAAAGTGGAAAAGCGCGAGGCGTCGATATGCATGATATTCCAGAAACCGGGTTTTTACGATTACCACAAGTGTTAAGCGTTATTCCCCTTGGCAAAACATGTTGGTGGGAAGGAGTGAAGGCGGGACGTTTTCCCAAGCCCGTAAAGTTGTCGGCTCGATGCACCGCATGGCGTGCCGAGGACATTCGAGTTCTAATCAAGAACTTGTCGAATCAACCTCAAAACGACTAGCAACGTATAGCAGCAGCGGTCCGTGAAGGGCTGCCAATGTGCCAACAAAGAGCTTGTCACGCCCCTCTTCGTTGAGTACGGTTGACGACGCGCCTCCTGCGTGCCGCCAGAACGGGTTGCGTCGCCTCTCTCTATATATATAAGGACACAATACAATTAGGGGTATAAAACGGGGTACACGTACTTGCCCACACGCAACATATCTTTTTACATCAGCAGGATAGCAAATGAACGTGGGCGGCGTCACTCCCGCCACTTCCTAAGACGCCATCGTTCACAAAAGGCCGGTAGAAGTAGACTGAGAGCCAGTCACATGACATCGTCCAGCCGTTGCTGTCCGTCGATAATCGTTGACATCCACCTCATTTTAGGGGTACATGTGGGTCTAGATACCCCACTCGATAGCTAAATGTACCCCGATGCCCAAGTGCCTTTCTGATGCCGCCGTCCGCAATGCCACAGCAAAGACAAAGCCTTACAAGCTGTCTGACGGCGACGGCTTGTTCCTCCTGGTTACACCTTCTGGCAGCAAATACTGGCGGCTGAAATACTTTTTCGCGGGTAAGGAGAAGCTTTTAGCATTGGGCGTGTACCCCGACGTTGCCCTCGCGGATGCCCGTGAACGCCGTGCCCAAGCGCGAAAGGTGCTGGCGGCTGGCAACGACCCTGGTGAAGCCAAAAAGGAAGCCAAACGCTTTCTAATTGACAAACACACCCAGACGTTCGAGGCTGTTACGCGAGAATGGCACCAGAATCGCCAGTCCAAATGGACTCCTTTGTATGCAAAGAAGACCCTAAAGCGGTTGGAAACGCAAGTCTTTCCCAAACTGGGCACACGACCGATTGCAGACATTACAACTCACGAACTGCTATCCGTTATGCGCAGAATCGAGGAGCATAGTGCCGACCTCGCCCATCGTCAGCTTCAGATATGTGGCCAGGTATTCTCATATGCGGTGATTACACAGCGAGCGACAAATAACCCCACGGCATCCCTGCGTGGGGCGTTGAAGCCCGTCGTCAAAACGACC
Organism: Gemmataceae bacterium; assembly: GCA_041499805.1. GTDB lineage: Bacteria > Planctomycetota > Planctomycetia > Gemmatales > Gemmataceae > JBGQKZ01. The sequence continues at coordinate 129,129 of JBGQKZ010000005.1, forward strand.
CACGCCTACATCAAACCGAACGAACTAAAGGAATACCTGAAGAATCTTGAGTGTTACGACGGGTCGCTGCAAACTCAGTTGGCGATGAAGTTTCTGTTATTAACATTCGTTCGGACTGGAGAATTACGTGGCGCGACATGGGCTGAAATTGATTTGGACAACGCAGAGTGGCGTATTCCTGCTGAACGCATGAAAATGAGAGACCCGCACATTGTCCCTCTGTCTCGACAAGCCGCAGCGATACTGACAGAGCTACACGCAATCACGGGACAATGGAAATACGTTTTCCCGAACCAACATAAGCCGTCTGGTCACATGAGCGAGAATACGATTCTGTATGCCTTGTATCGCATGGGATATCATTCCCGTGCTACAGGCCACGGGTTTCGTAGTACCGCCAGCACCGTTCTAAATGAACATGGGTTTTCGCCTGACGTGATCGAGCGGCAGCTTGCTCACGGTGAACGCAACAAAGTACGCGCGGCTTATAATCACGCCCAATATCTGCCGGAACGCCGCAAAATGATGCAATGGTGGGCCGATTATCTTGACGAGGTTGGAAAAAAGGCGAACCAGGCCAAAAAGAACGGCAAGCCTGTTCCTGACGTTGATAAATGAGTTTATGGACGGATTCCAATTTGCTACGCTATCGCCAAAGCAGCGAGGGAACTATGTCATTCAATCAAAAGAAGTCACAAAGCGAATTTGCCAAGTTGATCGCCGCTGCCTGTGTCCGACGTGGCTATCTGGAAAAGCTCCATGCTGGTTTTACGCCCGTCACCCGCTCGGGCGATTACTCCGACGTAAAGGTAATTGACGCCGAAGGCCGGGAAATACCCTGGAATCAGGTATCCCGCATCAGCCAGGACGAAATGAAAACGCTCATGACAGGAGTGGTGAATCGCATCCACACATTCCTTGCCCGTACCATATTCTCTGCATCGGAAGACAAAGCATTCCGTCAAGCTTTGGACAGAGCCGCCGTACCTTGGACAAAGACATGGGATGAGCCCGAATACCTGGCGAACTTTTTGATGCCGCTTTCCGAAGAACAGAGCTGAACGAGTCGCGTGAACGGCGGGGCGGTTTTGTTGGGTCGCTCCTTGGAGGCCGTTATGCCGCTCGAACGCCGTTCCCTGCCTGAGAGGTCCTGGCAATCGCTGTCAATGCCCGCCGTCGCGTAATGACGGTTGTGATTCCTTTCATGGTCAATCATTTGCGGCATACCCACCGGTAGCAAATACCCATCCGGGGTTCCGTATCCAGCTTTTTCGCAGCGTGACCCGATGAGTCGGTAGCGGACCACGGGAGCCATTCGTGGTTCGGTATGGATCGGCTGTGTTCTCCCCAGTTTTTGCCAGCACTCCCCACGGCCTTTCTGATTGGCAAGCTAAAGCCCCCACCGGTTCGCGCAAGCTGCCAAGACGGTTTCCGCGATGCGGACCCTCCGTCTTTCGCTTGTCGCGATGCGCAAGTGCCCCGGCATTCGGCGGCTTTATTCGCTGTGCCATCAGGCCGCGATGGGCGTGGCCGGAATACAAAGAAGGAGACCAACCATGTCTGACACCAAACCAACCGAAGGCACTACCTCGAAATCCCCAACCCACATCGCCTACCAGGTGCGCGACCGCGACGGACAGAAGGGCTTCTGGACGCGAATCGGAAGCGTATGGCCACACGCCGACGGCAAGGGATTCAACATCCAGCTCGACTGTGTGCCGCTCGACGGCCGGATCACCCTCCGCGTCGCCACTGAAAAGAAAGACTAACGCAACGGGGCGGGCCGGAGTGCCCGCCCCACCAACTGAAAGGATTCAGATCATGCAAACCATCACCGATTATGACGCCATCGCGTCCCGCCTTCATCAATTGTCCGATGAACTTTCCGCAGGCTGCGATTCAGACTTCGACGTGGCCTACGACGACCTCGATCGCGAGTTTCAGGAACTCCGCCTCCAGCTTGGCAACCACGGCTAAGGGGGCAACCATGAAACTCCGCATCGAGAATATCCAACATCATCGCAATGGCATCTCCGGCGCTCCCTTCCAAGTCCTGATCTTTCGCGACCCGGAAGCCGGACGAATGCTCGGCATCGTCTTCGACGAGCGATACCACGTCGCCGTCTTCAACCTCGATAAGCTCGCTCTTGGCAACATCGCCTTTGGCGAGAATTCATGGCGAGGCGACCAGTACGAACCCCACCTTCGAAAGGCCATCGCCGAGCATGAACCTACCCGGCCGATCGGAGGCAGCCATGACGCCGAGTAACCAGCAACGGGCGGATCGCTGCCAGAAGGCGATCACCGCGTACTCCGACGACGAAGACGATCACTCAAACCTCGTCGATTTTCTCACCGATGCGATGCACTGGGCCGACGCCAATGGCGAGGACTTTCATATCGCTCTTGCCCAGGCTTGCCGCCACTACATCAACGAACTCAATGACGAACAACAAGACGAAAGGAGACTGAACCCATGAACCACAACACCCACACCGCCAATCCCTTCTATGCCAGCCGCCTGAAACGGGTCGCGCCTCGAACAGAGGAGCGTGACCGACCCGTCTATGCTCGGCTGCCACTCGCCCCCCGCAATGCAAGTCCAGTCCCGCATCTAACCAGTCTGTACCATTTCCACCGCGCCGGTGAGTATGGCGACCGCAAATGGCCCGGCAACTGCGGCGGAAACCTTATCAAGGATCTACTGCTGTATTTCCGACCGTCCCTGATTCTGGACCCGATGGCCGGATCGGGCACATGCCGCGATGTCTGCAACGAACTTGGCCTTGCCTGCTTCTCCTGGGACATTCATCAGGGTTTCGACGCCTGTGACGCAACGGACTTTCCGTCATCGCCGGCGTTTGACTTTATCTGGAGCCACCCTCCGTACTGGCGGCAGAAGCTATACGCTGACGACCCGCGCGATTTATCCCGCAGCGCTACTCTTGACGACTTCCTTCGCCGCTACGGCCAGTTCATCCGCAACTGCGCACGCAGTCTCAGTCAAGGCGGAAAACTGGCCGTTCTGATGGGAGATTACGCAGATCGGGAGGTGGGTTTCGTGACCCTGACCTACCACACTAAGCGTTTGGCATTCGCAGCCGGTCTCCGCCAATACGGGACCGACATCATCCGTTTCAGCCACGGTGCAAGCAGTTCACGGAAGGTCTACCGGTCCAGCTTCATTCCCGGCCTGCATGACGTGTGCATGATCTTCGAGAAGCAATCGTAACTTCCAACCAGAGAAAGGAGTCTCTCCATGAAACGATCCAATCCCATCCTCGCCAGCATTGCCCGCGAGCATCTGCTTATCCCAACGCTGGAAAGCCGGAAGTCAGATCGCCTCGACTTCCACGACGTTGCCGTCTGGCAGATTGACGCGGCACTAAATGCCGCTTTCGATGCCGGCTCGCATTCCGCCCGCAAGAACGCCCACCCGGATGGAAGGATGACCGCCGCGGAGTATTCCCCGTCGCCCTGGAGCTACGACTACAGTCCGTACCTTCGCCGTCAGGGGGAGGACGGCATCGATTCCGAACTGCCCGCCTTTGAAATCTTCGATGCCAACTGCGACAAGATTTTCGATACCAACGAGGACACACCCTGCGAACTTCAGGAGGCAAATGCCCGTCTGGGCGCGGCTGCCCCACGGCTGCTGGCATCGGTCGTAACCTGTGCGAACCTGCTCGCCGACTACGACGAATCGGACGGCGAGGAAGGCGAAGCCTACCGTGAGGCGCTGGCTGCCATAACGGAAGCAACCGGGAGGGGAGCATGACCCATGCCATCCGCCAGCTTCCTCGCGAGTTCGAGAATTTGCCGAATTGAGGTGCGATCTCTGGCCAAATCTCTGTAAACTGGTCTCGACAGGTTTAACCGTTGTTTGGGGAGTCTGCCCACATGGCAAACGACGCCGAAGAAGACCGCATCCGTCAGGTTCTCACGGACTATCAGACCGGGAAGCTCGACAAATACGAGGCGATGGATGCGCTTGACCTGGACAACGTGCGGGATCTACATGCCCTCTTGGCAAAGCACGGAGTAGGTCCAGAGCTTTCGCCCGATTATTACCAGTCCGATCCGTCGGCAAAACCCCTCAAGGATTTTTTCACCGAAGGCGGCTAATTCTGACCGAACGGTGTTCAACAGCCACTACATTCTGACCGAGTGGTCCATTGTGGCAACTGAAGCTTTTCCTTCCGCCATGCCATCCTTTGGGCACCTCGGCATCCATGCCGACCGCGTGACTCCAGGCTCGCTACCCGCTCGGTCCTCTGCGAGGGACGGCTATCGCCCCTTGCGGCCCGCTGGTGCTTGCGGCTTTCAGCCTCAATCGGTCACCTGCGGTGCTGTCCTTTTTGCAGAGTTGGGGTGAATCCCCCGCCCGTCAAGGATCGGAGCACGCGACCGTTCGCGGCCCCCTCCCAACCTTCCGCGCTCGTACCTCGCTTGTGCAGGTCGGTGCCCTCCGCTCCGGTCGTCCTTGACTGGCTTCCCCCCTTACACGTTTTGGGCTTTCGCCCCCCTTCCGCCGAAAAACGCTGTTCGCGTTTCGCGTAAGGGGGAATTACTAAACCATCATCCCAATCGGACGAACCGATCCATCTGACGGAGCGTCCAGAATCGCCGCGCCCGACCGGGTATCGCGGCGACAATCAACACCAGGTTCCGAGCCCTTGTACGCCTCCGTCGCTCGGCTGCATTATCCCCGCCACTCCCGTGACCGCCGTACCTGGCGGACGGCGGCTTGCCTTGCCGGAGGCTCTGCGTCCGGCAAGGATCACGTCCCTTCGCCACACCCAAAAACCTCAAGCTCTCCGTGACTTTCCAACACATGGAACGTGAGCGTTTTTTGAGAGCTTGACAGAATTAAAATTGACAGGCGTCTTCCCTATGCACTGCATAGGCCGACTTTCCCGGGGAAAGTCCGTAAGGCCGCCGACTTACCGTCCGCCTTCTGGAGATGCCGGCCCACAAGGCCCCGGCGTCCGCGAGCAGCCCCTGGAACACGATGCAGTCACCTCACAAAGGGCGCCTGACAAGCCGCAATGTGAGAAGGCGTGCCAACGCCTTCCTCTAATGGCCTCACAAAAGCATTGAATCCTGATGCCAGGGTGATTATTGTCACGGCCAGCTTAACGTGCGGTTTATGTGTTTGCGACGCAGATAGCTTTCACTTTGCCTGGAAACTGCTGGGATGTCCATGACTGCTGATGATGAGGTTATTAAGGGAACTGCCCGTCACCTTTCGGAGACGTGGACTAAACTGACTGATTCGGACATCGTTCACTATACCGAAGGAAGGCGAAATGTGCTCCTCAGCATTTTGGAACTGAAATATGGTTTTACAGCAGAGCAGTCAGAAACTGCGTTGAGCAGTATAGAGCGTCATTGTGCTGAAGCACATCACCAAGACCCTTAGCAACACCTGAAACGGCGGATGGGCAGCCGAGCCCCTCTGACGCTGCCGCATCGGCAATTGGCACACGCCCATCAAATTGACGGCACCGCTCCAGCCGGGATGACACGTTGAACATGCCATCCTGTCCTCAAAATCAAACATTGCCAACAGCACGAATCGCCATCCCTCCATGACCGGGATATACGCCGACATAGCTGAAGCTGGCCCTGTTCTTACGAGGTCAGGCCAGCAGTAAGACTGGCCGTATAGTTGTCCCAATGGCGGCGCACTAAGCACAATCGTTATTGAGATTCGGATGTCACACCCGTCTTCTTGTTCCTCGTTTCTCACTCAGAACCGCGTCCAAGGTTGGCAACAGGTCTCATTCGTAATCGCTGATCGGCCCACTGGGTCCCAGCTCTAACGACAATGCCGATCACTTGCATAAACTTAAGGCTTAGGACCCATCAATTGAAATAACGGGTGTTTCCGTCTTGGTTTCAGTCTCTATTTTTTATGCGGCCATCGCCAGTGAATCAAGCAGTGCTTCCATGTGCCGGATGTCCACAGGCTTGACGAGGTGATAATCGAAGCCAGCCTCTTTTGAACGCTGTTTGTGTGCTTCTTGCCCCCACCCAGTCTGCGCGATAAACACGGTGTGCCTGAGCGCCGGATCGCATCGCAGCACCCGGCAAAGGTCGTAACCGTTCATGTTGGGAAGCCCGAGATCGAGCAGCGCCACATCGGGGACAAAGGATTTCGCCGTCTCAACAGCGGACGCACTATCGTGCACCAGTTGCACTTCATGCCCCATTGCCTCCAAAAGCCAGCCCAGCGTTTTCGCCGAAGGAATATTGTCCTCCACCACGAGTATGCGCCAGTGGCAATGACGGACGGTTTTCGCGGCTTCCGGCGCCACTATGGGCTGCGGCGGCGCTTCCATCATCGGCAGCCGTACAGTAAACTCGCATCCCTTGCCGGTGCCCTCGCTATAGGCTTCGACGCTGCCGCCATGCAACGCGGCCAGATTCTTCACCAGCGAAAGGCCGATGCCCAGCCCTCCTTGGGCGCGTTCCAGCGAGCTGTCCACCTGCGCGAATATGGTAAAGACGCGCGGCAGCACGGCAGGTGCGATGCCAATGCCATTGTCGCGCACTGCAACAGCCACCTCCTTCCCTTCACGCCAGGCGGAAAGCTCAATGCGTCCGTGCGCGGAATCGGTATATTTGGCAGCATTGGTCAGGAGATTGGAGAAAATCTGCGCCAGCCGCGTCCTGTCGCCATTCAGCCACACCGGCTCCGACGGCAGGCGGATGTCGAGCGTATGCCCGTGCTCCTTAATCAATGGCCTGGCAATTTCCACGGCAGCGGCGATCACGTCGGCTAACTGTGCCGGCGCTTTGCGCAGCACGATCTTGTTCTGCGTGATGCGCGAAGCGTCCATTAAATCGTCCACCAGATGCACCATCTGCTCAACCTGCCGGCCGATGATCTCTCGCGCCTCGTCCCTCACCGCCTTGTCTTTCGCCGATTCGATGATGGCAAGCGCGTTGCTGATCGGAGCCAATGGATTGCGCAGCTCATGCGCCAGCGTGGCAAGAAACTCATCCTTGCGTCGGTCTGCCTCAAGCAGCGATTCCTCGGCGTGCATGCGCTCTATCAGGTTGATGGCCTGGAGTAGGTAGAGATCAAGCATGCGTAGTTGCTCCTCGGTCGGAAGCCGCGCCTGCCGGAAATGCGTTGATAGCATGCCCAGCAGCAGGCCTTTGCGTCCGCGCAGCGCCGTGGACTGGACGGCGCGGAAAGGAACACTCTGGGCGATTGCCCGATGTTCTTCGAAGACCGGGTCGATTTCCACATCCGAGACCATTAAGCGGCCGCCTTTTTCCGCCGCGCTGCCGCAGACTGACGTGGGGTCTTTCACAGGCACCAACCTGAAATGATCAAGAAACGCCTGGTTGAATCCGCGTTGTGCGTTGATTTCCAGTCCGGTGCCTTCGGCGTTCAGCGTCTGGATATAGCCATAGTCCGCCCGCGTAATGGTGATGCTGGTGTCCAGCACCTCGTTCAGGGTTGCCGTGAGATCGGGAGCCGCCATCAGCTTCAGGACATAATCGTAAAGACTCTTCATGGCTTCCAGTTCGCTGGCAAGCCTGGCCTTGTTCTGCTGCAATTGCCGGCGTTCCTCCTCCAGCCGATGTTTTGTCGCGCGCAAAGTGCCGCAGACAAGGCTGATCAGGATGCCGGTTGGGATGAATACGGCCGCTCTCTCGCGTACGTCCGGAGCGAACATGCTGATGCCATGTAGCGGAGGAAAGATAAGATAGTTGGCGGCCAGAAACCCAAGGGCGGTAGCCAGCAAGCCCGGCGTCACTCCCCCGTACCATGCCGATAAGGCAATGGAGCATAAGAATATCTGGTATCGGATGGTGCTGTTGTCCTGAAGAATGAACCAGTGTATGGCTACGACCATCAGCGTGGAAAGGCACGCAAACAGATAAGGGACAAGGTTTGAGAACGAGCGAAGGAGAAACTTATTGTACATAGAGCCTCTCTAGACAACCACTGCTGATTGCATACGAATGAGATTAAGATTAAGATACAAATGAAATTAAGTGTCAAGATGTAACTCAGGCCCTTGTCGATCAATGGCGTGCCGTCGTTCGCGATGGAGACGTAGCGACCAGCAACTGCGTTTTGTTCAGTATCGAAACCGACACAGGCGGGCAGTTTTCTCGTCCACTTCATCCATCTTGCGAATGTTCGATCTCTAGCTCAAGTCTGAGCAGCCACGGAATAAATACGCAATGCTTTTGGGTTTTGGGCAGCCAGTGTCATAAATGGGGCGTAAAGGGTGAGGTGCATCAGTATGCGGCGACGCTACTCGTCTCCACTGCCTAAGAAGCCCTAACAAAACCAGCTTGGCACGACATTTGCGCCGAAAACCTTCGTGAGTCGGAAGTCCCGAAAACACGGAGGTGGATCATGTCGCACGCGTCGTTGCCCGATGAACTGTGGTTGGAAATTGAGCCGTTGTTGCCTCCTGATGAGGCACCTGGGCCCCAAGGTGGGCGTCCGCGGGTGTTGAATCGGATTGTAATGCAGGGAGTCTTTTTCGTGCTGTGCGCAGGCATTCGCTGGGAAGATCTGCCCAAGGAGTTCGGTTGCAGCGGCATGACCTGCTGGCGACGGCTCCGCGATTGGCAGGCGCAGTCGATCTGGGACCAGTTCCACCGGCTGCTTTTGGCCGCCCTGCGGAAGGCCGGGAAAATCGATCTGTCGCTCGCCATTGTCGACAGCAGCTCCTCGCGCGCGGTGGGCGGCGGCGACGAAACGGGGCCGAACCCCACCGATCGCAGAAAACCCGGCACAAAACAGCATCTTCTGGTGGACCGTAACGGGGTTCCACTGGAGATCCGCATCACGGGAGCCAACCGACACGACGTCCTGGAGATCATTCCGTTGGTCGTGAATATGCCCACGATCGCGGGCAAGCCTGGCCATCCACTTGAGAAGCCAAAAGCGATCCAAGCTGACCGCGCCTACCACGATGCCGCCGTAGATGGAATCCTGAAGTGGCTCGGAATCAAGCCGCTGATCGCCAAGCGAAACACTTCGCACGGTAGCGGCCTGGGGAAAACCCGCTGGGTTGTGGAAAGAACTTTCAGTTGGATTCGCGGATTTCGACGTTTGCGAACGCGGTTCGATCGTCGTGACTTCATCTACCATGCTTGGAACTCGCTTGCCGCTGCTGTTATTTGCTGGCGCATTCTCACCGAATGACCTGCAGTTCTCCCAAAACTCCGGTTGTGTTACGGCCTTTAAGTGTCCTTTGCCGCATGATACTCCCTGCGAATATGCGCCAAATCTACCGAGAGCGGGGAACTTTCATATCCAGATGGGCCGCCTTTTCGGATTTTCGTTTCCCCCAAACTGCGACATCCGTGATCCCTGTCCAGAAATCCTGGGCGATGGTCAGGCGGCGGCCGATCAACTGCGATATTGCCCCAACTGACCCTAGAAAACGCAAACAGCAAGAGGCCAGTGTTTCCGCGCCTTTCAGAGAGCATATATGATTGTGAGCCGCAGAAACACTCGGTTACGTGCATAAGAAAACGCGGAAACCCGCACTCAGCCTATTGCGCATCGTGCCGCACATGTGGTACAATGCTTCAATGACGATACCTCCAACCTATCATTTTCATGACCTTGGCCCCCAGGCCCAGATGATGTCGAAGAATTGCAACAATGAGCGCATGGCGATGATCCTGCAATATGTCGCTGTCGGCTCCATGATTGCCATGACGGGAATCGCCGCAAGCCAGGTCTTAAGAGATGCGTTCGGGTCGCCGAATCGTGACCGGGGTCGCGGTCGGTAGAGGCGATCATGCCAAGCGATCCCCGCATTGACCAAGCACTTCAATCGGCACGGGACGCATGGCAAGCACGATGCGAATCTCAAACGGCTAAGGGCCAACCGCCCCCCTTCAGTTATTCCACAAGTCGGGAACGCCAAGCCAATACGCGTCCCTGACCATGCGGAAGAAACCGCCCTCGTGGGACCAGCCCACATTATTCCCATTCGATTTCGACGATTCACCTGAACCGGCCAATCCGGTAAACTCAACATCCGAAGGAGACAACCATGCAGTACAAAACCATAGTCCTCGAACTTCTGAAGCAACGGACGGAGTTGCACGAACAGCTACGGCTGACACGCAGACTCCTGCCGACAATGGAAACCTGCGCCAAGGAACTGAAGGCCAGCCACGAAGCCTGGAAGGAAACGCTCTCTCAGGCGAGGCCGGGCAGCGAGCCGAGCCAGATCGCGAGCGAGGCCCTGGAGCTGGCCCTGAACGAACTGGAGGATCGTTTGCCCTCCGCGTCGAATCTGGACGAGGACGAAGCGCTGTCTCTCGACAAAGCAATGGCACACATCCAAAGTCATACGTCGCGCGGCTAAAGGCGTCACGGCAACAACCGAGCCTGTTCGACGCCCTTCCTGATAATCCGGCCCCGCACGAATCACCGATCTCGACGGCACCCGCCCCACGGCCGGTTCCGCCAATTGAGCCTCCCGCTGAGCTTCTCACATCGCCTGCCACGCAGGCCATCCGCTCCGAAGACACAGGGCCATCCGTGCCCATCGCCAGCGGCGAGAAGGGAAAAGCCCGCGACATCCTTGCCGCTATCCGGGCGGTAAAGAAGATCGAGCAGGAGCAGCGACCCGCCACGCCGGAGGAGAAACAAACGCTCGCCCGCTTCGCTGGCTTCGGGCCGGTCGCCCTGTCGATTTTTCCCAATCCCGTCACCGGTAAATACAAGGATGCCGGATGGCAGGCATTGGGCGAGGAACTGAAGTCGCTGCTGCCGCCGGCGGAATATGACAGTGCCAAACGCACGACGTTCAACGCCTTTTATACGTCACCCGTCGTCATCACCGCCATCCATGATGGCATCGCCCGTTTGGGCGTGCCCGCCAATGCCACGATCCTGGAGCCAGGCTGCGGTATCGGCAACTTCATGCGCTTCGGCAAGCCGGGGGCGCGTTTCATCGGCGTTGAAATGGATTCCATCTCGGGGCGGATCGCGAAAGCGCTCCACCCCGGCCAGGACATCCGCATTGAGGGTTTCCAGGACACGAAACTGCCCGAGGACCGCATTGACGCAGTGATCGGCAACGTGCCATTCGCCGACCTGAAGCTCGACTATCGCGGCCAAAAGCTCTCCTTGCATGATTACTTCTTCGCCAAATCCATCGACGCGCTGAAGCCAGGCGGCGTGCTGGCGTTGGTCACATCGCATTACACGCTCGACAAGCAGAACGCCGCTACCCGCGAATATCTCGGCTCGAAGGCTGATTTCGTCGGCGCGATCCGCCTGCCTTCAGATGCCTTCAAGCGCGAGGGCACCGCCGTGGTCACGGACATCCTTTTCTTACGCAAGAGAGCGCCGGGCGAGCCTGCCTGCAATGCCGATCCCGAATGGCTGGGCGTTGCCCCGCTTTCCATCGAAGGCATGGACATACCGATCAATCGCTACTTCCTGAATCATCCCGAAATGGTCCTTGGCAACTGGAGTCGCAAGGACACGCTCTACGGAGGCGAGGGATACAGCGTCACGAGCAACGGTGATCTTTCAGGGCAACTCAAGGAAGCCATCCACCACTTGCCGCAATTCGCGCCGATCCAGGCATCACACGCCCTGGACAAACCCGCGCCGGTCTTCACGCCACCACCGCAAGAGCGGCACATTGACGAGGGCAGCTTCTTCGTCGGCGATGACAAGATCATTCATCAGTTGCAGGGCGGGCAGGGTGTTCCCGTCGTCTATGGCGGCACGACGCTGAAGGCGGACGGCACGCTGATCGGAAAACGCCTCGCCGCCCTGGTCGGCTTGCGCGACCGCGCTCGCCGCGTGCTGCAATCGCAGAACGAAGGCTGGCCCGAGGAGCACCGCAATGAGGCACGTCGGGATTTGGGCCGTGCCTATGACCAGTTTCACAGTACCTACGGCCCGATCAACAAAACGACGTTCGGGGCAACGTCGGACGGCAACATCATCCGCCGGATGCCCAATCTTGTGAAATTCAAGGAAGACCCGGACGCGATGCTGGTCATGTCCTTGGAGGAGTACGACGAGGTCGCCGGCAAGGCCACCAAAGCCGCCATCATAACGAAGGACGTGGTAGGCAAGACGCCGCCCATCACACACGTTCGCAGCGCCGAGGAAGGGTTGCTCGTGTCCTTAAACCAACGCGGCATGGTGGACCTGCCGTACATCGCCACGCTGTACGCCAAGCCCGAACAGCAGGTCATTGACGAATTGGGCGATCTGATCTTCCACGACCCCGAATCGAAAACCTGGCAGACCGCCGATGCGTATCTCTCCGGCAACGTCCGTGAAAAACTCGCCGCCGCCGAGCGTGCTGGCCCTTCTTATGCCCGCAATGCCGAGACGCTTCGAGGCGTGCAGCCCGAGGACGTGCTGCCCGGCGACATCGACGCCAATCTCGGCGCACCGTGGATACCGGAGCGGGATATTCAAGCCTTCGCTGCTGACCTGTTCCGTGTCGAGCGATCCTCGATTCCCGTCGCTCATTTGAAGAAGGATGCTGTCTGGAGCCTGGAGGCCGACTACGCCGCGAAAGCGTCGGTGGCAGCCACGTCCGAATTTGGCACCGCGCGTGCCAACGGCACATGGCTGCTCGATCTGGCTCTGAACATGAAGACGCCGACGATTTACGATACCATCGACCACGGCGACCGCGAGGAGCGCGTGGTCAACCAGGAAGCGACGATGGCCGCCCGTGAGAAGCAAAAGCTCATCAAGGAACGCTTCCGCGCCTGGGTGTTCGCCGATCCTGACCGAACCGAGCGATTGGTGCGGATTTATAATGACACATACAACAACCTCCGTCCCCGCCTGTTCGACGGATCGCATCTCGATTTTCCGGGGTTGAATCAAGCCCTGACGCTTCGTCCTCATCAGAACGACGCGGTATGGCGCGGCATGAGTTCCGGCAACACGCTGCTCGCCCACGTCGTCGGCGCGGGCAAGACGTTCACGATGGCCGCCACCGGCATGAAGATGAAGCAGGCCGGGCTTATCAAGAAGCCGATGTATGTGGTCCCCAATCACCTGCTGGAGCAGTTCTCCCGCGAGTTCATGCAGCTTTATCCGAATGCCAAGCTGCTGGTTGCCGCCAAGGAAGACCTGACGAAGGACCGCCGCAAATTCCTGACCGCCAAGATCGCCAGCGGCGAGTGGGACGGCATCATCGTAACCCATAGCAGCTTCGAGCGGATCGGCATGTCGCGCGATTATCAGGAGAAGTTTCTCCTTGAGCAGATTGCCGAATACGACGAGCTGCTCCGCGAGCACGCGGGCGCAAAGGGAGCCAATCGCAATCTCATCAAGACCATCGAGAAACAGAAGGCTGCCAGGGCCGAACGCCTAAAGGACTTGCTCGCCAAGGACAAGAAGGATGACGGGCTGGTGTTCGACGAACTCGGGGTCGATCACGTTTTCATCGACGAGGCCCATTATTTCAAGAACCTGGAGACGCCGACCAAGATGGAGCGCGTCGCCGGTATCCAGACCGGCGGCAGCGAACGAGCCTTCGACGTGTACATGAAAGGCCGCTACCTCGACGAGCAACACGCCGGCCACGGGTTGACGTTCGCCACCGGCACGCCGATTTCCAACACGATGGTCGAGATGTACACGATGCAACGTTTCCTCGATCCCGAGGGGCTGCGAAGCCGGGGGCTGGAGCATTTCGACGCCTGGGCGGCGACGTTCGGCGAAGTCGTGGACACGATGGAAATCACGCCGGACGGCGCGGGCCTGCGTCCGCGAAGCCGGTTCGCACGCTTTACAAACCTGCCCGAACTCCAGCAGATGTTCCGGGCTTTCAGCGACGTGCAGACCGCCGAGATGCTGAACCTGCCGCGTCCCCGCTTGGAAACCGGCAAGCCCATCGTCGTTGCCTGCCCTATGTCAGAGGAGCAGCACGAATTGCAACAGGAGTTGGTGGAGCGCTATGAACGCTTGCGGTCACAAAAAGTTGATCCGCGTGTGGACAACGCTCTCGCTATCACCACCGATGGACGCAAACTGGCGACCGACGCACGGATGCTGTCGGCCACGGCACCCGATTTCCCTGAATCGAAGGTTAATCGTCTTGTGGATAACGTTGTGGATATCTGGAAGAGGTCTGCCCCGACACGCGGCACGCAGATGATATTCGCCGACATGGGGGTGAACCCGACGCAATGGGGCTATTCACCTTATGAAGAGATCATCACCAAGCTGGTCGCCCACGGAATCCCCCGCGAGCAGATCGCCGCGATGGGCGATGCCGAAACCGACGCCAAGAAGCAGGCACTCTTCGAGAAAGTTCGCCAAGGTTCGGTGCGCGTGCTGATCGGCAGTACGCAGAAGATGGGCACCGGCACCAATGTCCAGAAACGGCTGGTAGCGCTGCATCACCTCGATGCCCCCTGGAAACCAGCGGAAGTCGAGCAGCGCGACGGTCGCATCCTTCGGCAGGGAAACGAAAACAAAGACGTGGCGATCTACCGCTACGTCACTGAAGGGTCATTCGACGCCTATATGTGGCAGGCGTTAGAGACCAAGGCCCGGTTCATTTCGCAGGTCATGACCGGCGACAACGCGCTCCGGCGTGCTGAGGACATCGGCAGCCAGGAACTCTCCTATGCCGAGGTCAAGGCGATTGCATCGGGCAACCCGGCCGTGCTGACGCTCGCCGAGGCCGACGCCGAGTTGCAACGGCTGACCTTGCTGAAGAAGAACCATCTCGACGAACAATACGTCGCCCGCCGTAGCGTCCGTGATTTGCCAGGCACCATCGCCAGCCTGTCCGAGCGGTTATTCAAATTGTCGGCGGACGATGCCACCGCGAAAACGCACGCCGCCGATCCCATCGCCATCGGTGGCCGGACGTACCCACGCGAAGACATACCCGAGATTCTTGGCGGCAAATTGGAAGCTTTGCCGAAGAATGTCCGCGAGACGACCCGCATTCCACTCGGCAATTACCGGGGCCTGCGTTTTGGCATCGCGCTTCATCCTCAATTCCCGCCCGACGTGTATCTTGAAGGCAGCACGACACGCCAAACATCGCTTTCGCGGGAACATCAGGGACCGCGCGCTGTCCTGAATGCTCTGGAACGGCTGGCGAATGCCTACGGCTCCGATTGCGACCGTGTTCGGCAAGACCTGTCCATCGCGGAAGCCCAGCTACGCGATTATCAGGCCCGCTTGGGCAAACCCTTCACGCTTGAAACCTACCTGTTGGAACTGACCGCCTTGCGTGACCAGCTCAAGGCCGGGCTTTCTAGCGCGGGCCATGAGCCAGGCAAAGAGGAAGGCCCAAGCGTTTCCGAAGTCGCCGAACGGATCAAGGCGCTCAAGGCCGCGAACAGTATCGAGGCCACGCCGCAGCGTGCCCGCCAGAAACACTCCTCCGCCGAGGAGCCGGTTACTGCCCGCATCCGCCGCCGGACGGAAGCGCTTCCCGCTTCCGATCCAACGATGGCTGCCGATGCCGCCTCGCCGACCGACACATCCGCGCCGCCCGAAACAACGGACCAGCATTCATCCATCAAGCCGCAGATGACGTTCCAGGAACGCATTGCCTTGGAGCGGCAACGCAAAGACCAGGAACCAATCCTGTCTTGAGGCAGTTTCTGTAACGACCTTCACTGGAACCGACGCTCGAACGCCTTACCGGCTTCCTTGAGCAAGACGACCGCGACTAAGCCATTGACAAGTCTATCATTGGCCGATAGACACTACAGGAAGCAAAAGGAGCACCCCAAATGCCATTCGAGCGATCCCTAGAGATCGAACGCCGGCTGGACGACGTTCTCCGCCTGATTCGCACCGGGCGGTTTTCAACGCCCATGCTAGCGGAAGAAGTAGG
Source organism: Gemmataceae bacterium (assembly GCA_041499805.1). Taxonomy (GTDB): domain Bacteria; phylum Planctomycetota; class Planctomycetia; order Gemmatales; family Gemmataceae; genus JBGQKZ01. Next base: position 144,980 of record JBGQKZ010000005.1, read on the forward strand.
CGTCTCGATCCCGACGATTTCCCGCTGCGTCACGGCTTTGCGGCTGAGGGGGCATGACATTCGTGCCGAAAGGCACGAAGACGGCTGGCGCTACGTCCTGGCCAGCAAGCCTGCCGCTCGACCCAAGGATTCCAGCGAGGGCACCAGGACCACCGTTAAACAATCGGGAGCGCCGAAGGGCTGAAGAATCATGGCAACCGCAGTCACCCCGCATCCCGAACAAGGTCAGATGGTCAGCGTCCGGTCACGCAACTGGATGGTGACGGACGTTTCTGCCAGCACGCTGCCGCCAGATCGTCTGCAAACCGGCTTAGAGTCGCCGCAGAATCTTCTTACGTTGTCATCCGTCGAGGACGATGGGCTGGGCGAAGAACTGAACGTCATTTGGGAGCTTGAGCCTGGGGCCAGGGTGATCGAGAAAGTTGCTCTCCCCGATCCCACTGGCTTCGATCCTCCCGACCGACTCGATGCCTTTCTTGATGCCGTGCGCTGGGGCGCATCGTCGTCAGCAGACGTGCGGACGATTCAGGCTCCGTTTCGCTCCGGCATTGACATCGAAGACTACCAGCTTGATCCGGTGGTGCGGGCAATCCAGATGCCACGGGTCAACCTCCTGATTGCCGACGACGTGGGCCTCGGCAAGACTATCGAGGCCGGGATGGTAGCGCTCGAACTCATCATCCGTCACCGCACCAGGAAGATTCTGATCGTGTGTCCGGCTTCGTTGCAGGTGCAGTGGCAAGAGCAAATGCGGGACAAGTTCGGCCTCGACTTCCGCATCGTGAACTCAGCAATGATGGGCGTTCTTCGTCGCAGCCGGGGCATCCACGTCAATCCGTGGAACCATTTCCCCCGACTCATCACCAGCATCGACTTCCTCAAACGAGAGCGACCTCTGCGGTTGTTCCGGGAACTGCTTCCTGGGCCGGACGAGCCAGCCTTCCCCCGCAAGTTCGACATGATGATTGTCGATGAGGCCCACAACTGCGCCCCATCGGGCCGTGGCAGGTACGCCACCGATTCGATGCGAACCCAGGCCCTTCGCCTGCTCGTGCCGCATTTTGAACACAAGCTGTTTCTCACAGCCACGCCGCACAACGGCTACCCGGAGAGTTTTTCAGCGCTACTCGAATTGCTCGACAATCAGCGGTTCGCCCGCAGCACGACACCCGACCGCAAGCAACTCAATGCAGTGATGGTCCGACGCATGAAGTCGGAATTACCGCCGAAGTGGGACGGCTCGCCAAGGTTTCCGAAGCGGATGCTGGACCCCATCGAGGTTCCCTACACAGATGAGGAGCGGACCGTCCACGCTGCACTCCGACAGTACGCGGAACTGCGAGTTGAGCGTTCTCAGGACAACGCCGAGAAACTGGCAACCGAGTTCGTGCTGAAGACTCTGAAGAAGCGTCTTTTCTCCAGCCCGGCGGCATTCCTCACCACGCTCGATTCCCACGAGAAATCACTGCGGCAAGCCAAGCGTGGCAAGGCTGTGCGTAAGCCGTCAATTGGCATCTTGAAGCAGGAACTCGACCGCATCGACGAGGACTATGCCGACGACACGGAGTACGACGAAGCCACTGCCGACGCCGTGGATGCCGCCTCATTGCTGTTTAGCGAACCGTCTGCGAACGAACTGGCCCTGTTGAAGCAGATGCGGCAATCGGCGGAAAAAGCGTCGAGCCAACTCGACTCCAAGGTGAAATGCCTTATCGACTGGCTCAATACGCACATTCGCCCCAACAAGAAATGGGGTCACGAGCGGGTCATCCTCTTTACCGAATATCGGGCCACGCAGAACTGGCTCAAAGAAGTTCTCGCTCAGCACGGCTTCACCAAAGACGACCGCCTGCTGACCATGTACGGCGGCATGGACATGGAGGAGCGAGAAGAAGTCAAAGCCGCCTTCCAGTCGTCCCCCGAAGTCAGCCCGGTTCGCATCCTGCTTGCCACCGACGCTGCCGCCGAAGGCATCAACCTCCAGAACCACTGCTACCGCCTCATCCACTACGAAATTCCGTGGAACCCGAACCGGCTGGAGCAACGCAACGGGCGTATCGACCGCCACGGGCAGAAGGGCTTCCTCGCACCCAATGGCGAGCGGCAAGTCTTCGTCTATCACTTTGTGGGTCAGGGCTACAAGCAGCGACAGCAGTCGGCGTTTTCCGGTCGGGCATCGGATCTGGACGCCGACCTGGAGTTCCTGATGCGCGTGGCGCAAAAGGTTGAAACGATCCGTGAAGACCTGGGCAGCTACGGCACAGTGTTGGCTGATGATGTCGAGCAAGCCATGTTGGGTCGCGGCTATTCGATGCCCGGCGTCAGCAGTGCAGAAACCAAGGCCGAACCCGTCAGGAAGATGCTCAAGTTCGAGCGGGACTTGGCGAAGCAGATCAATGAGTTGCTCAAGCAATATCAGGAGACGCAACGGGAACTGCGGCTGTCGCCGGATAATATCCGCAAGGTGGTCGAAGTCGGTTTGGCACTGGCTGAGCAGCCTGCGTTGATTCCCAGCCCGAATCAGTCCGGCAAGCCGGTGTTCACCCTACCCGCCTTGAAGCACAGTTGGGCGGCGTGTGCCGAGGGCCTGGAACATCCCCACACCAAGGACATTCGCCCAATTACGTTCGACCACGCCGCCGCCGATGGCCGGGATGACATCGTGTTGGTCCATCTGAACCACCGACTCGTTCAGATGAGCCTTCGTCTTCTCCGTGCAGAAGTCTGGTCCGTGAAGGGCCGCAAACGCCTGCACCGCATCACGGCCCGACTCGTACCGAATCATTTACTAAATGCGCCATCGGTTGTCGCTCACGCCAGGCTGGTGGTGATCGGCGGCGACAGCCATCGTTTGCACGAGGAGATCATCACGGCAGGCGGCATGCTCAAAGAAGGTCGCTTCTCCCGTCTAAACATTGGCGAGTTGGAGAAGTTGCTGGCTGCTGCCACGAGCGAGGAACCATTCGAGCCTATGCAAAAACACCTGCTCGAAATGTGGGATCGTTTCGCCCCGGCATTGGCTCAATCTTTGGAAACGCGCATGAATGATCGAACGACCGGACTTCAGAAGAAGCTGGTGGAACGAGCTGATAAGGAAGCCGATGACATCCAGTCAATCTTGCTGGAACTCAAGAAGGCCATCGACGCCGAATTGGCCGACCCGGAGAACCAGCAGATGACCCTATTCGATGATCTCGAAAAAGATCAGTTTGAGAGGAATAAGGACTTCCTTCGTGACAGATCGAAGGCGATCCCGGCTGAGATCGAACTAGAAAAGGCGGCGATCAAGTCTCGTTACGCCGACCCTCAACCCCGCATGTTCCCCGTTGCGGTGACGTTCCTTGTGCCGGAACGGATGAGGAAAGGGTAGGACATGAGGATTCGACGGCTAGAACTGACGAACTTCCGAACCTTCGGCCACGCCGTTTTCGAGGACATCCCCGATACGGTTCTGCTCGTCTCACCGAACGGGCGTGGAAAGTCTTCAGTGCTGGAAGCCATAGCGGGTGCGAAAGACCTCGTGGTTCCTTACCACCAAGACAATTATCAGTTCAGCGAATCGTGGCAAGGGAGGGGCGTTCCAATTTGGCCGAAGCATCTTCCTGACCCAGTGAAGATTGGAGAACGGAAGGCTGAGCTACGGATCGAGGTCGAGGCGACAGGGTCGGACTGCGACTACCTGCGCGCGGCGAACATCGCAGGCAATGTGGGAACTGCACATTTCGTGATTGAGGACGGCAGGCACATCACGTCGCAGCAATCCGATGACACGATCAAACGCTTGTGTCAGTTTCACAGTCCAGCCGATGGAGTGGGTTTCATAGACTACATTCGATCAATCCGCTTTTACATGCGAAAAGACATCGGGAATTTCTCATCGGAAATGGCCGATTCTCACTTCCGCCGGAATCTCGGGGACTTTCACCGGGAAGTGACGGATCAGCAGAAGTTTGGCGGCTTCAAGAGCTTTGTCGTTAGTTCCCAACTCAATGACTTTTCCCATGAGCAAGCAACCGGGGAAAAACTTGATTCACTCGAACTCTTTCGCAAGGTGTTCGACCATTTCTTCTCGCCGAAGAAATTTGTGGGATTCCGAAGTTCCGGGGCAAGTGGACAGGGCGAAATCGTTGTAGATTCCCCATTCGGCAGCCATGACACGGATGCACTTAGCGATGGCGAAAAGGAAGTGCTTCACATCCTTGCGTATCTTTTTCGCCTGCGGCGGCTGAGTAACGTCGTTCTATGGGATACCCCTGAACTACATCTGAACGCCGCATTGGAGTCGCGGTTGTTTGATGCGATTCGCCGTGTCGCGCCAAACAATCAGTATTGGATCGCCACGCACAGTCTTGAATTCATCAATGCCGTGCCTTTGGAATCTGTGTTCGTGTTACGACAAGACGGCAACTCGGCTGTCGTTGAGCGAGCTTCGGGTGAAGAGCGGAAAGTGAGGGTTCGCATCTATCGTGAGATGGGGGCGCAAGTCGGCCTTCAGCTTGTCTCGGCAGTCGTCGTGTTCGTAGAAGGCAAGGAAGCGAACTCCGATAAGAGGCTACTGGATCGGATCATCGCTCCATCCGTTCCCGGCGTGAACTTCGTTGCGGGCGGATCATGCGAAACCATTCTTTCTGCCGGAACACGAGCAAACGATCTGCTCACCGAGGCTTGCACCAATGGTGATTTCTTCGCGGTGGTAGACCGAGACTACCGCAGTGACGACGAGATTGGAGAACTGACCAACAAGTACGAGGGGCGGTTATTTGTTTGGAAGGTTCACGAGATCGAGAACATCTTTTTGCAGCCAGACCTTTTGTTTCAAACGCTGACGTTCCTTGACCATCTTGGCGAGAACAAATCACCGGATTCTCTGGAGTCCGAACTGAAACAGGTCGCAATCGGCCTTACGGATTGGATAGCCGCCGATTGGGTGGCGTGGGAGTTCGACAAGGCATTTCAACCGCCATCTCGCAGAATTGGGGGTGATGATCCCAAGGGATCGCTCCAGAAGTACACGGCGAATCTGAAGGAGAAGATTGTGGAGGCAACGGACGTGAAAAATGTTAATGAGCGTTTCGAGAAGAAGCGTGTGCTCATTGAGCAAATCATCCAAGACGGCTCATGGTTGGTTCGTTTGCCAGGAAAGCAGCTTCTTCGGAAGTTCTTGGAACGGTTTCCGACTCTTCGTCCAGATGACTACCTGCGTGCTGCTGCAAGCGTAGTCCGAGAACGAGACATCAAGATAGACGAATTCGTTCGCCTCCGGGACACCCTCCTGCAACTCCCCGGAGCAACGGCTAAGTAGAGGTTAGGATTCAATGGCAATCACCCGCCACCATATCGAATGGTTGTCCCTCGTGCCGAACTCAGGCCCGTTCCTGAGTCTGCCGGTGCTGGCGCAGGCGTTTCCGCAGGGACTCAATGCCCACGATGCGGATCACGCCCGGCGGCTGCGCATGGCGTTTGATGAGTGGGACGACAACCAGTTGAACCAGCGTCCCGATCCGGCAATTCATCGGGCGTGGGTGAAACTGATCCTGGGCGAAACGCTGGGCTACGACGAACTGCTCGCTGACGGTCAGGCAATTCCGCAGACACTCAAGAGCGAAGTTGCCGAGTACGGCGAAACGCTACGGCCCGATTGGATCGTCAACGATCCGGCCACCAAGAAGGCCCGGCTACTCGTGCAGGCGTTTCCCCGGTCGCAGTCGCTCACGAAGCCCGTGGCGTCATCCCGATGGAAGACTTCGCCCGACACCCGGATGATGCAACTTCTGCACGACACGGGTATCCGGCTCGGCATCGTCACCAACGGCGATCACTGGATGCTGGTAAACGCCCCAAAGAACGAAACGACCGGCTACGTCTCGTGGTACGCAAACCTTTGGTTGGAGGAGCCGATCACGCTGCGGGCGTTCCGCACCGTCCTGGGGACCGACCGCCTCTTCAGCGTGCCGGATAGCGAAACGCTTGAATCTCTGCTCGACAAGAGCGCCAACGATCAGCAGGAAGTCACCGATCAGCTTGGCTATCAGGTCCGCAAGGCCGTCGAGGTCTTGATACAGGCCCTCGACAAGGCCGACCAGGACCACGGGCGCAAACTCCTGGCCGACGTGGATGAGAAGGTTCTCTACGAATCGGCCCTCACGGTCATGATGCGGCTGGTGTTCCTGTTCTGCGCCGAGGAGCGGGAACTGCTGCTCCTGGGCGACGACCTGTACGACAAGAACTACGCCGTCAGCACGCTGCGGGAACAATTGCGGGTCACGGCAGATCAGTTCGGCGAAGAAATTCTCGGCCTGCGCTACGACGCCTGGACCCGGCTGCTCACCAGCTTCCGAGCGGTCTACGCCGGGGCCAAGCACGACCGGCTCAAGCTCCCGGCCTACGGTGGCAGTCTCTTCAATCCCGACCGTTTCCCGTTCCTCGAAGGCCGCAAACTTGGCACGAGTTGGAAGAACGCCGAAGCCACGCCGCTGCCAGTGAGCAACCGCACGGTGCTGCATTTGCTGGAAGCGTTGCAAGTCCTGCAAACCAAAATCGGTGGTACGACAGAAGCTCGAAAGTTGAGTTTCCGCTCGCTCGACATCGAACAGATCGGCCACGTCTACGAGGGCCTGCTCGATCACACGGCCAAGCGTGCCGCAGAACCGGTGTTGGGGTTGGCGGGGACACGGGACAAGGAACCCGAAATCGCCCTAGCCGAATTGGAGAACATCGCTGCCAGGGGTGAGAAGGAACTGCTCAAGTTCCTCAAGGATGAATCGGGTCGTTCGGAATCGGCGATCAAGAAGGGGCTGAACGCCGAGCTTGAAGATCAGCTCATCAGCCGGTTCCGTACCGCCTGCCAGGACTCGGACCTGTGGAAACGGGTGAAGCCGTTCGCAGGATTGGTGCGGCTCGATGACGTGGATTACCCGGTCGTCATCACGACGGGCAGTGTCTTCGTCACGTCAGGGACCGACCGACGCAGCAGCGGCACGCACTACACGCCCAAGAGCCTCACCGAACCTATCGTGCAATACACGCTGGAGCCGCTGGTCTACATCGGCCCTGCGGAAGGGTTGGAGAAGGACCAGTGGAAGCTCCGCTCGGCCAAGGAATTGCTCAACCTCAAAATTTGCGACATGGCCTGCGGGTCCGGGGCTTTCTTGGTCCAGGCATGTCGCTACATGGCGGCACGGTTGCTCGAAGCCTGGGATGCCGTGCAACGGGCCAACCCCGGCACGGTCCACATCACGCCCGAAGGTGAAGCCTCAACTGGCAAGCCAGGCGAGATGCTGATCCCCGACGATCCCGACGAGCGGCAGACCTATGCCCTGCGGATCGTGGCCCAGCGCTGCTTGTACGGCACGGATAAGAACCCGTTGGCGGCGGAAATGGCGAAGCTTTCGCTCTGGCTGCTGACACTCGCCAAGGACAAGCCGTTTGAATTCCTCGATCATGCGATCCGCTGTGGCGATTCGCTGGTGGGCATTCACAACCTGGACCAACTGCGGAAGTTCAACCTCGATGGCAAGGGGGAGGATAACAGTCTTTTCCTGCAATTCCTCGATCCAAAGATCAAGGAAGCCATTGCCCTACGCCGCCAGATCACGGAGTTGCAGGCCAACACGGTCGAGGATGTGGAAGCCCAGGATCGGATGCTGCGGGAAGCGAACGAAAAGATCGACCGGCTCAAGTGCGCCGCCGACTTCTTGATCGCCGCTGAATTCACGCCCGGTTCCGCTGCCGACAAGCGAGCCGCTAGGGACGATGCCGCCATCAAAGTGGCGATACATTTCAACGACAGCGATCTGACGACGTTTCGCCGGGAAGCTCAGAAGGCGCTCGGCGGTCAGGTGACATTCCACTGGCCGCTGGAGTTCCCGGAAGTCATGGTCGAACGGGGTGGGTTTGATGCCTTCGTCGGGAATCCGCCATTTGCAGGAGGAACGAAGATCAGTGAGGCAAATGGTCAAGCGTATCATGCTTATATGAAAGACACTGTGGAGTCCTTCCAAAGCAGGGCCGACTTGTGTGCGCTGTTCTTTAGACGTGGTTTTCAGTTGCTAAGAAACGATGGGTGTTTTGGACTAATTGCTACCAAGACCATCACAGAGGGCGATACGAATAATGCAGGGCTTCGATGGATATGCGACAATTCAGGGTCAATTTTCAACGCTCGCTCATCAGTTCCTTGGCCGGGTGTAGCAGCAGTTTACGTCAGCGTTGTTTCGATTCGGAAGGGGGCGTACTCCGGTATTTGCCTTCTTAATGAAAGACCTGCCGCCAGTATCTCTCCAATACTAGACAGCGCCGAGGATAACCCCAGGCCATTCCAGTTGAAAGCCAATGTTGGAATTGCATTTACTGGCTCAAAGTTGGATGGCATCGGCTTCTGTATCGAACCAGACAAGGCGGAGCAACTACTTGGCATCGAGCCACAGTCAAGGGAAGTGCTGTTTCCATTTTTGAATGGCGACGACCTAAATTCACGACCAGACCAGTCGGCATCTCGCTGGGCAATCAACTTTTTCGACTGGGACATGGTGAAGGCAATGTCGTATCCACTGTGTTTTCAGATTGTTCGTGAAAAGGTCTACCCACAGCGGCAAACGCACTCCGAAAAGAATGCTCGTGAAAAATGGTGGCTATATCAGAGGGCGAGAGGTGAGATGTACAAGGGTCTCGCCACTGCCCGGAATGCGCTCGTGAGCGTCATACACACAAAGTTCTGGACGCTCACGCCCTGTCCAACCAAATGCGTCTTTTCTCATGCGTTGATTGTGTTTGTTGCGAATGACGCCACGGTGTTTCCAGTCTTGCAATCTTCTATTCACGAATGCTGGGCAAGACAGCACTCTGGTTCGCTTGGCACGACATTAAGATACACGCCGACTGACTGTTTTGACACCTTCCCTTTTCCCAAGTTCGACATCGAGGAAATGGCAGCAGTTGGTGATAAGTATATTTCGGCTCGCCGAGCAACATTGCAGAGAGAAGCGACAGGCCTAACGGAACTCTACAACCGCTTCCACAGTCCCGACGAAACCAGCGGCGACATCCAGAAACTCCGTGAACTCCACGTCAAGATGGACGACGCCGTAGTCGCTGCCTACGGCTGGACCGACCTCGACCTCGGTCACGGCTTTCACGAGACGAAGCAAGGCGTCCGCTACACGATCAGCGAACCCGCCCGCCGTGAAGTCCTCTCTCGCCTGCTCAAGCTGAATCACGAACGCTACGCCGAGGAAGTGAAGCAAGGACTGCGCGAGAAGAAGAAGCCGAAGGCCTCGAGGAAGACGGCGAAGGCCGACGACAACCTGACGCTGTTCCGGGAGGGACAACCATGAATGACGATGTGTGGTATTTTGCCTATGGCAGCAATCTGTGGATTGACCAGAAAGAAGATCGCACAAGTGCCATTCGTTCCGGTGACGACCGTCCACGGATCGCTCGACTTGCCAATTTCCGGCTCGCTTTCAATAAGCGGGGCAGGAATGGACAGGTATTTGCAAACATCGTGGCTTGTCAGGGGGATCAAGTATTTGGCGTTGTCTATCGGTGCAAGCCGTCAACGATTGACACCATGAGCAAATTGGAGGGTGGATATGAGAGACAATCCGTCCAAGTCATGATAGACGATGACTCCAATGTTGAAGCCGTCACCTACGTCGCAATGGCGAAAAATGTGGTCAAAGACAGCCGACCGAGCGAAGAGTACCTCGGACGGATTGTAACCGGATCAAGACAGCACGGGCTACCGGAAGAGTACATCGAGCGGATCAAACAATTGGCTTCGGCCTCAGAGGAGTGATTCATGGCCGACACGATTAAACCCACCGTCTCACCGCTCCAACTGCGGGACGAACTCGAAGCGATGGTACTCAAGGAACTGCTCGGCCCCGGCAGCCCGGAAGAGGAGCTTATTGAGCCGCCCGGTACACGCTACTTAGTCGGCGTGCTGGCTCCCCGCAAACGAGCCACGGTTGCCCCCGCTACTGTCGTGGCACCGCCGCCCGCCGAAGATGAAGTAGAAGAAACCAATGATGAAATTCTCGACGGCGACGAGCTTGCGCTTGGTGGCCGGGATACAACGCAGGACGGCACGACCGATCAGGCCCCTGCACAGGACAAGGCCCTGATTCCATCGTCGTTCGGCATGACCTTCTCCCTCAACTTGGAAGCCACCGAACTGCAACTGTCGGCTGCCTGGGGCCAGTACCTCAAAGAAGTCAGCGAATACCTCGTCAGCGAAAAGACCGGCAGCCCCCGGCGAGTCTGGAAGAGGTTTCCACGAGGCGGCAAGCATCGCTTGAAACTGGTGGACAACGATAAACTTCCGTCCATCGTGGTTGACCCCGATTGTCCAGAAGTCACCCTCCAAGGAAAGGTCCGCAAGAGGGCAGATCATTGGAGTATCACGCTGTTTCTGGTGAATGAGCAGCAAGAGCCGGAGCGCCTGAAGGACACCGCCTGGGTCTTCCAGCCGGAACTGATGGTCGAGGGCGTGGACGGTGCGGCGGTGATTCACAAGCGGCACACGATCCTGGAACTCAGCGGCACCGACCCCGCAGTGAAGGCCGAGAACGACCTGCTGGCGATGCTCTATCGTCGCCATGTCGAGTTCGCTGTGGGTCATGGCATCGGCGTCCATGTCGATGTGTCGCCCGACCCGAACCATGCCGTGCGGGTCCGTACCAAGATTGTGCCGAGCTACGAGATTCCCCGCACAACACCGCCCCGGCCTGAAGACGCCGAGATCAATCCAGCTTTCGCCAAGCTGGAGGGGCTGGTCCTCGACATGAAGTTGCTGGCCGAGGCCAACCCGAAGCAATACCGCCCGAAACTTAAACCACTGCTCGATGCCTACCAGGACTGGATCGACCGGGAAGAAAAACGGATCGCCGACCCAGCCGAGGGACTGGCGACGTTCAAGCATGTCGCACAACAAACGATAGCTCGCTGCCGCACGACGCTCAAGCGGATCGAGGCCGGACTAGACTTGCTCGACAAGGACGACAAGGCAGCCCAGGCATTCCAGTTCATGAACCGGGCCATGTGGCTCCAACGGACACACTCGAAGTTTGCCGAGGATGTTCGGCGAGGCAATGAAAAGGCCGACTACAACAAGTTCGATGTTCCTGAAGAACGCTCGTGGTATCCGTTCCAGCTTGCCTTCATCCTCTTGAACTTGCCGGGGATCACGAAATTCGATCACCCGGAACGCAGCGAAGCACCCGAGGCCGTGGCCGATCTACTCTGGTTCCCCACGGGCGGTGGAAAGACGGAAGCCTACCTGGGCCTGACTGCCTACACGCTGGGCCTACGGCGACTGCAAGGGACGATTGAAGGTCGTTCCGGTGAGAATGGCGTGGCGGTGCTCATGCGGTACACGCTGCGGCTTCTCACGCTCCAGCAGTTCCAGCGAGCAACTGCCTTGATTTGCGCTTGCGAAGACATTCGCCGCACGGCCATGAGCAACGGCGACAACCGCTGGTGCAAGACACCCTTTCGCATCGGCCTATGGGTCGGCGGCAGCACAACACCCAACTGGACCAGCGACAGTGATGAATCGGTCAAAGCGGCGCACGGCGGCAAGCCGAGGTTGGGTGCGGTCGGCGGCCTGGGATCGCCACACCAACTGACAAACTGCCCGTGGTGCGGCACCAAGATCGACCCCGGCAAGCACATTAAGGTTGAGAAGTACAGCGAAGGGGCGGGCCGGACGCTGATTTACTGCGGGGCCAAGTTCGGCCAGTGCAAGTTTTCAATGAAGGAATCGCCGGGCGAAGGGCTGCCGGTGATCGTGGTGGACGAGGAAATCTATCGTCGGCTTCCGTCGCTGCTGATAACCACGGTGGACAAATTTGCTCAGATGCCGTGGAACGGATCGGTACAAATGCTTTTTGGGCAGGTGGACGGCTACTGCGAACGGCATGGGTTCCGGTCGCCTCATTTGGCCGCCGCCTCTGAAGAACTGGAGATCAACGGCGTACATCGGGCAAAAGGGAATGCGCCTTCAGCCAAGGTTTTGCCGCAAAACCCATTGCGGCCACCGGACCTTATCATCCAGGACGAGTTGCATCTTATCAGCGGGCCGCTCGGAACGCTGGTCGGGCTGTACGAAACGGCTATCGACCTGCTCTGCACCTGGGAAGTGAATGGCAAGAAAATCCGTCCCAAGGTCGTGGCATCGACGGCGACGATTCGTCGGGCCAGCGATCAGGTCTATGCGTTGTTCCTGCGCAACCTGAACGTATTCCCGCCGACCGGCCTGGAGATCGGAGACAACTTCTTTTCCCTGCAACGCAAGTCAGATGAGAAGACGCCAGGGCGAAAGTACATCGGTGTGTGCGCCCCTGGCCGTCGCCTGAAAGCGGCACTGATTCGAGTCTACATCGCCTTCCTGTCAGCCGGTCAGGTCTTGTTCGAGAAGCATGGCCTGGACGCCGACGCCTGGATGACACTGGTGGGCTACTTCAACAGCCTACGGGAACTCGGTGGCATGAAGCGCCTAGTTGATGACGACGTGCGGACTCGTCTTCGCAAAATGGCAGATCGTGGGCTGGCGAATCGCACGCTCTACACGCCGGACACGGTTAAGGAACTGACCTCCCGACTGGGATCGGCGGCGATTCCCGAAACGCTGGACCTGTTGGAAAGCCGCTTCGATCCGGCAATCCTGGAAGAGATCAAGAACCGCAAGGCGAGTGGCGAGTTCATTCCTCGACCTCTAGACGTGCTGCTCGCCACCAACATGATCTCGGTCGGCGTGGACGTGCCACGGTTGGGCCTGATGGTCGTGGCCGGTCAACCGAAGACGACGGCGGAATATATCCAGGCCACCAGCCGTGTCGGTCGTAAGCACCCCGGCCTCGTCTGCACGGTCTTCAATTGGGCAAGGCCAAGAGATTTGTCCCATTACGAGACCTTCGAGCATTACCACTCCACGTTTTACAAGCATGTCGAAGCTCTCTCGGTCACGCCGTTTTCGGCAGGGGCCACGAGCCGTGGATTGGCGGCGCTGCTGGTATCGCTGATTCGTCAGCCGGGAATCGAGTTCAACTCGAACGACAAGGCGATGCTAATGGCAACGCAACGCAGCCACCAATACGTCAAAGATGCCATCGAAGCGATCACGCGGCGGGCCGAGTTGGTTGCCGGGGTGGAAGCTGCCGATGAAGTCCGGCAGGAACTGAAGCACAAGATGGATTTGTGGCAGAAGCGGGCACAACGGACAGCCCAGGGAAGTCAGCTTGGATACGAGACGAAAAAAGATGGGGTGACGGTTGGTCTGCTCCGCAAGCCGAGTATCGAGCCGTGGGACGAGTTCACTTGCCTCAACTCGCTGCGGGATGTCGAGCCAACGGCCAATCTGATTCTTGACGACTACAATCTGGACGACAACGGCGAGGACGACGAGGAAGAAGGAGGGGCCACACTATGACTACCAGAGAAGGAAAACGCTGCAAGGTGGGCGAACTGCGGCCCAGCCAGGCGCTAACGACATTCGGCATTGGTTCGATCATCGACCTGCCGAATTTGTCGGTCATGGTGATGGGCCTGGAAGACTGGCCGCTCAAGGATACCGTGGAGATCGGCGAGCAACGGCTGCTGGCTTCGGTGAAGGAAGTGCTGGGGCATCAGGTTCGTTCCCTGCGTTCGGCTCCCGTCGTGCCTGATACTTATCAGGTCAACCAGTTTGATGCTTCGTCATTGATCGGCATCCCGGTCGCTCCGTTTCCACGCTGGATGGTCTGTCCCTATTGTCGGCGGTTGGCCCCGTTGGGCAGCGGCCTGTTCAAACTGGAGACGCCCTACCGCACCGAGCAGATTCGTTACGTCCACGCCAACTGCACGAAGCCGGGCAAGTCGCCGACTGTGGTGCCTGCCCGCTTCATCGTGGCCTGCAAGAACGGGCATTTCGATGACTTCCCCTGGCGGGAGTTCGTGCATCGTGGCCCGACCAACTGCAAGGGCGGACTGAAGCTCCTCGAAACATCGGCCACGGGAGAAGCGGCAAGCATCTTCGTGCAATGCGAGGGTGAAAACTGCGGGGCGATCCGGCCCATGTCCGACGCCTTCAAAATGGACCTGATGGCACTGCCCGTGTGCAAGGCACGTCGGCCACACCTTCGGGATCACGACGAAGCAGGCTGCAAGGCACCGAACGGCAAAGACATGCGCATGGAGCCGATGCTACAGGGTGCGTCGAACTCCTGGTTCGGCATCATGCTGTCGGCGCTGGCGATCCCACAGGCGTCCGGCAAGTTGGCGCAACTTGTGGAAGATTGCTGGACCATCTTGGAAAAGGTGCAGAGCGAGCAGAATATCGAACTCTTGCAGCAGGTGACGCCGCAACTGCGCGATTTGTCCGAATACACGCCCGCCGAAATCTGGAAGGCCGTGCAAACCAAGAAGACGGCGGTGCCGACCGAAGGCACCGAGCCTACCGACCTCAAGACGCCGGAATGGGAAGTTTTCATCGACCCGGAATCGGCGGAAAAGAGCCGGGACTTCCAGCTACGGGTCGCAGCGCCGCCGAAGCGCTACGCCAAGTATTTTGAAAAGATCGTCCTGGCCGAGCGGCTGCGGGAAGTGCGGGCGCTCGTGGGCTTCACCCGCATCGAGTCGCCCAGCGACTACGACAACCCGGCTGCGTTTCCAGAGAATCAAAGGGCCAGACTTTCACGCACGCAACCGACCTGGGTTCCGTCCTCGGAGATTCGGGGCGAAGGGCTGTTCTTCCAGTTCAAGGAAGATGTGATCCAGAAGTGGGTCAAGAAGGCCAAGAGCCTCGACGAGGTGTTCCTGGAAGCTCACGAGCGTTGGCGCATCGCCCGGAAACTGGAACCACCCCAGGAGTTCTACCCCGGCATCCGGTTCGTGCTGCTGCACTCGTTCGCACACGCCCTTATCCGGCAACTCGCCGTTGAGTGCGGGTACACCACGGCCTCGCTCCGGGAACGCATCTACTCCCGGAAACCCGGCGAGGACGAGCCGGAGATGGCGGGCGTGTTGATCTACACCGCAGCGCCCGATAGCGAAGGTACGCTCGGTGGTCTGGTGTCGCTCGGCAAGCCGGAGACGCTGGAGCGGCATCTCGACCAAGCCCTGGACAACATGCGGCTCTGCGCCAGCGATCCGCTCTGCGCCGAGCATCACCCGTATCACGAGGGAAATACGCTGCACGCCGCCTCGTGCCACGCCTGCCTCTTCGCACCGGAAACGTCCTGCGAGCGCGGCAACAAGTATCTGGATCGGGCCGTACTGGTTTCGACAGTCGAACGCAGCGACTTGGCGTTCTTCGAGTAATCACCATGAACCACGAACATCATCAAATTGGAGCGGCAGCGGCACAACTGGCTGATCGCCTGCCCTATTCGGTGATGATCGCAGTGGCCGAAACTGTTGCGCAACACGGTGGACTTGAGCGGCCAGCGGCACGGCAGGCGATTCTGCAAAGCCTGCCAACGCCTGACTTCCGTGATGCCACCGCCGACTTCCTCGACCTATGGTATTCTCATGCTAGCAGCGTCGGCTCAGAGGCGGTCGCTGTTGCTCTGTTGACCGCAGCCAAGAGCGAACATGACCACAGGCACGAGGAAACGGTCGAGATCGTCTGGACTGGCCCCGAATCTGCCGAAACGAGGTTCCGGCACACGGAGCAGGCCATCCTCGAAGTCGTCAACTCGGCGACACGGTGTCTAACGGTCGTGAGCTACGCCGTCTACCGCATTCCTCGCATCCGCGAGGCTCTTGTGGCTGCGGCCAACCGGGGCGTTGGCATCCGGTTGATTGTCGAGACGCCTAACCGGATTGAAGGGCAAGGCGAATATGACTGCCTGCTGGCTCTTGGCAACAACGTCGCGTCATCCTGCTCGGTGTACTACTGGCCCCAGGAGAACCGGCCCAAGGACGACAACGGGAAGATCGGCATCCTCCACGTCAAATGCGCCGTGGCCGATGGACAACGGATGTTCCTGTCGAGCGCCAACTTCACCGAGTACGCCTTCACCATCAACATGGAGTTGGGCTTGCTCGTGACGGGAGGGAAGTTGCCGGGACAGGTGGAGCGGCATTTTGAGCGGCTAATCGAGGCCGAGAGCTTTCTTCGAGTGTAGGTTGGGGGCTTACCGAATAATGATTGACAACGATGACAACGAAAGCGAGGAATTCGACGAATGGCAAGAATTCCGGTACGACGATCAAGACCCTGTCTCACTCAGTGAGCTTAGCGCTCTCACTTTGGGATCTATGCCCGAAGATATCCATATCGCGGTGATGGACGACTATTTCCCTGAGACGACTATTTCACGAGAGGGAACCACCCTGGTCTGTCGCATAGAAGACCACATGTACACAAAGTATTGGGAGCATAAATTCTCGGCATACGCTTTTGCCGAAGCGATGGAGAGAGCCATTCGCCGGTTAGCACATGAAGGGCAGCCGTTCGCCAAGCCAGAACGCGATGATGAGGACGTTCACATCTTCGTTCGATGGGACTTGCGACTTCCTACTGACATGCCGATTGAGGTCGTAATCGAGTCGATCAAAGCAAGCTACGACCTTGTCTGCCGCCGAGCCGACTCGATCTTGGAGAATTCGGATTCCGTACTTGTGCTCGGGAAGGATACCGGGCCATCAATGGACTTGCTAAAGAGGATTGCTGCCCGCCTGCAAGACCTTGGGTACTTCACCTACATTATCAAGGAACAACCCGACCGGACGGGAGAAAGCGTCATCCAGAAGGTAATGCGATATGCACTGACCGCCAAATTCGTGGTCGTTGAAAACACGGAACCATCAGGCCACCTCTACGAGATGCCCCACGTTGCCAAAGCTGCCGAATGCGTCACCGTTGTTCTGCAAGAAAAAGGTAAGGGTGCGACGTGGATGTTTGAAGATGCGTATGCCAAACAGAACAATTGGCACAAGATCGCATACGAGCCTGATGGTCTAGAACAAGCGGTTGAGTCAGCCGCAAACTGGGCCGAAGACTTTGTCAATAAGTTCGGTGCGTACCAAGCGAAAGTCCTGCCGTGGATGCGACACACTGGGACGCCGTAGTCGAGATGAGTGCCCTGCCGCGAGAGTACGAGGACTCCGAGTTCTAGCGGAACCCTACGAGCGCGGGTGCGGCTCGTAATGACGAGGCATTGTGGCGAAAGCAGTCGTTGACCGCCGCAAGAACTCTGGCTAGTGTCTCGGTGTCGAAAGGGTAACTGCTATGTCATTCAAGGCAAACACCTACCGAGTCCTGATCGCTTCGCCCTCCGATTTGACCGAAGAGCGCCAAGTAGCAACCGATGCCGTCAATGATTGGAATGCGCTGCACGCTTTGGCAGAGTCCATCGTATTGCTGCCTGTAAAGTGGGAAACCCATGCCACACCCCACTCCGGCGTTCGGCCGCAGCAGGCGATCAACGAGCAACTCGTTAGCAGTTCGGACGTGCTGGTCGGCCTCTTCTGGACCAAACTCGGGACGGGCACAGGAGTGGCGGAATCCGGAACTGTTGAAGAGATCGACCAGTTCGTGGCCGCGAATAAGCCGGCATTGCTCTACTTTTCAGGTCGGCCGGTCGATCCGGGCAAAATCGACGTGAAGCAGCACGCGAAGCTCAAGAAGTTCAAAGACGCGACCTACAAGACCGCGTTGGTCGGCTCATTCTCATCTGTCGATCAGTTGAAAAGCACCCTAATTCGTGATCTCACCACTGAGGTTCGAAAGCTTAAGAAATCACGACCCGACAAGATTGACCAGGCACTCAAAATCACGGACATCATCCGTATCCACCGCGAAAACAAAATTACGCCCGAAATCTTTAAGCAATACCGCGATGAGTTGCTCGGAAGGCGAGCGACGATCCCGAAGGACCCGGTCGAGCCCGGCAAGGTCGGCCCCAACGGACATCGCGTCGGGTATACCGCAGAGGGCGACAAAGTTGAATGGATTCCAAGCGACGAAGTGGAGGGCGAGGAGTGGCCCATGATTCTCCGTCGCAGCGACGATTCAATCCTCGCGGCCTATAAGGAATTTTGGGACAAAGTTTGGTGGAACCGTCACCAAAACTGGCTCCACCGGATAAAAACCGGCGAAGAGCCGCTTAGGCCAGCCGAGAAGAAAATTCTGGAGACGGCGAAAAAAGCAGCCCGCCGTATCGAACGGAAGTATGGGCGGAAGAATCTCGGATGGGACGACTTCGAGTGGGGACTCGTGAGCGGCAAGTTGTCGGCACTCTCTTGGGTCTTGGGCTCCGAATGGGAGGAGTCGCTCGACACTTGAAGGCGAGGAATTGGCTCGAACATCAGTTCCGTAAATGACTTCCGTCATCTAGCCGCCGCCGCAGAATGACGTCCCAGCCAGCAATGCCCCGGAGAAAAAGTTCTAACGGTGTCTTGTCGTCCCGACTTGATTGGACACGAAGCCCAATGTCCTCCGTCGCGGTGGGCTTTTCTCGTTGTTTGCCAATGCCTTGCGCCGATTGTCCAGCCTGCCGTTTGGGTCCGAGATGGCGTGACCAAAATCGATCGACCGTGGGGCAACCATCGTATGGACCGGGGCGAAAGTTCTGCAACACAGATTGACAGTTTTCAGCTGATTGGCGATAACTCTCGGGTATGAGCGAAGGATCGCCACAGTTGTCGGTGTATTCGACGTATGATCTCAGGATTCGGGCCGTTCGTGCAGTGATTGATGGCGGCATGGTGATCACAGACGTCGCCCAGGCGTACGGCACGGATCGTTCGACGATTCATCGCTGGCTGAAGCGGTTTGAGACTGACGGGGAAACCGGCTTGGAGCGAAAGCCGGTTTCGGGGCGTCCACGAAAGCTTGCGGGCCTCGATGCGGACGCTTTGGTGGACATGGTATTGGCTCCGGCTTCCGCGTTTGGGTATGAAACCGACTTTTGGACGACACGCCGATTGATCCAAGTAATTGGAAGTGAGTTCGGTGTTGTCCTGTCCAAACGGACGGTGCTGCGGCGACTGCACGAGGCTGGGCTGAGCTATCAAAAGCCCGAGCGAGAGTATTTTGAGTTGTCCGAGGAAGAGCGAGCCGAATGGCGACGTAGCGAATTGCCGCGGATTCGCCGCGCGGTCCGGAAATACAGGGCAATTCTCTACTTCCAGGACGAAGCGAACGTTTCGCTGACGGCGCTGCTGGGTAAGACGTGGGGGCTCGTGGGCCGCACGCCGAAGCAGCGTGTGACAGGCACGCGCGGAGGAGTATCGGCAGTGTCGGCCATCACGCATCGTGGCCAATTGATCTTTCGATTGCATGAGAAGCGAATCGCATCCGACGAAGTAATCGATTTCTTGGGACAGATGCTCCGCCATCATCCCAGACGTCACCCGGTAGTTGTGATGGATCAGGCGCCACCACATACCTCCAAGAAGACCAAGGCCTACATTGACTCTCAACACCGACTTCACGTGTTTTGGCTCCCCAAATACTCTCCGGATTGGAATCCGGACGAAAAGGTGTGGAACCATCTCACGCATCAAGAACTCAAAGGGCATCAAGCGAAGACCAAGGTAGAACTCAAGACCATCACAAAGCAAAAACTGAGCGACATGTCAGCAAACCCACAACTGTTGCAAGGAATCTTTTTCCGTTGTTGCATGGCTGATGTACTGGCCATGTGAATGTTGCAGAACTTTCGCCCCGGTCCATAAGTTGTTTGTGACACGAAGGTTCAGGAGTTCAAATCCAGTCGCCAGTTTCGCGGAACCTCGACGTCTGAAGGAATGGTTTAAGTCCGCGAGATCCTATCGGCGGGTCGGACCGAAGCGCGCATCATACCGCGGACGCGAGTGGTCACAATGTTAGCATGTGGAGTCGTCCTGTAGCGGTGCGTCAACGCGATCCTCATCAAGGAGTTGATTGAGCTTCTGGTTGAGCGGATGGCCGCCGATGGTGTGAGTCGGTTGGCAGCGACGATAAGCGGTTCCGGTCGCGCCTTGCGTTTGCCCATTGCCATGCGGAGTCATCCAGGGTGATCGTCGCCCGAGAGAATGCGCCAGGCGGAGAGTACGTCAACGGACTGCTAACCCTCCCGCGAATACGGGAGAGGGAACGCCAAAGCTCACCTGCCGGGGCCGCGGGAGCGCCGTTGGACCACGAAAACCGTAATGCGGCCGCGGTCAGGTGGAGCGTTTGGATACTTCTTATGGCCTCGATGGAGACGAGCCGGGCGGCTCGTCCCAAGTAAAACGAGAGCGGAGCCGAGGCTCCGTCTCAGCGTGGGTCTTTCAGCGAAGTGCGCGCTTCGCAACCACGAAGCGGGATCGGCACGCC
>JBGQKZ010000006.1:0-159435 GCA_041499805.1 Gemmataceae bacterium
CACATGCAAAAGGGCCGATGCAAGGGGGTAGGTCTTCACTACACGCTGATTTGCCGGAGCGCGCATTGCCAAATAAGGACTTGCGTCGCTAAACAGCCGGAAAATCGCGCTTTTTTCTTGTAACTCAGTAACTTGGGTTAATACGGTCGAACTGTCGTCAACCCAGGGATCATCTGAAAATGGCGCGTGTTCCGCGTGTAAAGAACACACCCTCTTTTGACGCAACTCGCGGCAATGAGCGAATCGGGAATGAGAAGACGGTGGCTCAAAAAGAACGTCTCCATGAGCCGCAATGCGAGACGCGACGCAGCGGAGGTAACGGGCACAACGGATACGCGCTGGAGGAATTGTTGGACGAATGTCAATTCCTGGGCGTTGCGACTTCCAGCAACTAATTCCATTGCCGAAATGATGCTGATCCAAACACCGTTCGCTGATTGCTGGGCGCTAAGAAATGCGGTGGCGTTCGCCACGCCACGTTGAGCATCTATCAATACATCCGTGTCGATCAATCCCGGCGGGCCGCTCGCTGTTGCCACTGTTTGCGCTCCTCGCGGACCCAATCCGCGCTGTCGCCCATGTCGTCACGATTTGCCCACATGCCAAAAAAGGGCAATGCGGTTATCTCCGCTGCGGAGAGTGGAGATTGCTCGCCCACGGCGGCGGGCGCGGGCTGCACGTGGACGAGCACTTCGGTGCCGTCGGGCAAATCGAGCGGCTTTTCCAGCACGATTTCGTCGCCGTGTACCGTTCCCCGTTCAACGATCATGATCGCGCCCTTTCAATGAGGAAGCCGTTTCGATCCATCCGCCGCCGAGCACGCGCGGCCCGTCATAGAAGACGACGGCTTGTCCCGGCGTAATCGCGCTCTGCGGTTCGGCGAAGGTCACGCGGGCGCCGCCGTCCGGCGTCGCTTCCACTTGCGCGGCGGCAGCCGTGTGCCGGTAGCGGATCTTTGCTTCGCAGGCGCGCGGCTCGTGTGGCGCATCGATCAGCCAGTTGACCCGCGACGCGACAAGGCCGGTGGCCAACAGCTCGTCGCGGTCGCCGAGGACGACCGTGCGGCTCTCCGGCACGATTTCGAGCACGTAACGGCGTTCGCCGGCCGCGTAGCCGAGGCCTTTGCGCTGGCCGATCGTGAACCGCTCGAAACCGTCGTGTTCGGCCAGCACGTTGCCCGCGGTATCCACGAATTGACCTGCGGTGACGGCTTCCGGCCTCCGGCGGCGAATGAGGCTGGCGTGATCGCCGTCGGGCACGAAACAAATCTCAACGCTGTCCGGCTTGTCGGCGACGGGCAGACCGGCTTCGCGAGCCAGCTCGCGCACCTGTTCCTTGCGAAAATGGCCGATCGGGAAAAGGAGGTGCGGCAGCAGGCTCTTGCGGAGGCCGAAGAGGACGTAGGATTGGTCCTTGTCCGGATCGGCGGCGCGCCGCAGCTCGGAATTGACGATTTGAGCGTAGTGGCCCGTGGCGATGAAGTCGGCGTCGAGTTGTTTGCCGTAGGACCAAAGTTTGCCGAACTTCAGCCAGTTGTTGCAGACGACACACGGATTGGGGGTACGGCCGGCGAGGTATTCGTCGGCGAAGTAGTCGATGATGCGATTGAAATCCTGCTCGAAATCGAGCGCGTAGAAGGGGATGTCGAGCCGGTCGGCGACGCGGCGGGCATCGCCGGCGTCGAGGGCGGAACAGCAGCCCTTCTTACGCGACGGCGATTCTTCTTCGCCGTGAACGCCGGTGCGCATGAAGAGGCCGATGACCTCGTGGCCTTGCTTCTTGAGCAGGTACGCGGCCACGGAGCTATCGACGCCGCCGCTCATTGCCAACACCACACGTGCCGGCATGGGAATCCCCTACACGATTTCGTTGCGGACCTCAGTGAAGTATAGAGGGCACGTGAAGAGGCTACAACGCAGCGAGGAAGCGCGGCGAGCGGCAGGCTGACGCCGGCCGCTCGCCGCGCAAAGAAATGGCCCACCGGGATCAACCGGCGGGCCGTAAAATCTCGTTCGCGAGCAGCCGCCTGGCTACATCGGCGGCATCGGTTGGCCGGCGCCGGGCGCGCCGGGTACCGCACCGCCGCCGACAGGCGCGCCAGCGCCGGCCGGGGCCTGGCCCTTTTGCGGCACGCTTACCTGCGGCACGCTCGGGACCTTATCGGGATACTGTGACAGATCGAGACCAAGCAGCGCGCAGCCGACAATCATGGCAACCAGCGAGACCGCCAGCAGGCCGACGTAAGCGTCGCTGCCGGGTTTCGCTACAACCGTCGCGCCTCGGGCAGCCATCGTTCTATCCTCTCTTCAGCGGGTGATAACAGGGGATGATGAATTCAAGCCAAGAGGTTCATTAACCAATCTTGATCCGATTCGCCACGCGGTCGCCGACCTGGATCGTGCCGAGCGGCCGCGACACCGGTTTGGCGACGGCTTCGTTCGGGCGCACGTCCATGACGCGAATGCGGCCCAGGTACTTCGACTTGGTCGGATCGTTGCTGAGCCGGTAAATCTCGAGCGTGTTGCCGGGGCTCAAACCGGCGTCACTGCCGATCGTCAGGGTGATCAGGCCGCTCGAATCGGTGGACTTCACAAGGCCTTCCACGTCTTCGGGGGGCGGATTATTCGACGTCAACAGCGCGCCGGCGCCGCCGCCGGCCTTCGCCTTGGCGAGCTGCTTGGCCAACTCCTGGAGCTGAGACTCAAGGCCCTCGCTGCGGACCATCAATGCGTTCTTGGCGATGTCCGCCGACATGAACTTGTCGCGCAGCTCGTTGCTTTGTTTCACGAGTGCGAACTTTTCGGCGTTCAGCTCGTCGATCTTCTTTTGCAGGTTCTTAACTTCGGCATCGCGGCGGGTGACTTCTTCGGCGCTGCTCGCGGACGCGACCTGTCCGGTATTGACCTGGCTCTTCACAGCGGTCAGGTCAGACTCCACCTTTTGGCGCGTCGCGACTTCCGCCTTGAGCTGCTTGTCCATGTTGGCAAGCTTCGTGTTCAGCTCGTTTTCGCGGTTTTTGGCTTCGGCTTGGATCCGTTCCGACTCGCCGGCATAGGCCTGAACGCTGGCGTTGGCCGTCTGTACCTTTTTGCTCGCCTCCTCAAAGGCGTGGTGCCAGTTTGTCCTCGCCACGTAGACGAAGATAACCAGCGCGGCCATGATGATGCTGAAAAGAAAGTTCACACCGACAAGAATCTTACCTATTGTGGTCATGATCGTTCCCCCTTTCGGAGCGGCTGATGAGTTGCGCTGGCGCCGCGGCCGAAAGCTCCTCCGTTCCGACTCTGTGCCCCGCTCTCTATCTCCCCCATGTCGAGAGGGGCGGGATTATGCCGAGACAGTGGGGGCCTGTCAACTGCGGTTATTCGCGGAGCCCGACGTGCGAGCGAGAGAAGGCAGAATCCCTCGCAGGCGGGTCGGACTCCTAACCTATCTTACCGTGCGGTTAGCGTTTTCTTCTCTTCCTTGCCCTTTTTCAATTCGTCCACGCGTTTGTTGAGGGAGTCTTGGCGTTTCTTCAGCCGTTCCGCTTCCGCGGCGGTGTTTACCAGGACGGGCTGCAAATCCTTTTCTTCCTCCGCGACCCGCATTTGGTTGTCGGCCTCGTGGAAGATTTGCACGCGCAGACCCTTCGGACCGTCGATCGTTTCGGTCAATTGCTTCTCTTCCTCGACGAGGCGGGCGATTTTCTTCATTTTGTCCTCGGTCGCCTTGCGGGTGGCGGCCAGGTCGTCGTAGTAGAACGCACGCGGCTTGACCGGCTGGCCGCCGGGACCCTTCGCATCTTCCAGCGTCGGTCGAATCAACGGATCCTGAGCAAGCGGGCCTCTTTGAACCGCCTTTACAGGCGTCTGGCCGACTTCCAGCAAATTCAGCTGCTCGCCGTACCACTTTTGATTGGCCCAACGCTGGTCTTCTCTCTGACGAACGGCGGCGAGGGACTGCTCGGCGGCGACTTCCGAAGTGGCCCGATCTTTGTTGACCTCACTGATGCGGGCGGTGAGCACGGCGATGACGCCAGGCGCCTTGTCCGCGGTACCGGCCCGGTTCGAGAAATCGACGTGCTGCGTATAAACGCCCAACGCCCACGCCGCGAGCATCACGCTGACGGCGGCGTTGACGAAGATCAGAATCTTGGCGGCCTTAGTCATGGATGTCCTCTTGCTCGTACGCCCCTTGCCCCTGTGCTCCGGGGAGAGGGGAGGGAGGTTAGCGCCCCTGTTCCAGCTTCTCGATTTCCTTCTCCAAGGCGTTGTTCTTCTCCTGAGCCGCTTTCTTCTCTTGTTGTTTTTTGAAGAGGGCGGCTTCGACGGCGGCTTGATCCTTGAGGACGGCTTGCGTCTTCGCGATCGCTTCCTTGAGCTGGTTTTCCATCTCCGTTACGTCGTTCTTGCGCTTATCGACCACCAACTGGTGCTTCTGCACCAAGCCTTGCTGCACGCCGTCGGCGTACTTGGCGGCTTCCAATTCCTTGAGCAGCGTTTGCAGCTCCATCAGGACTTTCTGGTTCGTCGCCACGAAGTTGGCGCGGTCGTATTCGGCGGACTGTGCGATGTCTTGGGCGACTTGTTGCAGCGCGAAAGCTCGGGCCTTTACCGCCCTGGCGGCTTCTTCCAGTCCGATGACAACGACGGCCCGCTTGTAGCCGGGCGATTCCACGGGGTCCGCGTTGATGTCTTGCGGCAGGCCTTCGCCATCGAACACGCACAGCGGCACGAGCAGGGCGGCGATGCCGTCGCGCTGCCCGTCGGGAGGCATTTCGCTGCCGCCGGCCCGTGTCGCGCCGTCGAACAGCCGGTTGAATTCATCGACGAGGTTTTGCTCGGTGAGCTGGGCCCGCGGATCTTTGGTCATCAGGCGAATCAACTCTTCGCGATGAGGGCCTGTTTGGGCCAGAGGCAGGAGAATGCGGGCGAGTTTCTCGGCTTTCGTTCCTTGGATATTGGGATCGTCGGCCTTGGCCTGAAGCTGGGTGCGAACGCGGTTGACCTCTTCGCGCTGCGTCTTCACGGGCTGCCCGATACCGGTGAACACCTGTTGCAAAGTCGCCGGCGTCATGTTTTCGACGATCGGTACGCCATCCACATCGACGACCTTGTCGTCAACCGGCAAGCCGGTGATTTGCAGCTCGTGGCGGAAAGCGGACTGGGCCCACGCCTGGCGCTTCGCGTAGTCCGTCGTCGCGAAATACACAAACGCAATGGCGGCCACGACATTCAGGACGGCGAGGATTTTTCCGAATAGCGACATGCGGCGGTTCCCCAGATGGGTCTGCGGCTTTGTTCCGATGGGTGAGCGAACTCATCGTCCGTGAATGAGATTGTGACGAAAGACCGTACTGCTGCCAAGCGAATTACCGCCTGCGCCGGCGGCTTCCGGGAAAAAGAGGCAGATAGGACGAACTCTTCGCAATCTGACAACTGTTCCGCTCTTACCGGAGATTCGGCCGGTGACAGGTCTTGCAGTCAGGGGTCAGGGATCAGGGATTACGGATTAGGGATGGCTTCGCGCTTTTCCATTGTTTCCCGATTCCCGATACCTGATTCCCGATTCCTGATCCCTCTTTCAGCAGGTCATTCAGCCAATTCCCCAATTTTGACGGGCGCGAGGCCAATCCGCAAGATAGAATTGTTGAAACACGCATAGGCGACACCGCTTTCGGCTTTCGATCCCTACAAAGGGAATTGAGGCAGGGACAGAATCCCGTCCCCCGAAAGCCCCTAGGTGTCGATTCTCTAGCCGGCGGGGGGAGAACCGCGGCGATGCCAGTGGATACATCGAAGCTGCTTATCGACAACGTCGGCGACTACGAGATTCTCGAGAAGATCGCCGAGGGCGGCATGGGGACCGTCTATAAAGGCCGGCACCGCCACAGCGGCCAAATCGTCGCCGTCAAAATCGTGCCACCCCACCTCGCCAGCAATGCCGTCTTGGTGAAACGCTTCGAGCAAGAATTCCGCGCCGCCAGCCGGCTCGATCATCCGAATATTGTGCGCGCGCTCGACTACGGCGAAGCGAACAACATGCCGTACCTCGTCATGGAGTACGTGGAAGGCGAGTCGCTGGGGCAAAAGATCGAGCGCGAGGGACAACTGTCCGAAGCGGAGGCGATCCGCATCGTCGCGCAAGTGGCGCAGGGCCTGCACCGGGCACACAAGCAAGGCTTGATCCATCGCGACGTGAAACCGGACAACATCCTGGTGGCCCCGGACGGCGTCGCCAAGTTGGCCGATTTGGGTCTCGTCAAGGAAATGGAAACCGACCTGAATCTGACAAAGACAGGCCGCGGATTGGGGACGCCGCACTTCATGGCCCCGGAGCAGTTCCGCAACGCCAAGAACGTCGACATCCGCTGCGACATTTATTCGCTGGGCGCGACGCTGTACATGATGGTGACCGGGGAGTTGCCGTTCCGTTCCAGCGGGCCGCTCGATGCGTGGATGAAGAAGATCAATAACGAGTTGACGCCGCCGCGGACGCTGGTGCCGTCGATTTCGGATCGCATTGACTGGGCGATTCGCCGGGCCATGAGCGCCGATCCCGACCAGCGGCCCACGTCCTGCCGTGAGTTCGTGGAAGACCTGATCGGTCACACGACGCGCAAGTCGGCGACGGTGTCGCCCAGCACCGGCGGGGCCGAGGCCTGGTTCCTGGTCTATCGGGACGACGACGGGACCGCGCACACGGTCAAAGGCAACATTCAAGGCATTCGCCGCTCGCTGCGCGAAGGTCTGTTGGGCGACGCCGCCAATATCCGTGCGAGCCGCGACAAGAACGGTCCGTTCGAGCCGTTACGTGGTTTTCCGGAATTTCGCGATTTGGTTGTGTCGCCGGCGCCGATGACGGCCGCCCGCATCGCGGCGCCGTCGAGCGCCGAGACGCCGCCGCCGCCGGGACGCCGCGCCGACACGCCGCCAAACGTAAAGAGCCTTCCCCGGACCGGCAGCTCCGCGAGAATGCCGGCGTTACCGGCGGCCACCGCGAAGACCGATACGGCAACGTCCATTCCGCACATTGAGCTGGCGCCGGGCAGATACACCCACGTGGACTGGGTGAAGTGGATCCTGCTCCTCATCATCGCCGTCGCGACGACAGTCATCGCGTGGTTCGTGTTGCCGCAGCTGACGAAGTAGGGGTTAGGGGTCAGGGATCAGGAATCAGCAACGCCCGCGAGGCATGGCCCCGCGGGCGTTGAGTGTTTCTGCCCTGATCCTTGATCCCTGACCCCTGACCCCTGACCCCTGACCGCTGCCTACTTCTTCATCGGCTTCGGCGGCAGTTTGCCGTCGGGAATCAATTCTTTCCACTTATCGTGGCCGCGGTCGCGTTGTTCGGTGTCGCCGGCGGGGTCGTAAGGGATTTTGCGGCCGTCGGGCACCATCGCGAGCAGACGCCAATGGGCAAGCTGGCGGATGGGGAGCCGTTGGTTTTTGAGGTGGTAAATCAAGAGTTCATACGTCTCCGGCATGGCGACTTGCTCAGCGGTGAAGCCGTGCAGGAACTGCATGATGGTTTCCGCTTCGCTCGGCTTGTATTGTTTTTCGCGGAGGTCCTCTTCCAGCCGCTTGTATTGCCCGGCGTTGCGGCCGAGACCGTGTTGCAAGGCAAAAATCGCGGTCACGCGCACGTCGGCCTGATCGGGATTGTTGAGCGCGTCGAGCAGGTTCGGCACGGCGTCGATCGCGCCGAGACAACGCACGGCGAGGGTGCGGGTCAGCGGCCGATTGGGATTCTTCTCTGCTTCGGCGAGGCGCACGTCCACCGGCGCCTGGTCGGTGAGCTTGCCGCTCAACTCATCGAGCGCGCCGTTCATGTCGCGGCGGAGTTGGAGCTGCTCTTGACTGGCCGCGGGCGCACTCATGCTCCACTCAGGCGGCGCTGCTTCCAGGTGCGTCGGACCGATAACTCCCTTCCCCCGGCTGTCCCACTGGAAGAGGGACGGCCCCGGCGCTTCGCGGAGCTGCGAGTATTCTTCGTAGCCGATTTTCAGCCCCGCTTTACCTTTGAGCACCACGAGGATCAATTTGGCGAGCGGCCCCTCGCCGGTCTTGTAGGCGACGTCGATCGGATAGAAGCCGAGAAGATCGAGCCCCACTTCCGTCCCCGGTTCCTGGAGCGTCAGGTCCCAAACCTCGCTGTGAAAGCGAACGCGGGCGACGGCAGGGCCGGCCGCTTTGTGGTTGGAGAGCACGATGCGTCCGCGGCTCAGCGTGACGTCGGCGTCGATGCCGTTGGCCGGGACGTGCAGCTTTGCGCCGCTTTCCAGCAAGGGAAGGTAGAGCTGTTCCGGCACACTGCCCCAAAGGAGCAAATGCACGTCGCTTTCCAGGCGAATCTCGCTGCGGTAGCCGGGAAGGCTGACGAGCTCGTCGGCGGAGAACAGCTTGCTCTCGGGCCGGACGCGCGTCCACTGTTCCTTGCCGGCGGCACGCTGCACGAGGATATTCGGCTTCGCTTCGGGCAGCGACACGTAACGGGCCAGCTCGCGGCGTTCAACGCTGGCCTTGGGCGGTCCGGCCACGGCGGGAGGCTTGCTGTCCTCGACCGGCTTCATTGGCACGGCCGGCACAGCGGTCGCTTTGTCGTCCGCCGGCTTCTTCGGGTTCTCAGGCTCCTCGATAGGTCTTGGCGCTTCTTGCTTTTTCTCATCGGCGGGCGGCGTGGCGACGTTCTTCGGCTCATCCTTCACCGGCTCAACCGGCACGGCCGGCGCGGGGCGATTGCCCTCATTCGTCGCCTGCACGGCCCGCGGGTTCTCCTGCGTCAGCGGGTGCAAAATGAACCACAGCGTCGAGACGAGGGCGAGAAGCAGAACCGCGG
The DNA here is from genome assembly GCA_041499805.1 of Gemmataceae bacterium. Taxonomy (GTDB): domain Bacteria; phylum Planctomycetota; class Planctomycetia; order Gemmatales; family Gemmataceae; genus JBGQKZ01. Next base: position 8,821 of record JBGQKZ010000006.1, read on the forward strand.
CAGTCAAAGGCAAGGCCCACTGCCACCAGCCGTGACGCCGATACAGCGGCAAACCGAGCAGCATCGTTTCATCGTGCTCGCCTTCCACCACGGAATCATCGACCATGGTCCCCTGCCCCACCGCCGGCGCCGGCTTGCGGTAGGGAATCGCCTCGCGGCCGTGGACCAGGCCGTACATCCGCTGCCGCGACGTGGGCGGCACCAAGGCCGGCTCGCCGAGCACAAGCGTCAGGATTTGATGCGACGCCGCGATCTCGGCGAGATGCACGTCCGACGCGAGGCAGGTTTCTTCAACTTCCTTGACTTGCTCATCGTCGAGCGAGTTGTCGAGATAGTCCGCGACGGAGTTGGGATCGAACTTCGCGCCGGGCCCGGTCGCCGGCGGCGTGGTGATCCGCCGGCGGCGCGTCACCTGCTTGATGCGGGCGATCAATTCCTGGGCCGCGTCGCTTTCCGCGACCTTCTGCCCGATATCCCTGATCTCGTGAGCGCTGAGCGTGTCGTCGAGATAAGCCAACAAGGTTCGCAAGGTCAGACGCACGGTGCTTCTCCTTCCGGTTCGAGAACATGGGACGGCGGCTGACTATATCTGTGGGGAGCCCGGTCGGATTTCGTTCACTTTTTTCTTGACGCATTTTGGCGACGTGCCCGTGTTGCTGGCTTTCCGCGCTCTCTCATAACTGCACTTTGTGGCACTCATTTGAGAAATCGTATGCGCACGTAATTCTCGTATCATCCTTTGAATAATCGATTTACGGCGATTTGTCAGTCTGACAGAAAAACGGATGACAGAATTCCTTTTTATCTTACATATGTGCGTCAGCTGCGACGCAAGAATTGCTGGCAAAACGAGTTGTGACGTCCACGAGCATCCTGACGTGCCGATCCGAAGCCGAGGGTGCAGCTCACCCCGCGTCGCTCTCGCGGAGTTGTTCCCGAAGCGTTGTGAGGGCACGCAGTTGCAGCATGCGGACGGCGCCCGCCGTGCGATTCATTTGCTCGGCGACTTCATCCGCGGAAAGCCCCTCGAATAGCCGCAACCGGATCACCGTTTGATAATCCTCCGGCAATTGCATGAGCGCATTGGCAAGTCCGACCGCCGCTTCGCGCTGTGCTGCGAGCTTGCTCGGCGGCGGCGTCGAGTCGGCGAGACAGCGGCCGAGCAGCACCGACGATTCATCGACGCCGGCCTGCATTTGTTCCAGCGACACCTCACGCGCCGCGTCGCGCTGCTGGGCGGCGAAGCGCCGGGCTTCATTAAACAGATTGTGCGCCAGAATCCGCCGCAGCCAGGCGAGCAATTCGCCTTCGTGCTTGCCGGCGAAGTCGGGAAAATCACGATGCGCTTCCATCAGCGTTTGCTGCACGATGTCCGACGGATCGCACTTGCCGCGCAACCGCCGGCCGACCTGCGTCTCGGCGAGGATGCGGAGGTAGTGGCGATAACGGTCGAAAAGCTGCTCGCGCGCGGGAGCTTCGCCGGCGCGGCAGCGGCGGATCAGGTCGGAAGCGGGGAGGTCGGGGGGCATGTAGGCATTCTCTTGGCCGCCCCTGAGTCTATGCGATGCGCGCGCCGGCCACAATGTTCAGCCAGGTGGTTGCTGACTTGCCTCGAAGTGGCGTCGAATGCTTCCCGGCAGCCGGGTACAATGGTGCAGCAAAGGAGCAGTCCTATGGAACCCAGTAAGTCGGTCGTCGATTGCCCGGCCCGCCCTTCTGGATCGGAGCAAGCGTTCGCCATGCCGTCGGGCGGCTTCCGTGCCGAGAACATCTTGGCAGAGCTGGCCGACTTTCGGGTCGTGGCGCCGCGCCCGGCCGAAGTAGCGGCGTATCTCACTCGGCATCCACAACTCGCCGCGTTGGCGCCCTCAATCGTCGATGCGATGCGGCAAACGTTCGGCGCGGATGCCGAATTCTCTCTGGAGGTCTATCGCGATCCGGAAATCGTAGACGAGTATTTAATCCTCTACATACGCGAAGACAAATACGACGAGAAGACATTCGCCCGCATCGAAGCCGCGTGCAGCCGCTTCGACGAAGCGCTGAGAAACGTCAGCGGCGATTTTCTCGTGACCAGCGATTTCCGCCGTCCCCGAGCCCGCCATGCCGTTTGATTGGAAAGCACTGGTGGACCTTGCGGACGAGCTTTGACAGGCGACCGGAAGCCCCGCCCGATCCACGTACTCAATTCCGAGTTGTTGCCAGTTCTTTGTCGTGGACAAATAGCACTTTGTCGCTGACGTGCTCCCGAGCCAAAACGACGATGTGTGCGTGGTGCGTGAATAGGATTACTTGCGTTTTCTTCGAGAAGTCACCGAGCACGCGCAGAGTCGCGGCGGCGCGGGGATCGTCGAAGTTGAGCAAGATGTCGTCGAAAATGAACGGGATCGGTTCGTTGCTCGCTAGGTAGCCTTCCAGGAAGGCCAGCCGCAGCGCGAGGTAGAGTTGATCCCGGGTGCCGTCGCTCAAGGCATTCACCGGGAGCTGCGCACGGTTGCCACCCCGTACGGCGACAAGGAACGGCGTGTCGTGATCGTCGTAGTCGATCTGGAGCTCGACAAACGATCCGTCGGTCAGTGCGTGAAAGTATCGGCTGGCGCGCTCGAGGAAGGGCCCTTGGTTTTTCGCGCGGAAGGCATTGATTCCCTGTTGCAGCACATAGGCGGCCAGCCGGAGTTGGGCGTAGCGGCGAGCGTCTTCATGCACCTGGGCGAGCAAGCCATGCACAACCGCTGCTTTGTCGGCCGCCGCGCTGCTTCCGCCCATGTCGGCGAGAGCCTTTCGCTCCTCTCCGATGGTCTGATCGAGGCCCGAAAGCTGTTTCTCCAAATCGCGAATCTGCCGGTCCAGTCGGTCGATCTCGCCGGGCAAGGCGTCGGCATCGATCGCGTCGGCTTCGGCGGCGAAGGCGTTCACGGTCATACCGCCACTGAGTGAGCGAAGGTGCTCTTCGTTGCGATGCACATCGTCTTCCAACTTCGCGCGCCGCGCTGATCGTTCCTCAGCGTAAGGCAGTTCGTTTTCCGTTTGGCAAGCAGCCTCGCGGCACAAGGTCACCAGCTCAGCGCCGGCTTGGGCCAACTCTTCTTCGGCCCCCTCGGCTTCACGTTGCCAGTTCTCCTGTTGATGTAGAAACGTCTGTTGCGTGGCTTCGGCTTGCTGCGCTTGATGAAGCCGAGCCTGCAATGCTTCCACACAGGTCTCAACTGTGGCCGTGACCAAGTCGGGAACTGTTGCTTGCGCGACGGCGTGTACCTGCTGCGTGATTTTCTCCAAGTCGCGGTCAATGCCTTCGTTGCGTTTGTGAAAGCCCTGCGCCTCGCGCAGCTTTTGAAAGAGCTGTTGAATCTGGGTGAGAAATGCATTCGCCGCGCTGGGAGTCGCGTTGGCGCCAAGGCCAATGCGCGCCACGGCAGTCGCCCACTGCTCTTTGCAGGTCTCCAATTCCTCGCTCGCGGTGCGGACCTTTTCCCGTGCCGAGGCCAACTCCCTTTCCAGCCGCGCGATGTTGTTTTGCTGCTGACTACGGTTGCGTTCCCGCTCTTCCTCGCGCAGCACGACAGCGTGGCAGTGCGCGATCAAGAGGCTTAGTGAAGTTGCCGCTGGCGGCGCGGCGAGGCCGATGCGTTCCAAGCAACCGCCGAGGAACGTGCGTGCGGCGGAAATCGTTCCTTGCAGCAATTGCAAATGATTTCGCTGGAGCCGCAGGTCGCCCGCGAGGCAGAGCAAGTCAGCGTGTTGTTTGAGCCAGCCGCGCATCTCGGCGGGGGAGCGAGGCTCCATTCCGGCCGGTCGCCACATGGCGGACCATTCCTCCTGCCGGCGTTGGTGTTCCGCGGCCGCTTGGTTGCTTCGCTGGAGCAAATCGTTGCGGCACGCTTCCTGCTTCTGGCTTTCCGCAAGCAGCTCGGCCTTGCGGGCAACGCGCTCGGCTTCGCGGCGCAATCGGTCCGCAACGTCGTCTACGCGTGTCACGCTGAGCTCATACGCGCTGGGGAGATCGGCTGCCGGCGCAAACTCCTCGACAAAGCTTCGTTCGGTTGCGGAGTCGACGCTGTCCTCCAGCCACGCTTGCCGCACGACGCGCCAGCCGGCGTCACGACGTTGCCGAGCAGCGTCCAGGTCGTTCTCGGTGGGTACGTCGCGTTGCAATTCCAGTTGATGGAGTTGCTTGTCCAGCTCCCGCAATTGTTTTTCCGCGTCGTGGAGGCCGTCTTGCAGCTTCTGTGCGCTCTGACCAGCTTCCTTCCCTTCCTCAGCACAGTGATCGACGGTCTCCACCGTGGGAACGGGGGCACGTTCCAGCTCTTCTAGTGCGCCGGACCAAAGGGGCAAGCGTTTGAGCTGTAGCGCGGCTTGTGCCTCGTCGCTGTGAAGCTTGTTCTGGAGCGTCAGCAGCTCCTCTTCCAAAGGCCCTTGCAAATCCACCTGCCGTACTGCCTGCCGTAGCTCTGCGCTGTCGATCGGCGCTGCCAGCCTTTGCAGGACTTCGCGTGCCTGTTCCAACTCGGTGTTCAGATCGCCAACTGTTTCGAGAGCCGTGGACAGCCGGCCACCCAGCCGTTCTTGCTTGCCGCCGAGCTCTTGGATGCGCGGAGGCTCATCCGCGCCGAGCCGCAGGTCATCGACCCGTTCGAGGTCCGGTTCGCGGCGCAAAGAGCGTAAGATCTCTTTGGCCTCGTGTTCGACGGTCTTGGCCAATAGTTCATTGCGAGGCCGATCCAGAGCTGCTTTTTGGTATTCGCCGAGTAGGCGGTGAATATCCTTGATGTCGCCGGCCCGTTGCAACAGCGATTCTGGAACGTCCAGCTCCCCCAAGCGGCGCGTGACCTCTTTCAGTTGTCTTTTCGCACGTTCCAATCGATCGCGGGCCAGGGTCTGAGCCGCTTGTGCAGCGTGACGCTTATTGCCGAACTCGGCAGGCAGGCGCGGCGCAGACCTAAGGTCGTGGAAATCGACGAGGATTTGTTTACGTTCGGCGATGGCCGGCAGCGCGTCGCGTAGTCGTTGCAGCCGTTGCTGTCGGCGCCGCAGCTCTTGTATTTCGGTCTCCTGTTCGCGTTTCTTTCGCTCGGCCTCGTCCTGCGCGTTTTTGTGGCGTTGCCAATCATCGCTGGAGAGCTGCAAGCGCCTCACCTCGTCCCGCGCATCGCGCAGCTCGACGAGTGCGGCATTGATCCGCTGCTTGCGACCAGCCGGCTTGAAGAGTTCTTCCAGCTCCTGTTGCAAGCCGTCTTGCACGGCGCGGAGTCCGGCGATCCCCGCGCCGGCGGCGAACAGCGCTTGGCCCGGTTCCCCCTGTCCTTGCACGATCTCATCGCCACCCGTTCGCAATGCCACGTGGTCGATGCCGAACACGCGCTCGAAAGCGCGTTGCTCTAGACCGCCAAGGAAGCGGGCCAGCATCTCCGGCTCCAGCACGGTGCGGTCGTCGGAGGCGCGGAGATCGTTCTTGCGTCCTTTTCGGCGGATAAACTCCAGCAGGGTGCCGTCGCTGTGCCGCAGCTTGGCGCCAAGCCGCAGGCGGTCATAACCGTGGAGGAAGCCATCGGCAGTGCGTTCGTCGATGCCGAAGAACAATTGGCGGAGGCCGTGCAAGGCGGAGCTCTTGCCCGCCTCGTTCAGGCCATAGATGACATGCAGGCCGTAATTGCCTTCCTCCAAGTTGATTGACACATCGGCGAACGGGCCAAACGCCAGCAGATCGAAACGGAGCAGCTTCATGGCCGAGGTCCTCCGTCCAGCAGCCTGCCGGCGAGCAGCGCTTCTGTCTCAGTAACCAACTCGCGAAACCAGACGGGATCGCCGAAACGTAGGGGGTCCGGCCCTTCCAACGACTCGGGGGGAAGTTTTTTCTCTAGGTCGGCAAGCTGTTCCCGCAGTTGCTGCAAGCCGGCCTCGCCGGCGCTCAGCTGCTGGAACATTTCCAGCAATTCCGTTAGGGCGTCGTCGGCTGTCCCCCTCCGAGGTACGCCGGGCGGGGCCGTGGCACATTTGATCTTTTCGAGCCAAATCCCGCCCATATCCACGGCCCGATTGCGCAGTTCATTGGTCCATTTGTGCGGGTTGGCGCCAAGCTCTTGATGCGCACGGCACCTGCCCGTCAGCTCGACGCGCACGGCCAGGTATCGCCCGTCGGCTGATTGCTTCAGCGCTTGCAACTCGTCCTCGGCGCGGTTCAACACGGCATCCGCATCGTCGTCTTCCTGTGCTTTAACGTGGCAAATCTCCCAACGCACGACATCCAGGGCACGGAAATCAGCCCTCGCGCACCCTCGATCGTCTACGGTCACAAGCATGCAGCCCTTCGGCCCACGTTCTCCCTCCCCAGCATGGCGACCTTGAGTGTTGCCGGAAAAAATGATCGGCGGTTTGGTGGAAAGCTCTTCGCGTTTATGGATGTGCCCGAGCGCCCAATAGTTGTACCCGCGGCGCACAAGCTGTTCGACCTCGCAAGGAGAATAGCGTTCGTGGCCCTCGCGACCGTTCGCGCAAGTGTGCAGCAGGCCGATGTTGAAAAGGTCTTTCAGTGCGGCGGGATACTTTGCAGAGAGGTCGTCCATGACGGCCGCGGTCGGATAGCTCTGTCCGTGAATCGCGACGCCGAGGTCCTCAAGCAGCTTCGTTTCCGGCTCTTTGCTGGACAACAGGACGGTGTTGTTCGGCAGGCGGAGCGTTTTCGTCATTTTGTTCTTGGCGTCGTGATTGCCGGCAATGACGATGACCGGGATGTTCGCTTCACGCAGCCGGGCTAATTGTGAGGTCAGAAACAGCCCGGTGTTGTAATCCCGCCAGTCGCCGTCGTAGAGATCGCCAGCGATAAGGACGAAAGCGACGGGTTCGTCAAGAGCGAGTTGCACCAAGTTCTCGAAAGCCCGGCGCGTCGCACCGCGAATCGCGTCCACTGGGGCGCCGTCATAGGATTCGAGGCCCAAAAACGGACTGTCGAGATGGATGTCGGCGGCATGCACGAAAGTGAACAAACAGGCCTCCCACCCTTACGATGTTGTCCAGTGGATGGACCGCGAATCACTTGCGGCCATGATAACTCGTGTGAAGCCGGGGCAATCCTGCGTCCAATTCGCCGCGTCGCCACAGTGTCAAGAGGCGCTTAACGATCGCAGCTGCGTCGCGTCGGTCGCCGTCTGGCAGCAAATCGTTTACCATCTCCACGAAACGTTCGGCTATGCACGGATCAGTCACGATTTCGTCCGGGGGAGTGCCGAAGAAGCGGAGCGCACCGATAATGGGTCTGTCGAGATGCGCGTTCATAAGCTGTATCTCCCGCGCCCCGGTCATATCAAATGAAGCGTGGCCTCTGAGGGTCCGGGAGCGCACGTTCCCTGGCCGGCCACCGAAGAGCCGCCGCGCCGTGGGTCCGCAGAACTCGCGCGTGGCGGCTTACCTCTTGCCCAGAGTAGCGTGCCGAGGCGGATTGGCAAGGAGAAAACTACATATAATAGATTAAAGACATTAGTTTAGTAGCTTATACAAGTTGTAACTCTTGTACTGCAAATATGTTGCTGCGAACGTAACTCTACGTGCTGACGTGAAAAATGTTTACTTCACAGGATCGCTTCCTGGCGACGGTCCACTTTGCAGCGCCAGCTGCGTCACATTGACCAGATGCGGAACGCGTCATCGGCCTGACTACTTCGCCCTTCAGTAGCGCGCCTTCAACATTGAATTCGGATTCCCCCTCCCGTCCATCTCGCTCCGCAACCGAAACGCCTTGCCGAACACTGCCGACGCCGCCCAGCCGCCCCTCTTTTTGGCGGCGACGTAGCCGCGTGTGCCGTGCCGCAAGATGTCGAAGTGCAGCGGGTCGCGGCGGGCGTCGACGAGCCAGTATTCGGGGATGCCGGCTTCCCAATACGCTTGCCGAAGAACGACTGTATCCTTCTTCACCGACGAAGCGCTGACGACCTCCAACACCATGTCGGGAATCCCTTCCAACTCGATAAAGCCGCCTTGCTTGCCTGGCACCAAGCGCACGCGCGCCGCATCCCAGCTCGCCGCTCCGACGAAGGTGCCATCGGGGATCACGGAAAAATCCGCGGCCACGCTGGTGAGTCGCAAGCCGTCGCCGAAGAAACGATTCCCTCGACGGGCCTTGGCGAGCCGCCGCACAACCGAACCGATCTCTGTTTTCACATCATTGTGCGTGAAGATTTGTTCCCAGCTCATGTCCACCCACACCCTTCCCTGAAGGAAGCAGATTCGGCCGGTTTCGGGAAATTCCTCCATCCCGACCCAGCGGCGAAAGGACTCCAAATCAACCACCCAGCCAGGGATTTCGACCGCGTCTTCTAGGACGACAGCACACCGCACCGCGGTTGCCGGCGCCGCCTTCTCCAACGCAACGGTGCTCATGTCCCGTGCCTCCACCTGTGAAGCTTGTTTGCTCGTTGAGCCCATCGTACCAACCCAAACGCGACGCAGCCACAATGCCTCGAAGCGTCCTCGCCGCTTTCGGCCTATCCGCTGCCGCCACCCGAAATTCCTTGCGACCCGCCGTCCCCCTCGGCTACAGTGAGCGCCCAAGAAAGCAGAGCGATTGACTCCGCAGAGCCGGCGCGCCGCTCCCCGCGGCAGCGCGAAGGACATCGGTTTCCGTGTTCCGCAAAACACCTGTGCCGGGAGAACATCATGCCGCCATCGAAAATCTTCACGCAGTACGGTCTGTTTCCCGGCGCGGACGTGCAGGTTACGTCGGGGACGACCAAGCAGGCACGCAGCGAGTCGATTGTCGCGGTCAATCCCAACAATGCGAGCAATTTGATCGCGGCCTCCAAGAAGTTTAGCAATCCGCAGACTTACCGCTTCACAATCGGCGTCCGCGTGTCGTTCGACGGCGGAGCCAGTTGGCAGGACGCCACGCTGCCGACTTTGCCGGCATGGGGCGACATGGTCGGTACGGGCGGCCAGGACGCGACGGCGGGCATGACCGATCCGGCGGTGGTGTTCGATCAACATCCGATGGCTTCGCCCGGCGGCAACGCCGCGTTCATGGTGGGCGAACCGATCGCGTATCAGCCCAACGGTCAGATCGACACGATCGGCATGTACGTCTACAAGTCCATCGACGGCGGCGCCACGTGGGGCCAGCCGACGCCGCTGCACGTCGGCGATAAGAGTGACGACAAGTCCTGGATCGCCTGCGACAACAATCCGCTGAGTCCTTATTACGGGCACGTCTACATTGCGTGGGGGGCATCCTCGCCGTTGCGTTTCGCGCGGTCGACCGACCATGGCGCACACTGGAAGGGCGTCGGCAACGATGCGCCGGGCAGCCAACTCGCCAATACTTGCTTCGCGCCGGAAATCACCGTCGGCCTGGACGGCACCGTGCATATCGTCTGGCATGTGGACGGCAGCACGACCATCGAATACCGGCGTTCGACCGACGGCGGCGACACGTTTGAGGCGCAGAAGAGCATTGTGACCGGCGTCCATAGCCTGCGGGGCAACCTGCCGGAAATCGATCAATGGCCGCACTTCCCGGGCGCCACGTTCCGTGTCATCACGCTGGCGACCGGCTGCGCCTTCGGTCTCAATCCTCTCGACAAGAACTACGATCCGAAGGCAAAGAATTTCGTCGTCGCCTGGTCGGACTACCGCGAGAACACAGCACGCATTTATTACAGGATGTCCTCGAACGCGGGGGCGTCGTTTGACGGCCCGGCGAACGGTCAGCCTCTACTCGCGGGCAAGTCGATTGATCCCAATCTGCATCACTTTCACCCGCAACTTGTTGCCACCGGCAGCGGCGTAATCGGCTGCGCTTACTATGAGTATGGCCCCAAGGGTGGCAAGAACCTGATCGACACCATGCTGTCGGCGTCGTTCGATCAGGGGCAGAAGTTCGACTACACGACGACCGTCACCGACAAAGCGTGGGACCCCGCGATCGATGCGCCGTTCTCGCACGGCGACGCTAACGTCACGTTCATCGGCGAGTATTTCGGTCTCGATGCCGACGGCACCTGCTTCGACGTGTTGTGGACCGACACGCGGACCGGGGTGCAGGAGCTGTTCTTCGACCGGGTCTGCACCGAAAAGTACGAACCGCCGGCGATACTGGGTGGGATCGTCGCCGAGGTCCTGTACGGCGTTATCCAGGACGGCGGCGGCGCCGTCATCATCAACGGCCACATCATTCGCATTCCGCCGCGCGGACCGGAGTTCGAACTGGTGCAGGCGCTGGTCGCGCTGAACGCCGCCGGCAAGATCAGCGGCGCGGCAGGCCGTGCGTTGACGCGGAGCGTCTTCGACGCGGTCGGCGCCATCGCCCGGACCGCCGGCGAGTCGGCGCATGTGGCAAAGATTGTGTCAAAGAAGGGAAAAACCACGGTTTAACAGGGCGTTGATAAAGGGAACACTCCCGGCGCTAACATGACCGGGCTCGCCGGCACTTGCCGATTGGTTGAAGTAATCCACGAGCGTCCGCTGGTCAACAGGTTGCGAAGCCCCGATCCACAAGCGACGATAATGCGCGCCCAATCCATCCCCATTCGTCGCCTCTACCATTAGAGGGCATTCAATGCCCGCCGAGCACGGTCCGCTCTTGGAGCGCTACCGCGAATACCTCCGCCTGCTGGCCCGGGTGCAGATGGGCGGGAAGTTGGCGGGGCAGCTCGATGCTTCCGATGTCGTGCAGCAAACGCTCTTGGAAGCGTACAAGGAGTGGACGCAATACCGCGGCAGCTCGGAAGCGGAATTGACCGCGTGGCTGCGGCGCATTTTGGCGAACAACCTTGCCGACGCGGTGCGGGCGCTGGGCCGAGCCAAGCGGGATATTGCCCGGCAGCGGTCGCTCGAAGCGGAGTTGCAGCAGTCGTCGTCGCGGCTGGAAGCGATGCTCGTGGCGGAGCAATCGTCGCCGAGCCAGCGGGCGGAGCGGAATGAGCAGATCGTGCGGCTCGCCGACGCCCTCGCGCGGCTGCCGGACGCCCAGCGGGAGGCGTTGGTGCTGCAACACTGGCACGGGTGGACGCTGGCGCAAATCGGTGAGCACATGGCGAAGAGCGTAACGGCGGTGGCGGGATTGCTTAAGCGCGGATTAAAAGGGTTGCGCGAACAAATGAGGGAAGCCGACGACTCGCGAGCCCGAAGCGTGACGTGAGCGGGCTCCGTTCGTAGTGGCCCGATTCATCGGGCCGGAGAAAAGGCGAGCCGGACAAGTTCGGCCACTACGAACGGTGGGAGAATCGATCATGACGCAAGAACTCGATGCCGCACGGGAAGAGCGTCTCCATGAGGCGATTGCGGCCTGCTACGAGGCTATGGAGCTGGGCCGACGTCCCAAGCTGGATGATCTCCTTGGGCGCTTTCCTGATGTCAGCGAGGAACTCAAATCCTTCTTCGCGGACAAGGAGCGTTTCGACCGATTGGCCGAGCCGCTGCCGCCGTTGCGCGACACGCCGAACCTGGGAGAAGCGCCGACACTCGCGCCGGGCCAAACGGCGACGGATGCATCTCTCGGTACCTTGCACTACTTCGGCGACTACGAACTGATCGAGGAAATTGCCCGCGGCGGCATGGGGGTCGTGTTCAAAGCGAAGCAAGTTAGCCTCAATCGCACCGTGGCGCTGAAGATGATCCTCGCCGGGCATCTCGCGTCGGAGGCGGACGTACAGCGCTTCCGGACGGAAGCCGAAGCGGCGGCCAATCTCGATCATCCGAACATCGTGCCCATTTACGAGGTGAACCAGCATCAGGGGCAGCATTATTTCAGCATGAAGCTGATTGAGGGAGGGAGCCTCGCGCAGCGCGGGGCGAGCGCTGAGGGGCGCGGGGGGAGCGAAGAGGCGGCGCGGCTCATCGCGACGGTGGCGCGGGCCGTGTACTACGCACATCAGCGCGGCATCCTACATCGCGATTTGAAGCCGGCAAATATTCTGCTGGATGCCAAAGGTGAGCCGCATATCACCGATTTCGGGCTTGCCAAGCGCGTCGGGGGAGACAGCAAGCTGACGCAATCGGGAGCAATCGTCGGCACGCCGAGCTACATGGCGCCGGAACAGGCCGGCGGGAAGAAGGGACTGACAACGGCGGTCGATGTCTACAGCCTCGGCGCCATTCTGTATGAGTTGCTCACCGGTCGGCCGCCGTTCCGGGCGGAGACGCCGCTGGACACGCTCCTGCAAGTGATGGAACGGGAACCGGAGCGGCCGCGGTTGCTGAATCCGACCATCGATCGCGATCTCGAAACGATCTGTCTCAAGTGCCTGGAGAAGAATCCGTCACAAAGGTACGGCTCGGCGGAGGCGCTCGCGGAGGACTTGGAACATTGGCTGGCCGGCGAGCCGATCAGTGCCCGGCCGGTCACGGGACCGGAGCGCTTCTGGCGTTGGTGTCGGCGCAACCCTGTGGTCGCCTCGCTAACGGCTGCGGTGCTGGCATTGCTCGTTGTCATTGCCATCACGTCGACCATCCAAGCCATTCGCATCGCGGACAGGGAAGCGGAGACGGCAAGGCAGAAAGAAGACGCGATCCAGGCGCAGGGTGTGGCCGTGCAGCGGGCGAATGAGGCGGAAGAAGCGCGCAAGCAGGCGGTGACGGAACGCGATGCGAAGGATCGAGCCCTGCAACGCGAAGCCGGGCTGCGGTTGACGGCGCAATCGTCGGCGGCGCTGCCGCCGAACCCGTCGTTGGCGCTCTTGCTCGGCATCGAAGGAGCGCAGCGAACGCCGGGCGTGCTGGCCAACAACGCGTTGCTCGCCGCGCTCGATGCGTTGCACGAAGAGCGCACGCTTATCGTGTCGCACGGCGGCGCCTACGCTGCCGTCTTCAGCGCCGATGGTCAGAAGCTCTTTACGACCGGGCTGGACCATCGAATCGCACTTTGGGAGGCGGCCAGCGGAAAACCGCTCGCGCGTCTTCACGGTGAGGGCACGCCGCTGCACCGCTCGACAGCCGTGCTGAGCCCGGACGGCCGCCATGTCGCGACCTTCTTGGAAGGTTGGTTCGCCATTTTCTTCCCCAATACCGAGCAGTTTTATACCGATCGCGTCGTCCGGTTGTGGGACGCGGTCACGGGAAAACCGCGCCTGCTCCTGAAGGGGCACGCGGATAAGATCGTCGCGGTCGCCTTCAGTCCGGACAGCCGGCGGCTTGTCACTGCGAGCTGGGATAAGACCGCCCGACTGTGGGACGTCGACACGGGGAAGCAACTGGCGGTGCTCGAGGGCGATAAGTGCGCGCTCGCCGGCGTTCAGTTCAGCGCGGACGGCCAGCGCGTGCTCGCGGTTTCGTCCGGCTACGTGCAATTCAGCACCTTGCCCCCGCGACAAGCCGGGAACCCTCGGCAGCTGGAGCTCGATCCGCTGGCTTTTTCCCCCGTCGACAATCCCGCCCACGGCTATGGCCGAAGCGGCGGTTCCACGACCCGGTGGTATTCCGCCGATACCGTGCTGGCACGCGTCTGGGATACAGAATCTGGGAAGGAAGTCGCCGCACTAAGGCGGCCGGCCGAATTGCCTCTTCTGGGTCGGACCGTCTTCGAGGTCCATTCCGGAGCGTTCAGCCCTGACGGCAAACGAGTCCTCATGCTGACGCTCGATACCGACCCCAAGCAAAGCGTGGGCGTCGTGCGCATTTTTGACGCCGCGACCGGAAGCCTTGTCACGACGATCAAGTCTGCCAGCGGCCAGCTCAACACCGCCGTATTTAGTCCTGATAGCACGAAGCTCCTTACGTCGGGCGCCAACGTTGCCCGCCTGTGGAACGCGGCGGACGGCAAGGCGCTGGCGGAGTATCGCGGCCACCGTGGTTCCGTGGACTCTGCGCAGTTCAGTCCCTCGGGAAAGCAAATTGTCACGGTTGGGGGCCTGGACCGAACCGTTCGCGTTTGGGAAACGGCAACGGGGGAGGAGACCACGGTGTTCCGTGGTCACGAGCAGCCGATTCGTTCCGCCGCGTTCAGCCCCGACGGCGAGCGTGTCGTCACGACCGCGGATGATGGGACGGTCCGCATTTGGCTCCTGAACCCTGCCCGCGCGCACGTTCGCGCATTGGCGGGCCACGCCGGCGGCATCCATCAGGTGGCGTTCAGCCCCGACGGCGGGCGCGCGTTGACGGGGTCCGACGACACCACGGCGCGGCTGTGGGACACGAAAACAGGTAAGGAATTGTTTGTCCTGCAAGGACATGCCGAAGTGGCATCGCCGCTCGCCCGCAATCAGATTCTGCACGCGGTTCGCACGGCTGCGTTCAGCCCCGACGGCCACCGGGTGTTGACCGCCAATCCCGAGGAATACGCGAGCATTCGGAGGCCGTCCTTGCTGGGCGGCGCCAAAGAAGAGCGAGTGCCGTTCACGCCGGTTCGTCTGTGGGATGCTGACACCGGCAAGCTGTTGTTCGCTCTACCCGGTCATCACGCCGCTGTCGAGGTCGCCGCGTTCAGTTTCGACGGCAAGCGCGTGCTGACGGCAGAAACCGTCGAGCGCGTGGAGAGCATCTTCTACTCAGAGGGCGGACGTTTTCGAAACTCCACGGAACGTTTCGACCAAGCCGCCGCCCGCATTTTCGACACCGAAACCGGTAAGGAGACGCTCGCACTCAGCGAGCGCGGCGGGTCGATCGTCGCCGCCGAATTCAGTCGTGACGGCCGGAGCATTCTGACCGCATCGCTTTCGCCGAGCACGGGCCACTTCACTGTTCGCGTCTGGGACGCGGCGACGGGCAAGGAACTCCACCTAATTTACGACGGACTGTCCAATTCTCCTCTGCGGCCTTCGTTTAGCCCGGACGGCCGGCACGTCGTCTGGGGTTTCGCGTGGCATATGCACGTGAGCGACGCGACCACGGGCAAGCAGGTCGCCGAACTGAAGAACGACGCCGGCGGCGCGGCGTTCGCGACGATGAGCTTCAGTCCCGACAGCCGCCGACTCTTGATCGGCGATCAGGGCGGCGCCATTCGGTTTTGGGACTTCACGAACGACCAGACCCTTTGGCTGAAAGGCCACACGCAATCGATCAACGCTCTTGCCATCAGCCGGGACGGCAAGCTCATCGCCAGCGCGAGCGTCGACCAAACCGCCTGCGTCTGGGACGCCGCGACCGGGAAGGAACTGTATACGCTCAGCGGCCATGTGCAGGGCGTTCTCGCTGTCGCGTTCAGCCCGGATGGCAAGCAGGTGATTACCGGCTCGAGTGACGGGACCGCCCGTATCTGGCGGCTCGATTTTCTTTCGATCGCGCTTTCCAAGAAGCCGCGCGAATTGACGCCGCAGGAACGGGAGCGATTTGAGGTAGGTGCGGCGGTGAAATGATCGGAAGCCTGACGCCCCGAGCGTGACTGCATAAACGCCCTCGCTTAGCGCGGAGCGCTCTCGCTACTGCCAGTGGTTTACAATGTGAAACTCATTGATGACCGGAGCGCCCGATTGCTCCAGGTTTCGGAGTGCCCGATTGATATCGGCATCCGTCATGTCGCGGGTGGGATCGTTATCGGAGCGGACAGCGAGGATGCCGGTGTGCTGGCCGTGCGCTGCCTGGATAAGAAGGTGCAACTCCTTGAAATCATCGTGGTTTTTCGTGAGGAGGACGAGACCCTGCTCGACGGCGTGGCGAAGGTGACGTTGGTCCGAGGCGCCGGTTAGTGCTGCATTGGCCGGCACAACCACTTGGTGGCCCGCTTTTCTCAGCCGCGCGATCAGAGCGCTTTTGGCGCTGTCGTCATCCAGGTAGAGTTTCATACTCGAGCCGGCGCCGTCTTGGGAGCGTACGGCCACTTGTCGCGGCCGTCCGCGACGATCTGCGCCTGTTCGCGAGCCCGCTCGGCATCCAAAAGCTCTTTGTTCTCGGTGCAGTATTGAATCGCTTCTCGCACCGCTTCGACAGGAACTTGATATTCCCTGGCCACTTCCTCGGGAGTCAAGGGTTCCCGTCCGACCGTCTCGCGGTAGAGAATTTCCGCGCGAATACGACCGAAGAAAAGCTGCTGATAGTGCGAGCCACGCTTGGGTTTCAGGTATTTATATTCGCCGTTGGCGTCCATGGGATGGTTCTCCGAGTTGCATTTTACCGTGTTGGGCGGGAGCCAGCGAGGTCGTTCTTGAATTCGCGATCCGAACGCCTTTGCTTCGCAGGTTCAGCCCCCGTCATTTCCCGCACATCCCGCGCGACTTTCATAATTCTCATCGCCTTCTAACCTCCCATCCGCACAATAAGATACGAAACTTCCCGATAGCCGAGGTGGGGCCGCGGAACGGATGGACAAGCCGGTTTTCGCGCGGTACCTTGGGTAGTTCATCGGGGTTTTAACGATACCCGCCTCGCCTTCTTCCTGATCCGGAAAAGGTGTCTGGAACTCTCCGTCAAAGTTCCAGACACCTTTTCCGGACTCGGCAGCTTGCGATTCTTCCCTCGTTGAGGCTTTCATGCACCTTGCGCAACGACTTGTGCGAAAGGGACTCCTGTCCGAATCGGCGTTGCCGCAGGTCAAGGAAGCTCAAATCAGTGCGCCGGCCAAGCCGATCCATGAAATCCTGATCGAAAAGGGGTTCGCCAAGGAAGAGGATGTCCTGGCTGAGCTGGCGGACGAAGTCGGCATGGATCTGGTCGATTTGACCACCATTACGGTCGATTCGGAGACGCTGAAGGCGATGCCGCTCAAGCTGGTGCATCGCCGGGCGTTGATGCCGCTGTCGCGGAATAACGGCACCCTTGTCGTCGCAACGGGCGATCCGTTCGATGTCAACGCCCTCGATGAATTGCAGACCCTGACCGGGTTGATCATCCAGCCGGTGCTCGCGAGTCCGAAAGAGATCAATCGGCTGATCAAGACGCACTTCGGCGTCGGCGGCGAAACCGTGAACTCGATGGTGCAGGAGCGCGGCGACGTCGAGCTGCTTGAAGAGATCGAGGCCGACGACAGTGAGTTGGCGAAGCAGGCGCAGGAAGCGTCCGTCGTCAAACTTGTGAACGAAATCTTGATCGAAGCGGCCAACGAGCGTGCGAGCGATATCCACATCGAGCCGGAAGAACACGGCCTGCGCATCCGCTACCGCATCGACGGCATTCTGCACATTCAGAAACTGCCGCCGGAGATCGCACGCTTTCAGGCGGCGATCATCAGCCGCATCAAGATCATGTCGCGGCTCAACATCGCCGAGAAACGGCTGCCGCAAGACGGCCGCATCAAGATGCGCGTGCAGGGGCGCGAGATCGACGTCCGCGTGTCGATCATTCCGATGAACTTCGGCGAAGGCATCGTCATGCGTCTCTTGGACAAGGGCCGCATGGTGTTCAACCTCGCCAACGTCGGCATGATGCCCGACACGCACAAACTGTTCAAAAAACTGCTCGATCTGCCGCACGGCATCATCCTCGTCACCGGCCCGACCGGCTCCGGCAAGAGCACCACGCTCTACTCCGCGCTCAACGAGATCAAGGATGAGACGCTCAAAATCATCACGGTCGAAGACCCCGTTGAGTATCAGCAGGACGGCATCAGCCAGATTCAGGTCCACGCGAAGATCGGCCTGACGTTCGCCGCGTCGCTGCGCAGCATTTTGCGTCACGACCCGGACGTGGTGCTGATCGGCGAAATGCGCGATTTGGAAACCGCCGAGGCGGCGATCCAGGCGTCGCTCACCGGCCACATGGTGTTCAGCACGTTGCACACCAACGACGCGCCGAGCGCCTTCACCCGCATGATCGACATGGGCATCGAGCCGTTCCTCGTCGCCAGCACGGTGGAAGGGGTGATGGCCCAGCGCCTCGTGCGCACCATCTGCCCCGAATGCAAAACGGAATACGAACCGCACGAGTTGCCGAGCGACTTTCCGGGGAAGCTCGGCATTAAGCTGTGGAAAGGCGCCGGCTGCCGCGCGTGCCGCCAGTCGGGCTACCGCGGTCGAACCGGCATCTATGAATTGATGGTCACGGGCGACACGATTCGCGAAAAGGTGGTGGATCGCGTCAACGCGAGCGTCATTCGCAATATCGCGCTGAAAGAAGGCATGATTACGTTACGGCAGGACGGTTGGCGCAAGGTCTTGCTTGGACAGACGACGATTGACGAAGTCGCGCGCACCACGGCAGGCGATATTGTCGCCTGATTTTAGATTGCAGATTGCAGATTTCCAAACTCGACAGAAGCGCGACGGATTTCAAATCTGCAATCTGCAATCTGCAATCTGCAATTGAGGTTTGTCGTGCCTGAGTTCACTTACGATGCACTGGCGCCGTCCGGTCAGCGGAGTCGAGGAACGCTCGCGGCGAACAACGAGCGCGAAGTGATGGCGATGCTCGACTCGCGCGGCTTGTTCCCCGTTCACATCGCCGCGGTGAAGAAAGCGGGCGGGTCAAGTTTCTCGTTTAGCCGGCGGATCAAGAGCCGGTACATGGCCAGTTTCTACTCGCAGCTCGCCGACCTGTTGCACTCGGGCGTGCCGCTTCTCCGCAGCATCGAGATTCTCGAACGCCAAAGCTCGCAGCCGGCGCTCGCGGAGATTCTGCGCGAAGTGCGCGCCAAGGTCGCCGACGGCACGAGCCTGGCCGATGCGATGGGCGCTTATCCGAAAGCATTTAACGAGCTGGCCGTCAGCATGGTGAAGGCCGGGCAAGAAGGCGGCTTTCTCGAAGACGTTCTCAAACGCATCGCCGACTTCACGGAGCATCAGGAAGACCTGAAGTCGAAGGTCATCGGCGCCATGGCGTACCCGGCGTTCCTGGCGTTCGCGGGCTTGTCGATCCTCCTCATCCTTGTCATCTTCTTTGTGCCGAAGTTCGAGACAATGTTTAAGAAGCTGGCGGAGAAGGGGGAGTTGCCGGCGATAACGTCAGGCCTCCTCGCCACCAGCCATTTCCTCATCGGGAACTGGTGGTGGGTGATCATTCTGCTCGTCGTGTTGATTGTGGCGTATCGCCGTTGGGCGGGGTCGGAGAGCGGCCGGCGGATCGTGGACGGTTGGCGGATTCGCACGCCCGCGATCGGCAGCATCTATTTGTCGTACGCGATTTCGCGCTTCACCCGCATCCTCGGCACGCTGTTGCACAACGGCATCCCGATCTTGCAAGCGATGCACGTGTCGAAAGACTCCGCCGGCAACAAGGTGCTGTCGGACGCGATCGAGAAGTCGGCCGAGAACATCAAAGGCGGTAACTCGCTCGCCGCCCCGCTCGCCGCATGCAAATACTTCCCGCGCGACGTGGTCGAAATGATCGCGGTCGGCGAGGAGAGCAACAGCCTGGATAAGGTGCTCGTGGACATCGCGGAGGGGATGGAGAAACGGACCGGCCGGCAGCTTGATTTGTTCGTGCGCCTGCTGGAGCCGATGATGCTGCTGGTCATGGCCGGCGTGACGCTGCTGGTCGTCGCGGGACTGCTGCTGCCGATCTTCAAGATCAGCCAGACGCTGCGGTAAACGAGGGAATCACGCAATTGCGATTATTCATAGGTTTCTAATGTCGCCCAAGCTAAGCTAGTTACGTCGAATCAAAGACCTTTTTGGGAGGGGTACTCCGATGAGAATCGAACGCACAATGCGCGCGGTGCGCCGGTCGGCATTCACGCTAATGGAAATGCTGGCAGTGGTCGCCATCATCGTCGTGCTCGCGGGCGTCGGCGGCGTGGTCTACATGCGTTACGTGGATGACGCCAAGATCGATTCGGCAAGAGCACAGAGCAAGATGTTGGCGGAGCAAGCGAAGATGTTTAACCTTCGCAACCAGCGCTATCCGGAAAGCCTTCAGGAACTCATGACGCCGCCCGATGGAGGCAAGTCGTACTTGGAAGATTCAAGCTACCTGCTTGACCCGTGGCAGCAGCCTTATCAGTATCAGGCAATCGGCACGCACAACCTAACGGGCGCTCCCGAGGTTTGGTCGAACGGTCCGCCCGGCGAGAACCGGCAGATCGGCAGCTGGGAACGGTAGAAGGTCTTGAAACACCCTTTGCGGCTCCGCGGCGCGAATCGCGCCACGCCGCAAACGGGTTCTCCTTTTTTTGGGGGCGTTTGCGTGTCCAGGCCCCGCCAAGGTTTTACGCTGTTTGAATTGGTTCTCGTGCTGGCTGTGCTCATCCTGCTGGCGGCGATCACGTATCCGTCGTTGGACGATATGTACGCCGGGATGAAGGTGACGCAGACGGCGGATCAACTGCGGGCGGCGTTCTCCGAGGCGCGGGCGCATGCGGCGAATGAAAGCCGCGCGTACCGCATCGCGATCATTCCGGGCCACGGCAACTTCCGTGTCGCTCCGGATAGCCCCGAGTTCTGGGCCGGCTCTGGACCGCCTTCCGCGGACGACACGAACGGCATCCCGGCGTACGTGCTCGAGGGCGCGGCGCCGAAAGGCGTGCGTATCGCGACCTCCGACGCGGTAGGCGCCGGCGACGGCGACTCCGCCCTGCCGGAAGGCTCGATCGACCTCACTTCGTGGATGCGCGTCGTGACCTTTGCGGCCGACGGCACCACGCAAGACGACGCCGAGTTGGCGATTTACGGCAATGGCGGCCCGCCGACGTACCTGCGGCTCCGTGGGCTCACCGGCATCGTCACCGTGCGGCAGCAGTCCGCGGGAGTGCCCCAGCGATGAGGCTGCCCACGCCGAGCACGGTGCGTCCCGGCATTTCGCTTCTCGAAGTGCTGGTCGCGCTCGCCGTCTTTTTGATCTCGATCGGCGCCATCATTCAGCTGGTGAACGCGAGCGCGGACTTGGCGTTGGAGATTCAGGAACGCGGCGAGGCGGGGCGATTGGCGCAGTCGAAAATGGCCGAGGTGGTCGCCGGCATCGTGCCGCTGTCGCGGCAGAACGAGGCGACGTTCGACGAAGATCCCGAGAACGGTTGGACCTGGTCGCTCGATCCGCAGCAAGGCGACGTTGCGAATCTTTGGACCGTGACCGTGAAAGTGAGCCGGATGCGGCAGAACGGCGACAAGGTGGAAGTATCGCTCAGCCAGATGGTCCTCGATCCATCCATTCGCGGCAGCGCGATGGATACGCCGCCGACGAGCACAAGTTCGGGAAGCACCGGGACGACAACGACGGGCGGGATGAGTCCGTAGAGGCGAAAGATGCGGGTTAAGAACAAAACTTGTTGCGGCTCGTCTACTCAGTACTCAGTACTCAGTGCTCCGCCCGTGTCGCTTTTACCCTCCTTGAAGTCCTCCTCGCGATGGCGATCGCCTCGCTGCTGCTGTACGCGCTCTACACCGCGGTGGATATTCAACTGCGGCACACGCAGGAAGCGCGGGATGTGGTGGAGCAAAGTCAGCTGGCCCGCGCCTTGCTCCGGCGGATCACCAACGACATCACGCCGAGCTTGGCGCCGAGTTTGCCGCAGAGCGCGACGCAGAGTCAAGGCGGAGGCGGGGCCGCGGGCGGAGGGGCGACCGCGGCGGCAACGCCGACGACCGGCACAACGGGAGCCACGGCCGGCGCCGCGGCTAGCGCGCCGATGACGACGACGGCCGCGACCGGCGCGAACGTTGTGACCTTTAATCTCGGCGTGCAGGGCACCGATACGACATTGACGCTGTACGTGAGCCGCTGGCCGCGCGAGCTGAACTTTGATCCGCAGTTTGCGGGTGACCAAACGAGCCAGCCGACGTTGAGCGATTTGCGGCGCGTCACGTACGTGTTCGACAACGACAACGGCTTGCTGCGGCAAGAAGTCAAGGTGGCGACGTCGGACGACGCACTCAATCAACCGGCCCCGGTGCTCGACGACGGCTATACGGTGCAAGTCGCCGACGAAGTGAAGTCGATCCAGTTCCGCTACTGGGACGGCAGCAACTGGCAGACAAGCTGGGACGGCACCGCGGCCGGTTCCGACGGCATGACGCCGCAAGGTCCGCCGATGGCCATCGAAATCACGGTTGGAATCGCGTTGCCCAACAGCGGGCCCGAAGGCGGCGACCCCGTCGTGAAGACGTATCGGCACGTCGTCGCGTTGCCGACGGCCAACGGCGTGACACAGACCAGTACGACAACGCCATAGAAGTAGGTCCCGCATGCCGAGCGGGACCTGCAGCAACAGTCCCGCTCGGCACGCGGGACCTACAGGATGAATCATGCGTTATCTCGGACCGAATTCGGTGCAGGCGGCTCGGCGCGGGTTTGCCCTGCCGGCGGTGCTGGCCGTGGTGGTGCTGTTGTCGCTGGCCGCGTACCAGTTCGGCGACACGATGGCATCGGAGGCCGACGCCGCCGATAGCTTCCGCCGCTCGATGCAGGCGCGGGCACTGGCCGATTCGGGAGTGGCGTACGCGGCGGCGATCTTGAGCAACGCCGACACGTTCACGAACATGCTGAACAGCAATCCCTACGACAATCCGACTTGTTTTCAGGGCCGGCAGGTGACGCCGGACGGCGCCACTCTCCTCGGCCGCTTTTCTCTCGTCGCGCCGATCGATACGGACGATCCGGCGTTCGGCTCGCAGCCGTTTCGCTACGGCGTGCTGGACGAGGCGGGCAAGATCAACATCAACGCGCTGATGAGGCTCGACAGCAGTGGCAAGATTCTCCACGACGTGCTCGTGCTCTTGCCCAACATGACCGAGGACATCGCCAACTGCATCATCGACTGGCTCGACGCCGACGACGAGCCACGGGCCAGCGGGGCGGAAGTCGATTATTACGCGACGCTCAGCCCGCCGTACAAGCCGCGCAACGGCCCAATTGACTCACTGGAAGAGTTGTTGCTCGTCAAAGGGGTGACGCCGCAGCTTCTTTACGGCAATGACAAGAACCGCAACGGCTTCCTCGACGTCGATGAGGACGACGGCACCGGCATGGTGGACATGGGCTGGTCGGCGTATCTGACGGTCCACAGCCGCGAGCAGAATCTCGATTCGACCGGCAGTCCGCGGATTTACGTCAACGACTCGGATTTGCAGACGCTCTTGACCAATCTGACGAACGCGGTCGGTGAGGATATGGCGAACTTTATCATCGCGTATCGCATGTACGGCGCTTCGACCGGCGCGGGCGCGGGCGCGCCGGGGGCGACCACCCTGCCGGATTCACCGACGAGGCCTACGGTTGTGCCAACGAGCACGCCGCGCGGGCCCACGACTCCCACAATGCCCGTAGCACCGAAGACGCCGCCTACCACACCGAGGACACCCACAACGCCTCCAGCCCCCACGAAGCCGGCGCCGGGGCCGAGCAAGCCGGGTATGACATTCTTGAACGGGCGCAACGACCCGGCGGCTTTGTTGACGGCGCTCACCGTGATGATGAATGGATCGGGCGGACGACCGGCCGTCCGTCAGCCGGCGAGAGGCAGCAGCGCCGGGACCGGCGGTGCTCCCGCGTCCGGTTCGGGACAGCCCACGAGCACTCCGCGAACGACGACGCCAAGCCCCAGCCCCGCGCCTTCGAGCGGAAGTACGGGCGCTTCGCGTGGCGCCGGCGCCATGGGCGCTGGCGCCGTGGGCGCCGGCGCCATGGGCGGCGGCGCTTCCGGCGCGGGAGCGAGCCGACTCACGCGCAGCTCGCTCGGCGCCGTTGGCGGCGGCGGCGGTGGCGGGGGGCAAAGCCAACCGAAGACCATTTCCTCCCTCTATGAACTCATCAACGCGACGGTGTCGATTCCCAGCACCACGCCGAATCAGCCGGCCCAAAAGTATCCGAGCCCGCTCAACGATCCAGCGCAGCTCGCGCAACTGTTGCCGCTCGTTCTCGACAAGCTGACGACGCAGAAGGCGACCGAATTGCCGGCGCGGGTCAACGTTCTCACGGCCCCGGCGAAGGTGCTGGCCACGCTGCCGGGCATCACGGACACCGACGTGCAGGCGATCACGGGCAAGCGGCCCAGCTCGGCGTCCACCGACCCGGTGGACCCGATCTTCCAAACGCCCGCGTGGCTCATGACCGACGCGAATCTGACGGCCGACAAGTTGAAGGCGCTCGAACGTTACATCACGTCGCGCTCACAGACATATCGCGTGCAGGTTCTCGGTTACTACGACAGCGGCGGCCCCACGGCCCGCGTCGAAGCGATCATCGACACCAACAACGGCCGCCCACGGGTCATTTACTATCGCGACTTGACGGAATTGGGGAAGGGGTTTGATTTGCAGACGGGTCAGCCGTGAGACCTATGAGTCCGATAAGAACTATTTGACCATGAGGAGTTGCCGCCTTGGCTCGATACCTAGCCCTCGATTGGGATCATAATCAACTGCACGTCGTGTCGGCGACGGTGTCGGGCGGAGCGGTGCGCGTGCAGCACGCCGCCGTATTCGACGAAGAGCTGAGCCCGAATCTGCCGCAGGCGGAGGAACTCGGCAAGCTGCTGCGCGACCGGCTGAAGGCGGCGGGCATCTCGCCGGCGCCGGTGCTGGCATGCATCGGCCGCGATCGCGTGGTGGTCAAGGACATTCGTTTTCCGAAAGTGCCGGCGGCGGAAGAGCCGGCCATCGTCCGCTTCCAGGCGGTCAAGGAATTGAGCGAGTCGCCGGAAGAGGTCGTCATCGACTACACGCCGACCGGGGAGGCGACGGCCAGCGGCGAACAAAAGGCGCACGTTGTCGCCCTGCGGCGCGAGCTGCTGGCCGCGTATCAGGGCATCTGCAAGTCGGCGGGGCTGAAGCTGGTCGGCTTGACGCCGCGGCCCTTTGGTACGCTCACGTGCTTGCGCCGGCTGGCGGGGACGAGTGTTTTGACGCCGCCGGCCGATCCGGGCGACGCCGTCGCCGTGCTCACCGTTTCCGAGCGCTGGGCCGAGTTCTGCGTTACGCGCAATGGCACGCTGCTCTTGGCGCGCTCGCTGGCGGCGGGCGGCAATCTGGCGGGCGAGGTGAAACGCAACCTCGTCTTATACGCGGGCCAAGCGCCCGGCGCGCCGGTGAAGGCGCTCTATTTTTGCGGCACGAACGAACACGCCGCACTGCGCGACAAGCTGCAAGATTCGCTCGGCATCCCGATCCATCCGCTCGACCCGTTCGCGGGGAGCGAGAAGGCGGATCTGCCGGCCAGCCACCGCGGCTCGTTCGCCGGCGCGGTCGGCCTGCTGCACGCCAAGGCCGAGAAGCGCGGCCTGCCGATCAACTTTGTCGAGCCGCGTGAGCCGAAGCCGCCGAGCGACCCGAACAAGAAGTTCATGGTAGTCGGCGGCGCCGTCGCCGCGCTCGTGCTGGTCGGTACGGTGATCTTCTGCACGATGAGTCTCGTGAGGAAAAATCGCGAGATCGTGAAGCTCACGGCGGAGAAAACGCTCGTCACGGCGACGGCGGATCAACTGGAAACCGAAGCGACCCGCATGAAATCGCTGGCCGACTGGCTCGATTCGGAAGTCGTGTGGCTCGACGAATTGTACGACCTGACCGACCGCTTTCCCGAACCGACGACCATACGGCTGACGAAATTCAACGGCGAAGCGCTGACGCACACGGCCAAGGACAAGCACATTGCACGATTGAAATTGGAAGGGTTGTTGACAGATGATCGCGGACCCGTGGACGAGCTGACCAATCACCTGGCCCGCGAGAGTTATTATCGCGGCGGTGTGGCGTCAGTGAAGACCAACACGAGCGGTCAGGATCGCAGGATCTTCCGTCAACAGTTTTCGACGAGCGTGGATATGGAGCGGTTGCCGCCGAGCAAATACGTCCATCGGCTGCCGGCCGAATTGTCGGAGGAAGCCGCCAAGGCGCGCGAGCGCCGCCGCGGCCCGGACATGGGCGCCGGCGACATGGGCTTCGGCTTCGGCCAGTGATTTGCGTAGGTCCCGCGTGCCGAGCGGGACCTTGCCTCACAGATCCCGCTCGGCACGCGGGACCTACCTCCTCTGTCATGCAGGAACGGACGGAGAAGAAAGAAATAGCTTGTGCGGCGACGGGGCCGCGGAAAGATAAGCGAAGACGATCATGAACCCACGGGAACGCACTTTAGCGATGATTCTGCTGGCCGCCATCGTCCTGGGCGGCGGCGGCTTCCTGCTGCACCTCTTGTATTTGAAGCCGATGACCGAGAAAGAGAACGCGGCCGCGAAGTTGCAAAAGGACATCGACGAAAAGAATGAACGCATCGACCAGGTGATGGCGGAACGCGCACGCCTGGAACGCTGGAAGGCGCAAAGCTTGCCTGCCGACAAGGACCTGGCGATGCGCGAATACGAGAAATACCTGAGCGACCTGTTCCGCAAGAGCGGCTTCACGTCGGCGGCCGGGCTGACCATCACGCCCAAGTCGTCGGCCAACGACAAGAGCGCCGCCTCCACCAGCACCAAGGGGCCGACGTACATCACCCTCGAGTTCCTTGTGACGGCCCACGCGAACCTGGAAGACGTCATCAAGATGATGGAAGGGTTCTATCGCACCAGCCTTCTGCATCGGATCAAGAACGTAACGCTCACGCGGCCGTTGACGACGACCGGGCCCCAGGGACAGGTGACCAAGGCGAATGAGCTGGACATCACCATGACGATCGACGCGCTTGTCCTGCAAGGCGCGGAGAACCGCCAGTATCTGATGCCGGGCGTGGACAAGCGGCTGCTGGCGATCGAAATGGCGACGGTGTTGTCCGGCGGGCCGTCGGGACTCGCGCTGGCGCCGTGGGCCGTCGGACCGCTTGGTCCTCTCGGACCGGGCAAGCTGGCGGCGGCGCCGGGCATGTCGCCGCGCGACTACCTGGCGATGACCGAAAAAAACGTCTTCATGGGCCCGCCGCCGCCCGGACAGAAGGGTCCGCTCGTCGATGCCAAGCAGTTCGTCCACATGACCACCATCAGCAGCAAAGACGGCAAGGAATGGGAAGCGTTTCTTTACAACCGCATCGACGGCGGGCGGGAAATTCGACTGCGGGCGAGCGCCGGTTTTAATTCCTTCCGCATTCCCGATGGCGACAGCACCGTCCAGGCGAAAGTGATCCGGATCGACGCGGAGAAGAGCGAGATCATTTTCCAGATGGGCGAGAAGTATTACGCCTTGCACAACGGCCAGACGCTGGAAGAGGCCCTGCGGAAGCCGCTCAGCGACACGCAATTGAAAGACGTCAAGGAAATCAACGGCGCGATTAAGGCGGCGAAGAAAGATGAGTAGGTGAGTGGTGAGTGGTAGCCTCGCTCCGCGAGGCGGCTACTCACGATGAATGGTGAACCCATTTTAATCGAGAAGTTAGGCGGACATTGCCGAACATAACGGGAAGAGGGGTACCGGTGTCGGTAACGGTCGTAACGCGCTTGCGGTTGGAATAGAATGGGGGATTGGGCAAACGTGACAAAGCACATCGCTGGCACGAGGCTCGATCGGCTTCACGGCTTACGTCAGGGTACAGACATGCACACGATCCATCGAACCGGGCGCCGGTTGGCAACAATGGCCGCGCTCGCTGCCGTGGCGCTGGGAGGAACGGTCCTCAGCGTCGCCGCACAGCAAACCCCACCCGCCAAAACCTCCGACACCGGCGCCTTGCCGCCTATGACCAAGTCGGACGGCAAACCGGGAGAGCAGCGGATCTCGTTCGAATTCCGCGACAAGCCGTGGAAGAGCGTCATCGAATGGCTGCGCGACCAGACCGGCTGGGCGTTTTCGTCGGCCGTAACGCCGACCGGCTCGTTCACCTTCATTCCGCCCAAGGGTCGCACCTACACGGTCCCCGAGGTCTTCGACATTCTTAATGAAGGCCTGCGCGAGCAGAAGTTTCTCCTCATTCACCGCAATCAGATTTTCACGGTTCTTCCCGCCGACGAGAAGATCAACCCCACGCTGGTCGAGAAGATCAACAAGCCGGAGGAACTGTCGAAGCACGGCGAGACGGAAGTCGTGCAGTACGTGCTCAACATGAACCCGTATGGGCTCGTGGCGCCGGACTTCAAGAGCGAAGCCAAGAGCATGATGAGCGAATTCGCCGACGTGACGGCGCTGGAGGGGGCGAACCAACTCGTACTGGTAGACCAGGTCGGCAGCATCAAGAACGTTATTTCGGTTCTGGAAGCGATCAAAGCCAACGAGATGGAAAGCTTCTCGCACGAGTGCAAATACATCAAAGCGCGCGACGCGGAGCGCATGTTGCTCCAACTGCTCGGCGATCCGCGGGAGATGATCCGCCTCACGACGCCCGCGCCGAGCTATGGCGGCTTCACCGGCGGCGGCGGTTTCGCCGGCGCCGGCGGTATTCCTGGCGGCGGCGGCTTCCCCGGCGCTGACATGACCGGCGGCTTTTCTGGACGCGATCGGCGTGGCGACCGCGGCGCGCCTGCTGTGCCGGCCAGCAAGATCCGCATGCACTACATCGCCTCGGATGAAAAACAGAACACCGTCATCGTCACCGGCCCGGCGAACATCATCGCCAAGGCCAAGGACATCGTTCAGAAGATTGACGTACCCGGAAAAGACGGCAGGCCGGTCGCCGGCATCGGCGAGCCCCCGATGTTGAAGCAGTACACCGTCCCCACCGGCAACGCCGAGACGTTGGCGAGTACGCTCAAGGAAAAATACAAGGCGGTGCCAAGCGTCACCATCACGTCGGCTGGCACGAGCACCATCATCGTTTATGCCTACCCCGACGATCAGATCGAGATCGCCAAGTTGATCCTCGGCTCCAAGCCCGAGAGCAACACCAAGACCGAGCGCATTCCGCTTCTGACGCAGGACGCCGCTAAGATGGCGACGACGCTTCAGGGCATGCTGGGCGATCCGGCCAAGACCAGTGCGCCGTACATCGAGGCCGACACACTTACCAACTCGATCATCCTGCGCGGCAATGCCGATCAGGTGAACGAGGTCAAGGCGATCGTCAAGGCGATGGGCGAGTCGCCCGAGGCCTTCCAAGGTAAGATGCGGGTCATCAGCGTTCCGGGCAACGGCTCGGCGTCGGCGCTGGCCGAGGCCCTGAAAAAGATGATTCCGGAGATGCGCGGCTACGACGTGCAGATCGTCCGCCCCGGCGATGAGAAAAAGCTGCCGCCGAAGGAAAAGCTGGAGTCGAAGCCGAAGCCGTCGAGCGACGGTCCGGGCGGCGGCAATGAAGAGCAGCAGGAGCCGCCGGCGAAGTCGCAGCTTGTCGACCCGCAAGCGCCGCAACAGCAACAGCCCAAGAAGAAGCCGACGATCACGATCACGCCGTCCGGCAATAAGCTGATCGTCGTCAGCGACGACCCCGAGGCACAGCAGCTCGTGCAGGAGCTGACCCGTCTTTTGACGCAGCGAAGCAGCAGCGACGCCGATTTCGAGATCATCAAGCTCAAGAACGCCGACGCCGTGCAGGCGGCGAAGACGCTGGATGAGTACTTCAATGGGCCGCGTCAGGACGTGCAACAGCAACAACGAAACCGGGGCTTCCAGTTCCCCGGCTTCGCGGGCATGCCGCAACCGGCCCAGACGCCGCCCGCTGAGCCAAAAGTCCGCGTTGTCGCCGATCCGGGCAGCAACTCGCTCCTGGTGCGGGCGAACCCGCTCGACATGCTGACCGTCCGCACGATTGTCGAGAAGTCAATCGATGCGCAGGACACCGACTCGCGGGCGGTGCAAAAGACGTGGCCGATGATCAAGCTGTTCTACGCTCGGGCGACCGACGTCGCGAACGTCATCAAGGACGTGTACCGCGAGAGTATGAACAACAATCCGTCGCCGGGAACGCTCGGCGGTCGCCGTGCGGCGGTGTTCACCGCGCTGGGTGGTGGTATCCAAAACGTGGACGCCAACGGCAACCCGCGCGGCGTCACGCTCTCCGTCGCGGCCGACGACCAGACCAACAGCCTGATCGTTCATTGCAACGATGCCTTGCACGCGGAGATTCTGGAGTTGGTCAAGCAGTTCGAGTTATCCGCGAAGGACACGACCCGGGTGATTCAGCTTGTGCCCATCAAAGGCATCGACCCAACCCTGCTGCAAACCGCGATTGACGCGATCCAGGGCCGGCCGGTTGCTCGCAACAACGGTCCGACGAGTGCCTTTAATACGGGCGGCTTCGGGGGCGGCAACAACTTTGGCGGCGGTCAGGGCCGCGGTATGAACCAAGGCGGTTTCGGCGGCGGCGCACCTGGCGGCTTTGGCGGCGGCAACCGCTTTGGCGGCGGCGGCGGAGGTGGTGGCCCCGGCGGGTTCGGCGGCAACCGCTTCGGCGGAGGCGGCGGACCTCCAGGTGGCGGCCGCGGCCCCAATCAGCAGGCGCGAGGGCCGGATTTTTTCGAACAGCGGGTCATGGATGACCCTCAGTCGAGCCTTCTTTTCGATCCGCAACTTGAGCGACAGCAGACGGGCGAAGCCAACGGCGTGATCGCCGCGGGCGCCGAGGAGGAACAACAGCAGCCGCCCCAGCAGCCCGCGATTCCGCCGGGCGGCAACACCATTCAAGCGCCCCGGTCCTTGGTGGATATCGAGGCATTGCCCGATCTCGGCGTCGTCATCCTCCGCACACAGAATCCGGAGGACATGAAGCTCATGCTGGAGCTGATCAAGCTCCTGCAAGAACGGGCCAAGGAAGCGGAAATCAAGATTCAGATGGTGCCGCTGGAGCATGCGGACGCCACCAGCGTGGCCAACACGCTCAACACCCTTTATCAGCGCGTCAATTACAGCCCGTCCGGCTTAACACTCAACCAGAACGCGCCCCGCCCGACGACAACGCAGATCGGCGCGTTGTCCGTTTCGCAGTCCACGGCAGCGCCGACCTCGGTCGTGCTGCTGCCGCTGCCGCGCTTTAACTCCATTCTCGTCGCGGTGCCGAACGCGCGGCTAGACGATGTCATGAAGGACATCAAGCGGCTGGATACGGCGGCAACCACCGGCGGTCAGTTGACGCCGTTCCCGTTGAAGCGGCAGGGCGCGACGAAGGTCGCGACGCTTATTCAAAGTTTCTTCCAACAGCGCTACGCGAACGAGCCGACGACGCTGAACCAGATTCGCGTGACGTCCGACGACACGACGAACACCGTCTTCGTGCAGGCGGCGCCGGCGGACCTGGCGGAGATAAAGGACTTAATCTTCAAACTGGACAATTTCGATTCGCCTGCCGTCAACGACGTGCGGATCATTCATCTGAACAACGCCCTGTCGGATGATTTGTCGCGGCTCCTCATCGAAGCGATTTCCGCGAGTGCCGTGGCGCCGACAACGGGCACTACGGGCGCTTTGCCGGGTGGTGGTTTCCCCGGTGGCGGCGCTCCCGGTGGTGGTTTCCCCGGTGGCGGGGCGCCCGGCGGCGGCTTCCCCGGCGCTCAGGCGGCCGGCGCGCGGCCCGGCGGCGGAACTACCGCTTCGGCGACGGGCACCTCCTCCAAGGTCACGTCGCTCCGCTTCATCTTCAGCCGTAACGCGCAGCAGCAGCAGGTCGAATCGGGCGCGCTGGAAGATGTACACATCATTTCCGATCCGCGCACGAACAGCCTGATCATCTCGTCGCCGGCGCGGACGATGGAATTGCTGTTCGCCCTGGTCCGCGAGCTGGACATTGTGCCGCCCGCCGTCGCGAACGTGAAGGTTTTCACGCTCAAGAAGGCCGACGCCACCGAAATGGCTACCGTGCTCCAGCAGCTTATGCTTGGCACCACGACCGGAGCGAGCACGGCGGGTCGCGCCACCGGCGCACCGGGTGGCGGCTTACCCGGCGGCGGCGGCTTCCCCGGCGCACCGGGCGGCACGCCGTTTGGATCGACGACGGGAACCTCCACGTCGGGCGTCCGGCCGCTGGTGCCGACGATTGGCGGCACGTCGCCCGAAGGCGCGGCGCTCATCGAGCTGCGTCTCACCGTCGATAACCGCACGAACAGCATTATCGTCGCCGGCAGCCGTAATGACTTGATGGTCATCGAAACGTTGATCGCCAAGCTCGAAGACACGCCGCTGCAAGAGCGTCAGAACGAGGTCTACAAGGTTCACAACGCGGCGGCGGCGGATGTCGCCCAGGCTCTGTCCACCTTCCTGACGAACGCCCTGACCGTGTACCGGAACGCCAACGCGTACACGAACTTCCTGGAGATTCAGCGCGACGTGGTCGTGGTGGCCGAGCCGGTGACGAACACGCTGCTCATCAGCGCCACGCCGCGGCTGTTCGGCGAAGTTATGCGCATCGTCAATGAGCTTGATGCCGAGCCGCCGCAAGTCGTCATCCAAGTGCTCATGGCCGAGGTGGACCTGACGGGCAACGAAGAAGTCGGCGTCGAAATCGGCTTGCAGAGCCCCGTGCTGTTCCAGCGCGGCATCTTCCCGGCACAAGGCTCTTTCGGGCCCAACGGCACGGTGAATTTCACGAACACGCCAGGTTCAACGGGCACTTTTCCCGTGCCGACGGGCGTCACGGTCAACAGCAGCATCAATCCGACTGCCGTGCCTGGGTTCAACTTTAACGACGTGACAACGCCTCTGGGCAATAATCCGATAGCCGGCCGCGGCATCGTCGGGGCTCAAGGATTGAGCAATCTCGGCGTCGGCCGCGTGTCGCCGACGAGCGGCGTGGGCGGCTTTGTCTTCTCCGCCTCGAGCGACGTGTTCAACCTGCTCATCCGGGCCCTCAAGACACAGGGTCGCTTGGAAGTCTTGAGTGCGCCGCAACTCATGACGCTCGACAACCAGTCGTCGAACATCCTCGTCGGCCAGTACGTGCCCTATGTCACGGGCCAAACCGTGTCTACGGGCATCGTCGTCAACAACATCGCCTATCGCAACGTCGGCGTCATCCTCGGTGTCACACCGCGGATCACGCCGGACAACAAGGTCATCATGCGCGTGTCGCCGGAAGTATCTTCCGTGTCGCCGAGCACGATCAACCTGGGCAACGGCGTCATCGCGACGCAGTTCATCACCCAGACGCTCGACACGACGGTCATCGCCGAGGATGGCGAAACCGTGGCGATCGGCGGCATGATCCAGAAGCGCGACGAAAAGCACGAAAACAAGGTTCCCTGGCTGGGCGACCTCCCGTATATCGGGGCGGCCTTCCGTTACCGCACGCAGAATAAAACGAAGACCGAGCTGCTCATCATCATGACGCCGCACATCGTCCGCAATAAGGTGGACGCCGCCCGCATCATGGCGATGGAAGCGGCGCGCATGGATTGGACCGTCGGCGACGTGCTCCGCGAGCCGGGCACGCAAGGGCTGCCCGCGTTGCTGCCGCCGCCCCCGCCGCCTCTCGGCGGTCACGGCAAGAAGAGCTGCGTTCCGGAGAACTCGATCGCGCCCGAGCTCTATGAGACGCCGGCGCCGGTGGTTGTGCCCGGACCGCCGCCGGCGCCTGCACCCGCGCCGCTGCCGGCGGGTCCTGGCGCTCCGATGGCGCCGCAAACCTTGCCATTGCGGCCGCTCACGCCCGCGGCGAATCCGTCGGCGGGCACGTCGCAATCAGCAGGCGGCGTCGTGCAAACCGCGATTGCGGCGCCTGTGCAATCGGGGCCGACGCAAACAAACAGTACACGGCCGCCGGTCGGACCAGCGGCTGCAAACGCTAGTACGAACGGAATCGCGCCGGCACCGGACGGCGCCGCCGCTCCCTCGAACCAGCAGGATAAGGAGTCGGGAAGATGGCGATTGCGCAAAAAGGAACTCCGCTCGCTCTCGGACGGATAGCGCGGCGGTTGATGCTCGTAGGGCCCGTGCTCGTAGGCGTCTTGGCGTGCGGCTGCGTGACGACCGGCTCGTTCACGATGACGAACCAGAACCCGCCGGCCGGCGAGGTGTGCCGCGTCGCGGTGCTTTGGGATAAGCAGATCGCCTTTGCACCGGACCCGGTCAACGGTGGCAAATCGACGCCGGCGCTGCTGGGCTGCATGTACCTCTACGGCACGCAGAACGAAAATCTTCCCGTCTACGCCGACGGCACGGTGGTTGTCGATCTTTACGATCCCGCGCATACGGGACCAGACGGCGGGGCGGTGCTTCTGGAAGAGTGGCGTCTTGACCGAGACATGCTGAAACGACTGCAGAAACACGATTTCATCGGCAACTGTTATGCACTGGTCCTGCCGTGGGGCACCTATCGACCGGATCTCATGAACGTGGAAATGAAGGTGCGCTTCGAGAGCGGCAAGGGGTTGCCGGTGTACTCGGGCAGCGCGCGGATGCCGCTCACGCGCGAGCGCATCGACCTTCGCTCGAACACGCGGACGGAAACGCTGCAAGTGTTGCCTACCGCGGCAGCCGTGCAACGCTAGCCAACGAGTCGAAATCCCCGATCGCGGGCAGGGAGCCCGACGCGCCAGCGAAGGAGGACAGACTCCCTCGCTGGCGCGTCGGGCTCCCTACAGTTTCGCCCACGCCGCACGCATCGGGCGCATTGAATTCTCGCCCTCGCTTTGGGCATCGGGCGCCCTCGATCACGTCTATAATTGCAGCATGTGCTTGCTTGCTCTCTTCTTCCGCGCCGTGCCGGACGCCCCGGTGATTGTGGGCGCCAATCGCGAGGAGCGCTATGAGCGGGGCGGGGAGCCGCCCCGTGTGCTCAGCGGCGATCTTCCCGTAGTCGCGGGTGTGGACCCGGTTGCGGGCGGGACGTGGCTTGGGGTCAACGCACGCGGCGTGGTCGTCGCCGTCACGAATCGACCGAAATCCTTGCTTCCCCCCTCGCCGCGCAGCCGTGGGCTGCTCGCGCGGGAACTGCTGGCTTGTCCAACTGCCGAGGTCGCCGCCGACATCGCGACCCGCGAGCTGAATTCGAACAACTACGCGGGGTGCAACCTGCTCTGTGCCGATCGCGGTGCGGCCATCGTGGTTCACGCCGGCGATTGGCTGCGGGTCCGGCCGTTGCCGCCGGGACTGCACGTTGTGACCGCGCGCGACGTCAATGACGAGAACGACGCCCGCGGCGGTTACGCATTGTGGTGGTTGAGCGAACGCGGTTACGCCAACGCGAAGGATTGCGTAGCGGCCCTTCAAGAATTATGCCGTCAGCCGGGCGACGGCACGCCCGCCATGTGCTTGCACGGCGCCGAAGGCGGCACCGTGTCGAGCAGCATTATTGCCCTACCTGCCGACCTCGCCCGCGGCACTTATCTTCATGCGCAAGGACCGCCCGACCGCACGGCGTATGCGGACTACTCCTCTTTGCTGCGGCAAATTGCCATTCGACCCTCCGGAGCTTGATCGATGTATCCCCACCGTATCCGCCTTCGCGGGCCCTGGCGGATTGAAGATGCTGGCAAGCAGACGGTGCCCTGGTCCGAGCTCGCGGGCGGATCGCAACACCTGCGTGCCCGCAGGAGCTTCGGTTTTCCCGGCCGCATCGATGCTTACGAGCGCGTCTGGATGACGTTCGGCGGCCTGCCGGCGGCCGCACGGATATCACTCAACGGCAGCATCCTTGGGCGACAGGAAAATGCGGAGACGCCGTTTGAGTTCGACGTCACCGCGCTGCTTCAAGGACGCAACGAGCTAACTGTAGAGTTGCTCGAGCCGCCGATTGCGGGCGCCGGATGGGGTGAAGTTGCGATGGAGGTGCGGGCAACCGCGTATTTACGGAATGTGCGCGCTCACCGCGACGGCGCGACACTGCGCGTCACGGGCGAGGTCGTCGGAACGTGCGATCGGCCGCTCGACCTGTACGTGCTCGCGGATAATAAGACGGTGCATTACTCCACCGTGGCGGCGCGAGCGGAGGGGCAATCATTCACGGTGACTTGCGACAAAGCTGCGGTGCGGCAAGTGCGCGTCGAGCTGGTGAACGGCGCGAGCGTTTGGTATCGGTGGGAGTGTTCCGAGCCCGCCGCGTAAGCGAGGGCAGTTTACCCCGCTCACGTGTCGAGATCCGCTGGCGATCCTCTATTTCTTATCGTCGCGCATGCCCTCTTCGCCGAGCGCGGCTTCGAGCGAGCGGATGGTCTCGGCGACGCCGTCGAGCGTGGGGTTGATGCGCAGAGCGCCGCGAAAGGCTTTCAGAGCCGCGTTGGGCCGGTGCAGGTTCATCAACGACTGGGCCATGCCGCCCCAGGCGCCGAAATGCTGCGGATTGAGCTGCACGACACGCTCGCAGTCAGCGATCGACTTGTAGTATTCCTTCATGCGGAAATAGACGATCGCACGCTGGTTGTACGCCTCGGCAAAGCCCGGCGCCCGCTTGATGAGAGTGCTGAGCCCTTCGAGCGCCTGGGCCTGGTCCTTGACCCGCACGAGGCGCTGTAATTCCTTGTTGTTCACCTCCGTATCGGCCCGGAACCAGAGCGACCAGAGGGCGTCCACGGCGAGCTGGCGGACGCGCTTGTCGTCATCCTTCAGCTTTTTGGCGATAACTTGATTGGAGGCCATGGTGCCGACCAGCCCGAGCGCCAGGGCGGCGGCACGGCGTGCCCGCGTGCTCGGCGCGTCGAGCAAGCGTTGCAGCGTGCCTTCGGTATAACGTGACGAAACCTTGCGGCGGAACTTGTCCACCGCGGCGTGGACGCGGGTCGCGGCCTTCCGCGGATCGTCCCCTACGCGAAGTTCGGGAAGCTCATTGAAATACTCTACGAGCAGAGCCATGGCCACGTTGCCACCTCGATCTTGTTGAAGAGTATTGCGTCCGTTGATCCATCCCGGCCTGCTGCCGAGCCTGAGCCGCCCCCACCTCGAAGCCGCTCCCACAACAATAGAACGAAGCTTGAGGATAGGAGATGGGAGGGGTAGTTTCAAGGAATATCAGGGATCGGGGATTAGGACCCGGTTGCCTGATTCCTGATTTCCGATTCCTGATTTCCAATCTACTTCGCTATGGGCATTGTCGTCGCGGCGGAGGCGGGCTTGGCCTCGCCGGGCTTGGCGGCGACGGCGGTGTGGTTCTTTTTCCACACAGCCACGTCTTGGAGGGCGATTTCAACGGCCTTGGCAATTTGTGCGTCCTTTCCTTGCGCGAGGTCGTCGGGGTGCGGTTCGACGACCACGTCCGGTTTGACGCCTTCCTTTTCCATATTGATGCCGCCGACGGTGAAGACACCGGTGCGCGGGATGCGGAAGAAAGAACCATCGATCAGGCGGACGGAGTATGTGCCGATCACGTGGCCGCCCGTCGGCTGACCGACAATTTTGCCGAGGCCGAGCGTGCGGAAGGCATTCGGGAAGATTTCGGCGTCACTGTAGGAGCGGTTGTTGATAAGCAGGACGGTCGGCTTGGTCCATTTGCGGTCGTAGGAACGGAGCACAAGACCTTCACCGCCGTCGCGTTGGCGGAAAACGGTATGCTCGCGCGCGCCGAGGTAATTGAGGATTTGGTCGTGCGTAAAGCCGCCGCCGTTGTCGCGGACGTCGAGCACGATGCCTTCCTTGTCGAAAACATCCGAGTAGAGCGAGCGGAGGAACCGGTCGAGACCCGGCTCCTCCATGTTGGGGATGTGGATGTACCCAAGCCGCCCGTTGCTCATTTTGGCGACCGCGTCGGCGTTGCGGGCGACCCAGCGCTCGTACATCAGGTCGGCGGCGTTCACCTCGTTGGGCCGGAGGCTGCTGCGGCGGATGCCTTGCACGTCCACCTTGCGTGCCGCCTTCGCGTCCGCCGGATTGCTCGTGACGGTGAGCGTCAGGTTCTGACCAATCTTGTCGTTGAGGAGCTTGCTGAGCTCCACCTTTTCATTTAGCTCGACACCGTCGATCGCCTGGATGAGGTCGCCGGCTTTGAGATTCAGGCCGCGCCGGTCCGCGGGGCCGTTCTTCAAGATCTCGGCGATCTTGAGCCCGGGGCCGCGGTACTTTTCGTCGTAGAGCAAGCCGAGATCGGCGGTCACTTCGTCGGGCGCTTTGCCGAAGCCGCCGATGCCGAGGTGCGAGGCGTTCAGCTCGCCCAGCATCAGGCTGACAAGCGTGTAGAGGTCTTCTTTCAAGGCCACGTGCTTCACCAGCGGGCGGTACTTGTCACGTACCGAATTCCAGTTCACGCCATGGAACAGCGGGTCATAGAAATAATCGGCCAGCGCCCGCCAGCTTTGCTCGAACATCTCGCCGAATTCCTCATCGCGGCGGATCGTCATTTTCGCCCGGTAAGCGATGGCCGTGCCTTCACCCGAACCGATGCGCAGCGTGCGAAACTGGCCGTCGCGATCGCGGAAATAAATGGTGTCGGTGAAACGCTTGGACCACTGAATTTGGCGCGGCTGCGCGAAGCTGTTGGTCAGGCGCGTGACGTGGCCGCCGCTCGTGCTCGCGACCCACAGGTCGTCGCCGCTGTTCGCCGTCGAGCGGAAGGCGACGCGCGTGCCGTCGGGCGAAATGGCGCCTTCGTCGGCTTCCTGCATCGCGGGCTGCTGCACGCGGGTGTGGATGTCATCCCAGTCGATGTCGCTGGTCGCGGGCGTATTGGGGGCGGCCGGCTTTTGCAGCGACAGCACGAACATGCCGGTGGTGCTGCGCCGCTGGCTGATGAAGCCGAGCTTCATGCCGCGTTCGCTCCAGGTAATGCCGGCGTTGTAGGTGGCGTAGCGGGTAACGTTCTTCGACTCGCCGCCGGTCGCGGGGAGAATGTAGACTTCGCTGGCGAACGAACCGTCCTGGCGCGAGTAGGCCAGCCACTTGCTGTCGGGGGACCATTCGAAATCGACGACCTGAACCTTATCCACGATCACTTTTTGATCGCTGCCGTCGGGATTCATCGTCAACAGCCGGCCGGAACGCAGGAAACCGACACGTTTGCCGTCCGGCGCGAACTGAACGCCCAGTTCCGCCTCCGGCGTGTTTGTCAGGCGGGTCGTCTTGAACTTGGTGGCTTCGACGAACTTTGGGTGCTCCGAATCGTCCGCTTCGAGGAGGTAAAGATCTTCCTGCCCGCCGCGATCCGAGGCAAAGATGAGCTTGGAGCTGTCCGGCGCCCAGGCAAGGCCGTGATCGAAGGCCGGGTGGTCGGTCAAACGTCGGGCCGCGGCGCCGCCGGTCACCGGCTGAAGGAACAGTTCGCCGTGGACCACCAAAGCAAGGTGTTTTTCATCGGGCGACAATGCGAATTCGGAAGCGCCGCGGGTTAGCGTCACGGTCGATTCCGTGTTCTCTTTATCGTCGGCATGGACCTCGATCGCGAGCTTCCGTGGCGTACTCGACAGTTGAGTGGATACGACCCACAGATCGGGACCGCACTCGTAGACGATCCATGCCCCGTTGGCACTGATGCGGGCTTTGCGGACCGCATCGTCCTTGTGGAAAGAAATCTGCACGGGCGGGTCCTTGCCGGCGGCGTCCAGCTTCATCAGATTCGCGGGGCCGCCCGCGCATTCGCTGACATAGTAGATCGTCTGGCCGTCGGGGCTCCACATCGGGGAAGTGTCCTGACACTCGCAGGTCGTCAACTGGCGATTGTGGCTGCCGTCGGCGTTGCAAATCCACACGTCGTCGTTGGCGGAGCCGCGGTAGCCCTTGCGGTACCAGGTGCCGGGGCCGCGGACGTACGCGATTTGATCGCCCTTCGGCGAAAAGACACCTTCGCGGCCGTCGCCGTGCGTGATGCGTCGCGGCTGCCCGCCTTCGGTGGAAACGCTGTAGAGCTCGAAGGTCGGCGGGAAGTCGGTGGACCGGGACGAGGAAAAAAGCAGTTGTTTGCCGTCCGGCGACCAGCCGTTGACGATGTCGCTGGCCGAATCGGTAGTGATGCGCTTCGGCTTGCCGCCCTGTGCCGCGACGGTGAATACGTCGTAGCTGCCGTGCCGATTGCTGGTGAAGGCGATGGACCGGCCGTCGGGGCTGAAAACCGGATACACGTCGTGGGCCGTGTGCATCGTTACCGGGCGAGCCACGCCGCCGATCGCCTCGACGACCCAGATGTCGCCCAAATAGCTGAACGCGACAAGCTTGCCGTCCGGAGAAATGTCGGGCGTACGTGCGAAGCGGATCGGCTCCTGGGCTCGAACCGCGGTGGAGAGAACAAGAAAGGCCACGGCGGCAACGAGCAAACGCGGTCGCATCATGGAGGTGGTTCCTGGCTGCGTTGTCCGAGATGGCCGCCGGGCACGAAACCGGCGGGACCTCAAGCGGGGTGGGCGCGGCAAGCCGCCGTTGGGGAGGGTCGGGGTTCACGCAACCTTAACGGGGGCTTCAAGTAATTACCCATTTTATCGTGGGACGGGACGGGAAGTAAAGGAGGAAAAAACTTCTCCCCGCACACTTGCTCTAGGCGGCAATTGTGATTGACTCGTCGATGGTGGTACGCGAACTTAGTGCCGGAGCGGGTAGAATGGAAATCAGGTATCATGTTTACGCGGACAGTGGCTTGCCGCACATTTTTGGGCATGGTGTCGTTGAAGAAGAGGTAGAACAGGTTCTGCGGAGCCCAGCCGAAAACCGCGCAGGCGAAGAGCGTTCCCGCGTTGTCATCGGGCAAACTGCAGGAGGCCCGTACTTAAAGGTCATCTACGTGCCCGACCCAACACCGGGAAGTGTGTTCGTTATCACAGCGTTTCCCATCGCCGGCAATACGCTGAGGGCTTTTCGCCGTCGACAGAGAAGGAGACGCCGATGAACAAAGCCGTCAAGAATAATCGCAGACGGTCCGCTGCCAAAGGGCGAGGCAAAAAGGTCTTTCCGCCCGGCTGGGACGCAGAGCGAGTGAGTCGGGTTATCGAACATTATGAACGTCAGACTGACGAGGAAGCGGCGGCCGAGGACGACGCGGCTTTCATGGCGAAAGACATAACGGTGATGGCCGTACCGACGGAACTTGTCCAAGCGGTAGTTCGGTTAATTGCGTCTCGTCGCGGTGCATGATTTCCCGCCGAGGCATGTTCATTGGCCCTAGCCAACGCCATCGTCCTTCGCTACGCTAATCCCTTCTAACGAAACCAACGTCCCGTGTCGTGGAGCCAGCGATGTACGCCGTGTTTGAAGATGGATCGCGACAGTATCGTGTCAGCGAAGGCGACAAAGTGAAAGTCGATTATCGCGAGACCGAGGTCGGCGATCGGTTGACATTTGAGCGCGTGCTGCTGTACGCGGGCGGAACCGAGATGCTTGTCGGGCAACCAGTGGTCGCGGGAGCGCGGGTCGTCGGCGAGGTTGTCGATCATCCGTCGGAAAAGCTTTATATCCAGCACTTCCGCCGCCGGAAGACTTACCGCAAGTTGCGCGGTCATCGGCAGTGGCACACGTTGGTGCAAGTGCGAAACATTCTCGCCCCCGGGCAAGAAGCGCCGGCGGCACCCGCCACGGCTTCCGCTCCGGCCGTGAAACCCGATGAGCCCGCGCAGACGTAGACTACTCACGAGCGGCGTCGCCAGTCCGAAGACGCAGCGAGGGCGGCTTGATCCTTCTACGGGTTGGGCCGCCCTCGCTTTGCGCGCCGGAATTCCCATCGGCGCCTCGCGCGTAATACGGCAAGTTCGCGAGTTGATCAAATTGCTCAGCTTGCCATGCTCCTTGTGGCGCGCCGGCTTGCCTTGATCGCGTTTCGCCGGCCGGTGTATAACTGTGGTCTAGACCTCCGAAGGCTTCCAGGCTTCGGAGGGCTTCTTTTGCTGATATAGGGGCAAGGAGGCCCGACGCATGCGAGCCAAGCTTTGGTTGGCCGGCGGTTTGCTTGTCGCAGTCGGCGGCTTCGCTTTGTCGTGGACCCGCGGTCAGGAGCGACCGCAAGTGTCTGCGCCCACGTCTCGCCCCGGCGGCGTACAGCCGGCGTCGTATGCGACGCCCGAAAATCGGCCGCCGGCCCGCGACCTCTCCAAGCTCAGCCCGCTTCAGCAGCAGATGTTTCTCAGCGCCCAGCGCGGCTCCGAATGGATTTATCGCGCCAACGGAACGCAAGGGCGCTTCCTGCACGGCTATCTGCCGGCGTTGAAGGCGCCGATGCAAGGAGATCACTTCCTGCGCCAAGCCGGAGCAGCGTTCGCGCTCGCCCGCGCCGCGCGCACCATGGGCGACGAGCGTTACGCGGCGCGGGCGACGCAAGCCGTGCTGGCGTTGCTCGGCGAGACGGCGACCGACCCAAAAGAACCGACGGTGCGCTCGACTATTTTGCCCTCCGCCGCTATCAGCCGAATGGGGGCTGCGGGTCTCCTCGTCCTTGCCATCCACGAACTGCCGGCGCCGCAGCCGGACGTGCTCGACCAGGCGGAACAGCTTTGCAGCTACATTCGAAAGCAGCAGCGGACGGACGGCTCGTTGGCGTGCGGCGATGACACGGGTGTGGCGGACGATCCCGGTTCTATGAGCGAATACCCCGGCCTGGCGCTGCACGGGCTGGCCCGCAGCCAAAGGCTGCGCCCCGCGTCGTGGAAACTGGATGTACTCAAGAAAGCCGTTGCGTTCTATCACCCGTGGTGGAAGGCCCACCGCAGCATCGCGTTCGTCCAGAGTCAAACGGCCGCCTACACCGAGGCGTTCCTTTTGACGAAAGAGAATCCATTCGCGGCGTGTGTCACGGACATGAACGACTGGCTGTGCGGCATGCAATACGACCACTTCGATCCGCGGCATCCACTATGGGAAGGCGGCTTCATGAGTTGGGCGGACGGCAAGCCGGTTGCCGGGCCGCCCGACGTCGGGTCGGCGGCGTCCGCGGAGTGCCTGGTGGAAGCAAGCCGCGTGGCCCGCGCGACCGCCGATCTTGCGCGCTACCGCCGCTATAGCGAGGCGGTCGAACGCTGTTTGCAATTTGTAACGACCCTGCAATACACCGACGCCAACACGACGCACTTCGCTCCGTGGTACAAGCCCACGCTGCTGGGCGCGTTTTACGCTTCGGAGCAAGACGGCAACCTGCGCATCGACTACACGCAACACGCGATCTGCGCGATGGTGCAGTATCTCCAGTACGTTACGAAGGTGCAGTAGGACCGTGCATGGATTCGCGCTCGTCGAACGCGGTGCGAGCGCGACCAGGGGCGGCCGTTGTGATTGCGCATGGCCGTCCTCCGACTGTGGGAGTATACTTTCAGCCTGACTCGGCCGACGCGGAGCGCGCAGGGCCGGGCGCCGAAAGCCGGATGCCGAAGGCCGATTGATGAATAGTGAACGTCCTCCCCTGCCCCGTCCGCGCTGCCGCAGTCTAACCGGCGTGCGCATACTTAGCACCGGCAGCTACGTTCCCGATGCCGTCATCACGAACGACCATCTCTATCAAAAACTGGGGCACGATTCGGACTGGATCGTCAAACGCACCGGCATCCTCGAACGCCGCCATGCCCTGCCGCACCAGGCGACGAGCGACCTCTGTTATGAAGCCGCCCGCCGCTGCATTGAGCAGGCTCGCGTTGATCCCAAAGACATCGACCTCTGTTTGCTCGCGACATTCACTCCCGACATGGCGTTTCCCTCGACGGCGTGCCTCGTGCAAGATCGGCTGCACTTAAATTGCCCGGCGGTCGATATGCAGGCCGCCTGTGCGGGCTTCATGTACGCGCTCATCACGGGCGCCGCTTATGTCGTTTCCGGCGCGAGCGATCTGGCTCTCATCATCGGCGGCGACGCCAACTCGCGCGTCGTGAACCCAAACGACATCAAGACGTATCCCCTGTTCGGCGACGGCGCCGGCGCGGTGCTTCTGACACGCGGGCGGCCGGATCAAGGTCTGCTCGCCTACAGTCTCGGCGCCGACGGCAGCGGCGGCGATCTGCTCAGCCGGCCCGCGTGCGGCAGCCGCATGCCGCCGACGCCGGAGGTTCTGGCAAAGGGTCTGCACTACATGCACATGGACGGGCGCAGCGTCTTCCGCTGGGCCGTCGCTATTCTCTGCGACACCATTCAAGACGTTCTCAACGCCGTCGGCCTGAAGCCGGGCGACGTTCATCTCTACATTCCCCATCAGGCGAACATCCGCATCATCAACGCGGCGATCGACGTTCTCCGCATCCCCCGCAGTCACGTCTTCAACAACCTCGACCGTTACGGCAACACCTCCGCCGGCTCGGTGCCGCTCGCGCTGGACGAAGCGCTGGCCGAGGACCGCGTACACGCCAATGACTTGATCGTCCTCAGCGGCTTCGGTTCGGGGCTGGCGTGGGGGACGGCCCTACTGCGGTGGTAACAGCCGGCCGAGACGGGTTATGGCGCGGTCTTCATTACGAGAAGTACGTCGATTTCATCGAGCTGCAATCGAGCGTCGTTCGCGGCATCACGTCCCCAAGCGCCGCCCGCCGACTCCGGGCCGAACCCGCGTCGCGCACGGCGGGTCAATCCCTATCGCAGCCCGACGCGGCGCGTTAGCATCGCAGCCATGTACGAAACCTTCGAACACACGGCGGACCTCGGCTTGCGCGCCCGCGCCCCGGATTTGAACGCGCTCTTCGCCGACATGGCCCGAGCGCTGTTCAGCGCCATCATTGAGGACTTGAGCGCGGTCGAACCGCGGCAAGCGATCTCGCTTCAAATTGCCGGCGATGAGCGCGAATTCTTGATGTTCGACTGGCTGAGGGAATTGCTCTACCGCTTCGACGCGGAACATCTTTTGCTTTCGCGTTTCGAGGTTGACGTGCAGCAATCGGGATTGAAAGCGACCGCCTGGGGAGAAACGCTCGACCGTGAGCGCCATGTGCTCAGCCACGAAGTAAAGGCGATCACGTATCACGGGCTAACCGTCGAGCAAACAGCCGACGGCTGGCTTGCGGAAGTGATCGTAGACATTTGAGTTTAGCGGCGGTTCGCAGAACCGCCTGGGAGTCGAATCATGGCGACCGGCCCTTACAACGGCCCGCTCGAACAGGTGGATGAAACGTGCTGGCGCATCCCGAAGGGGTACAAGCCCGGCATGCGCGTCGATGGGCTGATCTTTACCAACGAGCGGCTCATGGAGCAGCTCAAGAAGGATCAAGCCCCCGAGCAGGTTGCCAACGTCGCCACCTTGCC
Organism: Gemmataceae bacterium; assembly: GCA_041499805.1. Taxonomy (GTDB): domain Bacteria; phylum Planctomycetota; class Planctomycetia; order Gemmatales; family Gemmataceae; genus JBGQKZ01. The sequence continues at coordinate 53,433 of JBGQKZ010000006.1, forward strand.
CGGCATACAGTACGCCAGTCTCGCGATGCCCGACATTCATTGGGGCTACGGCTTCTGCATCGGCGGCGTGTGTGCGACCGATCCGAAGGAGGGGGGCGTCATTTCGCCGGGCGGTGTCGGCTACGACATCAATTGCGGCGTGCGCCTGGTGCGATCCAACCTCTTCTATCGCGAAGTAAAGATGCACCTGAAGCAACTGGTCGATCAGTTGTTTCGCGATGTGCCAACCGGCGTCGGCAAGACGGGACGCTTCAGCTTCAATCCGAAGGAGCTGAAGCAGCTCATGTCGGAGGGACCGAGTTATCTCAAAAGTCGCGGCCTGGCGACGCAAGGGGACATCGACCACACCGAGGCGATGGGCCGGCTTGACGGGGCGCAGCCGGACAATGTTAGCGACCGAGCACTATCACGCGGCGAGGAGCAGTGCGGCACGCTCGGTTCCGGCAATCACTTCCTCGAAGTGCAAGTGGTCGATCACGTTTTTGACGAGGACGCGGCGTCGGTGATGGGCCTCGAAAAGGACATAGTCTGCGTAATGATTCATAGCGGCTCGCGCGGCCTCGGCTATCAGGTCTGCGACGACTCCCTCGCGATGCTCCGCAAAGCGCCGGAGAAGTACGGCATCGCGCTGCCCGATCGCCAACTCGCGTGCGCGCCGGCGGATAGTCCGGAAGGTGAGCATTACATCGGCACGATGCGTGCCGCGGCCCACTTCGCTTGGTGCAACCGGCAGCTTTTGATGCAGCAGGCGCGCGAATCATTCGCCCGCATCTTCGGCCGATCGTGGCAGGAACTGCAAATGAATCTCGTCTACGACGTTTGCCACAACATCGCCAAGTTCGAGGAGCACACCGTCAACGGGCAGAAGAAAAAAGTGTGGGTACACCGCAAAGGCGCGACGCGCGCGTTCCCACCGCATCACCCGGAACTGCCGTCGATGTACCGCGCGATCGGCCAGCCGGTCATCATCCCCGGCGACATGGGCCGCGCGAGCTGGGTGCTGGTCGGCCAGCCGGGGAGCATGGAGAAGACGTTCGGCACGACCTGCCACGGCGCCGGCCGTGCTATGAGCCGCACCGCCGCCGTCAAAGACGCCGGCGGCCGCAACATCGGCAAGGAGCTGGAGCAGAAGTTCGGCGTCATCGCCCGCGCCCAAAGCCGCCGCGGCCTCGCGGAAGAACAGCCGCGGGCGTATAAGAATGTGGACGATGTCGTGGAGGTCGTCCACCAGGCGGGGTTGTCGAAGAAGGTGGCACGGATGCGGCCGATTGGGGTGATCAAGGGGTGAGGCAAGAACCGCGTTGACGTCTATTTATCGTGCGGTCGCGTTCCGAGCCGAAAATACGCCCAGCGGCGACCATTTACCGCCGCATTAAGCCATTCCCGAATTGCGATACGGGGTGTCATGAGCAAGTACAGCGTCCAAGCCAGGTCGTGCATCAAAGGCGAGTCGTTCTTTGAGTCGCTTATTGCCGAGTACGCCATCCCGCATCAGGTGGTTGGACAGAAGGACATCGGCGTGGATTTCATCTGCGAATGGGCATACGAGGAGGAGCCTTCGGGGTTTCTGTTTGCAGCACAAGTAAAGACGTTCACCGTTAACAACGCCAACACACCGAAGAGTCTGGGGATTACCAATCCCGGGCATAATGCTCTTGAGGCATTTTCGATCAGCAATTCGAACCTAGTAATAAAAGAGGCCACTCTTGAATATTGGAAAGGTTTGGGGTTGCCAACCTATCTGTTTGCGGTCGCGAATTGGCAACGGGGACATGCGAAGCGTGACGAAATGGAGATGTTTTACAAGAGATTCACCCCAGTCCTTACAGGAGACTCGCGGCAAGAAGACGAGCGATTTTATCAAGTCAACAGTGGCGCTCGCTTCAGGGCATTTGCGGACGAAGCGAACAAGACCCAAGGATTCGTAAGGGATTTGTTCGTGGACCTAATGCGCTGGTCATACTGCAAAGGGAATATCGCTTGGATAAACCCGCGGAGGCTGGGATTGCAACAGTTTCCTGAGAAGGACGCTATCTTTGACGAGTTCTTCGAAAAGTACAAAGCACAAATCTGCGAGACCTACTCACAAACGAAGGAATATCTCGAAAGGCACTGTGGATGTGGCAGTTCGCGATACTCCTAGGAGATTAACATCATCGGCGCGCTCGTCGTCCAGAGTCGCGCCCATGGTTTACTCCTTCGGCTCACTGTTTTGTCGATGTCCAAACCGGAAGGATGATGGCCTCTGGTGGAATCTGATACTTGCGTGACAAGTCCCGAATTTTGCGCTTCTCCTCTGCGAGATTCGAGCGTGCTCTCCTCTCGGCGTTCGCCTCGCATTTCGCGGGATCGTTCTCGAAGAACCGCCACTCGATTTCTAGGCCAGGAACGTCTCGGGTGATAACTTCCTCGACTTCAACGCGCCGCCACGTATCGCAGTATTCGATGTCGGCGATGAGGCAATCTTTGCCGTCACGTAGCGCGCGAACGAGATTCGGGTAGAGCCTGCTGTCCGTGAAGCGAGGCGAATGCCCGTGCGAATTCGACATGTAATCGTGGACACAAATGCCGGGGAATTGCGGCTGCTGTTCGCGAATGTAATGCGACTTCCCCGACCCAGGCATGCCGACGACTATGACCAGCTTGGCCATCGACTTCCCTCCAGCGGCCGAAGGCTCGATTACGCGGAGCTGCTTATCGCCGCACGTAACCGCGCCGCCATCGGCCGCGGCGGCAACGTTTTCTGCCCGTAGCGGTGGGCTGGATTTTCACGGCGAGCATTTCATACACGTAAGTCGCTACATCACCGCCGCCGTGCCCGTCCGGCAAGCCACTTCTTGAAGGACGCCTGGCTCTCGTTGGACGGCTGGCCGGCCAGCAAGTTCGCGACGCTGATGTCTTCGTCGACCTCGGGCCAATGAATGCCGCGACCGCCGGCAATCAGGCGCCAGGAATTTCGTTCTTTCGGCGTGGCGCGAACGAGACGCGGATACCACGCAAGCGGCGCGGCGATCGTGCGGCCGTCGGAAAGGTCAACGGTGATCGTGTCGCGGTTTACGCTTACGCCGGTGGCGATGGCGCGTTCGGTATCTTCCAAAGAAGAGCTCATCGAATTCACTAGCTCTTGACTGTTTCCACAGCTTTTTCGAGCAACAGTGCAGCAACCTGCATAGGACTCGCCTGCGCCTGCTCGGCGAGCCGCTCGAGTTTTTCAAGCGTTTTTGGCGAAAGCCGTACAAGACGCTGCTCGGTCCATGAAGGATCGGTTGCACGCCCACCGCCATCCGGCACGCGGAAACGAGACGCAACTTCGGCAGCAGGCTGGAGCGCGCCGAAGTAACCCCCGCGCGCCGCGACTTTCCCGCGCCGCTCCGCACCTAACGCTTTGGCGATCCGATCCATGTCCAAAGTCGCGCCCATGGTTTACTCCTTCGAGAAGACTCAAACCGCCAGATACTCGTCGCCGACGAGGCCGGTGCCGCGGGACGCGTAGGCGTTTGCAAGCGTTGAATAGCCTTCGACCCATTGGTCCTTATCCAGAGCATATTCGTCGATCTGAAACCCGGTCGGCGCGTCGGAGAAACCAGGGACCCGGCTGAGACGTGCGACGGCGGCCTGTGCGTTTTCGCGTGAGGAATAGACCCCGATGAATTTGGCGTCCTCGGTACCATCGGCCAGTGTATGCTCGTGTTGCAATACATAGACCTTCGTCACCGGCGACCTCCTTCCTTCATCATTCAAAAGCCCCGTCACCCCACTTCTTGCGTTCTTCGCCTTCACCGGCCGCTCGCTGGCAGTCAGCGCTTCGCGTAACCTAGAAACGCAGATTCCGCAGATTATCGCAGATTCCGCAGATTATCGCAGATTCTCTTCTGCGAAAATCTGCGGAATCTGCGTTTCTTATTGATTTCGTCTCATGGCTCCAAACGACTCCTACGAACTGCTGCGTAATCGCGCATGGTCACTTAGGAAGCGAGCGCTGCGCGTAACCGCGCAAGTTGCTCCCCCATCGGCCGCGGCGGCAGTGGCGTTTTCTGCCCGTAGCGCGCTTCCACTTTCAGCCAAATCACAACCGGCCCCGGTCCCGTCAACGCTTCGCCCGCGCTGTTCTTCCAAGCAGTCAACTCATCAAATCTGTAAACGCGTCGGATGCCGGCGCCGCGGGCCAGGGCGGCGAAGTCGGTGTGGCCGGCGCCCGCGGTTGGTTGGCCGCCGGTCACTTCGTAGATGCCGTTGTCGGCGATCAGCAGATAGACGTTCGCGGGATGATTCGCCAGCGTGACGAGGCTGCCGAGATTCATCAACATCGAGCCGTCGCCATTGACGACGATGACGCCGCGTTCCGGCTGGGCGAGGGCCAGGCCGAGTCCGAGCGTCGGTGCTTGCCCCATCGCCGACGGAATATAGGCGAGGTCGAGCGGGCTATCCGAGAAGCTCGGCCAGATGCCGACGGAGGCCATCGTGGTAATCACGACGCGCTCGCCGCGATGGGTGGCGAGAATTTCGAGGGCGTCACGCAAGGTCATGGGCATGCTTGACTCCGGATTTCTCGCAAAGGCGCAAAGGACGCAAAGATCATCCCTTCTGCGGTCTTTGCGCCTTTGCGAGAAACTTTTTCTCGTCACTCCGCGATGAACACGGCTCCGGCGCGCTTTTCCGTCTGCGCTTTGCGGTACTCCGCCGCCAGGTCAGGGGCAGTCTTGTCTTTATCGAAAAGTAAGTACGGCACTTTCCACGTTTGCAGGATCGGCTCCGCGAACACCGGGCAGGTGTCGAACGTGCTTCCTTTTTTGTGCGCGAGGTAGCCGCGCAAGCCGACGATCAGGAACAGCGGCAGCTTCAGGTCGTGGACGACATTGCGCAGTGAATCGCCCGCTTCGAATAGACCGGTACATTGAATCAACACGACGGGCTTCTTGCCGCCGAGCATGAGGCCGGCCGCGACCGCGATCGCTTCGCCTTCACGGCAGACGCGGATCAACGACAATAATGGCTCCGCTCGGAGCGCCGGTTCCCAAGTGCCGATTTCGCTATCGGGAATCCACACGACGTGCGTCACGCCGCATTCTTTCAACGCCGCGACGACCGAAGGACCATCGAGCATGGCGGTAATCCATCAAATAGAACGAGCCGGCCCGACGGTGATCGGGCCGGCTCGGTTATTATTGGCATTTCTCGCGCGGCTGCAAGCGGCGGGCTACGCTTTGCCGCGGTGGGCGCGGTGGCACGCCATGCAGCTATTCTTGAGCGTGCCGTGAGCGGTCTTCGCGCCTTCCAGATCTTTCTTCTGAGCGGCGTCGTCGAGGGACCTCGCCGTTTCGGCATACGACTTGGTCAGCTTCGTCCACGAATTCCTGTCACCCTTGGGTGGATCGTTCTGGCCGAGAGCGGCGGCGAGCTTGGCGTAGTCCTTGGTTTCTCGTTGGATGTCGTCCCAGGCCGGGGAACCGGCATTCAACTGCTTGCCGAGCGTCGCTTGCAGGCAGCTGGGTCCCTTATTCACCTTGCCCATGATCTCCTTGATTTCCGGCGGCTTTTCGCCTTGTGCCACGAGCGGGCGGACGAGCAGAGCCGCCGCGAAACCGCATACGCTGACCGCGCACACCAACCGCTTCATGAAGAATCTCCGTGAGAATCGCATTTGCGCCCCGGTGGGCTTCCGTAGCCGGCCGACGGCGTCCTCTCTATGGACCGCGGCCGCCGGGCCGTTATTCGATGCGGCTCGGCGACAAGGCACGCCACAAATACCGGCTGGGCGCCGCCGTGTCAAACCATCTTGCCCAAGTTGCAGGCGGTCGCGCGGTATCATGGCACAATGGCGGCGTTGGAAGAGCGTCTGAAAGAGGAAGCCCGACGGCTGGGTTTCGACTTGGTCGGCATCGCGACGGCGGTCCCGGCCGATACATTCGATCAGTTCGAGAGCTGGCTCGCCAACGGCTACGCTGGCGACATGGAGTACATGCACCGACATGGCGAAGCCCGGCGCCATCCGGACTCCATTCTGGTTGACGTGCGTAGCGTCGTGATGGTCGCGATGAATTACAACGCGAGCGATCGCGAGAGTAGTCGTCTCGCTCCGCGAGACCAAGCGCCGCTCGCGGAGCACGCTGACGACTCTGCCGGCTGTTCGCCGAAGATCGCGAGTTATGCGCGCGCCGCGGATTATCATGACGTCCTGCGCAACCGACTCAATGAATTGCGCGATTGGGTGCGGGAACAGGTTCCGGGTTGTCACGGTCGTGGTGTCGTCGATACCGCGCCGCTCTTAGAGCGCGATTTCGCGCGCCGCGCGGGGCTCGGCTGGTTCGGCAAGAATACGATGCTGCTGAACAAGCGGCTTGGCAGCTTCTTCTTCCTTGGCGCCTTGCTGCTCGACATCCCTCTCGAGCCGGATGAGCCGCACGAAGCCAGTCATTGCGGCACCTGCACGGCGTGTCTCGACGCTTGTCCGACACAAGCTTTTGTCGCCCCCGGCGTTCTCGATGCGCGTCGCTGTCTCAGTTATCTCACCATCGAATTGAAGGGTTCAGTCCCGGCGGAGTTGCGGCCGGCGCTGAGCGACTGGCTCTTTGGCTGCGACGTATGTCAGGATGTTTGTCCGTGGAATCACAAAGCGCCGGCCGCGACCGAGCCCGCCTTTCTACCGCGGGCCGATTTCGAAGCGGTCGATCTGGTCGATCTTCTTGGCATGTCGGAAGGGGAGTTTCGCCGGCGGTTTCACGGCACGGCCATGCTGCGGACCAAGCGGCGCGGAATGCTGCGAAACGCGGCGCTCATTCTGGGCAACCGCGGCGAGACACGGGCGTTGCCTGCGCTTCAGCAGCTCCTTACGGACCCGGACATTGTGCTTCGCGAGTCGGCGGCCTGGGCTATCGAGCGCATCCAAGAGCGGCGTCGCTTGGCGCGTCAGGCGCCCTGATTTATGGTTTCGGGGACGGCATGGCCTTCGGTGGCGGCGGTGTTTCGGGCGGCGGCGCCGGCGGCGCCGCTTTCCAGAGCGACGGCAGCGACGGCGCTTGATCCAAAGGTATATTCGGCAAGCCGCCGAGCCCGGTCTGCGGGTTGCACGGCGTGTAGGCCACCGGGCTGGCCCGTTCCCGCAGAACGAGCGCTTCCGCACGTTCCTTCTCGTGCTCCACGGCACGTACCTGCGCACACTGCGGCAGCGGGCCTTCGCCGATGACGACGTTATCGTGCTGGAGAATCGTCCCCTTGGCGAATTCAAATTGAGCCAGAGCGATGTTGTACTGAGCAATCGCGTTGTACTCGCTGCTTAGAGCGTCGGACCATTGGCGCTCGGCTTGCAGGACAAGGTTATCGCCGAGAGTGGTTTTGCCGGCTTCATATTCCTGCAAGTATGCTTCCAGTTGTTCCGCATAACCGAGCCGCTCGGCGTGCGTCGCGGCCACTTGGGCGTTGGCCGTCAGTACGCCTCGGTAGATCGACTCCAAGAAGCGGCCTGCCTTATCTTCCTGGTCCTTGAGTTGCCGGTAGCTACGTGCGAGGCTCAGGCGCGCGACCCGCATGGCGGCGTGCGCATCGCGGAAGCCGAGCGGCACGTCGAGACGCAAACCGGCGGACCAACTGTTGAAGTGGTCGGAGGCCAGGCTCCGGAGCGCGTTGTCGGACGCTCCGCCGTCGAGCCGGTTGCCAAGGCCGTCGATTTGATACGTGCTCGTGAAGCGCAGATCGGGAAGAAGCTGGTTCTTCACGTTGATCAAGTCAAGTTGCCGGAATTTCAGCTCTTGGCGGGCCAGCACGAGTTCCGGTCGCAGGCTCAACGCTTCCGCAATCGCGGTGTCCCAGTCGGGTTGGTACGGGGCCAGCGTCGGCGCGTCGGCCGGAACAAGGCGCGTGCGGTCCTCGCCGGGCAGCCCCAGAAGCGCCCGCAATCGGCGTTCATTCTCCTGCACCGCGTCGAGAGCGGCGAGCCGCTGGCTTCGGAACAGCTCATACTGACCGAGTGTTTGGGCATAGACGGCCCGGTTGATTCTGCCCAAGTCAAATTGCGTCTTGGATTCCACCCATGAGCGATACCCCAGCCGCAATGCTTGCTCGCGGGCAAAGAGCGTCCAATAAGCGCCGTACAGGTTCCAGTACGCGGCTTCCACGTTCAGCAGCATGTTGTTGACAAGGCGCTCAAATTCGGTGCGCTGCTGGTCGAAGCGCAGGCGCGTGATCAGGATGCCCTCGACGCGGCCGCCGGTGTTAAACGGCAACAGCGAGCTGCCCGGGTGCGAGGCGCGTAACTGGTTGATCTCGATGCCGAATCCTTGCAGCAACGGCTGCTCGAAAACGAATTGCAGCTCGGGCCGATACGACGGGTTCACCGGGCTTGGGTTCTTGGTGAACGTATAGTCGGTTCGGAACGTGATGCCCGCAACGCCGCCGGTCGGCAGCGGCTTGACGAGCGAATTGACGAAGCTGGTGGTTTGATTTTGGATGGCGCCCAGACCGCCGGTCTGGAGTAGATCAAACAGTGTTCCAGAAGGCCGGTCGGTCGAGCTCCAGTTGACGCTGCTGGTCAAACGCGCGTCGAACTTGGCAAGCGACGCTTCGATGTTGGCGCCGATAATCGCCGGGTCGAGCGCCAGCACGCGAATGGCGTCCGAGCCGAAGACGCCGCCGCCAGAGAAGGAGACGAGTGCGTCACTCGGGAAGCCGGGGTTCGCCGGGTTCTGCGCGCCGACGGTACCTTGCTCCAATGCGACGGCGATGGCCTCGGCCAAGGTCATGTAGCGGATCTGCCGTTCCGGATGGTTTACCGTGGCGGGCGCCGGCATGAACGCCGACGAGGACGGCGTCACCGTGGACGCCGGGTTGCTCTCGATGTCGGCCGGCAAGCCGAGCTGCTCGTGATAGTGCTGGTAATCGCACTCGCTCAGGAAACACTGCTGCTGGCAGCCGAGAGCGGCGCCGAAGCTGAGCAGAGCGATGACGACGAGCCGTCGCCACAGACCCTTGCGTTTACGGACGGTCTTTTTGCGAGCGTCTACCATGGCGACGCTTTCTGTAAAGAAGCCAAGACGAAGCGGAGCTGCTCCGCAAAGCCATCCCTCGGCGACGTCGGCAGCGAAAGCCGCCGCCAGCCGCCTGGGAAACCCCCTACTCCGCGGAAAGCGGAGGCTTATAGCGAGGACAGTGTCCTCTGTCAGCACGAGTTTTAGGCGCCTTCAAACTGGACAGCCGCGCTAAGGTCGGGGAATTCGTTTCCTCGCGGTGGGCGGCGCAAGGTCGGACCCGTCGTCCGCATTCTTCGCCTTACATTCGCGGGGAGCGCAACGGTTTGTACTTGTTTTTCTGCGGATGAAGTGTACACTTGAATATGTATTCTGGCGTGGTGAACGCTCACCCCGATGCATCATGGCGACCCGCTGCCGATTCTTGTTCCTCGACTTCCCGCGATAAGATGCCGCGTTCTCGCAGGACGACTAGCAGCTGGCGTCCCTTTTCCGTCTCTGAGCCACAAAGCACTGGCGCCAATGTACTTAAGTGTCTTAAATTGGGATGCTTCCAGGACAAGTTGGCCTATTTTGTCGTAAGACATTGGCGCCGTTTCCTTTACGAGAACGGAGCCGAAAACAAAAAATCGATTTGGCGGTGGTTAACGGTGGTTATCGGTATTTATCTTGTGCCTCCTAACCCCCTTCGTAGTGATCCGTTTCATCGGGTTCTGCCGCCCGATTTACGCCAGCCGCAGAGTTTGGAGCCGCCCCCGATCGGTCGGACGCGCTGAACGCCTCTTCCCGCTGACACCCCTGCCGCGCGAGGTATAATGGTGTGGCTCCCGTGATCGGAACCCTCGGAAGTCGTCAACCCTCCTCTCGAACACCGGAGTTCACCACCGTGTGCCTGCAATTTTCCGGCGCCCGAATTGCGCAAGTCGAACGATTTGCCCTACGGATGCTCCGTGTGTACGGGCTCCGCAGCTGGACATTTCGTTTCAATAGACGGAAAACGGCGATGGGGATGTGTTTTTTCGACCGGCGTATGATCGAGCTGTCGCTCTACTTCATCGAGCGGAACAGCACCGCCGAGGTCCACGACACCCTTTTGCACGAGATCGCGCACGCGCTTGTCGGCCCAGGACACGGGCATGACGCCGTGTGGAAGGCGATGTGCCGGCGCATCGGCGCCCGCCCGGAACGCCTGTCTTACGAGGCTCGCATGCCGGAAGGGCGCTGGCAGGCACGCTGCTCCGGGTGCGGCATGTGGCACCATAAACACCGGCGTCCAAAGCGTTTGCGCGGTTGGTTTTGCCGCACCTGCGGACCGAAGAATGGACAGCTCGTTTGGGCGGAAAAGCAAGCTGCTGCGATGACGGGTTGAGATTGCGTGTCAATAAGCACTGGATTGCTTCCGCTGCGCACGAACGAGACGTCTGGCTTATCCCAGAAAAGACACGTTTTGTGTTGACTCGCTCGCAAAGACGCAATAGGCTAAGCGGCGACATTATTGAGATATAATCTCAATAGCATGCGCCTTCCATTCACCGGCGCTCCACTTAACGAGCACACCGTGGCTCGGAAAGGAGCTTGCGGCCTATGCGTGTTGCAACGGTCCGACATGCCTTTACGCTCATCGAACTGCTGGTCGCCATTGCGATCATCGCCGTGCTCATCGGCCTGTTGATGCCGGCGGTACAGAAAGTGCGCGAGGCGGCCAACCGCTTGAGTTGTTCAAACAACCTCAAGCAAATGGGACTCGCATGCCACAACTACCATGACCTTCACAAGACCTTTCCACCCGGCTATCTGGCGTTTGGGCGGTACACCGATGGCTCCACCGACACCGCGCCCGGCTGGGGTTGGGCGGCGTATTTGTTGCCGCACATCGAACAGGACAATCTGTACCGCCTGATCGACTTCAATCAGCCCGTGGAAAGCGCGAAGAATGCCGACGTGCTCCGGACTGTTATAAAAACGTACCTCTGCCCGTCTGATCTTGCGCCCGCCGCGCCGTTCGCCGTCCTGGACGGCTTCGGCACCCTGCGCGCTCTGGCGGCGGCTTCGAGCTACGCCGCCTGCGTCGGCGGCGACGAGTCGGACGCGGACGGTCCGACCGGGTTGAGCGTGTTCTATCGCAACAGCATGACGCGCTTCGCCGACATTACCGACGGAACGACCAACACCATCCTGATCGGCGAACGGGCCTGGGGGAACGCCAACGGTATTTGGGCCGGCGTGGTGACGAATGGCGTGATTGTACGCGGCAAACAGAATCCCTGTCCCGGGTCCGGCGCCGCCTCCTATCCGGCTTCCGTGCTGGTGCAGGCACACGGTCATTTGAACAACGCGACGACCGACAGCGACGGCGGCCTGGACGATTTCTCGAGCTTGCACGCCGGCGGCTCAAACTTTGTGCTCGCCGACGGCTCGGTGCGCTTCCTGCGCAGCGTTTCCGGCGATGCGCCGAACGGGGATTACACGCCAGAGAGCGTGATTCTGCAAGGACTGTCGACGCGGGCCAACAACGAAGTAGTGCCGGCGGATTTCTAGGAGTTGGTGCTGCCCTCTTGCCCGCTGCGTGAAGGACAACACCATGAGAACGATGCCGTTGATCTTGTTGATCGTCCTCTTGAGCGGTTGCGGCGATTCCGCGCCGACGATGGCAGGCGGCAAGCCGGTAGGCCACTGGGTCCAGGCTTTGCGAGACCCCAGCGCGAAAGTTCGCAAGCACGCAGCGTTCAAGCTGGGCAACGCCGGCGCGGCCGACGCGACCGTGTTTCCCGCGCTGCTCGGCGCGCTGCGCGATGTTGATGCGCCGGTTCGCTCCGAGGCGATCCTGGCCGTCCTCAAGTTCGGTCCACGAGCCAAGGAGGCCGTCCCCATTCTGACCGAGCTTCAAGAGCGCGATCACGACTCCCAGGTGCGGACTTATGCCGCGAAGGCGCTGGCAAAAATACGCGGCGGGAAGTGAGCGCACGCCCCATGTCCCTTCCAAGCCCGACGCGTAATCGAGGGCAGGTTCGGTCCGTCGCTTACGCCTCGTGCTCTGAGAAACAAAGCCGGTGCAATCAATGGATCGCGCGGGAATGCAGCGCGAGCGTTGTGAACGGCGGCGCTGCGCTCTAGAATCGCCTCGTGCGCGGTCGGGTGCATCTGCGCGTGCCGACTTCCTTCCTTGACTCAAGGCGATCCGCGAAGATGAAAAGCGTTACGCCGTTCGTTTTACCCGTGGTCGTGACGCTTTTTCTCGGCAGCGGTGACGCGGAGAAGACGCCGAGCGCGAAAGAGCGCGTGCGGTGGACCACGTCGCGCATCACGGGCTCGCCGGAGCCGCCGCTGCCTTATCGTTTCGAGCGGGCCTTTCCGAAACTCACGTTCAAAAACCCGCTGCTGCTGCGAAGCTGTCCCGGTACGGAGCGGCTGTTCGTGGGCGAGCAGGCGGGCAAGCTGTTGTCGTTCCCGAATGAGCAAAACGTGGCGAAGGCCGATCTTTTCCTCGACCTGACCACGGAGCTGAACAGTTGGGACAAGGCCAAGGTGAAAGGGGTCGGCGCGCTCTACGGGCTGGCGTTTCATCCGCAGTTCCAGAAGAACCGATATTGCTATGTTTGTTACGTGCTCGACAGCAAGGCGGGGCCCCCGCTACCGGACGGCTCGCGCGTGTCGCGCTTTCGCGTCACGGAAACAGAGCCGCCGCGCATCGACCCGCGGAGTGAGAAGGTGCTCATCACCTGGCTTGCCGGCGGGCACAACGGCGGCGATATGCACTTCGGGCCGGACGGCTTCCTCTACATCTCAACCGGCGACGCGGCCGATCCGAATCCGCCCGATCGGCTCGACACGGGACAGGACATCAGCGATTTGTTGTCGTCGATCTTGCGCATCGACGTGGACCGCGACGAGGGCGGCAAGCCGTACGCCGTGCCGAAAGACAACCCATTCCTTCAGACGCCGGGGGCTCGTCCGGAAATCTGGTCATACGGCTTCCGCAACCCGTGGCGGATGAGTTTTGATCGCGGGACGGGTGATTTGTGGGTTGGCGACGTCGGCTGGGAGTTGTGGGAAATGGTGTATCGCGTGCGCCGCGGCGGCAACTACGGCTGGTCGGTGATGGAAGGCCGGCAGCAAGTGCGGCCCGAGGCGAAGCGCGGGCCGACGCCGATTCTGCCGCCCGCACTCGACTTCCCGCACACCGAGGCGGCGTCGATCACCGGCGGGTACGTGTATCGCGGCAAGCGGTACCCGGACCTGGTTGGAACGTACCTTTGCGGCGATTGGATGACGCGCAAGGTGTGGGGCACGCGCTTCGAAAGCGATGACCGCATTCGCTCGCACCGCGAGTTAGCACAAGGGCCGGGCCGGGTCGTGGCGTTCGGGGAAACGAATGCCGGCGAGCTTTTTGTCGTCTACCACGACGAAGCGGGCTCGATTCAGCAGCTCGTTCCCAACCCCGCGAGCGCGGAGAATCGGCCGCCGTTCCCCACCAAGCTCAGCGAGACCGGCCTGTTTTCCTCCGTGAAAGAACATGAGCCGGCGCCGGGTGTGCTGCCATTCTCGATCAACGCTGAGCAGTGGATGGACGATGCATCCGCGGAGCGGCTGGTGGCGCTGCCGGGCACTTCCGCCGTCAAGATGTATGACCGGCCGATCCCCGTTCCGGGCACGGCGTTTTTCTCCGGGCGCGTCTTCTTCCCAAAGGACGGCGTGCTGGCGCGCACCGTGTCGATGGAGATGGAGCGCGGCAACGCGCAAAGCCGACGCCGGCTGGAAACACAGGTGCTCCATTTCGACGGCGAGGACTGGCACGGTTACACGTATCAATGGAATGACGAGCAGACCGACGCCACGCTCGTTCCGGCGGCCGGCGCCGACCGGCTGCTGGAGATTCACGACCCCGAAGCGCCGGGCGGCCGCCGCAAACAAAACTGGCATTTGTTTTCGCGCGCCGAGTGCGTGCAGTGCCACAATGGTTGGGCCGGTTACACGCTGAGTTTCACGCAGGCCCAACTCGACAGGCCGCACGGCGACGCGGACCAGCTTGCCACGCTGCAAGCGCTCGGCATGATTACGCCGATGAAAGCGGGCAAAGCGGCGAACGGCGACGCCAAGCCATTCCGGCTCACGAATCCGTATGAGCCGCGCGGCGACCTGGCCGTGCGCGCCCGCTCCTATCTCCACGTCAACTGCGCGCACTGCCATCAATTCGGCGCCGGCGGCACCGCCGATCTGGAGCTGCGTGCCGACACGGCGCTTGACAAGATGAAGATCGTCGGCGTGCGGCCGGTACAGGGAACGTTCGAGATTTACGGCGCGCAGATTGTGTCGCCGAGCGACCCGTATCGCTCAGTGTTGTTTTATCGCATGGCGAAATTGGGCCGCGGCCGCATGCCGCACATCGGCTCGGAGTTCGTAGATGAGCGCGGGCTTCGCTTGATCCATGATTGGATCGGCGCCCTCCCCGCCAAGGGAGCCGCCGCGGTTGTCCGCAAGGAAGACGCGGCACTCGTCGAGAAACTATGCGCGGGCGGCGTAACACCGACGGAGTGCAAAGAGACCCTCGACGGGCTGCTTGCCTCGACGGACGGCGCCCTGCGCTTGGCCGATGCGCTTGGCTGCCGGCGCGTCGGCGATCCCATCCGGTCGCAGGCGCTTGCCGCGGCGCTGGCACGCGCCGATCCGCAAATTCGCGATCTGTTCGAACGCTTCATTCCGGACGATCAGCGCGTGAAGCGCTTGGGGAGCGCTGTGAAGCCGGAGCAGCTGCTCGCACTCAAGGGGGACGCGGCCCGCGGCAAGGACTTGTTTTTCAAGTCGGCTGGTTTGCAGTGTGTCAATTGCCATCGCGTGGGCGGCGTCGGCAGCACGCTGGGCCCCGACTTGACGAGCGTCGGCAAGCAATACACACGGGCGCAAATCCTCGAGAGCATCCTGGAGCCGTCCAAGCGCATCGACCCGAAGTACGTGACCTATCTGGCCGAGACCGCCGACGGCCGCGTGTATACCGGCTTGCTGGCACAAAAGTCGGAGGAAGAAATCGTGCTCAAGACCGTCGGCGACAAGGAAGTTCGTCTGCGCGGCAAAGATGTGCAGACCCTCGTGCCGCAGAAGAACTCGCTGATGCCGGAATTGCTGCTGCGCGACCTGACTGCGGAACAGGCTGCCGATCTGTTGGAGTTTCTAGCGTCTTTGAAGTAGCGGCTTTCGTGACGAAACTAATCTGCTTGGGTGAGTACGTCGGACCGACGTTCCACTTGATGGAGATTCACCTGAAGCGGAACTGGATGGCGCATGATCTCTACGAGCACGAACACACGATCGCCGCGGTCGGGCCACGCGGGCAGGCCGCGCTCGCCGCGGATGGCTTCCGCCTCCTCGGCGTCGATGATTACGCCCGCGAGGTTGGCGAAGGCGCCGCTCGTGATGAGAACATGATCGCCAAGTTTCAGACCGCCTGCTGCTACGTTCATGTGAGCCGAAAGTGCATATCGCGTTCCAATTCAACGGCGTCGGGGACCGCGCATCTTGTGACGGTGCTCGCGCTCTTTTAGAGTAGGCTCGCCGCCCGCTGTTGACTCATGGTGGGAGACCGTCACATGTTTCGCTGGTCCTCTGTGCTGCTGGTCTGCTGGTGTCTGCTGTCGGCCGCGCAGCCGGCGCACGCCGATTCAAATGAAGAACGTCTCTATGCAGCCCTTCGCTGGCGGATGATCGGCCCGTTTCGCGGCGGGCGCACGGTGGGCGCGACCGGCGTTCCGGGGCAGCCGAACGTGTTCTACATCGGCGTCAACAACGGCGGCGTGTGGCGCACGACCGACTACGGCCATACCTGGACGCCGATTTTCGACGAGCAGCCGACCGGTTCGATCGGAGCGCTCGCCGTCGCGCCGTCGAACCCGAATATCCTTTATGTCGGCAGCGGCGAGGGCCTCCAGCGGCCGGACCTCTCCACCGGCGACGGCATGTACAAATCGACCGACGCCGGAAAGACATGGACGCATCTGGACCTCCGTGACGGGCAGCAGATCGGCGCGATTATTGTAGACCCGCGCAATCCGGATCGAGTATTCGTCGCGGTGCTCGGCCATCCCTACGGGGCCAACGCGGAACGGGGCGTCTTTCGCTCGACCGACGGCGGCAAGACATGGGAGAAGGTGCTCTACAAGGACGAAAACACCGGCGCGATCGCGCTGTCGTTTGATCCGTCGAATCCGCAGATCGTCTACGCCGACCTTTGGGCCGGACGGCAGGGGCCGTGGGAGAACGGACAGTGGCAAGGTCCCGGCAGCGGACTGTTCACGTCTGTCGATGGCGGCACGACGTGGAAGCAACTGACGAAAGGCTTACCGACCACGGGCGAGGGGCTCGGCCGTATCGGCTTCAGCATCGCGCCTTCGGACCCGAAGCGGATGTATGCCACGGTGGATGCGCCGCGGCTTGGCGGCATCTATCGTTCCGACGATGCGGGTGAATCGTGGCGGCGCGTCAACAGCGAGGCGCGCCTGTGGGGCCGTGGCAGCGACTTCGCGGAGGTGAAGGTCGATCCGAAAAACCCGGATGTCGTCTACGTCGCGAACACGTCGGCGTACCGCTCGACCGACGGCGGCACGACGTTCACCGCCTTCAAAGGCGCGCCGGGCGGCGACGATTATCACACGTTCTGGATCAACCCCGACAATCCGCAGATCATCCTGATCGCCAGCGATCAGGGGGCAATCGTCACCGGCAATGGCGGCAAGACGTGGAGCTCGTGGTACAACCAGCCGACGGCACAGTTCTATCACGTCGTCACCGACAACCAGTTCCCCTACTGGGTCTATGGCGGGCAGCAAGAAAGCGGTTCGGCGGGCGTCGCCAGCCGCGGGCCGCTCGGACAAATCACCTACCGCGAATGGCGCCCGGTCGGCGTTGAGGAATACGGCTATGTCGCCCCCGATCCGCTCAATCCGAATCTGATTTACGGCGGCAAGGTGACGCGGTTCGATCGCACCACGGGGCAGACACAGGATGTCGCCCCGGAAGCGATTCGTTCCGGCAAATATCGGTTCCTGCGCACGGCGCCTCTACTCTTCTCGCCGGTGGACCCACACGTTCTGTATCTCGGCGGCAATGTGCTGTTCAAGACGACGAACGGCGGTCAAAGTTGGGAGATCATCAGCCCCGATCTTTCGCGTACGCAGCCCGACGTGCCGGAAAGCATCGGCGTCTATCGCACGCCGGAGATGGCCCGGATGCCGCGGCGGGGCGTCATCTACACGGTCGCCCCCTCGTATCGGGACAAAAATACGATCTGGGCCGGCACCGACGACGGGTTGATCCACGTCACGCGCGACGGCGGCACGCACTGGGACGAGGTTACGCCACGGGGGATCAGCTCGTGGAGCAAAATCTCCGTCATCGATGCGGGTCAGTTCGATGGAGACACTGCCTACGCCGCCGTCAACCGCATTCGCCTCGACGATCAGAAGCCGCATATCTATCGAACGCACGATGGCGGGAAAAGTTGGCAGGAAATCGTCCGCGGCTTGCCCGAAGGGCCCGTCAACACCGTGCGCGAAGACCCGATGCGCAAGGGCCTCTTGTTCGCCGGCACGGAGCAAGCGGTGTTTATGTCGTTCAACGACGGCGACGACTGGCATCCATTGCGGCTCAATATGCCTGCTACGTCCATTCGTGATTTGGTCATCCACGAAGATGATATCGTCGTCGGCACGCATGGCCGCTCGTTCTGGATTCTCGACGACATCACGCCGTTACGGCATATCGGCCTGGGAATTGCTCCGAACGCGACCGTAGTCCTGTTCAGACCCCAGACGGCGTATCGGGTGCGCTGGAATACCAACACCGACACGCCGCTGCCGCCGGAAGAGCCTGCGGGACAGAATCCGCCGGATGGAGCGATCATCAATTACTACTTGAACGCGGACTCCGGACGGGTGGTGCTGGAGATCCTCGACGACAAAGCGCGGCTGGTCCGCCGCTACGCGAGCACGGATCAGCCGGAAGCGGTCCACGAAAAGGAATTGGACATTCCGACGTACTGGATACGTCCGCCGCGGATTCTGTCGGCGCAGAAGGGGGCGCATCGCTTTGTGTGGGACTTGCACTACGCGCCGCCGGAGGGACCGCGGTCATATCCGATGACCGCCATTTTTCGGGACACGCCGAGCGAGCCGCACGGGCCGTGGGTGATGCTGGGGACGTACACGCTTCGGTTGACCGTCGGCGGCGCGACGCACACGCGCGAGCTGAAAGTGAAGATGGACCCACGCGTCAAAACGCCGCCGGAAGGACTGGCCCAGCAGTTCGCGTTGTCGATGCAATGCTACGAGGGCGCGCGGCAAGCGCGGGCGACGGTCGCCGAAATCCACAAGCTTCGAGATCAGATTAAAGAACGGCGAGAAAAGGCCAAGGAAGGGGCGCTCGCGGATGTGCTCGCGGCGCTGGACCAGAAGGCGGCGGCGTTGGAAGGCCGTGAGCGCGGTCGCCGCGAAAGGGCCATGCGCGACACGCCCACCCCGACCCTGGGCCGCACCGCCGGCGAGCTACTACACTTGATGTCCATTCTCCAGGGAGCGGACGCAACGCCGACCAGCCAGGCGGTTGCCGGTGTAGAGGAGGCGACCAAGACATTACACGGATTGTTGGCGCGTTGGGCGGAGTTGATCGCCACGGACGTGAAAACGCTCAACGAGCAACTCCGGCAAGCGAAACAAGCGCCGTTGAAAGTTTAGCCGCGACGCGGAGCGGAACGTGGATGTCGTGCCGGGCAACACGCCGGCGCTCTGCTCCGCGTCGCGGCTAACCCGCGGTCATTTGCCAAGCGTCTCCTTGAACAGCGCACGCATGCGTTTCCAAGAATCCTCGTCCGCGGCTTTGTCGTACTTCATGCCGGCGTTGCCGACCTTGTCGGCTTCGGGCACGGTGAAGCTGTGGACCGCGCCGGGGTAGGCGATAAACTCGTACTTCGCCCCCGCCGTGTCGAGCGCCGCCCGGAATGCCTTGATGGCTGCTTCTGGAATGAACTTGTCCTCGGCGCCGTGACAAATGAGGAGTTGGGCTTTGATGTTTTTGGCTTCCGTGGCGGTCGGCGTCGGCAACGCCGCATGAAAGGTGGCGACCGCTTTCAAGTCGGCCCCGGAGTAGGCGAGTTGCAATGCGGTCGAGCCGCCGAAACAATAGCCTATGGCCGCGAGTTTCGTCTTGTCACACTCCGGCTGTGCCTTCAACACTTCGAGCGCCTCGGTCGCCCGCTTTCGCCAGTCTTCGATATTCGACCGGACCTTCGTCGCCATTTCGCCGGCCTCGTTTGGATGCACGGTCGCTTTGCCCTCGCCGTACATGTCGGCGCAAAAGGCGACATAGCCTTCCTTGGCGAGCTGCTCCGCTCGGCCGCGGGCGTAGTCGTTGAGGCCCCACCATTCGTGCAGCACGAGCACGCCGGGCAGCGGCCCCTTCACGGAATCGTCCCAGGCGAAGTAGCCGATGCACTCGACATTGCCGTGCTTGTACGGAATCTTCTTCGTCTGCACGGCGGCGTTCACGGAGCCGACGAGCAAGAACAAGGCGGCGAACACGATGACGCAGCGGAACATGCCTTCTCCTTTGTTGCTATCGCCCACGTTGCGTATGAAAGCGTACTGCGGTCAAAATAAGCAACGAACGGACGACCGCCAACCGTCATTCGCGATTGTTTGCACACACACCCGGACCCCTCGTGCAAAGAAATGCAACGCTGGAACGAAACGGTGCAACGAAATGCAACGCTGCAACGAATGTTCGCGTGCGTCCCAGATAACAATTGAGGGTTCGTTGTAACGCGAGTATGGTGAAGGGGCTAAGTCGCTGCGCGGAGGGGTGCGCATGTTGTTTTTGCTTCGCCTGCTCTTCCTACTGCCGCCCACCTTTGGTGGGACGGCAACGGCGCCGTCGCAAGATGCGATCGGCGGCGCGGTGGGCAAGGCGTTGCCGCTGCTTGTCAAAGGCGCCGAGGGCCACGCGGCGCAACGCACCTGTTTTGCCTGCCACAACCAGGGCATCCCAATCCTTGCGTTTACGACCGCACGCGAACGCGGTTTCTCGATTCGGGAGGAAGACCTCAGGAAACAGCTTGATTTCATCGCCGCGTTTCTCAAGACGAATGAGGAGAGCTACCGTAAAGGCAAGGGACAGGGCGGACAGGTGGACACAGCGACGTATGCGCTGTTGTCCCTGGAGCTGGGCGGCTGGAAGCCCGACGCGACGACCGACGCCGTCGTCGAGTATCTGCTAGAGCGCGACAAGGACCGCGATCATTGGAAATCATCGGGCAACCGGCCGCCGTCGGAGGCGACGGACTTTACGCCGACCGCTCTGGCCCTTCGCGCTTTACGGACATGGGGCGCAAAGGCGCAGAAGGAACGCATCGATCAGCGCGTGGAAAAGGTGCGGCCGTGGCTGCTCAAGACCAAGGCGAAGGACACGGAAGAGCGCGTCTTTCGCCTCTTCGGACTGCACGCGCTCGGCGTCGAACAAAGAGAGCTTCGCCACGCGGTTGCGGAATTGCTGCACGCGCAACGCACCGACGGCGGGTGGGGCCAAACCGATGCGATGGAGAGCGACGCCTA
This sequence comes from Gemmataceae bacterium, assembly GCA_041499805.1. Lineage (GTDB taxonomy): Bacteria > Planctomycetota > Planctomycetia > Gemmatales > Gemmataceae > JBGQKZ01. The sequence goes on from JBGQKZ010000006.1 coordinate 73,984, forward strand.
CGCCACGGGGACGGCGCTGGTCGCGTTGCACCTCGCGGGGAATGTGCCAACGGGCGAGCCGGCGTATCGGCGTGGCGTGGCGTACTTGCTGAAAACGCAACTCAAGGACGGCTCCTGGCTCGTTCACACGCGGAGTCCGCCGTTTCAGAAGTATTTCGAGAGCGGTTTTCCGCACGGCAAAGATCAGTTCATTTCGATTGCCGCCAGCGCCTGGGCGGCGACCGCGTTATCACTGGCGTTGCCTGCGAAGGCGCATTAGTCGGGCTCGCTGCTGAACGCACCGTGCCGCCGGCGCGTCCTATAATTGATGAACGTACTGCCCTGCCCTCCCGCCGTGGAGTCCCACCTCGCATGAAACGCTTCGTCGCCGCATCGTTCTTATTCGGTTGCTTCGCGCTTGCGGCGGCGTCGGACAACGGTGCTGCCGAGGTCGAACCGAAAAACCTCGACCGATTGAACACCAAGGCCGACGAGGACGATCCGCACTTGTCCCCGGACGGTTTGCGGCTGTTCTACGCCGCCAATGCCGCGGGCAACTGGGACATCATGGTGTCCACTCGTCGCGCCGTGCAGGATCCGTGGCCGCGCGGCGCGGCGGTCTCCGAGCTGAACACGAAGGTGGACGACCGCAGTCCGTGCCTGATTTCAACGAATGGCAAGTATCCGTATTATCTGTTCTTCGCGACGCAAAAAGATGAGATGAAGGACGCCAACTTCGATATTTACGTCAGCGTCCAGCAAAGCCCAAAGGCCGGCTTCACCGCGCCGACGCCGGTGAATAGCGTCTGCACGCCGGCGGACGAGCTGCACCCGTGGGTGACGGCGAACGGCCGGGAGCTGTATTTTAGCCGCAAGACAAAGGAAGGTTGGCGCGTTTACGTCGCGAGCCGGCCGAGCGGCACGGGTGTGTTCGGCGAGCCAAGACTCGTGGGTCTGCCCGACCACTTCCACCACGTCACGCTGACGCCGGACGGGAAGACGATGTACGTGCAAGGCCCGTTGGAACGCGGTCGCTGGGGCCTGTTTCGTGCCGCGCGCACCGCGATGGGCGCGTGGGGTAGCCCGGAGCCGCTCGATGACTTGAACGACGCAGAAGCCCCGAGCGGCGACCGCTCGCCGAGTTTGAGCCGCGATGGGACAATGCTCTATTTCTCTTCGGATCGGGCCGGCGGCAAAGGCGCGTTCGATCTGTGGGTCGTGCCGACGGCGCAGTTGCGCAAGGCGAAGTGAGTCAGTTTCTCTTCTCGGCTTGCAGCGAGTCCTCTTCCCCCTTCACCAACTCGGGCTCGCTTTTGCGCCGTTCGGCAACAAATGCCGTCGCTTCCGGCTGCGGGCAACTCAGCGCGTAGCGCACGATCGCCTGTTTCATGACGGGCGCGTCGTGGCTCGGCTTGCCATATTGAGCCAGCACGTTTTTCGTCAAATCCCACATCTGCCAGCGGCGCAGGTCCTCGATCGCGAGGTCAGCGAGATCGCCTTGCGGGACGACGATTTCCAAGCCGCGAAGCACCGGCGTACGCGTCTCCGCCGGCTTCCAGCCGTGGAAGAAACGCAGCGTCCGCAGCACCGCGAAGCGCTGCGGAAACGGTCGGCGCTCATCCTTCAAGAGCGCGAAGACGAGATTCCACCCCTCCTGCGGCTGTAACTGGATGTAGCCGCCGAGAATGCCGTCGAGCGCCGCGGCGGTCGGTTCCGCCGGGTTATCCAGGAGGCTGCGCAGGAACTTTGCATCCGCCGCGTTGCCGCAGGCGCCGAGGAGGAACGCGTAAAGTCCCAGCCGATTGGCCGGCGTCACCGGGTCCTTTAGCCACGCCCGCAATTTCTCCGCCGAAAGTTGTGAGGCGACGTGGCCGATCTCCTGGTCGGTCGCCTTGGCGAATTCCAGGTAGGCGTCGTTGGCAATGTCCGCGTCTGCGTGATCGAGGAAGCGGAAAAAGTAGAGCAGTCGCTTGCCGGCATCCTTGGCGTCGATGGCAAGCGCGCCCTTCAGATAATCGACGACGGCGGGCGATTTGAAAGGGGCGCCGTAATAGACGTCGAGCTTGTCATTGAACACGTCGGCAAAAACGAGGTAGCGCGGCGGGTTCTTTGGATCGGACACGGGCAGATAACGGGCGAGTTCCAGCAGCTTGCGGCTGCCGAGAAGCGGGTGCGTTTTGAGGACGGCTTGAATCTGAAGGTCGGTCGTGAAGGCGCCGCCGGTTTGCCTTGGGTTGGCGATGGCGCCGAAGACGATGACTTTCGCCGCTTCGCCCTGTGCCTTTTGCCGCAGCGTTTGCGCTTGTTGGCCGCCGCACAGGCTGCACGCGACCGCCGGCACGGTGACGGCAAAACCGAGCATCAATGATAGCGCGGCAACGCGCGGCATGGATCCATCCTCAACTCAACGCGTTTAGCCGCCCGTCTCGGACGGGCGCTCGTGCGAGAAGCGCCCGTCCGAGACGGGCGGCCAAACGAGTGGGCTATTTGCTGATTGGTTTGCTCGGCGCGGCCGGTGCGCTGGTGGCCGACGACGTCGTTTCGAGTTTGAGCAACTCCTCGATGTCGGCGACCATTTGCGAGTCTTTCTGTCGGCGTTCGGCGACAAAGGCCTTTAAGCTCGCCGCCGTCACGTTGTCGATATCGGGCTCCTGTGCGCAGCTCAGAGCGAAGCGCACGATTGCCCGGCGGATGATCGGGATATCGTAATCTTCGTTTTTCCACCCGGCGATGATCTTGCCGGCGTATTGCGATTGGTGCCATTTCCGCAAATCTTCAATGGCGAGGTCGGCCATGTTCTTGTCGTCAAGCAAGCGGGCGACGCCCGCGGCGATGGTTTTGTGATCGACCAAGTCGGGACGATAGTCCCAGAAGAAACGGGCCGCGCGCAGCGCGGCGTAGCGGATGAGGAAGTCCTTTTTCGCGTCCGCGAGGATGGCGTTGACGTATTGCCAGCCTTCCTTCGGCTTCAGCATCGTGTAGCCGGCGAGCACGCCGTCGATGCCGCTGTTGGTGTTGCGCGTCGGATCGTCGAGCAGCTCGCGCAGCAGTTTGGCTTCTGCGTCGCCGCCGCAGTGGCCGAGCATGGATGCATACAGGCCGAGCTTGAACGCCGGCGTTGCCGGGTCGTTGAGCCACTTGGCGATCTTCTCGGCCGGCAGCTTCTTGGCCAGGTCTTTCATCTCCTTGTAATCGGCCTGCGCGAATTCCTTGTAGGCGTCGTTGTTGATTTCGACATCGGCGTTGTCGAGATAGTCGAAGAAGAACCGCAATTTCTTCGTGGGGTCCTTCTCGTCCTTCATTTCCAGCGCGCCCTTCAGGTACTTGGCGATGTCGCTGTCGGCCTTGACGACCATGCCGCTGTACGGGTCGACCTTGCCCTTAAACACGTCGCAGAACACGACGAGCTTGTACTTGGAGTCCTTGTCGGTGGGGATGAAGCGGTTCAGCGTCAGCACTTTCTTGCCGCGCAGGAAGTCGTTGTCCTTGACGACGCTTTCGATTTGCAAGTCGGTCGTGCCGTCGGAGTCGCCGCCCGCTCCGGGTTGGGCGTTGGTCGGCGTGCCGTAGAGGACCATGCTCGCCTGGTTGACGCGGCTCGTCAGCGTTTCACCCTGCATTGAGCAGAACGGGCACGCCTGGAGCAACGCCGGCAGAGCCAGAAGCAGAACGGCGACCGCCACGGGCAGCGTGCGTCGGACAATAGCGCCGGTCATTGGCAGAACCTCCACGGAGGGATGCTTGTCGGGGATGCGGTTCGGCGTTCGCCGCGCCACGGTGGTATTATGTCCGTGAATGCGGTTAGAGGGCAAGGCGCGAGTGAATTTGCTTCGTCCTCTGCCGAGGGCCGACCAGACATGATGCCGATCGCCGCTGCCACGAACAAGATCGTTTCCCGCACAACGCCGCCGGGGACGCACGTCGTGCTCTACGACGGCATGTGCGTCTTTTGCACGGCGCAGGTGAAGAAGCTGCTAAAACTGGCGCGGCCGGGCGCGGTGCAGGCGCTTGATTTCCAAGATCCGGCGGTGCTCGCTCGCTTTCCCGGCATCACGCACGAGGCATGCATGAAGGCGATGCAACTCGTCACGCCGGACGGCTATGTGTTTCGCGGATTCGAGGCGGCAGTGCGCGCGGTGGCGACGCGACCCGTGCTGGGAAAGCTCGCGTATCTGTATTATGTGCCCGGCGTGCGTCAGCTTTGTGACGCGGCTTACGCGTGGATCGCTGCCCGTCGTTATCGTCTCATGGGCAAAGCGGTGCAGCGCGGCGAGTGCGCGGCCGGGACCTGCGCACTGCACGCACGGTCGCGCTGACGTGCTCGTACTCAATTTGCGAAGGCGGCGTATCATAAGGCGCAGCCCCTTTCCGCCCGGCGCGGCGCGATTTTTCGGGAATTAAGGAGAACGCATGCTGCAACGCACTTATTTCATCTTCGTCGCGACGGGACTCCTGGGCATCGCTTCCTGCACTCCGGCGGATACCGGAAAGCCGGCGTCGAATTCTAAGCAGCCGGTCGCCGCGGAGAGCGGCACGCCAGCGCCGGAGAAAGACACGCCCGTCGTCGTCATCGAGACGTCGATGGGGACGATCAAAGTCGAGTTGAATCCCGTCAAGGCGCCGATCACCGTAAAAAACTTTCTGAGCTACGTGGATGACAAACACTACGACGGCACCGTGTTCCACCGCGTCATCCCCAACTTTATGATCCAGGGCGGCGGCTTTGACGAGAGGCTGAAAGAAAAGAAAGCCAAGCCGGAAATCAAGAACGAGGCGGGAAACGGCCTATCCAATGTTCGCGGAACCATCGCGATGGCCCGTAAAGGCGATCCGGACTCCGCCAGCGCGCAGTTTTACATCAATACCGAGGACAACAGCCGCGGGCTCGACCGCAGCGGTCCTGCTCCGCAACAGGCGGGCTACACGGTGTTCGGCAAAGTCGTCTCCGGCATGGATACCGTGGACAAGATCGCCGCGGTGCGCACGGGCGTGAAGGTTCTCACGAACGACGACGGCCAATCGGGGCCGTCAAAAGACGTGCCCGTCGAAAACGTCGTTATCAAGTCAATTCGCCGCGCTGACAAGTGATTTCCGCGGAGCCCGCCGACCAAGGTCGGCGCGCTTCTTTCAATTCACAACGAGGAGGCTTGCACCATGGCCACGCACACCGTTCTTATGAGCACCTCGCTCGGCGACATGAAAATCGAGCTCGATCCGACGAAGGCGCCGACCACGGTGAAGAACTTTCTGAGCTACGTGGACGACGGTTTCTACGACGGCACGGTTTTTCATCGCGTGATCGGCAACTTCATGATTCAGGGCGGCGGTTTCGAGCCCGGCATGAAGCAGAAGGCGAACAAAGGAGCGATCAAGAACGAGTCGTCGAACGGCCTCTCGAATCAGCGCGGCACCCTCGCGATGGCGCGGACGAACGTGCCGGACAGCGCCACATCGCAGTTTTTCATCAACGTCAAGGACAATGACTTCCTGGACCGTGCGCAGTCGCAGGACGGCGTCGGCTACTGCGTATTCGGCAAGGTGGTGGACGGCCTGGACGTGGTCGACAAGATCAGGGGGGTGAAAACCGGCAGTAAAGGCGGCCACGGCGACGTGCCGATGCAGGACGTGATCATCAACTCCGTCCGCCGCGCCGAGTAACACATTCCTCGTTTAGCGGCGGCTCGCAGAGCCGCCCGGGGCTGCTGTCATGCGCCAATTGCTCACGCTGGTTGTCTTGTGCGCCGGCCTCGTGGCAAACGCAGGCGCACAGCCGCCCGCGAAGCCGGCGCCAACGTTTCCGCCGATCAACCCAGCCCAGGCACGTCCCGACCACACCCTCGGCGGCCTCGCCGGCCCGGGTTTCGCCATTGCCGGCAACGATGACGCCGGCATCCTCGCGGCGGCGTGCGAACACGACGCCATTCAGTATTGGCACAAAGACGTCATGATGGGCGTCCGCGGCGGCGACGGCACGCCGCACGTGCTCAAAGGCCACGGCGGGCCGATCCTCGCCCTCGCGCTGGGCGGCGGCAAAGTGCTGGCGTCGGCCGGCGCCGATCGGAAAGTGCTGCTCTGGGAGATGCCCGACGGGAAGCTGCTGCACACTCTTTCGGCGGCGGCAATGGTGCGCTCGCTTGCCGAGTCGCCGGACGGCAAAACGCTGGCGGGCGGCGGCGAGGACGGCACGGTGCAATTCTGGGACATCGCGACCGGGCAACCCAAAACGAAACTCGCCGGCCATACCGATTGGATTCTCGCTTTGGCGTTTAGCGGCGACGGCAAGCTGCTGGCGTCGGGCGGCTACGACGGCGTCGTGCGGCTGTGGGAAGTCGGCACGGGCAAGAAGTTACTCGACATTCCCGCGAAACCGGCGCCGCCTCCGAACCCTCCCGCCAATCCACCGCCAAGCCCGCCGAATGCCGTTCTCGCCCTCGCGTTTAGCCCGGACGGGAAGCAGCTCGCGGTCGGCGGCAGCGATGCAATGATTCACATCTTCAATACGGCGGACGGTAAGATTGTTCGTTCGATCGCAGGGCACACCAGCTCGGTGACGGCGCTGGCATATCATCCCACAGGCACGTTGCTTGTCTCAGGCAGCAAGGATCGCACGATTCGGCTGTGGAACCCCGCGAATGGGCAGTCGTACAAGTCGCTGGAGGGACACACGTCCTGGGTGCAGGGGGTTGTCTTCCTGGCACAGGGAACCCGATTAGCGTCCGTGGGTGCGGATCAAACGGTGCGGTTGTGGGACCTCACCGAGCCCGCGAAAAAGTGATGCAGCACTCGCTTTAGCTTGTTTTACTGGGCCGGCTCAATTTCCGCCGACATCGAGCCCTGACAGCGCGGAATCGACGAGTCGGGACCGTAGGCGTGAATCTGATCGCGCTTCAGTTCCGCGTGCTCTTTTGTCGTTGTCAGAAGAATCACACGGCCTTGCGTGTCCACCTCTTGGGCCATCAGAAAACCCTTCTCCGGCGGATAGCCGAAGAGTTTCTGCAGCATGGTAATCACGTACTCGTAGCTGTGGTCATCGTCATTGAGAAGCACAACGTTATACGGCGGTTGGCGCTTTGTCTTCTGTTCTTGTCTTTCCTTCGTGCGCGGCAGTGTAATCGTGTCCGTCATGGTTTCATCACCCTGAAACGTGCCGGGGGCGTTGCGACCGATTGGTCCCAGTATAACAGCTTCCTCGGAAATGAGAGCGCCGGTCCGAGACGGGCGGCTGAACGCTGGGGGTTGGGCGTCACAGGCGGCCGAAGCAGACGAGCGTGATGTCGTCGTGCTGGCCGCGGCCGGCAGCATGGCGCTGCACCGACTTGATGACGCGATCGCCGAGCGATGCGGGCGTAAAGGGGCCGCCGCCGCGAACCGCTTCGTAGATGCCATCGAGGCGGAACTGCTTGCCTTCGACATTGACCGCTTCGGTCACGCCGTCGGTGAAGAAAAGCAAGCTGTCGCCCGGCTGCAAATCGAACTGGCTTGTGTGATACGATTGGCCGCGCTCCAAACCGAGCGGCAAGCCGTCCACCTCGAAAGCGGCGACTGCCTCCAGCCGGCCGGCGGCGCGGCGGTACAGCAGCGGCGCCAGGTGCGCCGCGCTTGTCAGCGTGATGCTGTGCTGGGCCGGATCGAGCACGGCGACGGCCAGTGTGACAAAGCGGTCGGTGCGGCGCGTGTGCGGGCAGAGGAGATTGTTCAACCGGCCGATGGCGGCGCCGACGTCCGCCTCGGCGAGCAAGCAGTAGCGCGTGTCCGACGACAGCTTGGTCATGAGCAAGGCGGCAGGCAAGCCTTTGCCGGCCACGTCGCCGATGGTGATCGCCAGGCGTTGCTGCGCCAGCGGGACGAAATCGTAGTAGTCGCCGCCGATTTGCAGCGCCGCGTGGTAATGGGCAAAAAACTCGTAGCCGGGAACTGTCGGCAAGTGTTCCGGCAGGATGCTGCGCTGCACCTGGCCCGCGAGCTCCAGATCGAGCTCGAGCTGTTCGCGCTCGAGCAATTCCGCGTGCAGGCGGGCGTTTTCCAACGCGATCGAAGCCTGATCGGCGACGCCGCGCAGCAGCAGCAAATCTTCCTCGTTGAAGCGGCGGGTATTGGGCTCGCCGACCGCTTGCAACACGCCGAGCACCGTGCCGTCGGCGGCGCAGAAAGGGACGTTCATGCTCGAATAGACGAGCAGTTCAGCGCTTTTGCGACCGGCCGCGGCGGACCGGGTTTCTTCGCTCAAAGACGCCTGCCCGCTCTCCAGGCATTGCAGCGCGTCGGCCGCGTTGAAGCGGATGAAGGCGTCCTGCTCGCGCTTCGCGCGCACCGCTCCCAGGCGCGGCTTGCCGAACTCGTCCGGCGTCAGCACGAAGCAACGTTCCGCTTGCGGGAAAAGCGGCAGCACACAATCGGCGATCTTGGGGAGAAGTTGGTCGAGTTCCAGCGTGTTGCGCAGGCTGTTGCTGGCCTGGAGAATCAGCTTCAGCTTTTCGGCCGATTGGATCTCAAGAAACACGCTGCTGCTGTGCGTCTGGGCGGAACGCACGCCCGACGAGCTGGTCGGCGTCGCTTCCTCCATCACTGAGTCGGTGCCCGAAGGCGCCGGCAACGGATGTTCGCCGTCGTAAAAGAGCGCGACGAAGTCGCAAATCTGAATACGGTCGCCGTTTTTCAGCTCGACGCGCGCGGAGACGAGCTGCTCGTTGACCTTGGTGCCGTTGCGGCTGCGCATGTCCTCGATGAAAAAGGTGCCGTGGCTGCGGACGATCCGCGCATGCTGGCGGCTGACGGACGTGGGTGGGATTACGACCTGGCACTCCGGGCTGCGGCCGAGAACAACCTCCTCGGCCTCCAAATCGACACGCTGTCCCTGCCCAGGGCCCTGTAGGACATGGAGTGACGGCATGGCACCATCCTGACGAGGGGCGAGGGATGAGGGTTCAGAGATTGACTTTCTTTTTCGTCCCTCGCCCCTCGTCCCTCGCCTTCTTCCTCACGCGGTCCGGCCGAAGCTGACGAGCGTGATGTCGTCATGCGGGCTGCGGCCGGCGGCGTGTAGTTTTACGGCCTGAATGACGCGCTCGCCAGCGGTCCGAGGGGCGTAAGGTCCGCCGTCGGTCAGGGCCTTGTGAATCCCGGGAACTTGAAACGCTTCATTACGCACATTGTAGGCGTCGGGAACGCCGTCGCTGAACAGCAGCAGGCAATCGCCGGGATCCAGTTGTACTTGGACGAGTTCGTATTGCTGATTTTCCAACATGCCGAGCGGCATGCCCGCGGACTTGCGCGGCACCGCTTCGTCAATCTTGCCCGTTGCTTTGCTGTAGAGCAGCGGCGAGGGATGGCCGGCGCTCATCAGCATCACCGTGTGCGTCGCCGGGTCGAGCACGGCGAGACAGAGTGTGACGAACCGATCCATTTGGCTGGCGTGCTGACAGAGTACGTCATTGAGCTTGCTGATCGCCAGGGCGGGGTCGCTCTCGGTGAGCAGGCAATGGCGTGTTTCCGAGGACAGCTTGGCCATCAACAGGGCCGCGGGCACGCCTTTGCCGGCCACGTCGCCGACCATGATGCCGACCCGGTTGCCCGTGAGGGCATTGAACCCGTAATAATCGCCGCCCACTTCCTGAGCGGGTTCGTAGCAGGCGAAAAATTCGTAGCCGCCGACGTTCGGCAGTTCCTTGGGGAGGAAACTCAATTGCACCTGATGGGCCAGCTCCAAGTCGGCGCGCACGCGCTCGCGGGCCACGCTCTCGTGGTGCAGGCGGGCGTTTTCCATGGTGATGGTGGCGAGGTCGGCGACGCTCAGAAGCAACTTCAGGTCGTCCTGCGTGAATTTCTTGTTTCGATCCTGCGTGTCGAGCTGGATGACGCCGAGCGCCCGCCCTTGCGGGGTCCGCAACGGGGCACACATCACGGAGCGGATGCGAAAGTCGGCGACACTCTGACTGAGGGCGAAACGCTTGTCGGCCCCGGCGTCATCGCTCAGGAGCGCGTCGAGGCTTTCCATGCACGATTTGACGATGGCCTTACTGAAGCGGGCGTTGATTTCATCCTGCGGCCGCCGGGTCTTGACGATTTTGGGAAGCAGGCGCTCCGAGCCTTCTTGCTTCAGGATGATGAAGCCTCGATCGGCTTGTTTGAAAAGTTGAAAGAGCTTGTCCATGATCTTCGGCAGCAGCTGGTCGAGTTCGAGCGTTTGGCTCAGGTCGCTCAGGATTTCCAGCAGTGCCTTGAGCTTATCGGCCGGGTGGGTATTGAGGATCATGTAGCTGCTTTGGCTACTGATCGTCGCTTCCGGCACGGGCGTGTGGTCGGGCTCGTCCGGTTCATTCTCTTCCGTGGACCGCGCCAGTTCGGCGGGCAGCGGCGGGCGCTCGAGGCCGTCGTCGAACGTGGCGACGAAGTCACAAATCTGAATCTTGTCGCCGGGCTTTAAGGGAATCCGCGCCGTCACGGCCTGGTTGTTGACCTTGGTGCCGTTGCGGCTCTGCATGTCCTCGATGAAGAAAGCGCCGCCGACGCGCAGAATGTGGGCGTGCTCGCGACTGACCGACGTAATCGGAATGACAATGTTGCAATCGGGATTGCGACCCAGGATGAAACGCTCGCCCTCCAGGGGAAAGCGTTGTCCGGTGGTTGGCCCTTTGGTGACAAGGAGGGCAGGCATCACGGCACCTCAGTCCACGGCGCAGAACGTGCGCCGAGGCAACGGAACGAGCGCGCACAACGTTCGCCGCACAGATTGCGACCAATTCTAACGGCGAGGGTGGGCCATTTCAAGGAAATGGACGGCCGGGAAGACGCTAAAAGTGATTGACCGGCCGCGCGCCACGAACGTATAGTGGTGAATCGCCCGCCCGCAACCTTTGGCGTGGGAGTTTCCTGGTGGCCAAGAAAAAGAAAACCGAGAAGCCGGAAGTGGTCGGTTTCCTCGGCGTTGGGCTGGATAACAAGGATGAGCACCGCCGTCTGACGCAAAGCAACCACTTCCTGTTGGTGGGCGGCTCCGAGGAGACCCATGAGCGGATGCAGGACACCGCCATGCGCTTCGATGAAGCTTTGCGGACGAAGGGCAAATCGCTGCGGGAGACCTCGCCACGCGAGGCGCTCGATTTGCTTCACGATGCGATGGAACCTTGACCGCATCAGCGGTCACGGCTTCGGCGCCGCGGGCACTGGCCTGTCCGCGTACTCCGTTGAAACTCCCCTTCCCCTCCCCAGGTAATACTCTTTGACCATGATCGAGTAGCCGCACGTGGCCGCTGACGAAGTCGAGCTGGTCCGACGCTGTCTGCGAAGTGATCCCGAGGCGATGCAAACCTTGGTCCAGCGCTTCCAAGCGGAAGTTTACGGTCTGTGCGTGCGGATGCTGCACCACCGGCACGATGCGGAAGACGTGACGCAGGAAGTGTTTCTGCGCGTCTTTCGCAGCTTGCGACGGTGGGATTCAAGCCGGACGTTGCGGCCGTGGATCATCGGCATTGCGGTCAACCGCTGCCGGACGTGGTTAACGCAACGCGCGCGCCGGCCGGAGCTGGCGGATTACTTGCAAGACACGGCCCCCGGACGACCGGCGGACGATTCGACGGAGCTGGTCGCCGAGATTCGGGCCGCGCTTCAGGAGCTGCGGCCGGAGTATCGCGCGGTATTTGTGTTGTTCCACGAGCAGAGCCAGCCCTACGAAGAGATCGCGGAGGCGCTCGACCGGCCGGTTGGCACGATCAAGACCTGGCTGCACCGGGCACGCATGGAATTGCTCCAGCGACTGCGCCGGCGCGGGATGGTCCCGTCGGATTTCGCGGAAGACACCGAAAGCGGGGCGAAGGGAACGCCATGAACTGCGCTGATTTTCAAGCTGGTTTGCAAGCTTCGCTCGATGGGACTCTGTCGACCGACGCGGGCGAATGGGACCGGCACCTCGCGAGCTGTCAAGGTTGTCGGGAGCTGAGCGTCGCCGCGGGTCGGCTCCGCAACGGACTGCGGCGTTTGGAACCGCCGACGCCCCCATTGGGGTTAGCGAATCAAATCGTGAGCCATGCTTTGGCGGCACGCCGGACGCGGCTGCGGCGTCGTGTTCTTGCCGTAACCGCGCTTGCCGCCGGTCTGCTGGTCGCGGCGACGCTTTACGTGCTTTTGCCGCAGTCGAATGTTCCAAGTGTGCCGGGAAACGACAACGTGGTGCAGGTCCCGCCCGTGTCGCAGCCGATTGCATCGCTGCGTGATAGCGTGGCGGAGGCCGGTTCGGCACTTGCGGAGTTGACGCAGCGCGCCGCGGATGACACGTTTGGCCAGACGCGCAGTCTTGTCTCCGGAACGGTGAAAGCTGCGTCCTTTGATGAGAATCGGGTCCTCCAAGACACGCTTGATCCCCCTGCGCGGTCGCTGCGCGAAGCAGGGCAGACGGTGACAATGGGCTTGGAGCCGGTCACGCAGTCGGCACGCCGGGCGTTTGACCTTTTCTTGCGTGATCTGCCGCCGCTGTCGGCCAACAAGACCGGGCTGTGAGATGAGTTGTCGCAGATCTCGATGGTTCCTTCGCGCGTTCGTGGCCGCGTTGTCGCTCGGCATGATCGCGGCGCGGGCAAGCGCGCTGTCGCCGCGAGATGAGCTACTGCGGTTTGTGCCCGAGGATGTCGGTTTTTGTCTGGTGGTGCAGGACCTGCGTGGTCATTTCGCGGCGCTTCAACAATCGCCGTTCGTGCAGCGTTTTCGCCAAACGCCGATGGGGGCCGCGCTGCAAAGCGATCCCGCCTTTGCCAAACTCGGCGAGGTCGAAAAAATCCTTCAACAGACTCTCGGCGTTGACCCGACGCGTTTGCGTGACGATCTGCTCGGCGATGCAATCGTCTTCGCGTATCGTCCGGGACCGGCCGGCAAGATGAATGTCGAAGATCAAGAATTGGTCCTCGTTCGCGCCCGCGATGCCAAGCTTCTCGTCGAGGTGATCGAGAAGATCAACCAGGCGCAAAAACAAGCCGGCGAACTGAAGAATGTTCAGGAACGGGAATATGCGGGTGTTCGTTACTATCAGCGCGTCGAGGCGCAGAAGAGCACGTTCTATTTCGTTCGCGGTCCGGTAGTCGCTTTTTCCTCGCAGGAGGCGATGCTGCGGCAGGCGATTGGGCTGGAGCAAAAGTCCGCTCCCGAAGAACCTCCGGTTGCCCGAAGGTTGCGGCAGCTCGGCGTTGAGCGGCGACTTGTGTCGTTGTGGGTCAATCCCCGGCCGTTCGACGGCGAGTTGGAACGAAAGGTCAAAGCTGCCGGCGCCGGCGAAGCCGCGGTGCTCGGCCACATGTTGACGTGGTGGAAAGCGCTCGACGGCATCGCGTTGTCCTTGGCTCTGGAACGCGATGGCGAATTGTCGCTCGCGGTGCGGGCCCGCACCGAGCAGCTTCCTCCCGCCGCACAGCGCTTCCTCGCCGAGGCGGCAATGTCGTCGGAATTGTGGTCACGGTTTCCTGAAGATGCGCTCGTCGCGGGCGCTTTGCGTATCGACGGCGCGGCGCTGGTCGCCACGGTTGCCGAATTCCTGCCGCCGGCGGCACGAGCAGCTGCGCAGGAAGCGCTGAAACGCGGCCTCGAAGCGGCCCTGTCCGGAAAGGATTTTACACGCGACCTTCTGCCGGCGTTCGGGCCGGACATCGGCTTCTGCGTTACCGCGCCCAAGGCGGACGAGAAAGCGTGGATGCCGCGCGCCGTGCTCGCCATGCGCGTTCAATCCGATGCGGAGGGGCACACGGTTGAACCCGTGCTCCTATCCGCGCTGAACTCGTTGGCGTTCCTGGCGGTCGTCGGTTACAACCACTCGCATCCGGACGTCCTCGCATTCCGGAGCGAGATGCAGGGCAAGATTGAGGTCAAGTATTTCGCGAACGACAAACTTTTTCCGGTGGGCGTCCAGCCAGCGTTCGCCGCGAAGGAGGGGTATCTCCTGTTGGCCAGTTCTCCCGAGGTGATTCGCCGGTTCGGAACGGCGGCGTCGCCGACTCGCGCCGCCGATGGTGAAAATCCGCTGCTTCGCGTCTCCGCCAATGCTTGGCGCGAATTCTTGAAGCAGCGCCGCGAGCCGTTGATCGCATTGACAGCCGAGAGGGACGGAGCGTCGAAAACGGAAGCCTCGTCACGGCTCGACCGTCTGTTCGCCGCGTTGGAATTGATCGACCGCATCGATCTGGTGCTGCGTCCAAGTCCGGGTCAGGTCGTGATTACCCTTCGCGTTCAGACCGTGGCGCCGCTTAGATAACCCCGTCTGTACGATTTCGCTTCCCTGTCGTTTACAGTTTAAGCGGCGCAAGAGTCGTGTGGTTTATGCGTATGGCTATCCAGGGTAAGGGCTTATGGGCGACGAGATCGAGGGGTTGGCCGCCAGCGGTGAGCATTCGTCCTGTCGGACGAAACACACATAAGCGTTTTGTGCAAAAGCATTTCTGTAAAACGCCGTCGCCATTGCCCATTTTGCCGACAAATCCGGCCGACTTCGCGTAGACCACAGGGTTTTCCGGCCCCGATTATTTGTCACGCCCGAAACATAAGCTATACTCCTGCTAGGGCATAATCTCCTACGGAACATGAGGCACGGAGCGTCCGGAAGCGCTCCCCTTCTCACGCATCACCGGATTTCGCAATTAGACGTCCTCATCAAGGGTATGCACCATGAGCCAGGAAGCTGGGCTGCCGGAAGTTGCCATTACCGACCGCCGCGCCGGCGACCGCCGCGGTGGCACGAACGACCGGCGGAAGCGACAAATTCCCGTCGCCGTCGAACGCCGCAGCGGCGCCGACCGCCGTAATCAGGGCGAACGCCGTCGCCAGGTCGACCCGACCACCTGCGAACGCGATTACAACGACGACGAAATCATCTTCATGAAGGCGATGGACCAGTACAAGCGGCAGAATCGCCGTCCGTTCCCGACGTGGAGCGAGGTGCTGGAAGTTCTCTATTCGCTGGGTTACCGCAAAGTCGCCGATCAGGCGGAGTTGCCGGGACTGCCGGCGAAGGTGGAAGTCTAAGACTTGGTTCGGCTTGTCGGCGCGGTTCATTTCCGGGTAAGTTCTCCTGCATGATTTAGCCGCGAACCACCAAGGAGCGCGGACGTTGCGCTTGGCAGGACGTCCGCGCTCCTTGGTGGTTCGCGGCTAAACAAACCATCATCAATCGAGGCACGGACGCCGATGCGTATCTTCATCTCCGCGGGAGAGCCGAGCGGCGACCTTCACGGCGCCAACTTGGCTCGTCATCTGCAACAGCTGCGGCCTGGGATCGAATGCGTCGGCTTCGGCGGCGAACGGATGCGGGAGGCCGGCTGTAACCTTCTCTATCCGCTGACCCAGCTCGCCGTGATGTGGTTCCTTCGCGTGTTCACGAACCTCCACGTCTTTCTCGACTTGCTCTCAAAAGCGGACCGCTATTTCCGTTATCACCGGCCGGACGCGGTCGTGCTGATTGACTATCCCGGCTTCAACTGGTGGATCGCCCGCCGGGCCCACTTTCACGGCATCCCGGTCTTCTACTTCGTGCCGCCGCAGCTCTGGGGTTGGGCCGGCTGGCGTGTGAAGAAGATGCAGCGCTTCGTCGATCACGTACTTTGCACGCTGCCGTTCGAGGAACCGTGGTATCACGAACGGGGCGTCGATGCACAATACATTGGCCATCCGTATTTTGATGAGCTGGGACAACAGCAGCTCGACCAACGTTTCCGCGGCGAGCAGCGCATGAAAGCGGGAAAGGTTGTCGCGCTGTTGCCGGGGTCGCGCAATCAAGAGGTGCAGCGGAATCTCTCGACGCTTCTTCGCTCCGCCGCGCGGATCCATGCAGCACGGCCGGACACGCGTTTTCTCGTCGCCAGCTTCAAGGAGACGCAACGGCAGTATGTCGAAGAGCGAATGGGCAAATACAAACTGCCAATCGAGACGCATGTTGGCCGCACGCCGGAGATTATCGACCTGGCGCATGCGTGCATCGCCGTGTCGGGCTCGGTCGGCTTGGAGCTGCTCTATCGCGGCAAACCCTCGTGCGTCGTCTATCGCATCAGCCCGCTCGATCTTTGGGTGTGCAAGCGCTTTCAAACGTCGCGGTTCATCAGTCTCGTGAACTTGCTCGCGGACGACGAGCTGTTCCCGGAGTTCTTGACCGACCGCTGCGAGGCGGAATCGATCGCAGCGCACGTGCTGCGGTGGCTGAATGAGCCGGCGGCATACGATGAGGTGCGCGCCGAACTGGCGGGGCTGCGTGAGCGCGTTGCCGAACCGGGGGCGTGCGAACGGGCGGCGCGCTATGTTCTGGCGGCGCTGCAGTCGGGCGCCGCGCTGCGCCGTCGTGCGGCATGAAGATGCGTTGCTCGGCAAAGGCTCGTAGGATAGGAATTCAACCTGTCCGGACGGGTTGAAAACCTGTCCTACGGGCCATGTCGTCGTGCGTGTCTATTGCTCGCGTCGTTGTCCCGGTACCTTCCCCTCCACGTCCAAATCAACAGCCGCCCATCCGATTCGGCGGATCTCGTTTTGCGATTTAGTAGCGCAGACCGACGTTGAACAGGATGTTGACGTCCTGCAACTCGGAATCGTTCTGGCGCTGAAGAATGCTGCTAAAAGTGTAACCCCACTCGGCGCGAAAGCCGGCGAGGAAGGTGCAGCAGCCGCAGGGGATTTCCAGGTCGCTGGTCAGACCGGCGAACAGTCCGCTGATGGCGTCGGTGCGGTGCGGGATTTCATTCAACTCCAAGCGTTCGCTGCCGAGGCGGCCGCCGGCATCGATGCCGACGCGCCAGTTCCAGGCGCCGTCGTTGCACTGCCCGCTGGCGCAGCCGTTGCGGCAGTTGTGCAGGGCCGAGCCCGCCAGGTACCAGTCGTGGCCGATGCCGAGATTCACGAACGTGCGGTCCATCGACTGGACCGAGATTAGTTGGGTCGCGACGCGCGTGCCGTTCACGATGGGATTGCGGAGCGTCGCTTTCAGATCGGAGCGCTGGCCGTGGTTGTCGATGTTGCTCAGGCTAAGATCGACGACCCAGGCGCGGGTGCCTTCGGGGTTATAAAAGAGCGAACGGCCGCCGCCCTGAATGACCCAGCCGGTGTCCAGCGTGTGGCCGAAGTAGGCCCCTTCCACGGGGATAGAGATGCCGGATTGAACGTAAATCTCCATTTTGATCGGGCCGTCGCGACCGATGGGGCCGCAGCAATCGGGCTTGTTGTACGTGATCCAGCTCGATAGCCGGCCCGGCGCCGGCCGGTCGGCTGGGGTGTTCAGCATGGATTCAGGGGCCACGCCCGGGAGTGGGGCGGAAGCCGGCGCATTTTCGACGCCGCCCGGAGGTCCGTCGATCACCTGCGCGCGGGCGACACCCGCGCCAAGCACCAATGCGACCAGGGCCCACGGGCAGATGCTTCTGACGTTCATGCCGTCCTCGCCTTGTCAGGAACGCCGCTCTCGGCGCGCGACCGCGGATGACACCGAACCTCGTCTCCTCTTCCTATCGGCCGCAAGATAGGACGAAATTAACGGCAATGCGGATCGTGCCGCCGGGCCGCCTTTGCCGGAACGGTGTAGATTCCCGCGTCGGATCGCGAATTGGAAAGGGTGGCAAACGGGGCGCCATGTCGTTTTCTTGGAACGATCGTGGTGTGCGCGTCGGTTTTACATCGCGCGAAGTCGCTCGCGCACTTCGTCGATGACGCGCTGGGGCGTCGAAGTGCCCGCGGTCAGGCCGACGACGCGCAGGCCGCGGAACCAATCGGGACGCAGCTCACTCGCTCCGGCAACTTGATATGCGGAGCGGCCCAAGGAGCGGGCCAGTTCGGTGAGCTTGCGGCTATTGTTGCTGTCGGGGCCACCGACGACCACGACGCAATCGGTCTCCGCGGCGAGTTGACGCAGCGAATCTTGCCGGTCCTTCGTCGGCTGGCAGACAGTGTCGATAAACTTAATATCGGCGTCGGGAAAGCGGCGGCGCATCGATTCAACCAGCGAACGGACGTATTCAATCGGCTGGGTTGTTTGTGCGACCACGCCCAGGCGCGGCCGAGCGGCCAGGGCGTCCAGATCCGCCTCATCGAGAACAATCGTGTAATCATCGAGATCGCCGACCAACCCGCGCACCTCGACGTGGCCCGGCTGGCCGATCACGACGGCGTGACGCCCTTCTTCCACGAGTTTATCGACGGCAAGGTGGACGCGCTTGACGAGCGGGCAGGTGGCGTCGTGAACTTGATAGCCCTCGTCGCGAATTTGCAGCTTCACGCGGTTGGCCGTGCCGTGGGCGGTCAGCAAGACAGCCGGTGTGCGGACTTCGTTCAACCGACGAGCGCGCGTCGCTCCGGCGGCGTCCAGTTCGGCAACGACGTCGGGATTGTGGACGAGGTCGCCGAGAATCGTCAACGGCCCTTGGCGCGTCAACCGCAGCGCCAGGTCGATGGCGTCTTTGACGCCGAAACACATGCCCAGATGTTCCGCGGTCCGAACTTCCATGATGCCTCCGTTCCGTTTGTCAGTCGTCCGTTGTCCGTGGTCATTCGAATAGGCGGTGGCAACGGACGGCGGACAACTGACCACGGACAACGGACCCCTTATGCGCCCATGCCGCCGCGCGTTTGCCGGACGATCGCTTCGAGATGATCGACGTAACGCGTGAACGCCTGACGGCCCGATTTTGTCAACCGGCACGTCGTCAGCGGGCGGCGGCCGACGAACTGTTTGTCGATGGCGACATAGCCCTTCTCTTCCAGTTTTTGCAGGTGTACGCTCAGGTTGCCGTCCGTCATTTCGAGGGCGTCGCGCACTTCCGTGAACGTCAGGCTCGGGACCGCGGCCAGGGCGGCGACGATCGCCAGCCGGCCGCGCTCGTGCAGCAGCGGGTCGAGTTCTTCAACGAGGCGTTTGAATGCCTTCACGGAGGCGTTCCCGGGGAGTAACCGTCACGGGACGGCAAAGACAACGGTTGGCGTAGAAGCGGTCTTAGGCCACGGAGCGGTGCAGGCGGATCGCCGCCTGCCGTCGTTCGATGGCAAACAGGACGACGCCGAGGATAATGTGCCCGGCCCCGAAGACCGCGCCCATCATCGGGACGGCCCATTCCGGGCCGAGCCACAGAGCGACAGCACCCGCGAGCAAGACGCCGATGCCGAGCCAGCGAATCGGCGGCGGCGAGTACGCGGCCGTGCCGAGCGCGCCCTGGGCATAGCACAGCATCCACACGCCGGGCAGCCATAGGTGCTCGTTGCGTGCGAAGAAAAACACCGTCAAAATCAAGGCCGCAGCGAGGGAGGGCGCGAGAGCCAGGATCACCGTGCGCGCCTGGCGCGACCAGACCTGTTCGCCGCGCTCGCGGCCGCGGAGGACGGTGCTGACCGCCGTGGCCAAGAGCGAGCCGATGAACACCGCCGCCCAAACGCCGCCGAACTGCCATGGGTTGGCGGCATCGAGGTACAGGAACAACAGCGCTCCTACCCCGGCCAGGCTGCCGGCGGCAAGGCCGGCGCGCGCGGTGAGAAGCTGATACTGCGTCGTCCGCTCCATGAGGGTGCGGATGACTTCCAAGTTGCGTGCCGCCTGCCGGGCGTCCATCGGATCACCTCCGCAAATTGGTTTGTGATGCAAAGCACTTTAACGTGGATCGGCCAGAGTGTCAATCCGAATCGAGTTGCGCTTTTTGAAAGCGCAACTTGCGCGGCGAGCGCGCAAATCCAGCTGTGGGAACGCGCGTCGCGCGCTGCCGCGCGCACATTAGGGGCGGCACACGATTTGCCCAAATCTTCGTCGTCAGAGGCCGCGGCGGGTGTCCCCGGCCGGCAACCGTTTACCACCAGCGGAGTGTCCCCCATGAAGATGACAGGCTTGCATGCATTGTTTGTCGACGAATTGCGCGACCTCTACAGCGCGGAAAACCAACTGATCAAGGCACTGCCCAAAATGGCGAAAGCCGCTGCGAACGCGCAGCTCCGCCAAGGCATTCAAGAGCACCTGGAGCAGACCAAAGGTCATGCTGAGCGGCTGGAGGAGTGCTTCAAGGAACTCGGCGTGTCGCCCCGCAGCAAGAAGTGCGTGGCGATGGAAGGAATCATTGAGGAAGGGAAAGACATCCTCGATCTCAAGGTCGAACCGGAGGTGATCGACGCCGGCATCATCGCGGCGGCGCAAAAGGTCGAGCACTACGAGATCGCGTCCTACGGCACGGTCCGCACCTGGGCCGAACAAATGGGGCACGAGCGTTGCGTCGAGTTGTTGCAGCAAACGCTCGACGAAGAAAAGGAAGCCGACCAACTGTTGACGCAGGTTGCCGAGACCATGGTCAACGAGGAAGCGCTGGCCGTGGGATGAGCGGAATAGTGGCGGAGCGAACGGGGCTTCCGAACCTCGCGTTGATTCGGAAGTCCCGCATTTGCAAGGAGGCGTGCGCCAAAGCAGCGGCGCTACGACCCACGTAAAGTCATCTCTTTGGACCTGGGATAACCCATCGCAGCATCTGAAGCAACAAGAAGAAGGCAAGCGCCGGACCGATCAACCAGCCCATCCACGGCACCCACACCGAAAGCACCAGCAGCAGGAGAATCACCCAGATCAAGCCGCAGCCGACCAGCGTCATCGTGCCTTTGAAGCCGGCTTCCTCCGTCGCCGCGGGATATTCGAGCGTGCTGGAGCGGCGGCGGTGTACGCTGCGCCGGACCGCGTCGTCAAGCTCAAGGATGCGGATTTCCTCCTGCCAGGAAAGGGTGGCGACGGAGGACTCGGCGTTTCCTGCGATCGCTCGGTCGAACTGTGCGACCACCGCGGGCCAGGGATCGGCGATGTCCCAACTTTCTTCGTGATGCGCGCCGGCCGCGTCACGCCAGCTGAGGAACGCGGGGCCGGGGGCGCCGAGCGGAAAAAATAATTCCGCACCCCCGCGGTCGCCCAGGGCGGTGATACGGAGCCTCGTTTCCGGCTGATTCGGCAGCAACGTCATCTCAAAAAGAGCCGCGTTCTCGAATCTTCCAGCGACGAGCAATGGCTCCGCCGCGTCAACTTCCTCCTCGCGCGCGAAGGCGGACACCTCCGCTGCATCGCCGCCCAGAAGACGGAGCACGTGCCAATCGGGCAGTGAAGGCTTGTAACCGTCGAGCCCGGCGTCGAGCAGGACGTTTGCCGACGACGAGCGCTCAATTTGAAGCAACTCAAGGTTGCCGACCGGTCCAACGGATTGCGTTAGCAATTCATGGAGACGCACGACGCCGGGGTGGTGCGCGTCGGGCAGTAAGGGGAACAGCACCTTCTTCGTGTCCGCCTCGATCATCGCGGCTTCGTAGGCGGTGTCGGGCGCTTGGTCGGCGGGATGAACACAGAGGACGTGGCGCTCGGATTGCAATGCGCGGCGCAGGACCGCCGCGCGCTCGGTCGGTTTGCTGGCGACGATGACTGCGTCCACGGCCGGGTCGGCGAGGATTTCCTCAAGATCGGCAATGTGCTGCGCCGTTGTCCAGCGCCCGCGCATTTCGGCTTCGGTGACGGCGACAATCTCATGGCGGCCGGTGGCGACGAGAGCGTCGGCCATCTGCACCCCGTCGCGATGATTGCCGAGCAAGGCGAAACGCATACGACGGGACCCACCGGAAGCACGCGATTGATTCAAACGGATTGGTAGTTTATGTCCGGCGGCAGGGAAGACAAAATCACTTCGACGTCTTCGGTTTTTTTTTGAGGATGCCGAGTTGAAGGAGATCAGCGCCGGGCAGCAGGTCGCTCGAGCGCGGGGGCGGCGTCACGGTCAGTACGTTGAACTGTGCGAGTTGGAGCTGCCCGAGGTCGAGCGTACCGGAAACGATAGGGTTCGTGAGCGCCTTCCGGTCGCCGGGCGTGCCCCAGAGACGCGCCCACACCGCGTAGGTTTGCTCGGGTTCGTTGGCGTCGGTGTCGCTCGCGGCGTAGGAAACGAGCCGCTTATCGTACGCGTTTTTGTCGCCCTGCCACAACAATTCGCCGCGAGCAAGGGCGGCGCCGCTCAGGAGCAGCAGTCCGGCCTTTGCCGGCCGGAGAAATGGATCGAGGAAGAGATTGCCGCGTGCCTGTATGACCAGCGGATCGGGCACGCCGGTAAGCTGCGGCGCTTCCGCGACGTGGATTGCGGCTCGGCGTGCGGCGAAGGTGTTCTGTGTCAGAACGCATTGAACGTTCAACGGGCTCTTCGCCGCGGCGCCGGGATCGACGGACAGCCCATCTTGGCCGGCGAGGACCACGCAGTTGTTCAGATGAACGCGGGCGCCGACGCCGTTGACGCGGAGGACATCCCGGCCGGAGACGAATAGTGTTTCATCGGCTGCGAGCCCGCGCGCCTTCTCGAACGCCGTCTCGCCGGACGCTTGAAAGTTAATTAGTCCGCGAAAGTTTTCCGGCGGGACGGAGAGCGGCCCTTGCAGCCGGCAATGGTGCAAGCGCACGTCGCCGCCCTGTACCTTGATGAGATACGGCGGCATCAGAGCGAGTTTGTAATCCGGCAACCGCAGCTCGCCGCCCACGATGGCAAGGCTGCCGTCTTCGAGTTCAATGAAGCCGCCGTTCTTCGCGCCGGTACGGCCGTCCGCGGTCAACACCAGCGGCTCTCCCGTGTCGTTCTTATCGTCGGCAGGCTCGAAATAGAGAAAGAGGTTCACCCCTTTGAGATGAATCGGTTGCGACGGCTTGGCCACGCGGCCGACGGCGCTGCTAAAGAGCCGGAGGACCACCATCTTCTCCAGCGTCTTCGTTTGCTGAATCTGTTGCAGGTGCTGTCCGAGGTCGAGCTTGCTCAGGTCGATGCGTTCGCCGGCGTACACCCCGTCGGCGGCCTTGGGAATGTCAGGCGGTCCCGTGTCCGCGAGCAGATCGAGCGGAGGCGACAGAACGCGCTCGTAGGTCAGCGCGAGCCAATTGTCGCGCGCGGGTCGCGGCGGCGGCAATTCGGCGAGATCACAGCCCAACGCGCCGCTGCCGGCAGTAGCGGCGAAGTAGGCGGGCGTGTCGGCGGTGCGAAACGCCTCGGGCATCACCTCAGCGGGGTCGGAGTGCATGACGGCGGGCCATGCCGTTCCGTGGGCCGCATCCCCTTCCGGAAGCTGCCAGCGTTGCCGCCAAGCTTGCACGTTGCTGGCGGCGATCGCGTCCGAGCCGCCGAGCAGCGTTTTCCAACCGGTGTAAAGACAGTTGAGCGCGTTCCAGTGCAGACCGCCGCCGTTGGTGTCGGGCGAGAGTTCGATCAATTCGCCGCCCGTTTCGGTGTTCGACCGCGCGAGCAGCGCATCCCAGCCGAACCATTGCACCGTCGGCGTCGTCTCGCCGGGGACGGGCTGGACGCGAAACAGCGTCTTGAAGGCGACCAGCGTGGACCGCACAATTCGAACGGTCGTCGCCGGCGCTTGCCGGCCGGCAATCTGGATCAATGGCGGCTCGCCGCCGACGAGCAGGCTGCGCTCAATCAGCACCTCCGCGCCGGGAGCGCGCACGTCGAGCGCGGTAAGATTGGCGCCGCGTGCGAAGCAGCGGCTTAAGCGGCATTTCCGCGGCTCGGCGGCCACGGTCGTTTCCAGGCGCACGAGTTCGACTCCCGCGCGCTGTTTGCACGCGACGGAGAACGTGCAGCCGCGGGCTTGAAAATCGCTGTCGATGGCGTCGATAAGGAACGCGGGCTCGGTCGTCGCCGCGTCGGGCCCCTTCAGAACCACATCGAGATCTTCGAGCGTCAAACTGCCTCGGGTGATCTTGAGGAACGTGAAGTTGGCCGTCTTCTCCTTAGCAATGGCGGCGGTGTCCCACACGAGCAGCGGCCGAAACCCCTGGGCCGCCCGCAGGAGGAGTTGCTTGCCCTCCGCCTCGAAGCCGGTCTCGAAAATCGGGCCGTTGTCCGCGATCTCGATGATCGTCAACCGACCCGGCAGGGCGGCGTTGCAGGCGCCGGCGAGGGAATCAAATTGCCGGCTAAGTTCCGACCGCGCCGCGCGCGGGATGCGGCTGACGCGATGGATCGGCGTATCGGCGGGCGGCGCATTCGCCGGCCACTTCGCTTCAAACTCTCCCCATTTCGCGGCGGCGTCCACCGGCGTGCTCAACGGGTAAAGCCGCGGCACGCCCGGTTGCGACGCGACCGTTGGATTATTCGCCGCGGTCGCCTTTGCCGGGTCGTCTGAAGGAGGCTTATTCGCGGGGATGGACGGGGCTGTCGGTCCGCCGCTTACCTCGCCCGGGCCCGGTCGTCTCGGGCCGGGATTGGCGTCGCCGCCGCCGGAGCCGCTCTTCTTGACGAGAATAATGCCCGCGACCGCGAGAACCAGCACGGCGACCGCGACGCCGCCGAGCGCGAGCAGGAGCGACTTCTTCTGCGCTTCGAGAAACGGCTCGGACTCGGCAGCGCTGGCCGGCAGCCGGCCGTCGAAGCGGCGCCGCGTTGTCGGTACGGCGGGCGGCGACGGCGGCGGCCGTGGACGCGCCCCCGAAGAGGCGGACGGCTTTTCGTTCGCTGCCAGGGCCAGGTCGGCGAGCACATCGCGCTGCTCGCCGGCGGCTTTCGTGCCTTGCACGCCCATCAATTCCATGAGCAAGTCTTTGGGCGTCTGATAACGGTCCTCCGGCTTCTTGTTCAACATCCGGCCGAGGATCGCGAGCAGCCCGCCCGGCACTTTCGGGTTGAAGTCGCGCACGTCCGGCGGCACGCACTCGACGTGTTTGTACAGCCGTTCCGTCAACCCGCCCTCCGGAAAGGGCGCCTGACCGGTGAGCATGTGGAACAGCGTGCAGCCGAGCGAGTAAATGTCGCTGCGGATGTCCGCCATGCGGCTGTTACGCGCCTGTTCCGGCGCCATGTAATCGACGGTGCCCACCGTCGTGCCGGAGCGCGTCATCTTGAACTCTTCGTCGTTTTCTTCGCGCGCGAGGCCGAAATCCGCGAGCTTGACGATCAGCTTGCCTTTCTTGCGCGTCAGCAAGAAATTCGACGGTTTGATGTCGCGATGCACGATGCCGTGCTTGTGCGCGTGGTAAAGCGCCTTGGCCGCCTGAATCGTGATTTGTCGGGCTTCTTCCGGATCGAGTTTCTTCTTGCGATTGATGTATTCGTGGAGATCGATGCCGTCGACGAATTCAAGGACAAGACAGAACGTGCCTTTATCCTCGACGAAATCATAAACGCTGACGATGTTTTCGTGGCGCAGCTTGGCGGCGTGACGGGCTTCCTGGCCGAAGCGCTGAACCATTACGGGGTTGGCGGCCATCTCCGGCGGAAGAATCTTGAGAGCGACTTCGCGATTTAGCGACGGGTCCCGAGCCTTGACAACGACTCCCATGCCGCCGGTGCCGATGTGCTTGATCACCTCGTACTTGCCGATACGGGCGACCTTCTGTTCAGGCTTGACCGGCGGATCGGTTGATTTGGACATACCCATCCCGCTGGGAGCGCACAACCCCCCTCACCCCACCCTCTCCTGCGTAGCGGGGGAGAGGCTAGGGTGAGGGGGACGCGCGGAGCCTCTGGGGGCATCTTTCTTCACCGAACGTAAGTCGCGCAATTATAGCTTGATTTGCCGGGAGGGGTCAATCACTTGAGTGGTGGATGGTAGCGAGAAAGCCTCCGGGCACGATCCGCGGCTCAGCGCTTGCTGGCAGAGTGCTCCTGTCACCACTCACCACCCACGCTCGCTTACTTCTTCGTCTGGAAGATAAGCAAGTACGGCACTGCGGGATTGCCGTCGGCGTCTTTGAAGTTCTGGAACCTTTCGCTGTTCAGCCAGATCGCGTACGTCTTTCCCGGCTCCAGCTTCACGGGAAGAATGGCGGTGCGTTTGTCGTTCGCGTAGCGCGGTTTGCCGGTCGTTTTCGGGGACGTGTTTGCAGACGCGGTGCTCCACGACCAACTCTGGTCGGTCATGTCTTTGCTGTACGTGACGCGGAGTTCGTTCACACTCGCATTCACGTCGGTGGCGCCGGACTCGGGGACGGTTCTGACGACGACAGGTGGGGCGTTCTTGATGGTCAGGTCGTCGTCCGCTTCCTCGGTCTCGCGGACCGCTTCCTCGACGACTTGCGCGGGGGCAAGCGCCGCGTTCGCCGTCGCAACCGCGGCGGCGCGGACCTCACGCAACTCTTCCGCACGGAGCTGTGTCGCCCACCACCCAAGGCCGCCGGCGAGCAGGCCGAAGGCGACGAGAAGCATGGCCGCTACTGTCTTGATTTTGGAAAGAAACATGATGCGCAACACTCCTTCCGTTAAGGAAATGAGATGAGGGGAAACAACACCGGCCGCCTGACCCGAAGCGAATAGCCGGGCGGCGTGAAGGGTACACAGGATGAGGCGGGTAGGAACCGCGGCGGCTACGTGGCTCGACAGCACTGCCGTGAGCGTGATGGTGGTGATGCCGACGCCGCGCCGCGTTAGCCGCCGGCGCAGCAGATCGCGGGCTCGGGACAGCCGGCCGGCGACGGTGCCGATCGGCCAGTTGAGTTCGCGGGCGGCTTGTTCATGCGTGCGGCCTTGGAAGTAACAGAGAATGATGGGCGTTCGGTACTTCACGGGAAGGCGTTGGACCTCTTCATGCACGAAACGAGAGAGTTCCGGATCGATCCCCTGTACATCAGGCGGAAGCGGTAGGCCATCGAGATCGACCGAGGCGGCCCGGCGGCGTCGTAATCCGGCCTGCACGCGCAGTGCGACACGCAGGGCGACGCGATAGAGCCAGGCGGCGAGGGATTCGTGGCCGCGGATGGCGGCGCTTTTGCGGGCGAGGATCAGGAAGGTGGCTTGGAAGGCGTCTTCGGCGTCATGGCGGTCGCGCACCACCTCGTTGCAGGCGCGCTGGACCAAAGTCGCATACCGCAATACGAGGAATTCGAACGCCGCTTCGTCCTGCTTGCAGCTATAACGCTCGAGCAACTCGGCATCGGTCAGACCCGCAGCCGTTGGCGAGCCGAGCGCGTGGCGGAGGACCGGTAGCAGACATCGGCTGGCTACGGACATTGAGAACTCCGATGCGGACATTCCTTAAGAATAGAGGCGCGCGAGCAGCGGTTGCATTCGCTTTTTTCTGAAACTCCCGGCAACGGACCACAAGACAAATACCGATAACCACCCATAACCACCGCTAAATCGCGTTTTGTTTTTCGGCTCCGTTCGCGTAAAGGAAATGGCGCTAAACTCTTACGACAAAATCCGCCAACTCGTCCCGGAAGCATCCGGATTTAAGACATTTAAGTACATTGGCGCCAGTGCTTTGTGGCTCACAGACGGAAAGAAGACGCCAGCTGCTAGTTCCCTTGTGACACGGCGCGACAGTACATATTCACGTGTACACATTCACTGCTGAAAAACAAGCGCAAATCGTGTTTGTCAAAGGCACCTGCGCGGCCAGCCATCTATTCTTTTCCATTTTAGCTAATCATCGCATTTTTACTTGACTCTGAGTCAGCCATGAGCTACCTTCGAGGCTCTCTACCCACGGATACGCTCCGCTTACCCGATTGAAAATGGAAGGGGCCCGTCCATGCGTTCCCGTCGTGGATTCCTCGCAACTTCCGGAATGGTATTGTCGAGCTTTTTGGCGCCCGCGGCGGCTCGCGCGTGCGGCCGGTGGCGCGGCCGATGCGCGCCGGCGCCGGTGCCGGCGGCGACCGGATGTTGCGAATCCGAGCCGCACGCCGGCGTTCGGCATTTAACTTCCGCCGGCGCTGGGCGGGACGGACTCATGGCATGCGCTTATCTTTGTCCGCGCTACTTCTTTGGGGAGATCATCGATTCAACCAGCCCGCCCATGTATTGCTACGCGTGTTGGTGCTGCAATCCACCCAACCCGGAACAGTGCTGCGCTTCCGCGACCACCACGACCTACCTGCCGACCATGAGCGACTGTTCGAGCGACGGCACCGGGTGCATCATGCCCGGCGGCGGTCCACCACCGAGTCCGGGGCCTGCGCCTGCGCCCATCCCGTTTCTCGGCGCGCCGACGACGTCTGTTTGCGAAGAGTACCAACCTTCCAGCGAGCTGCGCACGAACGGGCTCGGCTTGGGCAAGTTCATCACGAAAACCACGAAATTTGACAAGAAAGATGGTTCAACGCCGGTGGATGGTAGTTTTGGCTATTACAAGATCGGCAGCGGCGGCGCGACGACGACTCGATACTTCAAGGTCTTCGAAATCAAAAGCGTGTTCACGCCGGGCGGTGTGGAGCGCATTCTTCGCTTCGGCGAGGAACTCGATCCGCGGGTTGGCGTGGGCATCACCACGGCCGTGGAATATGTTCGCGTCGGGCCGCCGAACGGCCACCACCATACTGTCTTCAAGAAAAGCGCGCCGAGCGATCCGCCTTACCAGATTATCATGAGTTTCGGGCACCACACGCCGTGACCGGCAGGTCGTGGATTACGGCGTCAGGTAGCGCAGGCGCGTGCTGCGGGCGCAGCGAAATCCCAGTCCATCGAAGGCGCTGTCGGGCGCTGCGCCGAAGCGCCAGCGCGGGTTCCAAAACTGGCGACCCGGGTCGTCCGGCTCTTCCGGTTGGCCGTGGGCGATGCCGCTGGTCCCGCCGCGAACGACTTTTAGCTTCCGGAAAAGATCCTGGAACGACAGTTCCCGCCACGCGCGATGTTCGTCGGCCGTGCGCGCGCCGAGGAGCGACATCGGCGAGGTCGTCCACTCCGCGACGTTGGAGAACAGCCCGGCGACCGGCGGCTTCGTTTTCGTGCGATCGTAGTCGGTAACGCCGGCTGGTCCGAACGGCCACGTCCGCAGATATTTGGTTTCCAGACCCCAGGGATAAGGGTCTTGTCCGCCATTGGTGGCGGCGAATTCATACTCGATTTCGTCCGGGAGACGTTTGCCGACGATCTCGGCAAAACGCACCGCCTCGTGGAATGTCACACGGGATGCGGGGAAATCGTCGCGCTGCTGCCGGCCCCGCGCGCCGAACGGTAGATCTCTGAGCGCGGCGCGATACTCGCCAAACGTTACTTCCTTCACGTCAAGCCAGAACGGGTCCACTTTCCGTGGATGGCGCGAGAGCCCGGGCAAGTCCGCCTCGGACATTGTGAACGAGCCGCCCTCGAACGGCGCCATGTCGACCGCCGGGGCGTTTGGCGGAATCGTAATGGCAGGGAGAACCACAGCGCCGTCGGCGATCTCCCAATCGAGGTGCGGAAAACCGGCTTCCGGCTTTTGCTCAGGCGGCGGCACGGTGCGGTACACTTCGTGAAAACCATGTCCGCGCACATAGGCGACCACGACGTACTCGCCGGCGGGGACCGAAGCGATCGTGACGGGAGTGACTTCCGGCGCTTTGATCATGTCGTCCGCCAGCGGCAGCCCGCTCTTGGGTCCAAGCGGCACCAGGCCGATGGTTGCGCCGGGCGGCGAGGTCTTGATGGAAACCGTTCGATAGACGATCTCGTGAGCCGGCGCCGGACTCCGCGGCGTTGGCGAGGGACGCAACGCACCGCCGGGCGCGGTGCAATTCATTGGTAGGAACGCTACGCTGGCGAGCAACCCGATGACCGCGAGGGAGGAGAGAAACGCGGCCGCGGGGTGCCGCTGCGCCGCGCGGAGTCCGCGCAGCAGCGGCGCCGGTAAACGGGTTCGCGGCGGCTTGCCTTCGCGCACATACTGCCATTCCGCTTTCAGCTCCGCGACGGAAGTGAAGCGTCGCGCGACGCGCCATTCAATGGCCGTGGCTACCACCGGATCGAAATCGGGCGCGAGGAGCGGCTGCAAGCGGCTCGGCGCCGCCGGCGGGCGCGCGAGCCCGTCGGTCACCATCCGGCCGTACGGCAACTCCAGCGTCAACGCCTGATAAAGCGTGACGCCCAGGCTAAAGAGGTCGGCCCGGCGATCGATCGTTTCGCCGCGTGCCTGCTCCGGGCTGGCATATCCCGCCGTGCCCATGCCTTGCCCGGGCTGCGTCGCGCCGCTGTGCTCCGCCAGTCGGGCAAGCCCGAAGTCGCTGAGCCAGACATGGCCCTTTTCATCCACCAGCACGTTGGACGGCTTAATGTCGCGGTGCAACACGCCGCCGCGGTGCAACGCCGCCACGGCTTCGATAAGCTGATCGAGCAACGGCAGCATACGGTCGAGATAGGCCTTGTCGTCGAGCAGCGCCCACGGGTGCGGTTGCGCAGGCGACTTGTCTTGCCTGACCGCCAGCCGGTCGCGCAAGATACGGGCCATGTCGCCGCCGGCGATGAGCGGCATCACGATGATCGGGCCGCCCTCGGTCTCCAGCACGTCGAATATCGGCACGATGTGCGCGTCCACGAGGCTGGCGGCAAGAGCCGCCTCCTGGCGAAAGCGCTGGAGATGGTCGGGGTCCGCCGCGAGCGCCGGCGGCAGCACTTTCAAGGCAACTTCGCGATTCAGGTTCTTCTGCACCGCCCGGAAAACGATGCCCATGCCGCCCAGCCCGATCCGTTCCTTGATGTCAAAGCCGGCCAACCGCAGCTTCGGAGCATGTTTCGGCGCGGCGTCGTGCGGCGTCGCGACCGTGTCCATGCCTTCCAGCGCCAGTCCGCAGGACGAGCAAGCGAACAGCCTCGCGTCCCACGTCTCGCGATTCAGCATCGCGCCGCAGCGCGGACAGGTAATGCGGCAGGCACACAAGGGGCAGTACGGCGGCGTCTGGCCGTCGGCGGATGCCGCCAACAGCGCGGCACAACGAGGACAGGTGATCGAGCTTGGCATAATCGGGCGCTGACTCGAAACGGGCTTGCTGCGGGCGCGGATGCCATCGGGCAGCCCGCGGGATGCGCGGCGTGAGCCCATGTTCTCGCGTTCTAGGCGTTATGTCTACATTTTTCCCGCGTTGCTGGATCGCTATGCCCGTCGTCATTGCGATTTGAACCGCGGGCCACGTACGAACTAATTTCCGCATTCAAGCTGGTTATTTTGCGCTCTTTGGCTCGGCGTCATGACCCGCTGTCGTCGGCGTGCCAAGATAAAACAGCACCACCGCCAAATCCGCCGGAGAAATACCGCTGATCCTGCTCGCCTGCCCAATGCTCGTCGGCCGGATGCGCGACAGTTTTTCCTTCGCCTCGGCCCGGAGCTGCGGTACGGCGGCGTAGTCAAAATGGGCAGGAATCGGCTTCGATTCCAGGCGATGAAAGCGCTCGACTTGTGCCGCTTGCCGGTCAATGTAACCGGCGTATTTCGCCTCCAACATTGCTTGTTCGACGACTTCCTGAGCGAAAATCGTCAGATCGGGACACCAGCCGACGAGCTGGTCCCACGTTGTCTCCGTCCGTTTCAGCCAGCGTTCCAGCGTGTCGCCGTCGTGCTTGTGCGCGCCAAGGACGTGCAGCAGAGCGGCAATTCCTTCTTCTTTCTTCTGGAGCCGCTGCCACCGATCTTCGCGCACGAGGCCGACGCGGCGGCCGAGCGGCGTCAAGCGGCGATCCGCGTTGTCGTGGCGGAGCAGCAGCCGATATTCCGCCCGCGACGTGAACATGCGGTACGGCTCATCGACGCCCTTGGTGACGAGGTCGTCGAGCAACACGCCGATGTAAGCCTGGCTGCGATCAAGAATCAACGGCGGCGCGCCTTTGATCTTGAGAGCAGCGTTGATCCCGGCCATCAATCCCTGCGCCGCCGCCTCTTCGTACCCCGTCGTGCCGTTGATTTGCCCCGCGAAATAGAGGCCGTCTACGAGCTTCGTTTCCAGCGTCGGCAACAGCTGCGTCGGCGGCGCGTAATCATATTCGACGGCGTAGCCCCAACGCAGAATCTCCGCATTCTCCAAGCCTGGAATGAGCCGCAGCATCGCCTGCTGCACGTCGTTCGGCAGGCTCGTGCTGATGCCGTTGCAGTAGTATTCGAGCGTATTGCGGCCTTCCGGTTCGAGGAAGATTTGGTGCCGTTCCTTGTCCGCGAAACGCACAACCTTATCTTCAATCGACGGACAATAGCGCGGCCCGCGGCCCTGAATCTGTCCGGAGTACATCGGCGCCCGGTGCAAATTCGCCCGGATCAGCTCATGCACCGCGTCGTTGGTGTACGTGATGTGGCAATCGAGCTGCGGCTGCGTGATGCGATCGGTGAGAAAGCTGAA
The DNA here is from genome assembly GCA_041499805.1 of Gemmataceae bacterium. GTDB lineage: Bacteria > Planctomycetota > Planctomycetia > Gemmatales > Gemmataceae > JBGQKZ01. The sequence continues at coordinate 105,968 of JBGQKZ010000006.1, forward strand.
TGGTCGCGGCTCGGCATCGCCCGGCTGCCGTTCGAGCTTGTCGAAATCAATCGTGCGGCCATTCAAACGGCACGGCGTCCCCGTCTTGAAGCGCGCGAGTTCGAAGCCGCAGCCGGTGAGACTATCGCTGAGCGACTCCGCCGATTGATCCCCTGCCCTGCCGCCGCGCGTCTTCGTCTCCCCCATGTGCATGAGGGCCTTGAGAAACGTGCCGGTAGTGAGGACGACCGCCTTCGCTCGGTAAAGCGTCCCGCCGCGGGCCAGCACGCCGGCGACCACGCCGATTGCAGATTGCAGATTGCAGATCGCAGATCGCTGGGAGATCTGCAATCTGCAATCTGCAATCTGCAATCCTTCAACAATCTCCTGCCGCAGCGTCAGGTTCTCCTGCCCCTCAACGCGGTGCTTCATCGCGAACTGGTACTGCTTCTTATCCGCCTGGGCCCGCGGCGAGTGCATGGCGGGCCCCTTCGTGCGGTTCAGCATGCGGAACTGGATGCCGGTCGCGTCGATAATCTCGCCCATCGCCCCGCCGAGGGCGTCGATCTCGCGGACGATTTGCCCCTTCGCGACACCGCCGATCGCCGGGTTGCAGCTCATCTGTGCGACCGTGTCTGCGTTCATGGTCAGGAGGACGGTGCGCAAACCCATCCGGGCCGCGGCGAGCGCGGCTTCAACGCCGGCGTGACCGGCGCCGACGACGGCGACGTCGAAATCGAAAGTAAGTTGTGGCATGGGTACGCAGCAGGCACTTTTTGTTCGAATGCCCATCGGGGACTATACCAGGTTTGACGAAGGAAGAGAGCGCGCCCAGATCGGAGTGACCTTGCTCTGAACACTCGGTATAATCAAGTTCATTGGAGAAGCGGAACAGCAAGCTCGGCGGCACGGGCGCCGGCTATGGATTCGGATCGGAAAATAAAATGCAGTGGATAAAGATCCAGATTCCGGATCGCGACGAATGCACGAAGGCATTCGCCGCCATGATCCGACGTGGTCGCGTCGATTGCTACCGGGACAACGTTTTCGTGGTACCGGAGCCGGCGCTGCAGTTATTGGGCGATATGGAAGTCCACGACCACGAGTTGGGGCGCGGAAGTCTCGATTATGCTCAAAAGGCGCTACGAGATTCTTCTGCCGCTCCGGCATAACGACGGCCGGCCAGTAAGTGACGAGAAACGCGATGAAACACGCGAAGAATTGTAGATGCGATTCGCTACCGGCGTATCCTTTCATCCTCATCCGGTGTTCGGCGTCTGGCTGCATGAAGGAACGCGCTATGAGGATCAATCAGCGAGAATGGTTGTGGACGTTGAAGACACGCCGGAAGATCGCCAATTCTTTGTAGAGTTCAAGGTTGTCCTGCTGGAGCGCTTTGAACAGCTCGAAATCTACATCGTCTCTTATCCCATCGACGTTTTATAGTACCGCCGCACGCGCGCAGCCCGTAAGATTGCCTCTCGAAGCCGGCGGTGTAGGTGTGGGCTTTTGCTGGATCATTTCAAGGACGCGCTATCATGCTGTTGTCGCAGGCAGCGGACGGAATCCAAGGCGTGGACGCTGCCCCCGCGTTGAAAGAGCAAGCGCTCAAGCACCTCCGCCAATGGCTGACGCAGCCCGATTTCGCCACGTATCTTCCGCAGCTCGAATGGCTCATCCAAACGCAACAATGGCCAGGATTGCTCGACCGCTTCTATCAAATCCTGCCGTTCGGCACCGGCGGCCGCCGCGGCGCGGTCGGTATCGGGCCGAATCGGATGAACCTTTGGACGCTCGGCGCTTCCGTGCAGGGCCATTGCGAGTATCTGAAGGAACGCTTCCCCGGCATCGAGCCGTTGCGCGTCGTCCTCGCCTACGACGTGCGGCAATTCGAGGACAAGCGGAAGCAATACAACCCTGATCAGCCGAACCCGGCGCTGCACCTTTCGTCGAAGGACTTGGCCCACCACGCGGCGGGCGTTTACGTGGCGAATGGCATTCACGCGTACATCCCCCCTGCGGAAAGCAGGCGTTTCCTCGCCACGCCGGAGCTCTCATTTGCGATTCGGTTCCTGCAAGCTCACGGCGGCTTGAACATCTCGGCATCGCACAATCCGCCGGACGATAACGGCGGCAAGTTTTACGACGAACGCGGCGGCCAGCCGGTGCCGCCCGACGATCAGATCATGGCCGACCTCGTCGATCAGGTTACGAATATCAAGACGCTCGGCTGGCAAGACGCTTTGCGCAGCGGCAAGGTGCATCTGCTCGATGACACGACGCACCACGCTTACATTGACTTGTGCCGCAAACAGAGCCTTGTGCCGCCGCCGAAGTTCGACGAGATCAAGATCGTCTTCACGCCGCTGCACGGCGTCGGCTCGATGACGGCGATGGAAACGCTGGAAAAGCAAGGCTTCCGCGTGATTCCCGTCGAAGAGCAGATGACGCCCGACGGGCAGTTTCCGAACGTTACGCAGACGCCGAATCCGGAAGTGCCCGCATCGATGGACCGGGCTGTCCTCGTGGCGAAGAAGAACGATGCAGATTTGATTCTCTCGACGGATCCCGATGCCGACCGACTCGGTGCCATGTGTCCGCACGGAGTGGAATGGCGTTACATCACCGGCAACGAAATCGCCGCGTTATTGACGCACTTCAAGTTGAGCAAGCTCTCCCAGCAAGGAAATCTCCCGCGCTCCGGCATCGTCATTAAGACCGAGGTGACGACCAATCTCATCACGCGCATCACCCGGCACTTCAACGTGCAGTTGGTCGAAAATCTGCTCGTCGGCTTCAAGTACATTGCCGACGTGTTGCGGCATTTGGAGGAAGACGGCGAATACGAAGACGTGCGCGGCACGCCGGAGGATTTCATCATCGCCTGCGAGGAGAGCCACGGCATCCTCGTCACACCGAAGATTCGCGACAAGGACGCCGCCGGTGCTGCACTGCTGCTGGCCGAGTTGGCTCTCGATCAAAAACGGCACGGCAAGACGGTCGCCGATTATCTCGACGCTCTCTATCGCCAATTCGGCTACTTCCACAACGAAGGCGTCAACATCGTGATGACGGGCATCGAAGGAAAGCAGAATATGACCCGCATGCTCGACGTTTTGCGAGCCAACCCGCCAAAGGAGATCGCCGGGTTGAAGGTCACGTCGTTTGAAGATCTGCGCGATGAGTCCGGCCGAATGGGGCCGATCAAGGGCGCCACCGACGCGGCCAGTCGTAACTTCCTCATCTTCCGCCTTGGCGAGAATGCACGAGCCGTGTTGCGGCCGAGCGGCACCGAGCCAAAAGCCAAGATTTATTTGGAAGTCGCGTCGCCGCCCTGCCCCGCCGGCGTCACCGATGAATCGTGGCAGCGAACCTGCCGTGACGTCGATGAGTTGGCAAAAAAAATCGGCGTCGACTTCCAGCGTCAAGCGCTGGCCTTGATCGGCCTCTCCCCGGCGAAATAGGCTGCAATGGAGCGCGTCCGACATTTCGTCTTTACTTTGTCTCTCCAATGAGCCCAGAATCGCCAGTCTTACCATGGCCGAGCGGCCCGAATCGCCGCCTTTCGTGCCTCCTTTCAATAGGGACAGTGAACCAATCCAACAATCGACGGCCGATTGACTCGCGGAGGATGACATGTCACGCAAGCGACGCAGCTTGAAGAAGACGTTGCCGCGCAAACGCAAACACCTGACCGTGGAAGCACTGGAAGCCCGCTGCCTGCTGGCCGCCAGTGTGGTGAACGGCATTTGGGCCATCACCGGAACCGCGGGCGATGACGCGATCGCCGTCGCGCGCGATGCCGCACATCCCAGCCTGCTCGATGCCTTTATCAACGGCCAGGTCGTCGATCGGCAGCGCGAGATCGACATTCTCGGCATCCGCATCGACGGCGGCGGCGGCAACGACGCCCTCCGCATCGACGAATCCAACGGCACGATCACGACGCAGGCCACGCTGCTTGGCGGCGACGGCAACGACACGCTGGTCGGCGGCGCCGAACGCGATTGGCTTTACGGCGGCAACGGCACGGACACGCTCCTCGGCATGGGCGGCGACGACGTGCTCGTCGGCAACGGAACGCTCGACGGCGGCGCCGGCAAGAATGTCCTCTACGGCGGCGGCACGCTCAGCAACGGACAGCAAATCACCCCGCCGACGTCGTTCGGTTCCGCCGATGCGTTCAAGCAGTACCTGATCGACACCGCCCTGGAACAGTACAAGGATTTGTTCGGCAAGCATTTCCCCGGCTACAACTACTATCTGCAACCGTACCGCACGGCGAACGTCCCGGCCGGCGCGGTTACAGCACTGGATGCCGCCAACCCGTCGGCGACTACAACCGTAGCGCAACAACAGAGCCAGAACCCCACTTTCTCACAGACCAACGTCCAGGTCGCCGGCGTGGATGAAGGCGACATCGTCAAGACCGACGGGCGCTTCATCTACGACCTGTCGCGGCAGGAGCTGGTCATCCTCGACTCAGGATCCGTTCCGGGCCCGACGCCGCGAATCGTGTCGCGCACCAAACTCGACGGCGACCCGATCGCCATGTATCTCGACGGCGACCGCCTCACCGTGATCGCCGGTCAGTACGACTACTATCCCATCGCCGACGCCCAGGTGCTCGTGCGCTCCGCCGACGGCCTGCCCCTTGTGCGCGTCAGTTCCGCGAAGGTGCGCGTCACCGTCCTCGACGTTTCCGACCACACCCAGCCCAAGACGGTCGATCAGACGATCCTCGACGGCTCGTATCAGGATTCACGCATGGTCGGCCATGAGGTCTATGTCGTCGTAACCAACTACTTCGCGGGGCTGCCGGCGCCCGCGTACATCAACTTCAACGGCGAGACCGATTACGAGACGAAGGACTCGTACCTCGCGCGCGTCAATGGCCATGAGTTCGACCTGAGCTTGCCGCACTATTACACGGAAAACACCGACGGCACGCTCCAAATCGCCGGCCTCGTCAGCGACCCCGCCACGATCTACAAGCCCGGCTCGAAGGACGATTACAACCTCTTCACCGTCCTCGCCATCGACGACACGCAGAGCAACACCCAACCGACTTCCGCGGCCAGCGTGTTCGGCTCTTACGGTTCCGCGGTATACTCCTCGCTCGACCATCTCTATCTCGCCCAGCCGCACTGGAACTACGACGGCACGTCGAGTTTTTCCAGCTCGACGCTCGTTGAGTTCAATCTCGATGGCGGCACGGTGAGTTTGATTGGCACAGGGCTCGTGCCGGGGCAAGTGTTGAACCAATTCTCGATGGACGAACAGGGCGACTTCTTCCGCATCGCCACCACGGGGAACTGGGGCAGTAACGCGACGAATTCGCTCTATGTGCTGACCAACGAGAGCGGCGTTCTGACGCCCGTCGGCAGCTTCGAAGGTCTGGCGAAGGGTCAATCGCTTCAAGCCGTTCGTTTCCTCGGCGATGAAGCGATCCTGACGACGTACCTCAACATCGATCCGCTGTTCGGCATCGACTTGAAGGACGCGACATGGCCCAAGGAAGTCGGTGAGCTGCACTTGCCGGGAACCACGTCTTACTTGCAGCCGATTGACGCCACGCATCTGATCGGCATCGGGCACGCGCCGGGTTGGTACGGCGGTTTGCAACTGTCGCTATATGACATCGCGACGCTCTCCCATCCTACGCTCGTCGCGCAATACACGATCAACCCGCAGGGGTGGAATTGGTGGACCGGCTCCGAAGCGCAGTGGAACCATCATGCGGTCGGCTGGTTCCCGGAGTACGACACGCTCGCGTTGCCGATCTACGGCACCTACAGCTATTCCGGTGCGAACGCCACGTACTACAACTACGTTTCCAGCCTGTACGTCTTCCAGGTCGATCCGTTGAAGGGCTTCACGCTGGCGGGGACGATCAGCCACGATTCGCAAGTACGGCGCAGCCTGCGCATCGGCGACCAACTTTATTCCATCGCCGACGATTCGGTGCAAGTACACCCGATCGCGAATCCGCAAGCCCAGGCGGCCGACGTGCGGATTTACGACGATCCGCGGTTCCCGACGTACGAACAGCACCAGGCGTTTCGCGGTGAAGCATTCACCGGCGAAGTGCTCGATTTCAAGATCACCGACGCCACCGGACTGACCGCGACCATCGACTGGGGCGACCAGCTGACGTCAGTCGGCGTCATCGCACCGGAAGACGGCGGCCGCTTCACCCTGAGCGGCACGCACACCTACGCGGCGAATGGTTACTATTGGCTTAACATCAAGTTCCAACGCAACGGCCAGGACGCCGGTTCGCTCTGGAGTTCCATCAATGTCGTCGGCAGAGACGATCCGCGCGCGTTCAGCTTCCTTCCCCTCAGCGCCGGGCAGAACCTGGCGTTCACCGGCACGGTCGCGACGTTCGCCATCGGCGATGTCACCGACGTGACGGCCAAGATCAATTGGGGCGACGGCGCCAGCACCGACGCCACGCTCACCAGCGTCGGCAACGGCCGCTACGCCGTCAGCGGTTCGCACACGTTCACCTCGTCCGGCACGTTCTATTACACCGTGTCGCTCAAACGCGGCGTCCAGGACCTCGGCGAGTTTCGCTCGCCGACGTGGATCAGCGTGATCTACGTCGCCCCGGACAGCAAGCAATTCCTCGATCAGGCTTATCAGGACTTTTTCGGCCGCTTGCCGGACGACGGCGGCTTGCTTTATTGGGCCCAAATGCTGCAAAACGGCGTCGCCCGGCCGACGGTGGTGCAAGCCTTCGCCGCCACGACCGAACATCGCGGCCGGATTGTGGACGCCTTTTATCAGCAACTCCTCCACCGCGGCGCCGACGACTCGGGCAAGACGTTTTGGAGCGCCTACCTCCTCGGCCATTCGACCGACGACCTGCGTACGATCCTGCTCGGCACGCCGGAATACGCCGCGACCCACGGCGGCGCCGACGCCGGCTTCCTGCAAGCGCTCTATCAGGAAGTGCTCCACCGCGACATCGACGCCGCGGCACAGACGGCCTGGCTGAACGCCCTCGCCCTCGGCGTCAGCCACAGCCAGGTCGCCGCCGCGTTGATTCACAGTCAAGAAGGCATGACGAACACCGTCGCCGACCTCTATCAAGAAGTGCTCCACCGCAGCGCCGACGGCGGCGGGCTGGAGTTCTTCGTGAGGCAGATGGAGCACGGCGTGAAGGCGCAGGACGTGGCGATGGCGATGGCGATGGCGGCGGAGTATGGGAGCGAGACGTAAATCACGCGCTTGCCTTCGCCAAGGTGCGTGCGGCGGGACGATCAGGGGAACTTTCATGTCGCCGTCGTCGCCTCCTCGACGATGCGGGGCTTGCCGTTTCACGCCAATTGCTCCGCCGTCGGTCCGTTCAACTCGTACGTCCGGAAACCAGTTGATAATTGGCGGGCCGGTATTTTGGCTTCGGAATGGACTTGCCGCGCTCCTTGGCGACCTCCATAGGCGCACATTCGTTGCCTCAGCTCGTACCGATCGTAAACCAGGAAGTCCATTTGACGGTCGGTCGCGGCGCAAATCAACGGCGTCGGCGCTTCCGTAGCTTCTTACCGGCAGACGATAGTTTGTGAAGATCATCCAAGGAGAGCCGGTCCGCCCACTCGTGCTGCTCGCGCGCATAGTCGCCGTGGCCGGTCTCGAATTGCTGTAGGAAACGACCCATCCCCGCCTGGCCGAGACGCTCGCGAAGAGCGGTTGATTTGGCGGTCGCTGGCCCGTGGCTCGGCCTGACGGTTCATGGAGCCAGCTGATAAATGGCCGGCCGGTACTTCGGTTTCGGAATGGGCTTACCGCGCTCTTTGGCGACTTTCAACCACGCCGCCTTGGCGATTTGCACCTCGCGCACCGCCTCTTCGGGCGTGTCGCCACAGGCGGAGCAGTATTTCAGGTCTGGAATATCGGCCACATAACAGCCGTCTTCATCGCTATAGAAAACGTTGATGTGGTAATCCTTCATTCCTCGTCTCCAAACTCAAGGTTATGCTCTTCGACCAATTTCAGGAACTGCCGCACCTGATGCGCCTTGGCCTTTCCCTTCCGATTCTGGACGTTGACGATGTGCGGCACGTCCGAGTGCTCGAAGATGTGGTGACTCCCCGTCACACGCGCCATCGTGAACCCGAATGCTCGATGAGCGTCACCATGTCGTCAAAACGGATATTCTTCGGGTTGGCCAGGGCTTTCTTCAACAGCTTGCGCTTGTTCATTGTCGCGATTCCGTGGCTTCTTCCACAATCCGAATCTCCTCCTCCGTCAGGCCGTACAGCTCGTATACCAGGCGGTCGATTTGGCGGTCGGTGGCGGCGATTTGCTGCTGAAGGCCGGACTTGTCATGAGGCGTCTTCGCCGCAGCCAAGTACTTGTGCAGCGACAACATGTTTTCGACGAGCTTCACCATGCGGTCATGCTGGGCGTTGTCGGCAGTGTCGGCGAAATTGATCGAACGGATAGGAAGCTGTTCGATGAACTGCGTGAAGTAGCGGAAGAAGCCGCCGCGCATGGGCGTGCTGACGCGCTTGAGGAAGAAGTCCAGCAACGCACTATTCAAGAGCCCAAGGATGTACTTGAGTGACAGGGCGACGCTGCTCTTCAACGTGATGCCGTAGCCGCTCGTGAAGGCGTATTCACCGGATTCGTCCAGTGCAAACGAGGCGCGGTCGGCGATGTCCGGAACGAGAATCTTGGGCGAGAGCATGAGGTCAAGGTTTTGCACGCGCCCGTAGGCGTACCAGTTGGATCGGAATCTACCGCCTTCACGATCCCTGAGATAGTCTCGGTTTGCCTGGAGATAATCGAAAGCTTTCGGGAATCGATCCGTTAACTCGCCTTCCGCAATCAGTTCCGCCTTGCCTGCCTTCAACCGATACGGGAACAGTACGAGTTTTCCCGAAGAACGAATGTGATACGACTTAATCTCTCGGCCTTGCAGGAACGGCAAGACCGCAGCGCGTTCAATTGTGACATTTCGACCGAGATGCTTGGAACGGGCGGTTACCAGACTCCCCTTGCTCGAAATCGAATCCAAAACATAGACTTCGTTCGCGCTCGTGCGAATGCCTTGTCCAATTCTGTCGGCAACGTCGAGCAGTTTGAGCGGCAGCTTTTGCAGCTTTGCGAACAAGCGCAAGCCGTCGCCCACCGCGAAGTTCCATTCGCCGCCCGTGATCGCCTTCGCGGGAATGTCGCGATCCCGTACGCGACCGCTGCCGTGCCATTCTTCCAGGTCGTCGACCTTGATAAACCAACACGAGTCGCATCCCGCTCTATCGAGGAACATCAAACACGTGTAAGTTGTTGCTCCCGTGAAGACTTGCTGGTCGCCGAAGTGGACGACACAGGATAAATGCTTGCCGCTGGACAAAAGCTCGCGCAGAGCGGAGCCATACTGGGCATTGAAGAATTTGTGCGGCAGGATGAAGCCCAGTTGCCCTTGGGGGTTGAGCAGTTGCAGGCCCCGTTCGACAAAAACCACGTAGATGTCGTAATTGCCCTTCTTGGCGGATTGGTATTGACGCTTGTAGTGTTCCACTTCCTCCGGCGCGGAGTCTTGGAGAGTCTGAATCCTGATGTAGGGAGGATTGCCAATGACGGCGTCAAACCCCCCTTCTTTCATAATGGTTGGAAACGCCTCCTTCCAGTCAAATACGTTGATCCGATAGCGCTGATCCTCATCGAACATTTCCAATTGATGTCCGTTATAAAACTCCGGCCCGATCAGCGAATTGCCGCACTTGATATTGCATCCCAAGTCCGGCAGCGCCCGCTCGTGGGCGAAGCGGAGCTGCCGGTCGAGGGTTTCCCGCGATTCACCTTCGAGCACTTTCAAGAGCAGCGACAATTTGGTCACTTCCACGGCCTGCGGGTCAATGTCCACGCCATAGATGTTGGCGAGCAGGATGCGCTTGCGTTCCGCGGTGGTTAAACGCCAGCCGGCGCGGCCCTCGTACATTTCCTTGGTGTGCTTCACCAGGCCGTCCTTCTCGTAGTATGCCCGGTGCCAGTCGAGCAAATATTGATAGGCGCCGAGTAGAAACGAGCCGGAACCGCACGCCGGGTCGAGGATGCGCAGCTTCGCGACCGGCTTCGGCGTCTTGTCCTCGATCAACTTGCCGACGGTGTGCTTGACGATGTAATCCACGATGTAGGTCGGCGTGTAGTAGACGCCGCCGGCCTTGCGGACTTCCGGCTTCTCCTCCACTTTGGCCTGGTGGCCGGCGGTGAGGCGGATCACTTTGCCGAGGAACTGCTCGTAGACCTGGCCCAGAATCTCAACCGGCAAGACGCGGAAGTCATACGGGCTCACGGGGTAATACAGGCCCTGGATGATCTCCTTGAGCGGCTTGTCGTCGATCTTCAACGCCGGCGTCAGCTCGGCGCGGCCTTTCTCCGCGTGGAAGTAGAACAGGCCCGAGTTGTAACGGTCGTCCGCTTTCTGGAAGAGCTGCTTGAGACGCCCGTAAACCGCCGTGCCGTTGAGCAGGGCCTGGAGCTGCTGGTAGGTCTCGATGCCCTGGTCTTCGCACATGCGCAGGAAGATGATCCGATCGATGGTCACCTGGACAGCGTAGTTGAGGTCGCGTGAGCTGAGCTTCGGATTGCGGAGAGCCAGGTTTTTGGCGAGCAGCTCCCGCCACGCCTCGATGTCTTGCAAGATCGCCGCATCGACGGTCGCCGTGCCCTTCTTGCCTTTCGCGGTCACCGCATACTTGTCAAAAGAGCCCTTGTCGACCGCCTCCTTGGAAAAAACCCCGGCGATCTCCTCCCATCGGTCCGCGTAGTCTTTGAATGTGAAATAGAGGATGCGCGCCGCGGAAGCCTTGTCGGTGTGCGCCGGTTTCACGCGGCAATCGTAGACGGCAAACTCCGCAAAATTCGTGAGGATGGAAAGCGGTAGCTTGGCGGTCCACCCGTAACGTCGCAATTGATAGGCGGGCGCCGGATCGTCATGGAGGTTCGCGGCCGGCTTTTTCGCTTCGAGATAAAAGAGGTCGTTGCCGCCGAAACGGAAACAGTAATCCGGCGCCTTGATCGCGCCGCCGATCTTAATGGCGGCTTCGTGGATCACGTCCTTGTACTTCTCCGCCGCGCCGCGCCGGTTGTCGATGTCCCAGCCGAGGCACTCGAAGAACGGATTGATGAACTCGATCCGCGTCTGCGTTTCGCCATATTGCGCGGCGCGGTAATCCTCGGCGTTGTCGTCGAATCGCTGAACGAGTTCGAGAACCTTGTTCGGGACGGGCATCGGCGCACTCGCAGGATGTCACGGTTCGGGGTGCAGACGTGGCGCGATTGTGAAGCGCGGCGGACATTGTGTCAACAACACGCCGATCATTCGTCTCGTCAGCAAACGGCCGGCGGACAGCGCCGTGCGGTCGGCGGTGCCCGACGAGACCACGAACCGGACGTAACCGAGCGCTTGTTTTCCGCCTCGGACCTGTTACAAGGGAATTATGAAACATGCACGCCACACATCGACGAAGCAACGCCGGAAAGCGGCGGTGGGGTTTCGCAAGATGACGCCCACTGAACGCAGAATGTTCGATGACATCGACTGGGGCCGCACCGCGCCGGAAGTGCAGCAATATCGAGGAGAACTCGTCGCCATTCGCAACACGAGAGTCCTTGGCCACGGACTGGACCGAAAGGCGCTCATCAAGGCGGCGGCTGCGGACGATGGTTGCTCTCCCCAGGAGATCGTGGTCATCGTCGTGCCGCCCGCGGGCATCGTCGAGACGCCTCATTGAGGAGGTGCCGAATTCGTACGCCGACCCCGCCTTCCCGCGTGGCTCCAATTACCTGGGATGTCGTCTACATGCGCATTGACGGTGTCACGATGCCCGTTGCTCGTCTGGTCATGCAGGCGCTTTTCGACACAATAGCCCCTCGGGAGCCGCCGAACTTGGATGCGACGGACGACTGCTGGCTCGATTCCGGTGCTCCCCTTTCCGTCATCCCGTTTCACATCCACCATCAGCGCCTCAAGTGGCAACGGCTGAACGCCACGTCCACCTGGCGCGGCCAGATTTGCGACATCGGTCGCGTCAACATCTGGCTGCCGACCAAGCTCCGCTCCCATCTCCACGGTCCGCACCAATTACTCGCCAAGTTCGCACGCAGCGATCCCGCCGGGGAGCGTGCGCCCGTTCTCTTGGGGCTGGAGTTTCTCTTGAATCTTCCCGGCGTCGCCACGTTGTGGTTGCCGCCACGCCGGGGCAACATCCGCATGGCGTGAGCGAACGCCGGGTATTCTTTACATGTACAAATATTCATTTCATGCGTTACACGCGTTCAGCCGCGACGCAACGCCACTGACAACCGATTCCAGCCAAACTGTTGGCGGTCAATTGTGCCTATTAACGCTACATCTATCTGCGCCGTAAGCACCTGTGTCTATTTCAGCACGCCTAGAAACCTCTGCCGCGGCGCGCAGGATTCGTTACACCCCCCTCAAAATGAATCGAAACCAGTGTGTGGGGTGAAATGCAAGTAATCCATTTTTCGCGTGGACTTGTTCAGGTCCGCCGCTCGCTTATCCGGTTTTATTAGAACTAACCCGGCCACCGGGCCGTTTCTGCGCCGCGTCGTTTCGTTGGCGATTGTTTACGACCGGCGCAAGTCGCCGTGTCACTCGCGTTTCACCTGCGACGGAAGGTTCCCGATTGTTAATGGACAGGCTGCCCGCACGATGGTATTCTCGTTTGGCAGTCACGGTGAACGCGGAGTGCAAAGATGCGAGTTTGGGCGGGCGGAATCCTGGCGCTGACGGCGGCCTTGCTGCTGCCGTTGACCGCGGAAGCGGCCAAGGTTTCGTTCCGCAACGACACCGCCGTGCCGATCGTCATCCAGGGTACGATGCTCATCCGCGGCCAACTGACGCGCGGCAAGCCTCTGGTGGTCGCGCCCGGTAAGACAGTTTCCTACGATGCCATGCCCGCGGGAATCGCGCGGATTGATGTCTATGACGGCCGACGCCCCAGCTTGACCGTTTTCCAAGGCACGATCACCGTCGGCGCCGACGACCTGTCCTTCTCCGTGGCGCCGGACGACAACCAAAAGACGCGCGCCAAGCTCGATCCCGTCGATCAGAAGCCTTGACCCTTGCGCATTTCGCGGCCGACAACGCGGCCGTGGCAATCGCATCCAGGACCGCTACAATAAACGCAGCGCTTATCTTCCCCAGAACTGCTAGTCGCCGCGGCTCTCGATGCCGCGAGTGAGGTGTTGCAATGGCCAAAGGCGCCGGGAAAGCAAGGAAGAAGCTGCCAAAGGAAATGGCCGTGGTCCGTGCGGATAACTGCACGGGCTGCGAAGCCTGCATCGAAGTCTGCCCGGTCGATTGCATCTACAAGGTGCCGGGCGACGAACTTGCCACGTTGCAGACGTTCGTGGACATCGACCTGGAGCGGTGCATCGGCTGTTCGCTGTGCGAGCGCTGGTGCCCGTGGGACGCCATCGACATGGTGCCGACGGCGACGGTGGTCGAGCACGTCGCCAACAAGGGCGGGCCGCCGGAATATGTCGCCAAGAACGGCGAAAAGCTGGTCGCGGCCGCACAAGCGATCGCCACCCTGGCGGCGGAACAGGCGGCGCCGAAGGCGTAAGAGGAATCGGGAATCAGGAATCGGAAATTGCAAGCCCACGGGTTGCGGCCCGCGGGCTTTGTTGTTATGTAGCGGGCCATGCGTCCTCTGACGTTGGACGATTTGCTGTCGTTGGAAGAGTTCGCCGCACGCCGCGGCGAGTTCTTCGGTGCGTTCGACCGCTATTTGGACCGCTACCGCCGCGTGCGTGTCGGGCCGCGCTGGCTGCTCGTCTTCGAGAATCGGCAAACGCTCTGGTTCCGGGCGCAGGACCTGCTTCGCATCGCACGTCTCTCCGACCCGGATTGTGTACAGCAGGAATTGGACATTTACAATCGGCTGCTGCCGGGCAGCGGTCGCTTACAAGCGGCTCTCGTTCTCGAAAATGTGGACGAGAGCCGCCTTCACGCGGAGTTGGCGCCGCTGCAAGCGCTTCGCGGCGAGGAACTGCGGTTACGGATCGGCGACCACGCGTTTCCCGCCGATCTTCTGACGTGCCGGCCGGAAGACCGGGCGATCGGCGCATCGTACTGGGTGCAATTCGCGCTCGGCGCCGCCGGCCGCCGTCTTCTCGGCGATCCACGACAGCCGGCTCGTTTCGAGGTCAACAATCCGTCCTACCGTCATGTGAGCGGATTCCTCGGCGAAGACGTGCGCCAGAGTTTGTTCAACGATCTCGACGCACCGGATGATGGGAAGTCACGGGATTGCGCGTGAATCGGCACGACGCCGGAGTCCTGAGCCCGCGAGGGTACTATGGTCAAGTCCTTCGGCATCGCCGTGCTGCTTGTTTGTGCCGCCGCCACCGCCGCGCGTGCGGAACTCCGTTCACCCGAGGCGACGGTGTCCCTGGGGGAAGTTCGTAGCGGCGTGCGCCGGAACGAGCGCTTTCGCCTTGTGAATGATGGTTCCGCAAGCGTGCAGATTCTGGAAGTGAAGACGACGTGCGGCTGCATGAAGCCGCGCCTTTCCAAAGAGACGCTTGCGGCCGGCGAAGCGGGCGAGCTGACGCTCGAAATCAACACCCTGAGCGCAGCCGCGGGTCTGCAATCATGGCGTGCGCGCGTGCTGTACCGCGAGGCGGGCGCGACGAAGGAATTGACGCTCGTTGTTACCGGCCGGGTGATTCGTGAAGTCACCGTCGAGCCAACCTCGCTGGCCCTGATCGGCGAACGGGGCAGTGTCGGCGACATTACGATCACCGATCTGCGGCAACAAGCGCTCGCCATCCGAGCCGTCGAGACGACTTCGCCCAGCCTCCTCGCGCGTCTCGATGTCCCACGCCACGACGTGCAAGGGCATTCAACGCACATCATCCATCTTGAGATTGGCGACGGCTTTACGGAAGGCCGGCATGAAGAGGCGCTGGACATCGTCACCGATGACGCCACGTATGGGACGCTCCGCGTCCCGGTCGTGATAACAAAGAAGCTACGGCAGCGCGTCGCCGCCGCGCCCGATAGTGTGAAGATTCGCGCCGCCGCCGGGCAGCCGTTGCCGTCCCGCATCCTACTGCTGCGCGACAGCGAGAACGAACAGGTCGTCATCGAGCGCATCGCCGCCGATCATCCCGCGCTTCAGTGCAAATGGGCATCCGGCCCCGGCAATGCCGCGACCGTGCGAATCAGCATGGATCGCACGGGCCTCGCCACGGATCGCTTGCAGGCGAACGTCCACATCATTCTCTCCAAGCCCGTTTCCCAGACGATGGTGATACCCGTCACCTTGACGCCTGACTCGTGATTCCTACCAGGAACGTTTCCAGGAAGTTGATGGAATGTTACCCTGGGTGAATGGTCGATTCGCTCCGCATCTGGAAGGACTCCAACCAATGTTCCCATCTACCCGCCGGCGCGGAATCTCCCTCGTGGAAACGCTCGTCGTAATCACAATCCTCGCGGCGTTAGTCGGCTTGCTTCTTCCTGCGGTCCAGAAAGCTCGCGAGGCGGCCCTACGGATGAAAAGCGCGAACCAACTCAGGCAAATCACTCTCGCGCTACACCATTTTGCCGCAGCAAATGAAGGGGCACTCCCAGGCGTCAAGAGCGCGACGTATTATCCGCTCGGCGATCGGGAGCACATGAGTCCGCTCTATAGTGTCCTTCCCTACATTGACGGAGAACCAAGCGACTTGGCGCTAGCCACTGATCCGAATCGCCCTCCGACCTGGCGCTGGCGACCCATTTTCATGAGTCCGGCAGATCCGAGCCTGTCGTTTCTAAACGTCGAAGACCACGGCGGATACATGCCGTCGAGCTACGCGGCGAACATGGTCGCGTTCGAGCAGTTTCCTTCACTGCCCAGGTCATTTCCAGACGGCATGTCGAACACCTTGGCCTATGCCGAACGCTATTGCCTTTTCCCTTCGCCAAGCCGCGCGGACGAGGTATTGTTTTGTGCGCAAGACTGGATTCCGGCAACGTTTGGGGTCATCGGTGGTCCTCGGCGAGCGACATTTGCCGACGCGGGGTGGAAGGACGTGCTGCCGGTAACTTCCGGTAAACCGCCCGTCACGCATCCATCGGTGGCGGGCGTCACTTTTCAAGTGCGCCCGCTGTTTCGTGCGGCCGATCAACACCAGCTGCAGGCTCTCTATTCTTCCGGGTTGCTTGTCGCGTTTTTTGATGGGAGCGTGCGCACTCTTTCCCCCTCCATTCAAGAAACGGTGTTTTGGGCACTCGTCACTCCTTCGGGCGGCGAAGTAGCGAACGACTTCTGAGCGCCGCGCCATTGCCTGACTCCTGATTCCTGCCGCGTGCGCGTTGCGGTTGACAGCAAAACGCCGAACACGTTACAACATGCGGGCCATGAGCTCTGCCCGAACCGTACCGGCCACGCGACGTTCTTCAAGTTTCTCCGGACATTCCTTTCGGGCACTGGTCAGCGGGCAAGCGCGGGGCGTACGGCCCACCTTGCAGCGGGCCGGTTTGCGTTTGCTGGCGGTTCCGTATGCCTGGATCACCCGGCTACGGAACCGGTTGTACGATGGCGGCTGGATGCGCGCCGAGCGCGTCGCCGCTCCGGTCGTTAGCGTGGGCAACTTGACACTCGGCGGTACGGGCAAGACGCCGTGCGTTGAGTATGTCGCCGCGTTCTACGAGCAACGCAAGCGGAAGGTGGCGGTTCTTAGCCGGGGCTACGGGAGCGTTGGGGGCCGGAACGATGAGGCTCTTCTCCTGGCCGAGAACCTGCCCCATGTGCCACACCTGCAAGGGGCCGACCGCGTCGCCTTGGCCCTGCAGGCGGTGGACGAGTTGCACCGCGACGTACTCGTGCTCGACGACGGCTTTCAGCACCGCCGCTTGGCGCGCGATCTCGACGTGGTCCTGATCGACGTGACCGACCCCTGGGGCCAGGGACACCTGTTCCCACGCGGTCTGCTCCGCGAGTCGCCACGCGGGTTGCGCCGGGCCGGCGTCGTGGTGTTGACACGTTGCGACCAGGTCTCCGCAATGGAGCGGGGCCGGATCAGAGAAGAGGTCGCTCGCCTCGCCCCGCACGCCGCGGTGGCAGAGGCGGTACATCGGCCCGAAGCGTTGATCAACGCAGACCGCCTCAGCTCGGACCTGGGGCGACTCGCGGATCGACCGGTGGCGGCGTTCTGCGCCATCGGCAACCCGGCGGCGTTTCGGCAGACGCTAACCGACCTGGGAGCGGAGGTGAAGGCGTTTCGGTCCTATCCCGATCACCATCCCTACCCTCCGGACGATCTTGAAGATTTGCGCGCCTGGGCGCGGCAACAGGCAACGGATTGCGTTGTGGTCACGACCCAAAAAGACCTGGTCAAGTTGCGTCAGTCCCACCTCGCCGGCCGCGAGCTGTGGGCCCTCCGCATCCGCCTCCACCTCGAAGCGGGCAAGGACGCGCTGGATCAAAGATTGGAGGAAGCCGTGAGTGGTGGGTGGTGGGGGGGGGGTGGGGGGGGCCCCCCGGCCCCCCCGCCGGGCCCCCGCGCCCCCCCCGCGCCGCCCCCCCCCGCCACCCCAAACCCACCCACCACACACCACTCACTGCAATTCAAGGATGAAACCCTTCGACCTCACCGGCTTGAAGACTTATGATCTCGCGTCCCGTCCTTCCAAGGTCTTTTATGAAGACCTCGGCCATCCGGTCATGCCGACGGCGACCGTCGGCGAATGGCTGGAGTCGCTGCCGTTGCAACTGGCGGGCAAAGACCTGCGGCGCGTGCGCGAGCATCTTTGCCGGGCCTACGAAAACAATCGCACGGTTGTCGCCGCGCTCGGCGGGCACGTCATCAAGACAGGTTGCGGGCCGTATCTGATCGATTGGATTCAGCGCGGCGTCATCAGCGCGATCGCGCTGAACGGTTCGGCGGCAATTCACGACTTTGAACTGGCCGTCGCCGGTAAGACGAGCGAGGATGTCGGCGCCACGCTCGCCAGCGGTCAATTCGGCATGGCGCGTGAGACCGCAGACGCCTTCGCCGTCGCATCACGTGCCGGCTGTGAGAGGGAGCTCGGCCTCGGCGCCGCTCTTGGGCAGTATCTCGACAGCCGGGATTGTCCGTTCCCCGACGGCAGCTTAGTTCTCGCCGCGTATCGAGCCGGCATCCCGTGTACCGTTCACGTCGCCATCGGCACTGACATCGTCCACATGCACCCGCACGTTTCCGGCGCCGCGCTCGGTGAGGCGACGCATCTCGATTTCCGCCGGTTGTGTACCGTCGTTTCGACCATGAAGCAAGGGGTGTGGATGAACCTCGGCAGCGCCGTCGTCTTGCCGGAAGTTCTTCTCAAAGCCGTCGCCGTCGCCCGCAACTTCGGCCACGATCTCGACGGCTTCGTGTCGATCAACGTGGACAAGCAGGCCCAGTACCGCAGCCGTGTCAATGTCCTCGACCGCCCCGCCGCGGAGGGCATTGAGCTGATTGGACACCATGAAATCCTTCTGCCGCTGCTCCACGCTGCGGTGGCGTGCAAGCTCGCCGCCATGGCGCCGCGGGAACGAGCGAAAGCGGCGTAAGGATTCTCCTCTCGATTGGTTCAACGGGAGACCGCGCCATGTCCGCCGCTCTAATCGACCTCGTACAAAACCTCGGCCAACCGCGTGTGCTGGTCGTCGGCGACGTGATGCTCGACCGCTATGTGTGGGGCGACGCCGAGCGCATCAGCCAGGAAGCGCCCGTTATCCTGCTGCACGCGGACCGTCGGGAAGAGCGGCTCGGCGGCGCGTCGAGCGTGGCGACGATGCTGCGCGCGCTTGGCGCTCGCGTCACGCTGGTCAGCGTCGTCGGCGACGACGGTGACGGCGGCCGGATTCGTCAAATCTTGAACGATCTGACCATCGACCACGACGGTGTTGTCACCACGACCGACCGCCCGACGACGGTGAAGGAACGGTTCATCGGCCGCGCGCAGCACCGCCATCCGCAACAGATGATCCGCGTTGACTACGAGACGCGGCATCCCGTGCCGACGTCAGTGGAAGAAGACCTGTGCCGCATCGTCGCGGCACAGATGAAAAAAGCCGACATCGTCCTCATCAGCGATTATGACAAAGGCGTCTGCACGCCGGGTTTGCTTGCGGCGACCATCAGCGGGGCAAAGTCGCTCGGGCTGCGCGTCTTGGCCGATCCGATCCGCGGCCGCGATTATCGCAAATACCACGGCTGTTCCGCGATCACGCCGAACCGCCTGGAAGCGGGTTTGGCGAGCGTCCACGCCATCGGCGCTGCCGACGAGGCGCTCCGCGCCGGCGTTCATCTACGCGAACAACTCGACCTGGAAGCGGCGATCATCACGTTGGATAAGGAAGGCATGGCCCTCGTCCATCGCGACGGCCGGAAACAAGTGTTTCCCACACGGCCGCGGCAGGTGTACGACATCACGGGCGCGGGCGACATGGTTCTGAGCGTGCTCGGCATGGCGCTCGCCGCCGGCGCGGATTATGAGCCCGCGATTCGCTTGGCGAACATTGCCGGCGGCCTCGAGGTGGAAAAGATTGGTGTCGCGACCGTGACGCGCGACGAAATCCTGCGCGACTTGCTGCGTTCCGGACCCCACGCGGAGCAAGGTCCGGCGGCCGGTATGGAGAAGCTGCTGCCGCGCGAGGCCTTGGTTCACGAGATCGAAAGTCGGCGCCGGCTCGGCCTCCGCGTTGCCTTCACGAACGGCTGCTTCGACGTGCTGCACGCGGGGCACGTCCAGTATTTGCAGGAGGCGCGCGCGACCGCCGATTTGCTGGTGGTCGGCCTCAACAGCGACGCCAGCGTCCGTTCGCTGAAAGGAGCCGGTCGGCCCGTGAACGCCGTTGAAAATCGCGCTTTAGTTCTGGCAGCGATGCACGCAGTCGATTATCTGACCGTTTTCGACGAACCGACGCCGCTAGAACTCATCAAGGCGCTCCGCCCCGATGTGCTGGTCAAAGGCGCTGACTACCGGAGGGAGCAGGTGGTCGGCGCAACGTTCGTCGAGTCATACGGCGGCCGGGTGCATCTCGCGACGTTTCGCGACGGCTATTCGACCACCGGCCTGCTGCAACGCCTCGGCGCGGCCTAGCGGAGGGAGCCGACGCGAGCCCAACGCGCCAACGAGCGGGTCTGTTCTCCCTCGCCGGTGCGTCGGGCTCCTCTACATGATCTAATGAAGATCGCTGTCTTTTTACCCAACTGGATCGGCGACGCCGTCATGGCTATCCCGGCCGTGCGCGCTTTGCGCTCCCACTTTGCCGACAGCCAAATCTTCGGCGTCCTCAAACCGTACATTGCTGGCGTCCTCGAGGGCTCCGCATGGTTCGACGCGCTTGTTTTTCTAGATAAGAGCGGTCCATGGTCGCAGAGTCTGCTCGGCGCGGCGGCGCGACTCCGAAGCGCGCGGGTCGATCTCGCCGTTCTTTTCTCGAATTCCTTTCGCAGCGCACTAATCGCCCGGCTCGGCGGCTGTCGCCGCCGCGTTGGCTACGCGCGTCACGCCAGGGGCTGGCTGCTGACCGACCGAGTCGAGCCGTTCCGCGGGGAATCTGGCCGCCTGCTGCCGAGTCCAATCATCGACGCCTACAATTTGCTCGCTCAGACCGTCGGTTGTCCGCGTCCCAGCTATCGCCTGGAGCTGTTCACGACGCCGCCAGACGAGCAGCTTGCCGAGCGGGTCTGGCAGGAGACGGGGCTGGAGCGGTTCGACGAGATCGTCTGTTTGAATCCAGGGGCCGCGTTCGGTGCGGCGAAATTCTGGCCCAGAGAGTATTTCGTCGCGCTTGCCCAACAGTTTTCCGACCAACGCGGCAGCGGCGTCTTGGTGCTGTGCGGACCCGGCGAACGTGATCTGGCGCGACAGATCGCGGTCGAAGCAAAACGGCCCGGCGTCCACGCTTTGAGTGATTTCCCGCTGTCGATCGGCCTCACGAAAGCCTGCATCCGCCGCTGCGACTTGCTCGTCACGACCGACAGCGGCCCGCGGCACTTTGCTACCGCATTCGACCGGCCAACGATTACTCTTTTCGGTCCGACCCATATCGCGTGGACGGAAACGTATCACGCGAAGGCCATTCACTTGCAAAAAAAGGTTGAATGCGGGCCCTGCCAGCGTCGCGTCTGTCCGCTCGACCATCGTTGCATGATCCAGTTGACGCCGGCGGAAGTGTTCGTGGCCGCGACGGAGCTGTTGCTGCGTTACCCCGGTCGGCGCATCGCCGCCCGTGTACTGTCCGCCTGACTCCGGGGAGCCACGGATGGCGTTTCTGGAAATCAACCCGGCGTACCGCGAACTGCTCGACCGGTCCGGGCTGCGCTCTCTCAACGATTTTCTAGGGCTGCCCGCGGTCATCATCTCCGGTCATCCCGACCGCCATGTTGGTCGAATCCGCTTCCAAGACGGCGCCGCGACCGTTACCGGCTTTCTCAAGCGTGAACACCGCATCCCTTGGCGCGATCGGCTTGCCAACGCGGTACGCGGCCTTGGATTCACGTCGAAGTCTTATCGTGAGGCCGTCCTGCTCCGCGCTCTGCGACACGACGGTGTCGGCTGCCCGGAATGGATCGCCGTCGGCGAGGACGGAAACGGTCGCGCCTTTCTGCTCGTCCGTGAATTGGCGGATCATGTGGAGCTGCGGACGCTCTTGTGCCAGGCGAATTCGTCCGCGCGTCAACAACTCGCGCAGCTCGCAGGCCGCGCCGTTGCTCGTTTCCATGCGGCCGGCTTTGACCACCGCGATCTCTATTCCAAGCACGTGCATGTGGACGCCGTCCGCGGAGTCATCTCCTTTCTCGACTGGCAGCGTGCGCGGCAGCGGCGTCATGTGTCTTGGCGCGATCGTTGCCGCGACATCGCGGCTTTGCACGCCACGCTTACGCCGGACTTGGCCACTCCACGGGAGCGGTTGCGCTTCCTCTGGACCTATCTCCGCGCGCTCGTGAACGATCGCCGCGCGCTGCGCACACAATGGCGCCAAGTAATCCTGTCGATTCACGCGGAGGAACGAGTTTTGTTGCGCCGCCGCCACGTAGCCCAAACGCGACAAATCTCGCAGCCACTTGGAACACATGGAATTCTGTGGCTCGACGGCGAAGCGCTTTGCGTCACCGAGGAGTTTTGGCGCGAGTTGGGCGAGCGCGTTCCCCGCGGCTTGCTGATGGGCCAACCTGGGATTCATCGTCTCGAATCGCGCCGGATCATTCAACTTCCCGACGGCAGGGCGGGGTTGCTTGTCTGCCGGAGGCGGACGAACCCGTTGCGCTGGCTATGGTCCAAACTCCGCGGACGCCGTCTTGTTTCCCCGGAAGTGCGGCAGGCGGGCGTGCTTTTCCGGCGACAGATCAGCGGGGAGACGGGGCCGCGCGTACTCGCCTTCGGACAACGGCAGCGGCGCCCGTGGCAGACGGATTCCTTCCTTCTCACCGAGACCGCGACGGAGAACGGAGGGACGGCGTGAGCGAGGAATCCCTTTGGCGCCGGATGACGCGCGGCACGACGCGCTTGCGGCAATCGTCCACCTGGGAACGCTTCGCGGGACCGGGCTGGGCGGACCGCATCCTCGATCTCGATGTATCGGACCGCTTCCACGCGAAGCAGGGCCGGACGACCGCACGCGCCGTATTCACCGCGAACGGCGAGACGTTGGCTGTCTATCTCAAGCGCCATTACGTCTTGCCGCGTTGGCTGGGATGGTTGACGGCGCTGTGGCCGGCGCGGAACTGGTCGCCCGCGTTTCAAGAATGGGATCATCTTCAGTGGGCGCGCGCGGCGGGGCTGCCGGCGCCGCGACCGGTTGCGGCGGGCGAGTTTCTTGCTCCGTGGGGCCGCTTACAGAGTTTTCTTGCAGTCGAAGAATTGGCCGACATGCTGTCGCTGCACGAAGCCGTGCCGGAGGCGGCGGCCCGGCTCGACGCCGCGACGTTTTTGCGTTGGAAGCGCGGTCTGATCGCGGAGATGGCCCGTATTTGCCGCGAAATGCACCGCCGACGGCGCTTTCACAAAGACCTTTATCTTTGCCATTTCTTCATCCCACGATCTGAATTGACGCGGCCCCCCGACAACTGGCGCGGCCGGGTGTTCCTCATTGATTTCCATCGCTTGAAGCGACAGCCTTTGCTCTGGTTTCTCGGCCAACTCAAGGACTTGGCGCAGTTGCTCTATTCGTCGGAAGTCGCCGGCGTGACGGATCGCGACCGCCTGTATTTCTGGCGTGTGTATCGAGGCGATCGGAGTTTTGGTGTTCTCCGCCGTTTGATTCTTTTCAAGGGTCGTCGTTATCGCCGTCACAATGAGCGCCGGCGCGCGGCGGAACTCAGGCAGCGCCAGGCCGCATGAGGAATTCCGAGGAAGAGTTCCAGGACACCATTTTCAAGTCCCGCACAAACCGCGGGCGCGAGCTTTCAAACCGGGGATACGCGGACGCCATGAATATCGCCTTCTGTTACGAAAGTGTGCTGCCGACGCGGGGCGGCTGCGAGACGTATATTTCGGACCTCGCGCGGCGCTTGGTCGCGGACGGGCATGAAGTGCATCTGTACGCTTGCCGCTGGGATGCGGAACGGTTGCCGGCCAGCATGCAGTATCATCGCTTGAAACGGTCGCGTGGGCCGCGTTTCTTGCGTCCGTGGCGCTTTGCGCGCGCTTGCGAACTGGCTCTGCGCGACGCGCCGCATCACGTCTCCATCGGTTTTGACAAGACCTGGGGACAGGACGTGCTCTACCCGCAGGGCGGTTTGCACGTTGCGTCGGCGGACCACAATATCAAAAAGTATCCCTGGCGCCGCGGCCGCTTGCTCGCACGGTTCAGCAAATGGTTTGACGTGGCGTATTGGTCATATCGGTGGCTTGAACGGAAACAGTATTTGCACGGGCGCCGCCCGCTCATCATCGTGAACAGCAACATGGTCCGGCATCATTTTCAGCACTATTACCGCGTTAGCGCCGGCGATCTGCGTGTCATCCGCAGCTCCATCGACCCCGGCCGTTTCACCGAACAAGATCGGCCGAAGCGGCGGATCGAATGGCGGCAACAGCACGGCATTCGGCCCGAGGAAATCGTCGGCCTATTCGCCGCGATGAATTATCGGCTGAAAGGGCTGGACCCGTTGTTGCACGCGGTGCAGCGACTGCCGCAAAGCCGGCCGTTCCGACTGGTGGTCGTCGGCAATCCGCGCAACGGGCACTACCAGCGGCTGGCCCAACGCCTGGGCGTCGGCGACCGCGTTCACTTTGTCGGCTACTGCGCGGACATGCGGAACAGCTATTTCGCCGCCGACTTCCTCGTGCATCCCACGTTTTACGATCCCTGTTCCCTCGTCGTCCTTGAAGCGCTGGCGTGCGGCCTGCCGGTCATCACCTCGCGTTTCAACGGCGCCAGCGAGCTGCTCGGCCCGCCGAAAGACGGTTATGTGATCGACGATCCGCACGACCACGAACGGCTGGCGTGGTCGATCGAGCAACTCTTCGATCCGGAACGGCGGCTGGCATGCGCCCAGGCCGCACGCCGAACCGCGGCGCAATGGACGTTCGAGCAGCACTACCAGCACTTGCTGGAAGTCCTCTACGAGGCCGAAGCGCGCAAACGTGCGGCGTGACGCATTCCTTGACGATTCGTGGCCGCGCGTCCACGATGGGGACATGATGCTGACCGTCGGCGTGTTTGCCTCGACCATTCTGATTTCCTATCTAATCGGCGCAATTCCGTTCGGCTATTTGATCGCGTGGTCGCGCGGCGTAAACATTTTTCAACATGGAAGCGCGAACATTGGTGCAACGAACGTCGGCCGCGTGCTCGGACCGCGCTTCGGCGTAGAAGCGTTCGTGCTCGACTTCTTGAAAGGAGCCGTGCCGACGATCGTGAGCAGCCGCATCGGTGATGTGCTCACGGATGCGCCCGCGAATGCCCTCGCGGTCGCCGCCGGACTTGCGGCGTTTCTCGGACACCTCTTTCCGATCTACCTGCGTTTTCGCGGGGGTAAAGGCGTCGCCACGGGCGCGGGAGTCGTCGCGGTGTTGCTGCCCGTGCCCGCGTTGATCGCGTTGCTGGCGTGGGTCGGGGTCTTACTCGCCACACGCTATGTATCTTCGTCTTCCGTGGTCGCCGTGCTGGCTCTGTGCGCCGCTCATTTGTCGTTGACCCCCGCCCCGTTCGCGGCGGATAATCTGTGGTTGACCGTGTTCTCCCTCCTCGCCGCGATGCTTGTCGTCGTGCGGCACCGCGGCAATCTCACCCGCCTTTGGCACGGCACGGAAAATCAGATCAAGGAGCGTCCCGCCATGTTGCTCCTCGGCAAGATCGTTCACGTATTGGCGCTCGCCCTCTGGTTCGGCACGGTGATCTTCTTCTCGTTCTTCGTCGCGCTTAGCATTTTTCACACGACCGAGGACCTGGCGGCGCAACCGCCGGCGGAACGGCCTGCTTGGCTGTCAGACTCATTCAACAAGGACGCGGGCTCACAGCTCGCCGGCATCATCGTCGGTCCGATTTTTCCAACGTATTTCGTACTGCAAGGCGTTTGTGGTTTTCTCGCGCTCATGACGGCGCTCGGATGGAGCCGCCGCACGCCGTCGCGCCGGGTGGACCGCATTCGATTTCTGGTATTGCTGCTGGCGGTCCTCGGCGTGCTCGCGGGTTGGCCGGTGGCACAGAAAGTGAGTGAGCTGCGCACGGGCCGCTACTCGAACGATCCGGCGGTTGCGGCGGATGCCCGGACAGCATTCGGCGCCTGGCACGGCTACAGTTTAGCGGTGAACATGGCGACGGCGGGTCTGGTGACGATTGCCATGACATTCGCGGCGCGATTACCAAACGATGAACCAGTTGTTTAGCCGGGACGCGCCGTGGGTTGCTGCTGCGTCAAACAGTGCAGCGTGCCGAGTCCCCAGACAAGATCAATCGCGTGAATGCCAACGACCGCTCGGCCGGGGAACAAATCCGCTAACACGCCCAACGCACGCCGGTCGTTCGGATCGTTGAACGTCGGCACGAGCACACGGTCGTTCGCGATGTAGAAGTTCGCATAGCTGGCCGGCAGCCGCTGTTTCTTAAACCACACCGGCGCCGGCATCGGCAACGGAATCACGTCGAGCGGTCGCCCCTCGGCATCGGTCATTTTCTTCAACCGCTTCAGGTTCTCTTGCAAGGGCTCGTAGTTCGGGTCTGCCGAGTTCTCTTCAACCACGGTGACGACCGTTTGCGGCCCGACAAAACGCGCCAGGTCATCGATGTGCCCGTGCGTATCGTCACCCGCGATGCCGCAGCCAAGCCAAAGAACCTTCTTAATGCCGAGATACTCGGCGAAGACTCGTTCCAGGTCGTCGCGCGTCAAACCCGGATTGCGCTCTTGCACCGGGCTGAGCAAACACTCTTCGGTTGTGAGCAGCAGACCCGCGCCGTTCACGTCAATGCTGCCGCCTTCGAGCACGACACACTGTCCGTTCGCGACCGGTTGCCACGACGGCAGCCCGAGCTCCTTGAGCACCCGCCCCGCGACGGCGTCATCGCGCTGCCAGTCGTCGTATTTGGCCCACGCGTTGAATCGCCAGTCCGTTCCCGCCAACGTGCCGTCCTCTTTCTTGACGAAGATCGGACCGCTGTCCCGCAGCCATGCGCGATCCGTGGGAATCACACAGAAGTCGATTTGCGACAGTTCGACGTGCGCCTCGCGGAGCAAGCGGCGTGCTTGCCGTTCGGTGCGGTCATCGTTGACAAGAATGCGGACACGCTCGCCGACGTGCAGATGGCGAACGATTTCGGTCCACACCCACGGGATCGTGGCGAACTTGCCCGGCCAGTCGCTGCGCTGGTGCGGCCAGGCGAGCCACGTCGCCTCGTGCGGCGCCCACTCGGCGGGCATGCGAAAGGCTTGTTGTGCCGGCACGCTCATGAGCGCCCACATTTCTCAAGATTGTCCAATCGACACTACCGACCGGGACGGCGCGTTGAGTCAGGTTCGCAAGTATTCTATGATGCATACAAGTCGGCTCGCCGGCTGGTGCGGACCGACGCTTTTTTTCCTGCAAAGCGCTATGTCTGACTTCCGCCCACTGCCGTTCCTGAGCAATCCGCATCTGCAAACGATCGTCGCCAGTTGGCTGCCGGCGCCGACGTTGCGCGCCCGCACGGAAGTGCGCCGCGTCACGCTCGACGACGGCGATCAGCTCGTTCTACATGACTGTGTCCCGGATCGGTGGCAGCCGGGCGGCCGTGCCGCGCTCCTCCTTCATGGTCTGGGCGGCTCGCACCGATCGGGACACGTGGTCCGCATGTCGGCCGCCCTCGTTCGTGGCGGGGTGCGGGCGCTGCGCATGGACCTGCGCGGCTCCGGCCATGGCATTGCGTTGGCCCGGCGGCCGTACCACGGCGGCTGCTCCGGCGACGTACGTGCCGCTCTGAAGGCGATGCAGCGCTGGTGCCCCGGATCGCCGGTGACCTTGATTGGCGTTTCGCTCGGCGGCAACATCGTCCTGAAGCTGGCGGGAGAGACTGCCACGCACCCCGTTCCCGAACTCGAACGGGTCGCCGCTCTTGCCCCGCCTGTTGATTTGGTTCGTTGTTCCGCGATGCTGTCGGAGCGGCGCAATCGGTTCTATGAAGCGCATTTTCTTCGCCAGCTCGTTGCTCAGGCCGAGCGCCGACAATGGCTGTTGCGCGAGAAGGCGGTTGCGTTCCCGCGCTCCTTGACCTTGCGCATGTTCGACGACCTTTACACGGCGCGGCACTGGGGCTTCGACGGCGCTTTGGACTACTATCGGCGCGCGTCGGCGCTGCCCTTGCTCGCCAACATCGCCGTGCCGACGCTCATCCTGACCGCCCGCGACGATCCGTTCATCGCCGTCGAACCGTTCGACACATTGACCGGCCCCGAGCACATCCAAGTGCGCATTTTGCCGCGCGGTGGGCACGTCGGCTTTCTCGGCTGGGACGGCGCCGGCGGCGTCCATTGGGCCGAACGCCGCATTGTGGAATGGGTTCTGCGTGCTCCGGCACGGACGCAAGCTTGTCTCCAAGCCCCGGCATCCGATTTGCGTGTCTGAGCTTGTGCTTTGAGGCTCATTCCAACGGAGGATGCCATGGCGGTAGCGGACAAGAAAGCGGCGCGCGACGGCGTCGCGAGCGATCAGGTCACGCGTCAGCAACTCATCAACCTGCTTAACGAGGACCTGGCCCGCGAGTATCAGGCGATCATCGCCTATACCGTTTACTCACAAGTCATCAAGGGCGCGGCGTACATGAACATCGCCGGGGAATTGGTGAAGCACGCCGGCGAAGAACTTCAGCACGCGCTCATCCTCTCCAAGCAAATCGACTATCTGGGCGGCATGCCGACCACGCAACCGAAACCGGTAAAGACCTCGGAAAAAGCCGAGGACATGCTGCGCTTCGATCTGGACAACGAAACCCAAACGATCCGCAACTATCGCGAACGCGTGCGGCAGTGTGAAACACTCGGCGAGTACGCAATGGCGGAGCAGATTCGCGAGATTCTCGTCCAGGAGCAGGAACATCAAATTGATTTGGCAACGGCGCTGGGCGAGGAAGTGCCCGACATGTCGTCGCCGCGCGAGATGGCCTAACGAGCTCAGAGCGCATTGAGCGCCCGACGCGCCAGCGAGGGAAGATCAACTCCCGGCACTGGCGCGTCGGACTTCCGTGCCTTTCACAGCATCATTCCCCACGTCTCGCCAAAGAATCCCGCCGACACGCCTCCGGAGCCAATCGCCCCCGGCGCCCGCGAGGACGGGGGCACGTCGATGTCGATCATCGCCCAATCCGGCAGCTTCGGCGTCTGCCGCGCGTTATTGAGATAGTCGTACTCGCGAAAGGTGAAACCGCTATTGAGAACGATGTAGCGCTTCGGATTCAGCGGGTTGGGATAGATCATGACCGGCACAAAATGAGCGGCGTCGTACGTGTGATGGGCAAAGCCGACAATCTCCGCTCGCCATTCGAGCGGCAGCTTGCCCAAAATCCTGGCGAGAATCTTGTTGCTCGACGGATCGCCCCAGAGCACGAGATTGCTGCGGGCGATGTCGGCATCGCTGATGGCGTCGTCGTTCTTCACCGGCGCCTCGCCGCGAAATTGCCTGCGCCAATGTTCGATGGCGTGGTTCATTTCCGCATCGACCCATTTGCCGACCTTTTCGTTGAGCGGTTTGCCGGTCGGCCGCACCATGAGGAAGCTGTCCATGAAGGCATCGTCGATCGGCCCTTGCAGGCCGTGCTGTTTCCGCAACTTGCCGTCGTCCGCGGACGGGACGATCTTCCATTCGCCAAACTCCTTGCGGAAGTGAGCGGTCCACGAACGGTCGCTCAGCATCGGCGGCGCCTCCAGATCGGCTGGCTTGTCATGGCTTTCCCCCAGCTTGTCGATCGCCACGTGTGGCCGCTTCGTTTCATCCAGGGGACATTGACCGGGCGCCATCGACAGCGTGAACGCCGAGACGTTTTGGGTCTTCACCGAAATACGGCTCTCGTTGTCGATCGTCGCCAGCACCCGCGCCTGCTCCCAGTGCTGGTCGAGCCCATCGACGGTGAGCCACAGCATGCGGTTGTAGCGCAGCGTCCAGGTCGTGAACTTTATTTGCCGCGGCACGGGATTGCGGCCTTGGGCGACGATGCTGTCAATCCGGCGATTAATCTCGAGCTTGGCCTGCGGGTGATACGCATGGCGCGTCTGGGGTCCGATGATGTGCATCAGCGACATCCCTTCCTTCGCCAGCGCCTCCACCATTTTGTCCGCAGCTTGTTTTTGCTGGTCCAGCTCGCCGCTGTAGGCGACCGTCGGGCAGTTGAAAAGATTCAGCGCCCAGTCGGTCGCGTCGTAAAGATGCCAGAGTTTCTGTTCGTACCACGCCGGTTTCAGCGTCTCATTCTGAAAAACCTTCAAGAAATCGGGTGTCTCGGAGAAACCCGCGCCGGGCGCCGCGGCCGCCCACAGCCCGGCGTGATGCACCGCGAATTGCCAGCACGCTGCCCCGCCCATGGAGAAGCCGCGCACCACCATGCGGTTCTCGTCGATCGGATAGTGCCTGCGGACGTGCTCCAACGCTTCGGAGAAATCGGTCTCACCGGCAAACTTGTTCGCGTTGCAATAACGGCCGTAGGGATGAAGCACGAATGCGTGGGCCGGTGTGAATTCTCCGGGTGATTTCTGCCGGCCGTCGAGGAAACTTAGCTCGGTCAGTTTCTCGCCGCGGCCGTGGAACCAGGCGTCGAGGCGGTAACGATTTGGGCTGGTCGGCTGATAGGAAGCGGGCACGACCAGGCCATACGGCTGCACCGACCCGTCAATACGCGATTGGTAGCCGCGAACGATCAGCCCGCTGGCGGTATTCCACGGCGCCTTGCCCTGGTGGAGCGCTTGGGCGCGCTCCATGCCTTGCTTGAGCAGGCTCCGTGCGACGGCGAGTTCCTTGGCGTCGTAAAACTCGTTGTACTTCAAGGCGTAGCGGACGGCGTTGTGGAAGATTTGCACGTCCGGCAACAGTTCCAGACCCGCCGGCTTGGATTTCAACTCGGTGCGCAGCGTCTCGATCTCCTTGCCGAGGTCATCCACGCCGGCTTGAAGTTCGCCGCGTTCATTCGGCGGCACGGCAATGCCCGGAGGTGGAATGGGGCGAACCTTGTCAGCAAGATTATCGCCGGGACCGTCGGCAAAACCCGCCGCGGCGCCCAGCGCGAACAAGAATGCGATTCCGTAACGGCACATGGAGATGAGTCCCAAAGTAATCGGTTCCGGTAACGCCTCTAACTTCGTGCCACTGCTTGTACGCAAGCAGCGACACAACTCGGCGGTTGCTCAATTCGCCAAGCGCGTCTCGAATCGTCGCGGTTTTCCTTTGCCGCCCACGGTCACCGTGTAGCTTTTGCCGTCCGCCGCGACGGCGAGATGAATCGGCTCCCCCTGACACTTCTCGTCGTGATTCGCGATCAAATCCGGCTCGGTGTTCTCCGCGTCGCCGGCCGTGACGTTACGGTGAAGTTGATAGATCGCTTGCACGTCCGGGACATGCCGCAAGGTGGCAGTCACGCTCGGATGCCCGCCTTTTCGCGGCCCATTATTGAAGACCGCCACGCGCGGCTTCACCGTTTTGATCAGCACCGGATTGCTGCTGATCTCCAAACCGTGATGCGTCACTTGATAGACGTCGACCGGCCCGATCTTGTCGGTCGGCGCGACGAGCTTATACTCGACGTTCCACGTCAAGTCGCCGAGATCGAGAAAACGGAACCCGCCGTAGCTGAGGCGAAACCCCAGGCTGCGGGCGTTGTCCGACGGATCGGGCGCTTGCGGCTTGTGTTCCTTCGCGATCGGATTCTCCGCCGAACCTGGACTGTCGCCGATGACATTTCCGGAACCGCACAGGCACGACAGCTTGAGCGGCGGCATGCCGGGCGCTTGTTTCAGCGGCACATCATCGCCCGGCTTCAGCGTCTTCGACTTACCCTGCGTTGCAGTCTTGTACGCCTGGATGAGCACCGGGAAGTTCTTCGGATCCTCATCCAAGGTCGCGGGGATGCCGTGATCGTAGAAGTTTCGCACCGGAATCAATTGCGTCAAGCGACCGACGCCGCCGTAATGATCGAGATGCCAGTGGGTGATGATGAGGTGATCGATCGCCTTCAATCCGGCTTGTTCTGCGACACGGTGAATGCGTTCCGCGTCGCGATTGCCCGGATTGCCGCAGTCGATGAGCACCGACTCGCCGGCCGGCGTCACAATCAACGTCGCCGCCCCGCCCTCCGTGTCGACGAAGAATATGTCGAGCCCGCGGGCCGGCTCCGCCGCCGTAATCGTCGCGGCGCTGAACAACATCGCAAAAACCGCTAGAACGCGTCGCATGATCGCAGGCTCCTCCGTTTAGCGTGACGTTGCCATACTTAAGGGCGCGGTTGCGATACGTCAATGAAAAACGGGAATTACGCCGCGCGCAAGGTGAGATGCGTTACCTCGGGCCGGCAGTTGATGCGCACCGGAAGGGCAAGCGTGCCGATGCCGCGGGTGGTGTAGACGCGATAATCGCCGATTTCATACAGGCCACGGTAATACTTGCGGCCCCACGGCGGCAAACGCAGCGGACCAATCCCGGGCACGCAGATCTGTCCGCCGTGGCTATGTCCCGAAAGTTGCAGCGCAATACGCGTATCCAAGCGGGCTACGTCCGCGTAATCCGGCTCGTGAACGAGCAGCACGGCGGTTTCCTCATGCGGCACATCGCTCAACGCCGCCGCGAGATCGGCCTTTCGGACAAGCACATCATCCACGCCCGCGATCCAAAGTCGTGAACGGCCGCGCTCAAGGACGCCGGCGCTGTTGCATAAGAGACGAATGCCCGCGCGCGTTACGGCCGCGCCGACTTTCTCCGAGTTCGTCCAATGGTCGTGGTTGCCAAGCACTCCCCAAACGCCGTGCGGCGCCGACAGGCCGCGGAGTGCGTCGGTTACGCGCTCGAGCACGCCAGAGGAGGCGCTCGTGACGAAATCGCCCGTTAAGAAGATCGCCTCGGCGGCGAGGTTACGGGTAACTTCGATCACTTCTTCGACCAGACCCGAAGTTAGCAAACGGCCAAAATGGAAGTCGCTGAGATGGACGAGCGGAAAGCCGTCGAAGGCGGCCGGCAAGCGCGGGAGGATCACCTCCCGGCGTTCTACGTCCACCCAGCCGCGCTCCGCGCCGCCGTAGACGCTCGTCGCCACCGCGAGCCCCGCTAGGCCGAAGGCAGAGCGCCGGAGAAACTGGCGTCGTGATAGCCGCGGCATCCATTTCATGACTGGGCATCCTTTCCCATTGAGGGCAGCGCGACACAGGCAACTCGTAATGTGCCACCACGGTCTTCGTAGTGGAAGGCGCCGCGCCGCGCGCATCTGGATTCATAACATCGAGCTTACATAAAACATTGTTTCATGTGTATGGCGTTCGTGAAGGTGTCCATTGTTGGCATTGCTGGACGTTACGTGATTCATCCCCAACACGCGACCCAAGCGGGCGCCTTCAGCGCGCTTTTTGCAGCGCGCCGACTTCCGTTTCCAAATTCGTCACCCGCTCCCGCAAATTGTGGATCTCGCCCCGCAGCCGTTCCAACTCTTCCGCTTCGTGGACGATGCGATCGTATTCCAACGCGGCGCCGCGGACGGCTGCTTCCAGCTCCTCCGGCTGCCACGGCTTCTTCAGGAAATGAAACACGTGCCCCTGGTTGATCGCCGCGATGATCGCCTCCAAATCGGCGTAGCCGGTAAAAAGCATGCGCACCGCCTTCGGGTGCTTCGACTGGATGCGCTTCAAGAGTTCAACGCCGGTCATGGCCGGCATGCGTTGGTCGGTCATAACGATGTGAACTTCGTTCGCCTCCATCAACTTGCACCCCTCCGCCGCACTTTTGGCCTTCAGCACCTTGAACTCGCGGCGGAGGAGATCGTAGACCGAATCGCAAACGTCCGGTTCGTCGTCCACCACCAACAGGCAATGTTTTGCGGGCATGAATTCACTCCGAGGCAGGCCATCCGAAAACAGGAACGCAACGTGCCCGGTCGCTAATTCTTCCTAGAATACAATACGTCTCTCGCGGAGGCGAACTTCATGGACATCACGCAACTCCTCGATTGGGTCGAGCAGCCGGAAACGCATCGCAAAGTCGTTGGCGACTACGAGGGCAGTTACGCCCTCGGCGTATTGGATAATCCGCCAGGGTTTCTCCTTCGAGTCGAGCCAGCCGACACCGACGCCTTTCCGAGAAAAGTGACACTGCACGGTGTGGACATCCCCGTGCGCGTCGTGGGGAATTACCAACCGCCTCGGCCATTAGCGAAACAGGGTTGACCACGGCGCCGCGGCTCGCTTCCATCTTCTCCTGCCGCCGCTTGCCTTCGCGCCGCGCCGCGGGTATCCTCACCGGCCGCGTCGTCCCCCGTCATTTTGTCATGGCATTCTGAAAGCGAGGCGCCCCATGGGAGTCGCATTCCAGGCTTGCGCGGAAGCTCTGGACCAGGCGGTCGATGATCTGTTCGACGCCGATCCGCAAATTCAAGCAGTCGGCATTGCCCGGCACGGCGACGGGTTCGGTTTCAAGGCGGTGAAGAATGCCGCCAAGATCGTGACCACGGCGTTGGCCAAGGGAAAGAAAAGACCGGTCACGTCGATCAAGAAAATTCCCGTGACCAAAGACCGGTCACGTCGATCAAGAAAATTCCCGTGACCATTGAGACTGTCCATGCAGCCATCGAGCCTCATTTGCACATTCCCCATCCTACCGCCGCCAGCCTCGTCCCAGAACAACAGCAGCAACGGCCGATCGTGTGCGGTCTGCAGATCCAAAACGTGGATGACGACGATCGACAGCGCAAGGCGGTCCAGCTCAAACCCGGTTACATTATCATCGGCACGCTCGGCTGCTTCGTGAAGCTCAGTGGCGGCGCGACGGGCATCCTGTCGAATAACCACGTGCTAGCGGGTGAGAACCGCGGCAAGAAAGGACACGACCGCATACTCCAGCCGGGCAACTTGAAATTCACCGCTGCCCAGCACGTCGCCACCCTTACCGATTTCGTGCCGATTAAGCCGAGCCCCGCGAACGCCCGGCCGGCGAAAGGCAACGTGGTCTACAATGACGTGGACGCCGCTGTCGCCGAGGTGCAGTCTGGCGTCACTGCCATGCAGCATTACTTGCCCACGCGCAACCTGCCAGTGCCGCACGGAGTCGCCGCCGCTAAGGTCGGGGACAAGGTCTCGAAGGTGGGCCGCACCACCGGCTTGACGCACGGCGCCATCACCGCCGTGGGAACCGTGGTCGGTCCCATTGACTACGCTCCCGGCCCCGTCTGGTTCCGGCAGCAGATCGAAATCGTTGGCGACAATGGCACGCTCTTCTCCGACCACGGCGATTCCGGCTCCGCCATTGTCAGCGCCGCTGGCGAGGTCATCGCCCTGCTCTACGCCGGCAACGGCACGCAGACCTATGCGTGCCCAATTCAAACCGTCTTAACGGCATTAAGCTGCATGCTCGTGTAAGCGCAGCGGGACGCATGGGACGGCGGCACACACGGACATCGGCGGTCCCTTTTCCATTCAAACGTCCGCCTCTCCTTTTTCGGACGAGTCTTGCGGCAAGTAAATGCGGAAACAACTTCCTTCGCCGAGCTTGCTTTCGACCTCAATACGGCCGCCGTGCGCCGTGATGATGCTGTGCGTCACAAAAAGCCCGAGCCCCGTCCCTTCGCCGACCGGCTTTGTCGTGAAAAACGGGTCGAACAGCCGCGGGACATTCTTCGGATCGATGCCGCAGCCGTTGTCCGCGACCTCGATGACCAGCTCCTCGCCCGCTTGACGGCTGGAAAGTCGAATACGGCCGTTGCCGTCGCGCTGGGCCGCTTCGATGGCGTGTTCCGCGTTGATAAGCAGACCAAGCAGCACCTGGCTGATTTGCGTCGAGACACAGCGCAGGTGCGTCGGGCCCCAATCCTGCTCCACCGCGATGCCCCGGCGTTGCAACTGGCCGCGCAGCATCTCCAGGCTCATGGCGGCGAGGTCGGGCAGGTTTGCTTCTTCGCGCTGCGGCGGCGCCGTGCGCGCCAGGCCGCGCATGCTCTGCACGATGCGCGTCACGCGCTCCACGCCGTCGCGCGTTCGGGCCAGCACGCGCTCGAGGTTCTGGCGGATGTAGGGCAAATCAATCTCTTCGGCGAGGCGGTCGATGCGCCGGGCGGCGTCCGGATCGGCCTGGGCGACGGCGGCGTGCGCCTTCTGGTATTCCAGCACGAGCTGCAACAACCCCTGATTATCGCGTTGCAGCACCGCGAGATTATTCGACACGTAGGCGAGTGGATTGTTGATCTCATGGGCGACGCCGGCGCTCATCACGCCGATCGATGCGAGCTTTTCGTTCTGCACCAGCACCGCGCGCATCCGGTTGCGTTCGCTCAGGTCGCGGATCGAGCCCATGAAGCGAATCTCACCGCCAGCCTCGAAGGCGCTCAACGCCAGCTCAATGGGAAACTCGACGCCGTTCTTGTTGAGACCGAAGACTTCGATGGTCTTGCCGACGAGCCGTGAACTCCGCGTTTGGACGTATCCGTGCAGCCCGTGTTCGTGCCGGCTGCGATATTCGGGCGACATCAACATGCTGATCGGCCGGCCAATCACTTCCTCCGCCCGGTAGCCGAAAATCTTTTCCGCCGCCGGATTGAACAGCGTCACGTCGCCGCGCTGGTCGGCGACAATGATCGCGTCCTGAGCCGCCTCGGTGAGTTGCCGGTAGCGTTTCTCGGAATCGGCGAGCGCCTCCTCGGCACGCTTCCGTTCGGTCACGTCCCAGAAAATCACCTGCACGCCGACCGGATTGCCCTGGGCGTCGTGGAGCGGCGACTTGATGATCTGGACGTAGATGCGCTCGCCGCTGGGCCCGATGTTTTCCTCGACGACCTCCAGCGCCCGGCCCGAGGACAGCACATGGTGATCGTCGCGCCGATACTTCGCCGCCAGCGCCGTCGGAAAGAGATCGAAATCGGTCTTGCCGATGATCTCGTCGCGCGCCTTGCCGAAGATCGCGCACGCGCGCTGATTGGCGAACGTGAAGCGCCCGTCGCGGTCCTTGCGCAGGATGTTCTGCGGCAGACTCTCGACGAGCGAATGATAAAACGCTTCCGACTCGCGCAGCGCCCGTTCGGCGCGCTTGCGCGTGATGAACTGGCCGATGTGCGTGACCACGTTGCTAAGCATCCGCAATAGGTCGTCGTCGGGCCGCCGCGTCTGCCGGCTGAAGAATTCAATGACGCCCAGCACCTCGTCGCCGAGAGCGATCGGCACGGCAAACGTGGCGCGCAGGCCGTGCTGCACGGCGGCGGTGTGGCGCGGGCTGCGTTCCGACGAAGGGGATGGGACCTCTTCCTGCAAAGGTCCCGTTCCCTTTTTCGGAACGCGAACGTGGGCCGCCAAATCTTCGATGCTCTCCGTCGCGTTGCGTTGCCAAACCCGGCCCGGCAGCTCTTCCCCCTCGCCGAATTGCACGTGACGGGAGAGCGCTTCCAGTGCCGGCACGGGAGTGTTCGGAGCGCGCCAAAACGAAGCACAGCGGAGCAGGCCGATTCGGTGATCCACCGTCCAGATGGCGCCGGCATCCCACTCGACTCCTTCGCACAGCGCTTGCAAAATCTGTGGCGTGGCGTCACGGACCCGTGTCGCTTCCGCGAGGATGCGCGTGATCGCGTACTCGGCGCTGCGGCGGCGCTCATTGACTTTGCGGCGCGTGATGTCGCGAATGACGGCCAGCACCGCCGTCTTGCCGTCAATTTCAATTTGCGACGTGTTGATGTCCACCGGGATAACACGCCCGTCCTTGGTGCGATGCCGCCCTTCACACGTCAAGCGGCCGGCGGATTGCTGCTGCTTGAGCCGTTCCGCGAAGCCGGCGGCGAATTCCGGATCGTCGATGTCGCGGGTGGTGAGACGCAGGAACTCCTCGCGCGTATAACCGAGCCTGCGGCAGGCGGCAGGGTTCGCTTCAAGAATATGGCCGTCGAGATCGTGGACGAACACGGCGTCGTCGATGCCGTCGAACAGACTGCGCGCATGACGGTCTTGCTGGTCCGTCGAGCGCATCGCCTGCGGGCCGTTTGCCGCGTCCACGGAAAGGGACCTCTGCGAAGGAAAGATAACGAGCGTGGTCGGGAGGATTGTACCAGAGAGGCGCTGGAAATGTGCATAAGGCGTCGGGTCATCTTGCGACGCTGCTCAAATGGGCGGAGGCGCTGGGGAAGAAACTCGAGGTTGATTTGTCGTCGGTGTGACCGGCTCCGCGGTTGGGCGATTCGTCCGTTCGACGCCTTGCTTCAGCTCTCACCCCGCGTTAGCCTGAATGAGCCGAAATCCTCAAGGAGCACCGCCATGTCACGCCGCGCACCGAGTGAAGCGGGCGAGCAACTTCCACGCTCCGAGGAAAACGTACCTCGTCCCGTGAACGGCGAAGCAATCAACGGGGAGTCGAAGGAGGCGGTCGCGCTCGGAGTCGGTAACCGAGCTTGCTTGGTTGAACAGGAGCCAGTGCTGGCGACGCGCCCCCGGCTGCGCGGACTGCTTCCGGTGCCGCCCGAAGTAGAAGCGGATATCACGCTTCAAGAGACGGAGCATCCGATGACGCCCGAGTACCGCAATACCCTCCGCGATTGGCTCACGGTACAACACTATTTTTCTGACGTTGAAATCGCTTTCCGCCGCACGCCGCGCGGGATCGAGGTCCTTGCCGCCGGATTCGCCGAGATCGCCGCATTCCGGAGGACCAGCACGCGCGCGGAGCGCCAGGGCGTCGTCTATGGGGTGGGCTAATTGTGTCTCGCCTTGTAGTCCCGCTTCTCGGCAAGACGCTTCGGGCAACCGGCGACGTTCTCCTTCGCGCCGAATTAGACCTCTTCATCAAGACGAACGCCCAGACCTGGGAGCAGGTTGTCTTTCTGGTTGATCCGGGCAGTGAAATAACGACGATGCCGTCCGCTCAGGCGAGCCTGCTCGACATCCCCCTCCCCGCCAACCCGGTACCGGGCCTCCAACACGCGCAAACCGGATTGGAAATCCGCTCTGGCGTGCTCCGCGTCCAGGTGGCAGGCATGGACAGCACGGAGTACCTCTTCCCCTGCTACTTCGTCGGAGATCCGAACCAGCCAGCCCGCCCGACTCATGCGGCCGCAGTTCCGAGGAACCTGCTCGGGCTCACCGGCGTGGTGGATAAGGTCCGCATCTCGTTCGACGGCAAACCGGCGGGCGCGGTTGCGCCGTATGGGAACCTGATCGTCGAAAAGCAGTAAGGGTCATGCCATAAGTGGCACGCAGAGATACGCGCGCCGAGGTCCCGCAGCAGTTTCCGCTGGCGTCAGCCAATTGGCAGCGTGGAGTCGTCTTTCGTGGCTGCCGGCGCTAATCCGCGCCGGACGGGAAGCCAAGGGCTTGACCTGGTACGCGGTTGCCAGGCGCGCGGCCATCCCAAACGCCCACACTGCAGGCGATATCGAATACGGGCGCGATGGGCACCGTTCAAACGTGGATGGTGCGGCGGAGGCGCTCGGCGTGCGGCTTGAGAAGGTGGAAGCGAAGCGGTTGAGCATGGCCGGAACTCGACGCTGATCTGCGTTCCGCCTTATCACGCGCCCCAATTCATCCCCCAACTTGGCCCCGCGCCTCACCGAATTAAGTCATATAACGGATGCCAGTTACCTTGATGCATGCCCCGACGGATTCCCACGTCTCCGACACTCTCGGCGATAATATCAGTCGATCTTCGGCCAAGTTTGGATGAATCTTGAATGCAAAACACGTGCGCTCATGCTTCCCAATCCACACAACGCATGGTTCAATGCGCGAAATTGCCAGCTCTTTATGGTAAGTCGGATTCAGCATGAACCGTTGATCGCCAATCCTACACAATACGACCCGATGATACACCGGCATATTGGCGTAGCTCCGCAACCCATTTGGCCGCAAAGTAAAATTCTTGTCAGCTGGCACAAGTGGAACAATGACCGGATTGTCAAGCGTATCCAGCCACCGATGCAGTTCTTCTGGTTCAGAGATTGACCTACTTGTCACTCCCTCCTTCTTAAGCATCGCAAGAAGTGTTCAGGCGGTGCTGATTCCGTTCCCCGCTTTGATCCCCCGAATAACCGACTCCGAAACGGAGGGGAACAACATAGCAGCACAGTACTGCCCGCACCATTCGTCAACATCGTCATTGTGGACAAACGTGATCTCCCGGTTTTCCATCGGCGCGCTCCTTCGAAACATCCCGTTTAGTTTTCCGACGGATCGTTGTAGAAACTCGTGAGCGGTTCATTCAAGGAAAAACCGGAGTCCGTAAGTGTATACACTGCGATCTTGCCTCTCAACGTTGTGATAATGGCGACAGCTTTCTTTCCCTTCCAAATCACTCGGTCGCCATCGATCGAGATTTGCTCGGCATCGTTGCCGGTCATGGGAAGGAAGTTCTTGTAATGTTCGGCGAACTCTTCCACTGAGCCTGAGCCGCCACCCCCGCCACCGCCGGAATCTCCGGCGATCGTGCTCACGGTGAACAGGTGTTCGTCTTCATTCTTCGCATCTAAGACATGAGCTATGCGTGACATCGGCTTGTTCTCCTCGGCATCAGTGAATTCACGAATTCGGTTATGCGCTTCATTGCTCCATTGCGTCGGCCAAAGTTCCTCTGCCGTCACGGCCAGCGCTTCGGCCAGGCGCTGCACCGTCCGTTTCTGCGGCCGGCAGTTGCGCTGGAGCATCATCGAGATAGCCGGCTGGCCCACGCCCATCTTCTCCGCAAGTTGTTCTTGGGTGATTCCCTGCTTTTCCATGAACTCGCGCAAGCGCACGGCGAACGTGGCTTCTTCCTGATCCATTCGCGCCTCTGTTTTTCGCGCGTCTGAATTCACCCGTTGCTCGGCCTCGTCAGCATCCGCGAGATCCTGGACAGGCGATTCCGACCCGTCGGTGTATGGGAACAGAATCTCACCAAGAAGAGCAGTCGTCGCAAGGCACTGCTCTTTGTCGAGTTCGCCGCTGGCGAGCTGTTTGAACAGTTCAACGGCTTCCTCCCGCAGCTCCTCATCGCATTCCGCCAATGCCAATGCGATCGGGGCCGCGGCCTGAAACGCGGAAGCTTGCAGCGTCGAGGAAGCCGGGGACGGGGTGAAAGCCAGGGTCTTTTCAAAGTCCGTGTGTGTCATGATCGTAAGCCTCGTATCGAGCTAAGTTGATTCGCGTTCACGGTTGGTAAAACCGTTTCCGGATCAGGAGCCGTGCGGCCCGAAAGCGCGTGATGTCGTTCGCTGCCCAGTCGTTTCGCCGCTTTGGCAACACTTCGAGCACCCAGACAATTCGCAGCGGCCTTGCCTCCTCCGCGAGCGGTATCCAGGCGCGCGGGGGGTCGAAGAATACGACGCGGATGTTCGACTGCCCGCCGATGGAATCGTCCAGCCGAATTTCGTATACGCCGAGCCCCGGCAAGCTCTTGATGCTCTCGTACGTGTGGTCGAACAGCGTCCCCGTAGGATGAAGATGCCGCTCATCCCAAAAGCGAAGTTTCAATGCTTGGCGCCGGATCTCGAATCGATCCCCAGTTCCCGACCAGTAACCGAGAATTGCCTTGAGACCATGTCGCGTAATTCGTACGAAGTTAACGCCGGTGAGCGACATACTGATTCATCCGCCACTTATTGTGATAATATCACATAGTATCGCCGAATGCTCGTCCCGTCAATCACTAAATCACATTATGTTGCTAGCGCACCAGTCCGCCGCTCAGCTATCAACCCGTTGCCGTTCTCGACGCGGGTTTACCGCAGAACGCAGAGTCCCGCGCGAGACTTCTGCCAAACATTCCGGGAGTTGCTGCTCCATTTGCCATCGCGTGTGCCCCCAGCAGCGGTCCCGCCAGCGCGGCGCGGTAGAGATTGGCGGCGGCCGTCGCGTCGCAAGCACGAAAATACCAGCCTGCCGCGCCTCAGCGCGTCCGGCTACCAGACGTTGCGTTCTCGCGCTCCAAAACCACGCGAACTTTGGCGCTCAATGCCTTGGCGACGTGGCGCAGCATGCCGAGCGAATGGCCCTCGTAGCCGGGCGATTCCAGGCGGCTGATCTGCTGTTGGGAGGTCTTTAGGCGACGGGCCAGCTCCTTTTGCGTCAGGCCCGCCTGGGCGCCGAGCGCGGCGATTTGCAGCGCCACGTCCCAGGCTTCGCCGGCCTGCTGGAAGCGCTCGGCAAACGCCGGGTCGCGCAATTGCTCCGCGAGGTAGCGATCGAAATTCGTCTTTTTCATCCGTCCTCCCGCCGTCGCCAGTCCCGCATTCGTTCCCGGGCCGTATCGAGGTCGCGCGCCAAAACACTTTTAAACGACTCGTTTCATTGCATCCGTTACACATGAAGGACGCAATCGACGTTAAAACAGGCCGCCCGCCTCTTGCGTGCCCGCCTGGCTATTGGAGGCATACTCGCCGTAACGACTTCATCTGCAATGGATTGGGGACGAGTACGCCCGAACGGGGATTCTCCCGGATTCGTTGCACCCCCCTTCAAATTGGTCGAAGGGTGTGTGTGTGGTGCAATGCAAGCAATCCATTTTTTGGAGCGGCGAACCGGGCTGGGTTGGTTTTTTCCCCGGTTTCGTCGATTCGCCCTCGCCGTGCGTTCTTAGTAAGGGAAGCCCACGAGGGCCGCATGGGTCGGGATGACGCCGAGCTGATGCAGCGCTGGCAGCGAGGAGACGCGCATGCGTTCGAGGCGCTCGTGCGCCGCTGGCAGACGCCGATGGCGCGCTTCTTCGCCCGGTTGTGCGGCCGCGACGATGTCGTTCCGGATTTGTGTCAGGAATTGTTCCTGCGCGTGTACCAGGCCGCGCCGCGTTACCGCGAGAACGGGTCGTTTGCGCCGTGGCTCTATCGCATCGCGCTGAATGTGGCCCGCGACGCCGGCCGCCGTCAACGATCGACGCTTCCGCTTCCCGGCGAGGAACCGGCCTGTGCGTCGCTCGCGGCGGATGCGCAGTGCGAAACACGCGAGAGCGTGGAGTTCGTGCGTCGTGCCGTCGCGGAACTGCCGGAACCGCTGCGCCTGGCGCTTATTTTGCGGCACTACCAAGGGCTGAGCTTCGAGGAAATCGCCCGGCTCACGACGACGCCGGCGAGCACGCTGAAATCACGATTCGCCGCCGCGCTGGAACAGCTCCGGCGGCGCCTCCACACATTGGAATGACCTTGAGAGCCGACGCACAATGCGCGGGCGGCCCGGAGAACGCAACATGAACTGCACTGTTGTTCGCGCTCAACTGGCGCTCTTCGTTTACGGCGATCTGTCCGCGGGCGAAACGGAGCAGATTGCAGACCACTTGCACCTCTGCCGGGCGTGCGCGACGGAAGTCGAAGCCTTACGGCGACTCCGCGGCTGTCTCGACGCGGCGCCGGCGCCGATGGTGAACGTAAACCTCGCAAAACTCTATCAAACAGCGTCCGAACGCGAACAACGGCGCATTCGCCGTTGGCGACGGCTGGCCATCGCCGCGACAAGCGTGGCGGCGGCGATCGTGATCGGTATTCTCGCCGCGAATCTGCGCTTCGCGTGGCAAGACGGTCAACTCACCATTGCCTGGGGCGCGCTCTCTGTCCCGCAAGTTGCCGAGCCGCCCGTCAATCCCGCGCCGGCGCCGGCCGACGACGTTCGCGCCGCCGAATTCGATCGTCGCCTGCAAACGCTCACCGAAATTGTCCACTCCCTCGCTGCCAATGTTGATGCGCGCGACCAGCGGCAGCA
The DNA here is from genome assembly GCA_041499805.1 of Gemmataceae bacterium. Classification (GTDB taxonomy): domain Bacteria; phylum Planctomycetota; class Planctomycetia; order Gemmatales; family Gemmataceae; genus JBGQKZ01. The sequence goes on from JBGQKZ010000006.1 coordinate 149,234, forward strand.
GGCCGACGTCGCCGACCTGCGCGGCGGCTTCCAGGTATTGCGGCAAGAAATTCTGCGCCTTCGCGCCGCGACACTGCGCGGTTCGCCGGCGATGGAGAACGCGTTCGTTCGAGTGGAAAAAGGAGACATTCGATGATGTGCAGACAAACGACGCTCGCCCTGCTGACGGGATTGATCTTCGCGGCCGTAACTGCTGCGCAGCCGACGGCGCCCGCCGTCCGCACCGAGCTCGCCCCCTTCTCGGAAGCCCAGGCCCGGTCGCCGGGGCAAGCCACCGCGATGTACGAGGACATCGAGATCATGGGCCGCATTCTCGACCGCACGCTGCGGCGTCTCGGCGCGTTCGGGGCCGTGGATGGCCTCGTGCTGGACTTTTCTTCCTCGACGGATGCCTGGGAACGCGGGTCCTCCGCCGCGGAACTTTTCCAACGGATCCAACCGCGCAAATCCCAAGTCGGTCCCGACAAAGCCCTTTTTCGGGAAAAAATCGGGTCGCGGCCTGCGGTTTCCGGGGAGGATGCTTTGAGCGACTGGCTTCTCGACAGCCGGAAGGCCGATCTACAGACGCATTCGGCGCCGCCCAAGGTGGAGGGCGTCTACCTTAAGAATTACGGCGTCGTCTTCAGCCTAACCGTTCCGGTCCATTTCATGGAACCGTTCCGCCTCGACGACAAACCGGCGACGAAACCCCTCAGCGATTGGGATCGCACGCGCAAGGAGCTGCGCGGTGAAAAACTGGACGCGAGCGCCGCCCCCGCCAAGAGCAAGGACGTGACCATCGCCGACATCTTGCTGCGTGTACTCGCCGAGAACGGCAGCCATTTCGCACAGCTCGGCGAGCGGGATCAACTCACCATCGCTGCAACCTTGCGCCAGGACGTGCAGTCCTGCGCGAAGTGCCACGACGGGTCGAACAAGCCTTCTACCATATACCAAGCACTCTCCGATGCGTCGGCGAAGGAAGCAGAACCGAAAGGCGCCGCTCCGGCCGGCAACAGCGGTTCCGGCGTCGCGCCAAACAGCCCGTATCAATCACTCATTTACGATAACCTGCTCCTCGGCGATCTCGACGCGAAGCAAGGCCTCTGGCAGAGGGCGGCCACTGCGTATGAGAAAGCAGCAGAAGCCGTGTCGAAACAGCTCAGTTTCTTGGAAGGCACACCGGCCGAAAGCCGCGGCGGCGCCTACCGCCGCGAGCTGCTCATCCAAGCGGTCGAATTGCAAACCAAGCTGGCGCGTGCGTACCAAACGCTCAAGGACGAGGCCAAGTCGCAAGCCGCCCTCAACGCCGGAGCGGGCTACGCCCAAAGGGCCAGCGCCGGCGCAAAGCCTGCGAAGGAAGCCGCCAACAAGGACGCCGCCCTGCCGGCGAAGCTCATTATCTCCGTCTCGAAATCCGCCGCCGATCAGTTCGCCGCAGGCAAAATGACGTTCGACGAGTTCAAGAAGGCAGCGACGGTCGATTACTTCGCGTTCAGCACGCCAGCGAAACCGTAAGAGTGGATTGAGGATTGAAGATTGAAGACTGAAGATTGAAGATTGAAGATTGAGACCTGGAAATCTGAAAGACTCCACAATTCTCGATCCTCAATCCTCAATCCTCAATCCTCAATCTTCAATCTTCCATCCTCCATCCTCCATCCTCACGTCACCCGCCTCCCCGGCGGGTGCAAGGGCAAGTAGACGCTGAACTGCGTCCCCTGCCCCGGCGTCGAGGCGACTTCGATGCGTCCGCCGTGATCCGCCACGATGCCGTGGCTGATGCTCAAACCGAGCCCGGTGCCCTGCCCCGGCGGCTTGGTGGTGAAGAATGGGTCGAAGATGCGGTCGCGAATCTCGCGCGGGATGCCGCAGCCGTCGTCCTGTACGTGAATCTGCACGCCGCCGGGCGCCGTCTCGGCCCGTACCTTGACGTGGCCGCCTTCCTTGCATGCGTCGATGGCGTTGGCGACCAGATTCAGCACCACCTGGTTGATCTTCGCCGGCCAGCAGGTGACGCGCGGCAGCGGCCCGAGCTCCGACTTCAGGTCCACGTTCTGCTTCACCGCTCGACCGCGCACGATGTTGATGGTCGATTCGATCCCTTCGCGCAGGTCCACCTCGTGCAGATCGCTTTCGTCCAATCGGGCGAAATCGCGCAGGTCGCGCACGATTTGCTGAATCCGCTTCAAACCGTCGCGCGAGCGCGTGAGCACTCCTTCCATATTGGCGAGGATGTAGGGCAGGTCGATCTCGTCGATCGTCTCCTTGATCCGCCGCTGCACCGTCCCCCGATCTTCCGGCGGCTTGCTTTCCGCTTCCGCGTAAAGCCGCAGCAGGTCGCGTACGGCGAGCAGGTCACGCTGCAACACCGCGACGTTGTTCGTGACGAACGCGAGCGGATTGTTGATCTCATGCGCGACGCCGGCGACCATCTGACCGAGCGCGACCAGCTTTTCCGACTGCACCAACTGGCTCTGCGCTTTCTTGAGCGTCTCGTGCGCCTGCCGTTCCGACGCCGCCAGGTCTTGAAGCTGCTTGTACGATGCGACCAACTCCGCCGCCGCCCGTCGTGCCTCTTCTTCCGCCGTCTTGCGCGCGGTGATGTCCCAGAACAACCCCTGTGTGCCGACGACGTGGCCGCGCGAATCGTAAATCGGCGTCTTCAACACCTGCACATAGCTGCTGCGGCCGTCGGGTCGGACATATTCCTCGATGTCCTCGAACAGCTCGCCGCTTTCGAGCACGCGCTGGTCGTCGCGCTGATACTTTTGGGCCAGCTCCTTCGGAAAGAAATCGAAGTCATTGCGGCCGAGGATCTCGTCGAGCGGCCGGCCGACCGTGTCGCAGAAGCGCTGGTTGCCGAACGTGAATCGGTGTTGCCGGTCCTTGCGGAACACGTTGAGCGGCAGGCTCTCGACCAACGAGTGGTAGAGCATCTGCGAGTCGCGCAAGGCCTTTTCGTTCCGCTTTTGCTCGGTCACGTCGCGGGCAGCCGCGTAGACCAGTTTGCGTGCGGCGTCACTCGCGGCGGTCCATTGCAGCCAGCGATAACTGCCGTCTTTGCAGCGATAGCGATTGATAAAGCCGACCGTGTCGCCGCTGCTGTCGCCGAGCCTCGTGGACTCCGCCAGCGTCGCCGCCTGGTCGTCGGGGTGAACGAACTCCAGATACGGGCGAGCGCACAGTTCATGCGTTGTCCAGCCGAGGGTCTTTTCCCACTGCGGATTCAGCCGCTTGAAGTAGCCGTCAAAGCCGGCGACGCACAACATCTCGAGTGCGCCGCGGAAAAAGCGGTCGCGCTCTTCCTCCGCCTGTTTGCGAAGCGTGATGTCCGACGAGATGCCGCACAACGCTTGCGGATCGCCGCGGCCGTCGTGCAGCGGGAACTTGAGCGATAAATAGGTGTGCGGCCCGTCGTCGTGCGGCGCGATTTCTTCCCATTCGAGCGCACAGTTGGCTTGCATTACGCGGCGGTCGTTGGCGCGAAAGACCTCGGCAACGTCGTGGGGGAACAGATCGAGGTCCGTTTTTCCCTGAATATCACGGCGTGTGACATGGAACAGCGTCTCGAACCGCCGATTCACGAGCAGATAGCGCCCCTGCGTATCCTTCAAATAGATCACCGCCGGACTGTTGTCGAGAATCGCCTGCAAGCGTTGTTCGCTTTCGCGCAGCGCCGTCGCCGCCGCCCGCTGCTCGCGCATGTCGCGGGCCGTGATCAGGGCCAACGTCTTCGGCTGCACGTGCAGCCGCGTGACGGTGACGTTGACCGGGATCCAAACGCCATCCTGCCCGGTGCGGAGAAAGAAGCCGTCCTGCGCGTGAAAGACGCCGGTCTTGCTCGCCGCCTCGCGCAGCCGTTGCCGACCCCCGTGCCCGCCGAAACGGAACCAATAGGTCGCCGGCTTCGCCAGCAGCTCCTGCCGCGCGAGCCCGCTGAGCGTTTCGCTCATCGGATTCACGTCGAGCAACGCGTCGGTGTCGGGATCGAACAGAAACAAAGCGTCGCCCGCTTCGCGGAACAGGGACGAGTCCAGATCGGTGAAAGAATCGCGGTTCATGGCGGTTTTCGCCATTGTAACCGGCGGGCGCAAATGGGCGAAAGCGCTGGGGCAGAAATTGAACGTTGATTTGCCGTCGGTGCGACCCGCCTAACCCAATCGACTTGGCGGCGTGCCCATTTTGCTTGTTACGATGGCGGCTCGGGCGCAAGCCAAAGGAGGATCAGGGCATGTCCGTTACCAGCCGCGTGCAACATGCGAACCGGCTGCAGAAAGGGGACGCGGATCAATTCGAGATTCGATCCGCGCCCCCTTTTCTCTCTCCCCTTTTCTCTCTGCTTTTCTCTCTGACCGCTACCTACTTCTTTTCGGCGGGTGGGGCGGGCTTGATTTCGAGTTCCAACTTCCCGGTGGCGAGGTCGCTCAGAATGGAGCCGATGTCGTATTTGCCCGACGAATACATAACCTGCTCGTACTGGATTTGGAACTTCCCCGTTCCATAAAGAGTCTTCAACCCTTTGTTGCCGCACTCACTTTCTGGCCTGAGTTCGATTCTCACTTCGGCAAGTTCGACTTCTTTCCCCGGTGCCAAGGTCAGTTCCTTCGGGTTGTACTCCCCCTCGTGTCCGTCACTAGAGAGACGTAGTTGGGGGGCGGCCTTTCCCTCGCCATCCGTCACGGACGGTGGGCGATCGAAGAAGTACGCCGGGATGTACTTGAACGTGACCTCCTTCTTGCCGACGTTGCGAACCCGCACGACGAGCTTGACCGTTTCGCCGTGGCTGTAGGCCCGCTTCTCGCCGGGGCGGAAGCCCAAGCCGGCTTGCAGGCCATCGACTTCCTTGCCCATGTGCAGGCCGCGGCCGCCGAGTTCCTTGCCCCACGCGGTGAAGGCTTCCTTTTCCTGTTTCTGGTCTTGATTCTGGGGATCTTTCACTTCTTCCTTGATCTCCAGTTCCAACTTCCCGGTGGCGAGCTTGCCCCCCGTTGGGTCGAGAGTGATTACCCCCGCAAAAGCGATTCCACTGCCGTCTTCGTCCCTAGGGTCCCTAGGGGGAAAAACCCGCTTGTACTGGATCTGGACCTTCCCCGTTCCAAATTCTGGGCCGAGTACGAGCTTCCGTTCGTAAAGCTCGATTTCCTTCCCCGGTGCCAAGTTCACTGTAGTTCGTGCATCCGTCCTACCCGAAATAGGACCCCCTGCTTGGGGGATCGGCTTGCCCTTGGCATCCGTCACGGCGGGCGGGACCACGATGAAGAACGCTTTGATGTATTCAAACTTCACGTCCTCCTTGCTGACATTGCGAACCCGGACGACGAGTTTGACCGTTTCGCCGTGGCTATAGGCCCGCTCTTCGCCGGGACGGAAGCCCAAGCCCGCTTGCAGGCCATCGACTTCCTTGCCCCATGCGGTGAAGGTTTCTTTCTCCTCTCCCGACACCTGTTTCGGTGGCTCTTTCTTCTCGGGTGCGGCAGGCAGCTCGGACGGGAACCTGATTACGAGTTCCAGCTTCCCGGTGGCGAGCTTGCCCAGAATCCGATCGACGTTGGGGTGAGCAAGCTGCCCGTACTGAACGCTGAACTTCCCCGTTCCCCAGAGGTTCCATTGCCCTGGGTGGGCACTCTGAGCTGCAGACCTGGGTTCGAGCTTCAATTCGGCAAGGTCGATTTCCTTCCCCGGTGTCAGGTTCACTTCCACCGGGACGCGGACGAGTGACCCGAAAAGGTCGAGGGCTCCGAGGGGGACCGGCTTGCCATCGCCATCCGTCACGGTGGGCGGGGTCTCGATGAAGAACTCTTTGAGGTACTGGAACTTGACCTCCTCCTTGCCGGCGTTGCGAACCCGGACGACCAGCTTGACCGTTTCGCCGGGACCGTACGCCCGCTTCTCGCCGGGACGGTAGCCCAAACCCGCTTGCAAGCCGCCGACCTCTTTGCCCCATGCAGTGAACCCTTCTTTCTCTTGCTTCTCCGGCAACTTCTCCGCCTCCTTTTCCTTCACTTCCAGTTCCAGCTTCCCGGTGGCGAGTTTGCTCAGCGTAGGGTCAAGCTTGATTCGCCCAAAAGAAGAGTTTCCAAAAACCCGCTCGTACTGGATCTGGACCGTCCCCGTTCCATATGCTGGGCTGAGTACGAGCATCCGTTCGTAAAGCTCGATTTCCTTCCCAGGCGCCAAGTTCACTTCCACCGGGATGTGCAACACCGCTGTATCAAGGGGTTCTCGCAGGAGGACCTGCTTGCCTTTGCTATCCGTCACGGCCAGCGAGGTCTCGCGGAAGAACTCTTTGAGGTACTGGATCTTTACGTCTTCCTTGCTCACGTTGCGAGCGCGGACGACAAGGTTGACCGTCTCGCCGTGGCTGTAGGCGCGCTTCTCGCCGGGGCGGAAGCCCAAGCCCGCTTGCAGGCCGCCGAAGTCCTTGCCCCATGCAGTGAAGGCTTCCTTTTCCTGTTTCTGGTCTTGATTCTGGCGACCTTTCACTTCTTCCTTGATCTCCAGTTCCAGCTTCCCGGTGGCGAGCTTGCTCATCGCGGGATTGGGGTGGTTTGGGTTGGCAAAGGTCGGGCCAACGATGCGCTCGCATTGAAGGCTGAACTTGCCCGATCCCTGAATGGTCAACGACCCCTTGTTGCCGCTATCTCCTTGAGGTCGAAGGTCAAACCCCCATTCGAACAGCGCGACTTCTTGGCCAGGCGCTATGTTGACGCTGCGGGGCCTCTGCAATCCTAGGGGTTTGCCTCCAGGTAATTGGATCACTTTGCCGTCAGCACCCGTTATCGTGGGTGGATTCTCGACGAAAAACGCCCAGATGTGGTCGAACTCCACCGCTTCCTTGCCCACGTTGCGAACGCGGAGGACGACCGCGACTCCCTCGCGATGGTGGTAAACCCGCTTCTCGCCGGGGCGGAAGCCCAAGCCCGCTTGCAGGCCACCGACTTCCTTGCCCCAGGCGGTGAAGGTTTCCTTCTCCCGCTCGTCGAGGGTGGGGGCGGGAGCCAGGAGCTTGCCAAACGGAGTGGGTAAGCCGTCGTCGCGCGTGATGGCCACGCGAAGGGCGTCCGCATCAAACCGCCGCTTGAGCGCATGGACCTTCCCGTCCGCGAAGAGCGCGTAGGTAAGGTCCGGCAACTCGCCTCCCAGTTCCGGGAGCTTACCGGTGGCGGAATAGGGCAGGTCTTCCGGTTTCGTCCACCGCACCGGTCCCGTGGCCTCGACCACCGCAATCGTGTTCGAGATACCGTCCGGAATGTCCCTGTAACCCAATCCGCTCGGGCCTTCGAACATGGTTCCCATGCCGACGAACACCTGGAACGGCGTCGCCGTGCCGTCCCTGGCACCGGTTCCACGGTAGACGTCCGGCATTCTTGCGAGAAGTTGCTTGTTGTGAGCAGTGTCCCACGGCTCGTCGAGGCGGAACTGCCTGTACAAGTCGCCCTCGTTCAGGTACGGGAGCAGCGCGACGCGCCAGCTCAGGAGCGGCTTCCCGTCCTTGCCGTAGAGGGCGGGGCCGGGATACACCTTGTGGGTGTCGAAGTACGATTGCATCGCCGAGCCGATCCACCCGAGCTTGTCGCGCGTCTTCAAGTCCTGTGTCTCCTTCTCTGGCACCTTCACCGGTGCCTCCGCAGCGGGCGGCTGATCGCCCTGCGCCGCCGCCGTGTGGCAGGTCAGGATGGTCGCCCCGGTCGCCACGAAGCCGAGAATCAGCACGACGGCGATAGCCGCCTTGAGTTTAGTGAACAACATGGCCTTCATCACTCCTTCCGTCAGAGCGGCGACCTTGACCGAGATTACTCCCGTAGCCGCCGCCTTTCCCGCCCCAACCAGGCTTGCAGCTTTGATCGTGGAATCCACCACCGAGCTCGGCACGCCCGCCGACGCCGCCTGCTGTGCCAGCACCGCCGCCAACGCACCCCCCGACAAGGCGGCACCCCGCCCCTTGAGCCGCTTCGCCAGCATGATCCTTGCCCTTGCCAACCGGCTCGCTACCGTGCCTTCGGCACAGCCGAGTTGCCCGGCAGCTTCCTTGCGTGTCATACCTTCCAGATCGCACAGGACGATGACGCCACGATACTTGTCGGGAAGCCGGCTCAATTCTTGGTCGAGCAGCGGTTGCAGGTCGTTCCAGAGGTCTTGTTCAACCCCAGCTGGCTCCGGCATTTCCGTCACCTGCCTTTCCCGCATCTTTCTCTTCGCGACGGTTGCCCTCGCCTTGAGCGCCGTCTGGTGTGCCACCCCGTAGAGCCAGTTGGCGAGCAACTCCGGTGAGGCAATCGACGCCGCCCTGCGGACGAGGACGAGGAAGGTGGCTTGAAACGCATCTTCGGCGTCGTGGTAGTTGCTGAGAACCCGGCGACAGACGCCCCACACCATCGGTCCATGCCGCTGCACAAGGGCCGCAAGAGCCGCCTCGTCACGACGGCGGATGTAGTCCTCCAGCAGTTGCTGATCGGTCAGTCCTGCCCCATCCCGCAGAAGCATCGCCCTGCGAAGGTGCTGGATAACCCCGTTCAGTTGTCCGGTCGCCATATCGCTTCTCTTGTAGCGGCGAAACTCGCCCTCTATCTTACTACTACCGGCTCCAGGCCATTTGATCCGCCCTTTTTTGGCTGAGGTGTGAAGTGGACCCCAAAAACTGGACAGCCGACTAAGCTACAGTTGGCTGCCCAAGAAAGGGGTCAACATGTCGCGGAAACGGAAGTCCCACCCGGCAGGGTTCAAGGCCCAGGTGGCGTTGGCGGCGGTGAAGGGTGACAAGACGGTCAGCGAGTTGGCGAGCCTGCATGGCGTGCATCCGACGATGATTCATGCGTGGAAGAAACAGCTCGTGAGCAACGCCGCGGAGGTGTTTCAGAACGGCGCCAAGACCTCCAGTGCGGAGCACGAGGCCTTGCAGGCGCAGCTCTACGAACAGATCGGTCGGCTCAAGACGGAGCTGGATTGGCTCAAAAAAAAAGCTGCCAGCTTCGGTTGAGCACAAACGTGGCTGGGTCGATGCGACGGACATGGCGTTGAACGTGAGCCAGCAGTGCGAACTGCTCGGGCTGAGCCGGTCGAGCTACTACTACGAGCCGGCGACGGCGACGGCCGCGAACCTGGCGTTGATGGAGATGATCGATCGGGAGTACACGGCCCATCCGTTCTTGGGCAGCCGGCGCCTGACGGCGTGGCTGCGTGGCGAAGGCCACAAGGTCAATCGCAAGCGGGTGCGGCGGCTGCTGCGGGTGATGGGTCTGGAGGCGATCTATCCGAAGCCGCGCTTGTCGGTCGCGGGGGCGGGGCACAAGGTGTATCCGTACCTGCTGCGGAACGTGGCCATCGAGCGTGCGGACCAGGTGTGGAGCACGGATATCACGTATATTCCGCTGCCGAACGGCTTCATGTACCTGACGGCGGTGCTGGATTGGCACAGTCGCTACGTGCTGTCGTGGCGGCTGTCGAACACACTGGACGTGGACTTCTGCCTGGAGGCGTTGGACGAGGCGTTGCGTCAGGGTTGCCCGGAAGTGTTCAACACCGACCAGGGGGCGCAGTTCACCGCGACGTCGTACACGGGACGGTTGCAGGCGGCCGGCGCCAAGGTGAGCATGGATGGGAAGGGCCGCTGCTTGGACAACGTGTTCGTCGAGCGGCTGTGGCGGACGGTGAAGTACGAGGAAGTGTACCTGTGGCGGCACGAGACGGTGCCGGCGTTGCAGGAGGGGTTGCGGAGGTACTTCGGGTACTACAACGAGGGGCGTCGCCATCAAGCGCTGGACTACCAAACGCCTGCCAGGGTCTATCGCGGTTAGGTCGCAGCCACACGGGCGACGGTCCAGCTCCGCATGACGGTGCGTTTTCCGAGGTATGGCGAAGGTGACCGAAGAGGAAAAGCAAAGGGCCCCCATCCACCAGCGTGGTTGGGGGCCACCTCCAAAGTGGTACCTTCGGTACACCCTCGACCGGGTTATCCCTTGGTCGGGTTGCGCGCCCGCAGAGCCCACCTCCGTTTCACCCGGCACGCCGGCAATATCGCCAGGGCCGAGGTGAAACAAGAGCAACCCGAGGTGCTGGTCCGGAAGACTGGCAAAAGTGTAGCTTAGAGCGTTCGGAAACAATGACGTCAGGTTTCCGCGAATCTCAAACAGATGATGTCACAGGCCAACTGGAGAAAAGCCTCTTGGATTTCTGTGAGCCGATCCAATCGGCGCCGCAAGCGGCCGAATGAATGCAGCCAG
>JBGQKZ010000007.1:0-156462 GCA_041499805.1 Gemmataceae bacterium
AAGCCGAGGCCGTGCCGGCCTGAGCAACTGGGACGGCACGGCGCATCTCAAAGAACGACCTCTGCTTCGCCGCGCCCGGTGACGGTACGCGCCGCACCACGGGGCCACATCGCCCACGCTTGGGTTATTGAGATGTTACGTTCTTCCGCCGTAACTGCGTTCCATGATACAATACGGAACAGCCCCGCGCCGCTTCGATGGGCTTCATAACGGCGCATGAAAGGAATGAGCGATCCAAAACTTCGTCAGGCGATCGCGTTCGAAGCCGCACGGCTGATGTACGAACGCGTCGAGTCCGAGTACTACACGGCCAAACGCAAGGCCGCCCGGCGTCTCTGCCGTGGCGGCGTCAAACCGAACGACCTCCCGTCCAACGCCGAGATTCGCGACCAGATCCAGCTCTTCGCCCGCGTCCACGAAGGGGACAAACGCACGCAAAACCTGCGCGACATGCGGCTGCACGCGCTGCGGCTCATGCGGGTGCTGCGGGCGTTCAAGCCGCGCTTGATCGGCAGCGTGATGACCGGCCACATTCGCAAAGGGTCCGACATCGACATCCACGTCTTCAGCAACAGCCCGCCGCTCATCACCGATCTACTTGAACAAAACGGTTTCCAGTTCGACGTGGAACGCAAGCAAATCGTGAAGCACAACGAGGCGCGGACGTTCACGCACATCCACATCTTCGACACGTTCAACTACGAGCTGACGGTCTACGCGGAGGACAAGGCGCACTACGTCTTCAAGAGCTCAATCACCGGCAAGGCGATTGAACGCGCTTCCATTCGCGAGTTGGAAGAGTTGATCGAACGCGAGTACCCCGATTGCGACCTCGAAGGAGCACTGCTGGAGCAGGAAGAGGAAATCGACCCGTATCCGCTGTTCCGCATGTTTCTCTTGCCGCTGGAAACCGTGCAGCAAGGCCGGCAGCACCACCCGGAAGGCGATGTGTTATATCATTCTCTCCAGGTCTTCGAGCTTGCCCGCGAGGCACGGCCGTATGATGAAGAGTTTCTGCTGGCCGCCCTGCTGCACGACATCGGGAAAGGGATCGATCGGGCGGAGCACGTAGAAGCCGCCTTGTCGGCACTGGAAGGGTTGATCACCGAGCGGACGCAATTCTTCATCCGGCATCACATGGACGCGCACGCGTACAAGGCCGGCGCGCTGCCGCCGAAATTGCGGCGCGAGCTGGAAACGTCGCCTGATTTCGAGGATTTGCTGCTGCTTCGCGAACTCGACGACGCCGGCCGTGTGCCGGGGGCCATTGTCGGCACGGTGGATGAGGCGCTCGGCTACTTGAAACAGCTTGAACACGATAACGCCGGTTGAGGTGGATCTCGTGTAGGTCAGGTTTTCCAACCTGACTATTGCAGTCATTGCGTCAGCCTCGAAAGGCTGACCTACGTTGAGGATGCACGCACATGGCGGACGACCTAATCGCCGGCTTCCCTGTGATCGTGGAACAGGCCGTCCTGTGGGGCGAGATGGACTCGTACCGCCACGTCAACAACGTGGTCTACTTCCGCTACTTCGAGAACGCCCGGCTGGAATACTTTCGGCGGCTGGATTGGTTTGACTATGAGCTGCAAACGGGGATCGGTCCGATCCTGGCGGCCACGCAAGCGCGGTTTCGCAAGCCGTTGACGTATCCGGACACGATTCAGATTCTGGGGCGTATTTCGGAAATGGGTACGGACCGCTTCACCATGGAGCACCGCGTGGTGAGCCGACGACTCGGCGCCGTCGTCGCGGAGGGGACCGGAACGGTGGTGACGTATCACTACGCGGAGAACCGGAAGACTCCGATTCCGGAAGAATTGCGGCGGCGGATTGCTGAGTTGGAAGCGAGCGCGGGAAATACGAAATGGCTTCCCGTTTAGCCGCCCGTCTCGGACGGGCGCGTTAAGTCTACGCGCCCGTCCGAGACGGGCGGCTAAACCGGTCCGCGATGCGAGTGGTTACGGATCGAGCATGAAAAAGTCGCGTGGGCTGCGCATATAGGGGTTGGTGGGGAAGTTCGTTTGCTGACCCTGCATGGGCGGCAGCACGCCGTTAAACGGCGGGTACGGCGGGCGCAACCAGTAATTGGGACCATAAACGGCCCCGCAGCAATTCACGTTGTACCAGCCCGGGCCGCACGCATCCGGGGCTTGCGGCGCACAGGGGAAATAGGGATTGGCCTGGGCGCTCGCGGCCAGAAGGGCGGCGGCGCCGAGCGCTCCGAGCCAGGCGATGGTCGCTCGCATGGCGACTCCTTTCGTGTCAGCCATTTCCTGATGAAGGCGACTTTCGCCTTCTCCGGTGGAAGCGTAACCCATGAATTGGCTGTTCGCGGCTTAACGCGGCGAAGAGTGCCGTGAAATGGCGTGCGTGGCGGGCCGGGAGAAGCGAAGGGGCGCGACGCGCGGACAAGGCGGATTGAGGATTGAAAATTGAAAATTGAAAATTGAAAATCGGCCAGAACCCATTTGCAGTTTTCAATTTCTTGTTTTCAATTGTCAATTCCTCGCCAATACAAAAGGCCGGGCTCCTTGCGGAACCCGGCCTCAATTCAAACCGCGAGGGCGTTGCAGCTTAGTAGCCGCCGGGCATCGGGCCGCAGTTGCCCGGGCCGACCGGAGGACCGCTCATGCAGCTATTCGGCACCGCCCACTGCATGCCGGGGCTGACGAACACCGGAGCGTAGTTGATGCGTTGGCAGCCGCCGGCGCCGCCACAACCCGCATTGATCTGATAACCGTGGTTTTTGTAGTAGGCGACCCAGTCGATGTGATCGAGGGCGCCGTAGTAATGCTTCAGGGCGTCGTAGTAATCGTGCCAGAATTTCTGCAGACGCTCTTCTTCCGGCGTCATGCACTTCGGGCGGTGGGCGAAGACGTTGTACCACGGCTGGTAGCCGCTGTAACCGAGGCTGCCCCAGCCCGCTTGAGCGCCATTGGCGCTGACGAGCATGCCCAGCCCGGCGCAGACAATCAAGGCGAACCGTTTCATCGCGACTCCTTTGACAGGTAAGCCCATTACCGCGGCCTGTCGGGTGGTATCAGGTTGGCCCCACGCCCCCGTGTTGCTCCACCCGTCCTCCTTGCCGCGGAGAGTTCAACGCGATGCGGCCTCGTCCCTGACAGACACGCCGCATCCAACACAGGTAGAATCGGCCAGCCCATCGGCAGAGTGCGACGAAAAATGCCCCGCCGACCGCGACGATCAATTTGCCAATTCGTTACCGGGGTTAAGGTCGGCAAAGGTTGCCCGCCTTGCGCCCACGGCAGCGGCGCTTACCAACCATCTTCAGCGGTTCAATTCTCGTTCAATCAGCTCCACGACCTCGCGAACGCGTAGCCGGCGTTCGCCGAGGGCCAGCTCGCCGTTCTCTTGAAGCCATTTGCGCACCTTCTTCTCGGCGGCGACGGCGGTGCTGTGGTTGCGTCCACCAAAGAACGTGCCGATCTCGCTGTAAGCGGCCGATGTGTGCTTACGGGCCAGGAAGATCGCCAGCATACGGGGATAACTGACCGCCCAACTCCGATGAGACGATTGCAGCATGCCCGGCTCAAGGCGCAGCACACGGCAGGTAGCCAAATCGATGTCGGCGAGCTGAACGACACGGACCGAATGCCGCAGCAGCTCCGCGAGCGCCTCGCGGGCCAGCGGCAAATCGATGGGCTTGCCGGTCACCGCGGCATAATGCCGCAAACTGTGCAAGGCGCCTTCCAGCTCGCGCACGTTGCCGTGCAGCGTCTCGGCAACATAGCGAAGCGCTTCGTCCGCGGGCGGCATCGTGCCGGCTTGATGGGCCTTGGAACGCAGTATCGCTAGACGTGTCTCAAAGTCCGGCGGCTGCAAGCCCCAGATGGCGCCGCCGAGCAGCCGATCCCGCAATTCCGGCGGGAATTCATCATTGAGCTTCGGATGCACGTCACACGTGACGACCACCTGCTTCTCGTCGTGAGCAAGCGCGTCGAACGTGTGTTGAAACTCTTCCTGCGTCGCACGTTTCGAAGCGAGGAACTGCACGTCATCCACGAGCAGGGCGTCGCATTCGCGGAAGTATTTGCGAAAGCCACTTAACTTGCCGAGCCGCATCGCCTGGACGAAGCGATTGGTGAAGTCCTCGGCGGTCAGGTAGCAGACGCGCCATTCCGGCCGCTGTTTGCGAAGACCGGCGTATAGGCCCTGAAGAAGATGCGTCTTGCCCGTGCCGACGGGGCCGTGCAGCACGAGGGGGTTCGGCCCCTGTCCCGGCGCCTCGACGACGCTCACCGCGGACGCGTGGGCGACGCGATTGCACGGACCGACCATGAATTCGCTAAGCCGTCGCCAGTGACGCTTTACGGGCGTCGCCGCTGCCGGGCGCTCGTCGGCGTCCGCACGCGGGCGCGCTCGCGCCTTGGCTGTCGTCTCCGCGGTAGGAGCAACCGGCGCGGAGCGCCCGTCTGCACAAGCGGGCGAGCCCGCTGTGTGGACCGCGTCTTGGTCCTGGCGCGCCGCCTGGAAGAGTTCTGCGTCGATGCGGAAGCGAACCGGCGTCGGTTCGTCGAACGCGAGCCCCGCGGCCGCTTCCACGTCGCGGGCGAATTTGCGCTCGAGCCATTCCTGGTAATAGCGGTTCGGAACGCCGATTATCAGCAAGCCGGGCTCGGGCAGGAATTTCGTGTGGCCATCGAACCAAAGGTTATACCGTGGCTCGCCGATGCGTTGAACGATGGCCTGTTCCAACGCGGCCACGAGCGTGCGATCGCTGGTGGTCAAAGACTCCCTCCGGCGCGCGGATCATCCGCGCGGTGCTCAACACCGGTCGCAGCAAGAGAACCTTTGTCCGCCCAGGTGGGAGCCTACCGCGGACAGATCGAACTCGGAGGAAACGAGATTCTAGAAGGCGCCTTCACGAAATGCCAGCGCGAAATTCATGCCGGAACGGCGCGCGTGCGATCTTCAGCGCGGAACCACTGACGCCGGTTCAGGTTCACACAAACCGACGACGCAAAACACGCCGCATTTTCTTCCCAGAGACGTGGAAAGGGTGTCAACTACGCCAGGATTGCCAGAAACACCGCGCGTTCGTCGAACCGCACAAAGCCCAGCCGTTCGTAGAGTTGGCAAGCAATGTCGTTGCGTGCGTCGACGGAGAGCGTCAGCTGATCGACACCGGCTTTCTGAGCCCGATGCAGGGCTTCGAGCATCAGCGTTCTGCCGATCCCGTGGCGGCGTGCTTCCGGCACTACGCCGACATACGAGACATCCCAGCCCGGCCACTCGAACATCTCCGCAAGCAGCAGCACGCCGACCGGTTCTTCCTCACGAAGCGCGAGCCACCACCGTGCCGGGTTGTGATGACCTTGGGCGCGGTGTCCTTCGAGAACTTCCTCGATCGTGCGCACGCCGTTTACTTCGGGACAATCGAGGGTGCCGTCGTAGGTTCGTAGCAGCGTGCGCCCGAGTTCGGCGGGTTCGCATTCGGAGTATCGAACGAGGCGAACGCGGCCGCCCTGAACCTCAGACGGCACACTCCGCAGATTGTGCCGCATGTACAAGAGCCGAGTGATGTGCCGGAAACCGTTGCGCAGCAGCGGCGGCGCCAGGACCGTTTCAACGTCGGTCAATAATGACTGCACAAGTTTGGCGCCGCGCTGCCGCAACCAGGCCAAGGCGCCGCATACGAGAGCATCCTCCGTTTGCGCGCGTGTGGCGGATTCCACGGCCTGCGGCGGCCAGATCAATCCGCTGGCGCCCGGAACGGGACAACAGATCACTGCACCGTGCAACTCCGAGCCGCCCGAGCGCACAAGGATGCCCGCGATGTC
The DNA here is from genome assembly GCA_041499805.1 of Gemmataceae bacterium. Classification (GTDB taxonomy): domain Bacteria; phylum Planctomycetota; class Planctomycetia; order Gemmatales; family Gemmataceae; genus JBGQKZ01. The sequence continues at coordinate 5,805 of JBGQKZ010000007.1, forward strand.
CAATTCGCCGAGACGAATGAGCCGAAGCGCGTTGGCGACCCGCGCAGCGCGTTCTTCCACCGGCGCCGCTTGGAACGCGAGGCTCAGAACCGCTTCCAGTTCCAGCCGCAATGCGGGGCGCACGGTTAGCGTGGTGTTCATGCGAAGGTTCACAACAAAGACTTTGGATGCTTCATCATAAAGCAAGAAAGCCCGCTGCGCCAGCGACGGAGTCCGTCCTCCCTCGCTGGCGCAGCGGGCTCCCGAATTGACGGAATCGTGCTATTGGCCGTTGCCGTCCATCCACTTGTGATAGACCGGGAACCACTTGTGTTCGCACGCCGGCTTTTCGCATGCCGGTTGGGGATGTGTCTGGCGTTCCAGAAGGGCGTCGTGCATTTTCTGGTAAAGCGGGAACCAGTGACCGTGGCTGCACGCCTCGTCGCACGCGGGCGCGGGCGCACACACGCAGCCGCCGTTGCTGCAATCGCGGCAGTGATCGAGGAAGAACGTGTAGAGCGGCGGGCAGGCCGACGTGCATTGCGGATGGCCGCACGCAGTACACGATTTGGTTGGGCAGTAAGTCAGCCAACGCCAAAAGTGCTGCAATTTGGCTCGACCGCAAGTACCGCAGGTATCGCAACCGGCCGGGCTGCACGCCGCGGGCGCCGGCGCCGGAGCAGGTACATTCGCCGTAGGCTCGTCCGCCGAAGCCAGGCCGCCGGCCGCAACCATCACGAGCGTGGAAAGAAGAACGTGGATCTTCACCATGCGAAGAACCTCCCCGCCGGGCCCGCAGCATGGTGGAATTTCCGCCGCGGGTCCGTCTGCCACGAAACTGTCGTTTCAAAATTACGATTCGTCATTTGGCAAGCGGCAGACGTAGAAGAAACAATTTGCACAGAAGCGTCGCGAACGCTGCCGCCGGCATAATCGGCCAGGTTTAGCTCGCCGTGCCGTTGGGTCGGCATGATAGCGCGCTCCGGACAATGGCGGCTACAATACCTTCAACGCAATCGCCCGCTGATCCGCTGAGTAGGCGCATGTCCCTGAGCCGGTCTTCATCCCTGTACTCGGTCATTCGCGAAGTGCTTCACCCCCGCCGCTTTTTCGCAGCCAACGGCCTCGAACTGGAATGGCGTGAAGAGGAGGAAGAAATCGCCTGGGAGGTATTTCGAGGCAGACTGCTTGACCCGGGGCACACGCGCCAGCGGCGACGCTTCGACGCGCTGAACGTGTATTGCATTCATAACGGGGTGCGTTCCGCCTTGCCGCTGCTTTCCGTGAAGGTTGATGGTTTCGAGGTCCACGTAACACGCGCCATCCTCTGCCGCGCCTGGGAAGGCTACGACGCCGGCGACAACGTCATTTTGAGCCGCGAAACGGAGAAGTGGCTGCCGGAATTGGTCGGCACGATCCCGCCCGTGCGGGTGGTAGATCCGACCGTCTTCCGGAACGAGCTGCTCGGATTGCTGTTTCGAGCCGTCGTCGGCGGCAGCCGCTTGCCGCTGACATCACAAGAAGCCCCACTGCCGGAATTCTTGCTCGGACAGCTTGGTTATTTGCCGGACCCAGCGCTTCTGACAAGTGAAGGCCCGCTTCGCGATTTGCACGCGCTCGTCGAGGCGAGTTTCCCGGCGACAGCTCGCCCGTCCGCGTCGGCGAAGGTGTTCGAGACGATGATTCGAGCCGCGCGCATCGACGATCTTCCAGCGCTGGTCCAATCCTATTGGAACCGCTGGCAGCGGACCGGGCACGACGACGCCGCGTTTCCGGCTTTGTTGCAGACGCTCTTCAACGAGGTCTCGCTGACCCCTTACACGGGCTTTGTTGCGCGAACGCTTCAGTTTCTCGACACGTCGTGTAGCCACGGGCGCCTGAGCGGCGAAGCGGTCGTCGATTTTCTCTGCCACTTGCTCCGCCAAATTGGCCGGCATTTGACGGCGTATGACTTAATCACGTTCCACCACCGCGGAGCGAATTACCCGGACGCCTTGCTGATCGACGAAGTGCTCGACCTGCTGTTGCCGAGGATGGAGACACTCCCCGATGCGTTTCTCGATTCAGAGGCCGACGGCGAGGCGCAGCGCCGACAAAAGCGGCTGCGGCGACGCGGCCTGCGACACGGTTGGCTTTTGTGGCATCGCTACGCACGGCTCCCGGTGCCGGACGCTCCCACGTCGCCGGGAGAAAATGCGCGCGTGTTTCCGGGCTTGGACGCCGTGCCGGAAGATCAAATCCTCAATCCGTCGCGGCGAAGGAAACGGCTGTTCGACGGAGTCGCGCTCGACACGCGGCTTGGCAACCACGGCCGCGAGGTATTGCGGCGCAGCAGCGCCGATCTGGACGATGCACGGGAGCGTCGAGAACTGGGTACGGCGCTGTTTCTCGACCGTCCGCTCGGCGTCTTCAAACAACCTGGTGAACCGGACCAGACGCCGTTGTTGTCGTACCTCGCGTACAGCTGTTTAGTCGCGGAACAACGGCTCCATGAGTTGGCGACGTTGGGCCAGATCGACGAAGATCGCCTGGCCGCATTACTTGTCCAACTTCGCGGCGACGCCGTCCGCGGTTTGTCGGTGTCGGCAATCGCGGCGGACAGCCGACCGGGCGTTGTCTCGCTGGCGGATGCTCGACAAGTCGACCCGAATTGCCTTTTGCTGCGCACCACGCGCAGCACGGCACGCGAATTCGTCGAGATTTTCGATTGGTCGGATATCCAGAAACTGGGGTGGGTGATTCCGACGCCGGAAGAGCCCTTGCTCCTTGTTCGCGGCGCACAGACCGGTTCGTTCTTCATCCGGGCTGGCGACGGCACGCCGTCGCTGGAATTGCGCATCGATCCGCGCCCCGGCTATGAGGTCCAAGACGGCGTCGAATTGCCCGCCGCCGGCCTCGTCGTCGTCCGCGCCTGGCGCCCCGGCACACCGGAAGAAGTCGATCTGGGGAGCGAAACGCAGACCGTGCGTCGCCGTTAGACGCGTTCGCTAACTTGCTTCCCTGCCGGGAAGAATGCCTTGCGACATGCGCGAAGCAGGACGCTTGTGCGCGCGCATCACGACGGGCTCCGGAGCGGCGGCGATCTTGTCCGTGCTTTCGCCCACGACAATGGATTCACAGGGCGCGTGCTGTGCGCTGGTGTGCAGCCGAACGCCTTCATACGCCGGCCGCAACACCGTTTCCGCCGCTTCCCGCGCCAACCCCGGATGGTTGCAATCGCGGCTCAAGTGCAATTGCACAACGTGCCGTAACCGCCCGCCCGAGGCCGTCAACAAGCGGTGTAGAAACGCCGCCGCCTGGTCGTTTGATAAATGCCCGTCGTCGCCCAAAATGCGGGCGATCAAATACGGCGACCGGCCGCTGGCGTATTGCATTGCCACGTCATGATTGAACTCGAGCGCCAACAGGTCAACGTCCGCCAACGCGTTGAGAAGTTCCCCGTCCCAGCAACCAAGATCGGCAAGATACCCAAGCACGGCGCCTTCGCCCGACGAGCACGCGATCCGAAACCCGAACGTCGCCTCGTCATCGTGCCGCACCGGCAACGGCCGGCACACGAGGTCCGCGTTAATGGCAAACTCTTGTCCCTTTTCATAGAAGCGGACGAGTCGCGCTGCTTCGAGAGCGCTAAAGCAGCTGCTGTAGCGTGCCAGGGCGGGAGCGTGCTGGGTATGACAATAGAGCGGAATGCCGCGGCGGCCAAGCTGGGCGAACGTCCGATCTTTCCAATGATCCGAGTGCGTGTGCGTGAGGAGGACCGCGTGAATGCAGTCCCAGGAACGTCCGGACATCGCCAGCCGGCTCGCGATTTGCCGTGGACCGAGCCCCGCATCGAGCAGCAAACCGAAGCTGCCGGTCTGAATCAAACTCGCGTTGCCCGAGCTGCCGCTGCCGAGAACCGTGAAACAGAGGCCCATCCGTACTCCTCTGACGAAACGCCATCATTTCGCTGATGGAATGCAGCCGCCATTATACGCGGCCGAACGTCATCGTCCGCGCACGGCCGCTGCTTGTGAGGCTGGCGGCGGCTTGATACATTGACACGGTAGCCGCCAGCCTGTTGCCAACGGAAGTATGTAGAGGATTCGCGCCATGCCAGAGCAGCAGAAGACGATTCTCGTCGTGGACGACGATCACGAGCTAAGCGACGGTTTGCGTGCCGTGCTGGAAAAGCAGGGCTTCCGCGTCTTCCAGGCCCGCGACGGGCAACAGGGCAAGCAGCTCATCTACCAGCACAAGCCCGATCTCGTCATCCTCGACATGATGATGCCGCGCATGGGCGGTTACCCGGTGCTCGAACATTTCCGCGGCAAAACCGACGCGCCGCCGATTATCATGATTACGGCGAACGAGGGGAGCCGGCACAAAGCATACGCGGAATACCTCGGCGTGGTTGATTACATCCGCAAGCCGTTTGCAATGGAGCGCTTGCTTGAGGCCGTCCACAGAGGACTCGGCGAAAAACCGGAGAGTGAAAAGTCCGAATAGCCCCGCCCGTTGCGGCACAGTGCTGCTTGTTCCGCCAAGCCGCGAACGTCAGACTGCCTGCTCACCTCACGGAGAATGCTTCAGCCTTGAGCGCACCCGCCGACGCCGCCAGCGTTATCTTATTGCGTGGCTCCGAACCGACGGAAATCTACGTCGTCCGCCGGGCCGCAACGCTGCGATTTTTCGGCGGCTTCTACGCGTTCCCCGGCGGCTCCGCGCTCAAGTCCGACCGGGCCTTCGCCGAACGCTGTGCCGTCCAGGTGCGTCACGTAGCGGCCGTGCGTGAGTTGTTCGAAGAAACCGGCGTCTTGCTGGCGCGCAACGCCGACGGCGTTCACGCGGCGTCGTCGCCGGACTGGCGGCAATGGCGTGACGATCTTATCAACGAACGTGCGGAGTTCGGTGCGTTGCTGATTGCGCACGGACTCACCCTTCACGCCGAGGACTTGCAGCCGATCGGCGACCTCGTCACACCCGAGTATTCCAGCGTCCGCTTCGACACCACGTTTTACCTGGCCCGCACACCCTATGGACAAGACGCGAGCGTCTGGCCCGGCGAGTTGGATCACGGGGAGTGGATTGTGCCGTCGCAGTTCCTCGCGCGGTGGACGCGCGGCGAATGCCTCATCGCACCCCCGGCTCTTCGCATCCTGGAAACGAGGCTCCACGGAACGCACGACGCGATCCTCACCGATTATCGCAGCGCCGTTGCGCGCGGGTTGGCCGAGCCGTTCCCCCGTATCGTTTTCTCGCCCGGCGTTCAGACGATACCGCTTCGAACGCTCGCCCTGCCGCCGGTAACCCACACGAACGCCTATCTCGTCGGCGAGAATCTTCTGTACCTGATCGATCCAGGGCCGTCCGACGCAGCGGAGCAAGAGCGCCTGTTCGCTGCGGTCCACTTCGCCTTGAAAAGCGGCAGACGACTGCAAGCCGTCGTTCTGTCGCATCATCATCCGGACCACGTCGGCGCCGCCGCGCGCTGCGCGGAAGTCTTCAATGTCCCGATTTGGGCACATGCCCTGACGCCGAAGATGATGAAACATCCGGTTCGCGTAGACCGATTCCTCGACGAGGGTGACACGCTGCCGCTCGGCATCGCTCCGGACGGACGCGGCGACTGGCATTTGCGCGTGCTGCACACGCCGGGCCATGCGCCCAGTCATCTCGCGTTCTTCGATCCGCTCTACCACGTACTCTTTGCCGGGGACATGATCTCGACGCAGACGTCGATGATTGTGGCGCCGCCGGAGGGCGATCTCACGGTCTATCTGGATTCACTCCGGCGGCTCCAAGAGTTCGATTGCCGGTTGCTGCTGCCGTCGCACGGCGGTCCGACCGCGCGACCGCGCGAGATTTTACAGGAGAACATCAACCACCGGCTGCGCCGCGAAGAACAGCTCTTAACGGCGCTCGCCGAGGGACCACGAACGGTCGCGGACCTCGCCATCGAGCTCTATAAGGGCCTGCCGCCGGCGCACATGCGGTTCGGCGAATTGCAGATCCAGGCCGGCTTGCAGAAGCTGCAACGCGAAAGCAAGGCCGAGCCGGTCGCCGAGCAAGCCTGGCGGCTTTGTGCCAAACTTTGAGCCACACCCGTTCTGAGGGGGTGTAAAACCTTGACAATTCGCTTGGCGGGTCGGGTCGCGTCGGCTCCTGGAGCACTCCAGGCGCTTGCGCGTCCGGGCTCGCCGGCTCTGTCCATTGCCGCTTTTTTTCCCCCTTGCAATCTCCCCCCGCCTTGATACATTCACCTGAGTAAAAGTTCTGGAAACGCATCGTTGGCTATGGCAGGAGCAATACGCGGCGGAGGTGGCGAGGACTGAGATGTCGATCACGAAGGACCGCAAGACGGAAATCATTGACCAATTTCGGCGTGAACCCACCGACACCGGGTCGCCGGAGGTGCAAATCGCTCTGCTCACGGCTCGGATCACTGAGTTGACGGAGCACCTGCGCACGCACAAGAAAGACCATGCCAGCCGGCGCGGCCTGCTGATGATGGTGAGCAAGCGGTCCGGCCTGTTGACTTATCTTCGTATCCGGGACCGCAACCGGTACCTCGCCGTGATCGGCCGACTCGGCCTCCGCAAATAGGGCGAAGCGAAAAAGGAAAAGGGCAAAAGGGCTGGCTACTTTTGCCTTTTTCCTTTTTCACTTTGCCTTGGCCCCACCTCTCCGCCGCTCTGTCTCTGCCGGTTGTAGTGAGGAATCTACCGTGCAGGTCAGTCGTGTTGAACACACCTTTGGTGCAGGCCCCCTCAGTATCGAAACAGGCAAACTCGCCAAGCAGGCCCACGGGGCGGCGGTCGTCCAGTACGGCGACACGGTCACCTTGTGTACCGCCGTGGAGGGCGAGGCGGACGACAAGCGGGATTTCTTTCCGCTCGTCGTCGATTATCGCGAAAAGACGTATGCGGCGGGCAAATTCCCCGGCGGCTTTATCAAACGGGAAGGCCGGCCGACCACCAAGGAAATCTTGACATCCCGTTTGATCGACCGCCCGATCCGCCCGCTCTTCCCCAGTCATTACCAACGCGAAGTACAGGTCATGTGCGCGGTCCTCTCCGCCGACAAGGAGAACGATCCGGACGTGCTCAGCATGATCGGCGCCAGCGCGGCCCTGCACTTGTCGCAGATTCCGTTCTTGAAGCCGACCGCGGCGGTCCGCGTCGGCCGCATCAATAACGAGTTGGTCCTGATGCCGACGCACAGCCAGCTCGAAGAGAGCGATCTCGACTTGATCGTCTCCGGCACCCGCGACGCCATCACGATGATCGAAGGCTTCGCGCGCGAGATGTCCGAAGAGAACATGATCCAGGCGATTCAATATGCCCACCGCAACATCGCAGATATCGTGGGCATGATTGAAGAGCTGCGGCGAAAGGCCGGCCTCGGCGCGAAGGAAATCCCGCCCGCCGGCCTGGGCAACCCGCTCATCGACATCTTCCGCCAGCGTTTCTACAACGAGTTTCGTGAACGCAAACAGACTTCAGGCAAGGGCGACCGGGCCGATAAGATTCGTGAATTGAAAGAGAAAGTGACCGCCGAGTTCCTGCCGGAGGCGGGCGAATCCCTGTACACGTCGGGTCAAGTATCCGCCGCGTTTGCCGCCTTGGAAGAACGGATCGTCCGCGATCTCATTCTCGAAGGCAAGCGCATCGACGGCCGGAACACCAAGGCACTTCGCGCGATCCACTGCGAAGTCGGCGTGCTGCCGCGAACGCACGGCTCGGCCATCTTTCAGCGCGGCGAAACGCAAGCGATGGTCACCACCACGCTCGGCACCGTCAGCGACGAACAACGTGTAGACGGCCTGTTCGAAGAATACAGCAAGAAGTTCATGCTCGATTACAATTTCCCGCCGTTCTCGGTCGGCGAGTGCCGGCCGATTCGCGGGCCGGGCCGGCGCGAGATCGGTCACGGCGCGCTGGCCGAGCGCAGCCTCAAAGCGGTCATCCCGAATCCGGACAAGTTCCCCTACACCATCCGCGTCGTGTCCGACATATTCGAGTCCAACGGGTCGAGCAGCATGGCGTCGGTCTGCGGCGGCACGCTGTCGCTCATGGACGCGGGCGTGCCGATCTCCGACCCGGTGGCCGGCATTTCTATCGGCCTTGTGAAAGAGGCCGACAAGTTCACGCTGCTGACCGACATCATGGGCGATGAGGATCACTTCGGCGACATGGATTTCAAAGTCGCCGGCACCGGCCGCGGCATCACCGGCATTCAGCTCGATCTCAAGATCGACGGCATCAATGATGAGATCATCCGGGCCACGCTCGAACAGGCCCGCGACGCCCGTCGCGAAATCCTCCGCCAGATGCTCGGCACGCTTCGCCAGCCGCGGAATTCGATCAGCACTTACGCGCCCCGGCTCCTCACCATTCGCATCGACCCGCAAAAGATCGGCCTCCTTATCGGTCCCGGCGGCAAGACGATCAAGGGCATCCAGGAGGCCACCGGCGCGAAGATCGACATCGAGGACGACGGCACCGTCTTCATTTCGCACATGGAGTCCGCCGGGGCCGAAGCGGCGCGCTCCCGGGTCGAGGCCCTCACGGAAGAAGTGCGGATCGGCAAGGTCTACACCGGCCGCGTGACCTCGGTAAAGGACTTCGGGGCATTTATCGAAATCCTCCCCGGCCGCGACGGCCTCTGTCACATCAGCGAGCTGGATGACAAGTATGTCGGCCAGGTCGCCGACGTGTGCAAGGTCGGCGACGAATTACAAGTAAAGGTCATCGCCATTGATGACCAGGACCGCGTGAAGCTTTCGCGGAAGGCCCTCATCCGCGAACAAAAAGGCCTGCCGCCCGAAGCGCCCCGCGAGCCGCGCGGCGACCGTCCCCCACGCCGTGACGACCGTCCGCCACGTCGCGACGGCGGCGGCGATCGTCCCCCCCACCGCCACAACGGCGGCGAAGGCCGCGGCCACGGCGCACCCCAGGGCGGCGGCGAAGGCGAACAACGGTAATTCGTCAGTGGTCCGTTGGCAGCGGGTAGCTGCAACGGACCGCTGACCACTGACCACTGACGACCGTGCTGAACGAACAGTACGCCGAGCTGGCCGAACTTGCCGGCGGCTTTATTCACGAAATCAAGAACCACCTGAGCACCCTCGGCCTCAACCTTCAGCTCCTGGCCGAGGATTTTCAGGACCCGCAGAACCACCGCGAACGCCGCGCCTGCGAACGCGTCCAGCGTTTGCAGAACGAGTGCCACCGGCTTATCGACGTTTCCAACGATTTCCTTCGCTTCGCGCGCGTCCGCGATCTCGATCTTCGGCCGACCGATTTGGCGGAGGTGGTCGAGGACTTGATCGACTTCTTCACCCCGACCGCGCGACAGGCGAACATCGAGATCAAGTGCTATCTTCCCGCCGATCTGCCGCCGCTGCCGCTCGACCGCGATCTCTTCAAACAGGCCCTCTTGAACTTATTTCTCAACGCCGAGCAGGCGATGCCGCAAGGCGGCGAGCTGACGATCCAGGCGGTATGTGAACCCGCCGGCGTGTACCTGAGTCTGATCGACACCGGTTGCGGCATGGCGGCGGACGTGGCGAGCAAGGTTTTCAAGCCGTTCTACTCGACGAAGCCCGGCGGCACCGGCCTCGGTCTGCCGACGACGCGGAAGATTATCGAAGCACACGGCGGCACAATTGACGTGCAAAGCGAGGTCGGCCACGGCACGAAATTCACGATCTTCCTGCCGCATGCAACGTCTGAACCGAACAACCCCGTTTAGCGGCGGTTCGCAGAACCGCGTTTCAACATGGAACCAATCGCGAACATCAACGGCATTCAAATGCCGCTCGCGGACGCCAAGATTTCGGCTCTCGACCGTGGCTTTCTCCTCGGCGACGCGGTCTACGAAGTCCTCCGCGTCTACGGCGGCAAGTCGTGGCTGAAAGACGAACACTTCGCGCGACTCACCCGAAGCCTGGAAGCCATCCGCATTCGCGGCGTGGATGTCGCGCGGCTTGAACGCCGGATGGTCGAAACCATCGCCGCCGGCCCATTCCGCGAGGCGACCGTCTACATTCAGATCACCCGCGGCGCCGCGCCGCGCACGCACTACTTTCCGCAGAACGCAACGCCGCTTGAATTCCTTTACGTGCAGGAGTTCAAGGACCCTTACCGGGACGTACGCGAAACCGGCGCCTGCGTCATCACTCACCCCGACTTGCGTTGGGACCGCTGCGACATCAAATCCACCAATTTGCTCGGCAACGTACTCGCGATGCAGGCCGCGAAGGAAGCCGGGTGCGTCGAAGCAATTCTCTACGAGCCGGACGGCCGCCTGATGGAAGGAACGCACACCAGTTTCTTTGGCGTGCTTGACGGCGCGCTGCTGACCGCGCCGAACAGCAACGCGATCTTGCCCGGCATCACGCGCGGTTTGATTCTGCGTCTCGCGGAGCGCGCCGGCGTCCCCGTGCGCGAGCACGTATTGAAGCGCGACGATTTGCAACGCGTTACGGAGCTGTTCCTGACGGGAACGACTTCGGAGGTGCTGCCGATCGTTCGCGTCGATGACAAGACCATCGCGGAGGGCCGTCCCGGCGACGTGACCCGCCGCCTACAGGGCGTCTATCAAGAAATGGTACGTGAATTCGTACAGGCGAAATGACACTCGCTCCGCGGTTTCACCGCCGCGCGTACCGGCTGACGCCAAACGTAGACCCAGAGATCACTTCTTGATCGTCAGCAAAATCGGCGGGCTCGAATAACTGACCTTCACCACGAAATTGATCGAGACGTGGACCAGCACGCTGATCGGAACGTTCTCTATCGGCGTCGCGTTGGGTCCCGCTCGCAAAACGATATGCCCCTTGCTTCCCGTCCCCAGGAGCGTCTTGCTCTTTGCTTCCACAATCGTCACGTCCGTCGGCAGCGGGTTTCCGAACACCTGGCCGAGGTGCCGCAACAAGATGTCCATTGAGATGCTCTTGTCGTAATCCGCCCGCCGGAGAACGGTCACATCAAGTCGCACCTCTTCGCCGGGCTTCAACGAAACGGTCTTCGGCGTCACCTCGACTTTGAGAATGTCCGAGGACTCCGTGACGGCGACCGTCTGCATTCGGACCTCGAAGCGCCCGCGCCCGCCGCCCGGCAAGTAGATTTCCTCGTTCGGCGTCGCCGGTCGAACAATGGTTTCTTCTTTCCCGTCGCCGTCCTTGATTTTCGCCTTGCCGAGGATTTGCACGTTCACGGCGTCGCGCGGCGCATCGGCGGCAGCGGTGACAACCAGCAAACCTTGCGTCATGCTCGGTGGAATCGTCAGTGTGTTCACCGTCACGCCCTTCGGCAACCCGCCGACTTCGATCTGTACCGGCCCCTCGAAGCCGTTGCTTCGCGTCACCTGTGCGAACCACGCGGTGCTCGAACCCGGCCCGATCATCGCCTTGTCCGGGTCGCAGCGCAGGGTGAAATCCGGCTTGGCCCAGTCGCATTCCAGGTAATAGACCGCCGTGTCGCCGCCTTTGCTGTTCAAATCGCGCAGGCGGACGATGTAATCGCCGTCGGCGGGCGGCGCAAAAACGAGGGCCGCGTCCTTGCCGAAGGTGTCGTCATTCGTGGCAAGAATTTGCCCCTGCGGAGAGAGTACGTCGAGCACCGAATCGAGACTCGATTGCAGGATCGTGCCGAAGCGGCGCGCCTTCACCTCAAAGCGCACCGGTTTGCCCTTCTTCGCCGCGAACAGGAAGTGATCGAGATCGTGACGTTTCCCAATCCGGCCATTGACGCCGCACGGCAACGTGATCCGCATCGCCTGTTCCACGGTGTCGTTCGGCTCCTTTTCCGTCACCTGCGGCAGCGGACTGACGATGAATGCCACGGGATTCGTCCGCACGCCGCCCAAGTCGAGCTGCACCGCGTGAATGCCCACGTCCGCCGGCGCCGTGAGCTGCACTTTTTGTTTGGCCATTTTGGCGGAACCAATCGGCTCAACGTCGATCTTCTGCCCGGGGTTTCCTGCCATCGGAAAAATGTGCGAGACGCTCGGCTGGTCGGTCACGCGGAGCGCGTACGCCCAACGCGGGTCGCCGTCGTATTTCGAGTCGCGAACCTGGATGAAGTAATCGCCGGCCTTCGGCACGGTGTACGTGAGCAGCGGGTCGGCGAAGAAGAAATCGTCGTTCGCTGCAAGCTCACGGCCCTCCGCGTCGTAGAGGGTGAGAATCGGATCGGCGTGCTTTTGCAGATCGTGAATCTTGTCCTGAATGCGGGCGCAGACGACCTCGAACGTGAACGTCTTGCCGGCGTCGGCGTGGAATTTGAAGTAGTCAACATCCTCCACCGCCTCGATGCGGCCGCTGACGACGCACGGCGGGGCGATCGCGTTCGCTTTCGCCGGCGTGTTGTTATCGCCGCTCTCCATGATGATCGGCTCATCCACGACGACGAGCTGGCCGATGCTGGAAACGCCTAAAGAGGAAGCGAGGCGGAAATCGTGGATTCCCAACGCGGCTTCCTTAGACACGGTCAGCTTGAGCTTCACGCTTCGGATCGACGATTTGTCGTTTGTTTTGGCCGGTTTGGCGTCGGGGAGCACTTCGGCGGAGAAACCGGGGCCGTCGAACAATGCTTTGTAGACGCCGAAGAAATTCATCTGCCCTTCGACCGTCACTTCCGCCGTCTGTCCCCGCTGCACGGCGATCGGCATGACGTGGGTTATCATCGGGTACGATGTCTGAGCACGCAACGACGTCGCGGCGGCGCCGAGCGCCAGAATCGCCACGATGACCGAATGAGCGTTCCGCATAATCAGTCCCCAAGCGACGCTTATTTGCTGGTGAACGATGGCGGCGTCAGCGCTTCGCCGCGCGCTGATTTGGCCACGGCATGCGCATTTTCGAGCGCCTTCCATGCCGCATCCGTGGGCAGCGCTTGGCTCGCCATCCGCCAGCGGCCCACGTTTTTGAGCGTCGGACTTCCGCTCACGTGTCCCTCCGGCGTCAGCGCCAGCCAATCGAAGTTTTCTCCCGTCGGCGGCAAGCTCAAGAACGTCACGAGGAGCCGGCCGGAAGCCACGTCCCACAGACGCGCGAACCCATCGAAGCTGCCCGACGCGATGATTTTTCCGTTCGGACTGAACGCCGTCGCGTACACGATGGAACCGACCGACAACGATTTGTCCTGCGCTCCCGTCGTGCCGTTCCAAAGCCGCAGTGTCTTGTCGCCGCCGGCCGAGACGAGCGACTTTCCGTCCGCGCTGAAACAGAGTTCGTGGACCGCGACGCCGTGCCCGCCCTGCACCTTGATGCGTTCGCCCGTCGCCGCGTTCCACCAGTGCAATCCCGGCTCGAATCCCGAAGAGACGACCGATTTGCCGTCCGGGCTGACCGCGACCGCGAGCACGTCTTGGTCCATGCCGCTGAGCGTGAACAGGCTCTTGCCGGTTTCTACGTCGGTCAGTTTCACCGTGCGGTCCTTGCTCGCCGACGCCAACCATTTGCCGCCCGGACCGAACGCGACGGAATAGACGAAATCCGAGTGCCCCGACAGCGTTTCCACGCACTTGCGCCCGGCGACATCCCAAATGCGAACGGTCTTGTCAAAGCTCGCCGACGCGAGGCGCTTACCGTCCGGCGAAAACGCGACGCTGAACACGACATCCTCGTGACCCGGCAGCGTTCCAAGTAGTTTCCAATCGGAGGTCTGATAGAGCCGCAAGTCGCCTTTCGCCGAGGGTTGTCCCCCGGCGACGGCGAGCAGCGTGCCGTCGGGATTGAAGCGGACATCGTTCACCGCACCGAGCACATTGGTGAGCAGTTTCGCGGGCTTCGCGGTCGTCAGGTCCCAGATCGTGACCCGGCCGTAACTGCCCGCGGCGAGCAGCTTGCCGTTGGGACTGAAGACCACGGCGGCTACGGGGGCGAGTGGACCGGCATTCAGACTCAGTTCCAGCTTTGCGGGCGGCGTAGAGCCGAAGATGCCTTTTGGCGGCACCGCGTTGGTCGGCAGCAGTACGTCGAGCTTGCGCGTTCGCCGCGGCGCGGTCGCGAAGACGCCGGCGTCGCTCTCGGAGTGAACGCCTTCGGTGGCCCCGCTGTCGATCCAGCGGCGCAGCAGGTCGATCTTTTCGGCCGGCAGCGGCAACGAGCCCAGCGGCATGCGCTTATCCGTGTCGTCGGTAATGACGAGTTGGATGAGCTTGCTCTTCGCACTCTTGCCATGCGCAATCAACGGCTCTTTCTTGGACGCCGCGAGTGCGTCGTAACTATCGAGCGCCAGGCCGCCGGAAACCTCGATTTCTTTCAAGTTCTTCGTGCTGTGGCAGACCGTGCAGTGTTTGCGAAGAATGGGGCGCACGTCTTGCCAATAGGTCGGGTCCGCGGCGGGACTCACCGCGGCGGACGCGGAGAGAGCGGAGGAAATACAAAGCAAGAACAGACAGGTAGTACGCACGGCAAGTCGCCTCGGTCCAATTATTGACAGCTGCGCAACCAATGCCACACAAGCCTGAGGCGCAAGCGAAGAGGCGTCGTCGATGCCTTCGCTTGCGCCTCAGGCTTGTGTCCGATGTGTTGCATTGGTTGCGCAGTCCTCAATAGCCCTTGAATTGCTCTTCCTCTGCGTCCTCCGCGCTCTCTGCGGTGAGTGTGCCCTAATGGTTAAACAAAAACTCGCGCGAGTTCAGTAGCGCCCAGAACACGTCCTGTGCGCCTTCCTGCGGCGTCGGCGCTTCGTTGATCCAGCCCATCGCCTTCGTAAGCTCTTCGGATCGGGGCGGGCGGGACAGGGTCGTCAAGTACAGCTCTTCAATCACCGCGGGCAACGGCGTCTTGTTCTTCAACAACGTCTCAATGCGCCCTGTCGGCGCCGCGATTTTCTTGTTCAGCACGTCGCCGTTGAGCAGGTGCAAGGCCTGGGCGATGTTTGGTTGCGCGGTGCGTTCGCATTCACATGTAATCTGTCGCGGCGGCCGACCGAAAACATCGAGCAGAAACGACCGCACGCGCGTATCCGGCAACTGGATCGCTCGCGTGCCGAGCGGCAGTCCCTGATACTTCTCCCGCGTTCCGGTCGCGAAGTCGAGCGCGTCGGCGAGTTGCTCCGCGGTCAGGCGCTTGACGGTGTAGCGCGTGTGATACACGTTGGTCGAATCCGCCGCGTTGCCCGGCGACACCGCGGAGCTTAGCTGGTACGCCCGCGAGTTCAGGACCGTCCGCAGCAGGTGTTTCAAATCAAAGCTGTGGCCCGCGAAGTCCGCGGCGAGACCGTCGAGCAAATCAGGAATGCTCGCCGGGTTCGTCGCCCGCATGTCGTCCAGCGGTTCGACCAAGCCGCGGCCCATCAAATAGCCCCAGAAGCGGTTTACCACGTTTCGAGCGAAGAATGGGTTCCCCTTGGCGGTCAACCACTCCGCCAATTTCCGGCGGCGGTCGAACGGATCGTCCATCGCGGGGCCGTCCAGTGGGTGCGGTTTGACAACTCCGCCCTTGCGCGGGTGCGACTGCTCGCCGTTGGGCCGCAGGAACACGACGGTCTCGCGGCCAAACAGGCCGAACTCCTGGCTGTTTTTCGTGCCGAGACGCACGAAAAACGCCGCCATGCCGTAATAATCGTCCTGGCTCCATTTCTCGAACGGATGATGATGGCACTTGGCACACTGCATCCGCACACCGAGAAATGTCTGCGCGGTCGCCTCGGCCCAGTCGAGCGGATCGCGCGAGACGCGGTAGAAATTCGCCGGCCCCTCCGTGAACGTGCTCCCCTCCGCGGTGACGATGTCGCGGACAAACGCATCGACCGGCTTGTTGTCGCGCAGTTCGGCCCGCAACCAGTTGTAAAAGCTCCACATCCCTTTTTCTTCGAGCTGATCGCGATTGATGCGGAGCAGGTCGCCCCATTTCAATGCCCAGAAGTCAATAAACTCCGGCCGCTCGAGCACTCGGTCGATCGCCCTTTGCCGTTTTTCCGTGCTCTTGTCGGCGAGGAACGTCCGGATGTCGGCCGGCGTCGGCAGCGTGCCGATCGCGTCGAGATGGATGCGCCGGAAGAACTCCTCGTCGCCGCAAAGGGGCGACGGCGTCAGCCCGAGGTCCCTCCATTTGGCGCGGAGCTTGGCATCGATGAAATTGTTGTTTACCCAAGCCGCCGCGCCGGGAGCGTTCGCGCCCGGAGCAGCGAACGGCAGCGTCACCTGTACCACCGCCACCTGCCCATTGAAGCGGAGCATGACATGGGTTTCACCCTGGCCCAGGGCGGTGATGAGTCCGTCCGGCGATACCTTCGCGACGGAATCGTTCAGCGAATCGAACTGGGTTTGCCCGGTCACGTCCTCCGTGAGGCTATCCGACCACACCGCCCGCGCAAGGATCTGCTGCTGCTCTCCCGGAACCATCACGCGGCGCGGTGGGAACACGTCGAGCCGTGCGGTCGTCAGTTCCTGCGTACTCGGCTCCGGCACGCCGTCTTCCAGCCATTGTTTGAGCAGATTGTGGCCGCGCGAGCCAGCCTTGAGCCGTTCGCCGCCGCCGTGTTCCATGACAAGCGCCGGCTTCAACAATAAGATGCTGCGCTCCGGGTCGGAGAGAACGACCCGCCGCCCTTCCGCGCTCTGCACGATCTGGGAATAGTCGAATACGGGGTCGAATCCGCGCAAGCTCAGGCGGAAGCCGCCGCGACCGTGCTGAGCGCCGTGACATGCGCCTTGATTACAACCGGCCTTGGTGAGAACGGGCATGATCTCGCGCACGAAATCGACCGGCGTATCGGCCATGGCATGGACGCGAACCGGCACGGATGCCGTCTTGCCGGCTGCCTGAACGTTGAGCGTCGCCCGGCCCTCACCCGTGGGACGAACCATCCCGGCCGGTTCGGCGACGGCTACCGCGGGCGTATCGCAAGCGAAACGCGCGGCGCGTGTCAAATCCCATTGCCGGCCGTCGGCATAGCGGCCAGTGACAACCACGCGCTGTTCATCGCGTGGACCCATGAGTGTGATCTTTACGGGATAAACATCAAGTGATCGCAATTCGCCTGTTGGTGGCGCAGCCTTGGGCGGTGGATTTGACGTTGGGCCATCACCCTGCGCGGCGGTGCAGAAGAGAAGCGCGACGACACCGGGCAGAATGCCGCGGCGAGCGGTCCGAAACATGGATGGCACCCCTCAAAACAGGCGGGCAGCGCGTGTGCTGCGTGCAAACAGGCGGGAAACCGCGGCGGCGTGGCGACAAGGCGGGGTCCACGCCGCGGGTAAGCGGTATGTGTCTTATCGTGCGGCAGCGCGTAGGGAGTGTCAAGCGGAATGCGGGCGCTCACGATCTCCACTTGGAACGCCGGCGGATGCAGATAGAAATAAGTACAGGAAGAACTGCACCTTTGTCGTAAGGATGGGCCGATGGATCCGCTCGTCGCCTCGCTGGTGACTTTGGCCGCCGTTGTCGGTTTGATTCTGCTCGCGCTGTTTATCACGGGCGGCGGCGGCTTGGCGCGGTTCGGCCTCGGTTGGACGGCGCTGAGTCGCGTCATGCGCAACCCGGAGTTCGCGGAAAAAGTGCGGCCGTTGCTCGAACCGCAGAAGCCAAAAGACGACAAGCCGCCGAAGCCTTCCGGCGCTCCGCTGCGGCTGCTGGCATTGCTCCAGCGCGACGGGCGGTTTCTCGACTTCGTCTTGGATAGTGTTCAAGGCTACGGCGACGATCAGATTGCGGCTGCCGTGCGCAGCCTGCACCCAAAATGGCAAGCCGCGATCAAGGACCACCTCGAGCTTCAGCCCGTGTTGCCCAACGGCGAAGGCGACTCGGTCACGGTGCCTGCCGGTTTTGATCCCTCGGCGATTCGCGTCACCGGCAATGTCACCGGCGAGCCGCCGTTCCGCGGAACGCTGCAACATCACGGTTGGCGGGTGACGAACTATCGTCTGGCGGCGCCTCCCGAAGGTCAGGATGAGCTCGTCCTCGCCCCCGCGGAAGTCGAAATACCCCTTGTTTAGCGGCGGTTCGCGGAACCGCCCGGAGGCAGCGCGTGGCGCCATCCCGCTACGTGGTCGGCATCGACCTCGGAACTACCAACAGCGCCGTCGCCTATGTCGATGCGGGCGTGGGCACGGAAGACAATTTCGTCGTCGAGCACTTGCCGATTCCGCAGGTCGTGCAGGCCGGCGCGGTCGAAGAGCGACCGCTGTTGCCGTCGTTCCTCTATTTGCCCGGTCCGAACGAGTTGCCCGCCGGAAGCCTCAAACTTCCCTGGGCCGGCGACCGCGATTACGCCGTCGGCGAATTTGCACGCAACCACGGCAGCATGGTGCCGACGCGCCTGGTTTCCTCGGCCAAATCGTGGCTGAGCTATCCCGGCGTCGACCGTCGCGCCAAGGTGCTGCCGTGGAAGGCGCCGGAAACGGCCCGCCACGTCTCGCCGCTTGAAGCGAGCACACTTTATTTGAAGCATCTCGGTGAGGTCTGGAATCATACGATCGCGAAGGACGTGGCGGAGAATCGGCTGGAGCAGCAGGATATCGTGCTGACCGTACCGGCGTCGTTCGATGCCGTTGCGCGGGAATTGACAATGGAAGCCGCGCGCGCCGCCGGTTTGGAGCACGTCACGCTGCTCGAAGAGCCGCAATCCGCCTTCTACGCCTGGATCGACGCCAGCCATGAAGAATGGCGCAAGCACGTCGAGATCGGCGACGTAGTGCTCGTCTGCGACGTGGGCGGCGGCACGACCGATCTCACTTTGATCGCAGTCAGTGAGGAAGAGGGCAACCTCGCTCTGACGCGCGTCGCGGTCGGCGACCACATTTTGCTCGGCGGCGACAACATGGACCTCGCCCTCGCCCACGCCGCCGCCCAGACCTTCGCCGCCAAGGGCGCCAAGCTCGACACCGGGCAGATGCACATGCTTTGGCACAGTTCGCGGGCCGCGAAAGAAAACTTGTTCAGCGATCCGAAGGCGACCAGCGCACCCGTCACGGTCCTTGGCCGTGGCAGCAAGGTGATTGGCGGCACCCTCAAGGGCGAATTGACGCGCAAGGAAGTGGAGCAAATCCTGGTCAACGGTTTCTTCCCCGAATGCCCGCCGGACGCGGCGCCACAGCAGCAACGCCGCGTCGGCTTTCAAGAACTGGGCTTGCCGTATGCCGGCGATCCGGCGGTGACAAAACACTTGGCACATTTCATTCACCGGCACGCGGAAGTCCTCGCCGAACGAGCGCCGACGAAGCGGAGCAAGAAGAAAGTCTCGCAGCCAACGGCGGTGCTCTTCAACGGCGGCGTATTCAAAGCCGGCCCGCTGCGCGAACGCGTGGTGTCCGTCCTCAATAGCTGGTCGAAAGCAGCCGGCGCCCACGCGGTGAAAGTGCTGCTGGGCACCGACCTCGATCTGGCCGTGGCGCGCGGTGCGGCGTACTACGGGCTCGTGCGGCGCGGCAAAGGCGTGCGCATTCGCGGCGGCGCCGCGCGCTCCTACTACATCGGCGTGGAAACCTCGATGCCCGCGGTCCCCGGCGCCGCGCCGCCGCTCAAGGCGTTGTGCGTCGTCCCCTTTGGCATGGAGGAAGGCACCGAGGCTGACGTGCCGGGCCAGGAATTCGGCCTGGTCGTCGGCGTACCGGCGGAGTTCCGCTTCCTCGGCTCAACCGTGCGCCGCGGGGATTCCGTCGGAACGATGGTGGAGGAATGGGAAGGGCAAATCGACGAATTAAGCCCGCTGAGCACCACGCTCGAGGCCACGGGCAAGGAAGGGCAAACCGTCCCCGTTCACCTGCACAGCAAAGTGACGGAGATCGGCACGCTGGAACTGTGGTGTCTGAGCCGCGATGCGAAGCAGCGCTGGAAACTGGAATTCAACGTCCGCGATAGACAAGACTGATCGGTTCGCGGTGCGCCGCGGACGAACACGGACATTGGCTGCAACACGGATTCCGCGCTCGCCCCGGTTTGCCGCGAAACATGAATTAAGCGCTCACCAGCTCCGGCTCGCACGCCGTCGTCCGCGACCCGACGCCGAGCCGTTCACACGTCTCCACCCACACGCGCATCGCGTGCGCCATGCGGCCGAAAAACGCCTTGATTTCGGCCGCGAATTTCTTGTGCTGCCATTCCGCCCGTTGCAGGTGGTCGGCCAATTCCGCGTAGCACTCGCCGTAGGACGACCCCGCCAGCTTCCATTCACGCAGCTTGTCCGCCAGCGGATCGGTCAACTGCACCGACCAGAATTCCAATTCCAGATCGTGCAAAATGCGATGCGCATTGCGCCGATGGTCGCACGCCGGACGGCCGAACGTGATGCGGTCGTCCAGTTGATCGATCAGTTTTTTTGCAAAGAAGCCGGCCCAGATGTCGCCGTAGCGCTCGACCGGCAGCCCGCCGACCGGGTCGCCGACGGGGACGAAATAGAAGGCGGGCAGCAAATCGCGGTGGAACGCGGTGTTCTGGGTGTTGATCGGCGACCAGGTTCCGGGCGCGAGCATGACCCGATCTTCTTTTACGGTCTCGGCCACGACCGGCGTCGTCAGCCGCGTGAGGGAGTCAACGTCGGGATCGTTGAGCCACAAGCCGCCGTTGAGAACGACGCGGCCTTCGGTAATCGAGTGCTTCTCTTCATTCGGCACGTGCCGCTTGTTGTACGGGTAGCCGCGCGCGAACACTCGCGTCCGCGGCTTGTTCTCCATCAAGTCGCACGGGTTGTACCAGCCGTTGGAACACGACAGCGTTTTCAGCCGGCTCGTGGCGCCGACGTGTGCGTGGCCGGCGTACCAGTCCTCCTCCAGCGCCCAGTTGTCGTCATCGACCGCGACAAGGATGTCGGCCCCGTTCTCGACCGCCATCAGGTAGCCGATGTTCCGCCGGTTGTCCGAGTCATACGGGATCAACGGCTTCATCCGCGGGAAGCGGTCCATGTATTTTTCTTGTTCTTCCACGTCAACATAGGTGACGTCGAAACCGCGGTCGGTGAGCCGGTGGGACAGCTTGCGGACTTCCTCGTGCGGCGTTTTGCGGTCGCCGATAAGGATGCAGTCCACCTCGCCCAGATGCTGATGGCGTTCAAAATTGCCGGCAAAACCTTCCAGAAGCGTCGGTACGTTGATCGTCGTCATCACGATGGTCATGCGGGGATTCATGCGGCGCTCGCTTTCTGGTGATGCGTGAGGAGGCGGGTGACGATGTCGGCGGTACGTATCCGCGGCTGCCAACCGAGCAGCTCGCGCGCCCGGTCGATCCGGGTATAGAGGCTGAACGACTGTTCCGAACGCGGACCAAGAACGCGCCGGCCGTGGCCGGCGAGGGAAATCACAAGCTCGGCCAGCTCGACCATGCTCGGCGCTTCGCCGGTGCTGAAATTAAAGCTCTCGACGGCGCCGGGCGGCAACGTCGCCAATCGCTCCACGGAGGCGGCGAAAGCGCGGGCCACGTCTTCCGGATGAATAAAATCGCGGCGATGGCTGCCGTCGCCGAACAGCGTGATGTCGCGGCCGCTAAGCCCGGTTTCGACGAAATCGCCCACCGCGTGTGGCTCCTTGTAGCCTTCGCCGACAACGAGCGTGGGACGCAGAATATGCCCCGCGATGCCGAAACAACGGCCGTAGTTCCGCAGGGCAAGCTCGGCGGCAACTTTCGTGACCGCATACGGATGCCGCGGAGCGAACGGCGACTCCTCGGTCATTGCCTCGTCACCGGCGCCGAACACCGTCATGCTCGACGCCAGAATGAAGCGTGGCACGCCAACCCGACGGCACGCTTCGAGGACGTTGACCGCCCCTTGCGTATTGACCTGATAAAACTCCACGGGACTCTCGCGACTCGGCTGGGCGCCGCACAAGGCCGCGAGATGAATCACGATCTCGGGACGCGCGGCGCGCAGTGTGTCGCACACGGCTTCGTAGTTGGTCACGTCCATTTGCGCGCGGTCGCTGGCGTCCACCTGATGGCGGCCGCGCAACAGCGGAACGATGTGGCGGCCAAGGAACCCGGCGCCGCCGGTTACGTGGATTCGCATAGCGTTTGTTTCTCGCCGTTATTCGCAGTTGCGGGCCGTGGCGCGGTTCGCTCGATACCACTCAACGGTCTGCGCGAGTCCTTCGCGGAGCGACGTGGCCGGCGTCCAGCCTAATTCAGTTCGGGCTTTCGTGATGTCGAACAGCCGGCGCGACTGCCCGTCGGGCCGGCTGGAGTCCCAGACGATCTTGCCGTTGTAAGCCGTGATCGCGGCCAGTGCGGTAACTACGTCGTAGATGCTGGTCTCTTGCCCGGCCGACAGATTTACGAGTTGCGGCTGGTCGTACACTTCCGCCGCGCGAAGAATGCCGTCGGCGACATCGCCGGCATACACGAAATCCCGAGTCGGCGTGCCGGTTCCCCATATTACGACTTGCTCGTGCTTTTCCGCTCCGAAAAAGGGGTCTGGAACTTTTGCATTCAGAGTTCCAGACCCCTTTTTCGGAGCGGCGGCGACGACGAACTTACGGACAAGCGCGGGGATGACGTGGGCATTTTCCAGATCAAAGTTGTCATACGGGCCATAGATGTTGCCCGGAATCGTGTTGATCACCGGGAACTGATGCTGCCGCCAATAGGCGTTTGCCTGCACGTGCAGCATGCGCTTGGCGAGCGAGTACGGAGCGCTTTCCTCTTGTGGATAGCCGTTCCAAAGGCTCGCCTCCTTGAGCGGCATTGGAGCGTGTTCGGGATAACCGCAGCCCGCCGCCGATGCCACGACCTTTTGCACGCCCGTTTTCCACGCATGGTGCAGCGTCAACGTGTTCATCATCAAATTGCGGTAGAAAAAATCCGCGGGACGGGCCTTGTTGGCGCCGATGCCGCCGACATACCCGGCGAGGTGCAAAAGCACGTCGGCGGGATGCTCCGCGAACAGCCGTTTAACATGTTCTTCTGCCGTCAAATCGTAATCACGTTGGCGAACGACGAAAACGCTGCCGGGATTCTTCGCACGCAGTTTTTCAGCGACATGGCTGCCGAGAAAGCCGCCGCCGCCCGTCACAAGCACGCGTTTGCCGGTCCAATACGACATGGGGAGTTACTCCTAGGGGATTTCAACCGCATGTTGCGTCGCTCCGACGCGCTTTACAATTCGTTCGATGGCCGCCGCTGCTTCCAGAAGGTCTGCGACCACATGATCCGGCTGCACCGTCGGGTCCGCGGCGTATTGTTCGCCGTAGCCCGTGCGCACCAGCAATGTCGTGGCGCCGAGGCGCTTTCCCAGTTCGATATCGCAAGGCTTATCGCCGACGACAAAGGCGTCGGTCGGGTCAAAATCGAGTTCGCGGGCCGCCGTCCGAGCAAGCCCCGGCGCCGGCTTCCGGCAGGCGCAGTCGTCTTCGTCCACGTGCGGGCAGATGTAAATGCCGTCGAGCGGGATGCCTTCTTTTTCGAGCAAATCGGTGAATCGGCGGTGGATGGCGTCGACCGCGGCACGGTCAAAATAGCCGCGCGCGAGCCCGGATTGGTTGGTCAAAACCACCATGCCCAAGCCTAGCTCGCGGAACCGCCGCATGCCGGCCAGAGCGTTGGGCAACAGCTCGAAATCTTCGACGCGCGACAAGTATTGCCGTTCGACGTTGATGGTGCCGTCGCGATCGAGAAGAACGAACCGCCGCTTCATGACGCCGTCACCCCCGCCAAGAACGACTCCGCCTGGGCGAGGGATTGCGGCGTGCCGATGTCGAGAAACGGGGCATGAACCGGATAAGCGCCGAGGCCCTGCGCGAGCCATGCGGGGAAGGCCTCGCTCTCGAACGAGACCGGACGATCCGCCGGGAGTTGTTCGATCAGTCGCCGGGAAAGACGATAGATGCCCGCGTTGATCCAGCCCGGTTGCGGCAAGCCGCGCTTTTCGAGGAACGCTCGAATCCCCCCCTCGTCCCCAAACTTCACCGTGCCGAAGCGCGCGGCGTCTTCCACCCAGGTCAACAGCAAGGAGCCGGCGAAATCGTTGCGCCAGCGAAGAAATTCGGTCAGCTTGGCGGCAACGTAGGAATCCCCGTTCAGCACTAACATTTCCGACGCATCCGTTCCGGCAAGCGCGTGTCGGACGGCGCCGCCCGTCCCGAGCGGCGTCGATTCTTCCGAATAGGTCAACTCAAGGTCGCCGTAGCGGGAGCCAAATTCGGCCCGGATTTGCGCGGCGCGATGGCCCGTGCAGAGTATTGCTTCGTGAATGCCGGAGTCCTGCAGCTGGTCAAGCAGGTAGCTAAGAAAGGGTCGTCCCGCCACCGGAGCGAGAACCTTCGGCCGGTCGTCCAGTACGCCGCGGAGGCGGGCGCCGAGGCCGCCGGCGAGGATCAGTGCGGGGAGGGGGGACATCGCACACTCCGTCAACGGCTCTGACTGCGCCACGTTTGCAAACCCAAATCGTCGAACGAGAATTCCGTGAACTGGCCGCCGAGCGCCTCCAGCGCCTTCCGAACCACATGCTGCTTGTCGGTCTCGCAATAGAGCAGCAAGTAGCCGCCACCGCCGGCGCCGAGGAGCTTGCCGCCGGTCGCCCCGTGTGCGCGGGCCTCCTCATAGAGCCGGTCTGTGATCGTGCCGGTCGCGCATTCGGGATTCATCCGCTTTTTGTTGACATACGCCTCGTGCAGCAGCTCGCCGAAGACGCCCAGGCGGCCCTTGAGCAAGGCTTCCTTCATGTCGAACGCGAGTGCGTACAGCGTCCGCAAGCCTTCGCAACTATCGAGCCGGCCTTCTTGCAGCATGCGCACCTGCTTGGACACGAGGCCAAGGTTGGCGCGGACCTGGCCGGTGTAGCAAAGCAGAAGGTGCGTCTCCAAATCGTTGACGATGTCGCGGTCGATGCTGAGCGGATTGACCACGACGCGATCGGAATAGAACTCGATGAGGTTGAAGCCGCCGAACGAGGTCGCGTATTGATCCTGTTTGCCGCCCGCGATCTTGAGATCGTGGCGTTCGATTTCATAATTCAGCTCGGCCAGCTCGTAGCCGTCCAGCGTCTGCCCCGTATAGGTGGCGACGGCGCCGATGACCGCCGCGGTCAGGGCCGACGACCCGCCGAGGCCGCTGCCGGGCGGGGCGTCCGAGCGGATGTCGAGGTCCATGCCCTTTTCCGAGCCGAGCCGTTCAATGGCCGCTTTCGCGAGATCGAGGATGCCGTCGTAAGTCGGCTTTTCCTTGAGGCCGTAGCAAACCGAGTAACCCATGTCCACCGAGCGAATGTGAATCTCAGCGTCGTCGCGCGGATAAAGAGTGACGTAAGCGTAGCGATCGATCGTGCTGGAGAACACCGCCCCGCCGTGCTCCTCGTACCAGTGCGGCAGATCGGTTCCGCCGCCGGCGAAGCTGATGCGCAAAGGCGACTTGGCGCGCACGATGGCGCCGGCGGTCCGTCGACCGCGCTTGCTCACCAGACTCGTCACGCACAGTGCCCGCGTCATTCGATTCACCACTCACTACTACACATTCAAAAACCGCGTCCTGCCAAGCATCCGATACCCTTTGATCAGCTCGACGATACCTTCGTCCAGCGAGCGTTTTGCCTCAAAGCCGGCTTCGCGCAGTCGCTGATTCGAGACGACGTAATTCCGCTTATCGGGATCGCTGCCGACCGCCGCGAAATGGATATAGAAATTCGGCACGTGCCGCTTGATCTTGAACGCGAGCTGCTCCTTCGACACGTTCGCGGCGTCGAGACCGACGTTGTACGGCCGGCCCGCCATTTTCGCGCTGTTCTCGATGCAGTGCAGAAAGCAGTCGGCGACGTCGCGAATGTGGACGAAATTGCGTTTGAAATCCTTCTCGAACAGCACCAAGTAGCCGTTCTTCGCCGCTTCGTAGGTGAAGTGGTTGACGAGCAAGTCGAGCCGCATACGCGGCGACAGGCCGAACACCGTCGCCAAGCGCAGCGTCAGCGCGTTCGGGCTATCGAGCACCGCGGCCTCGGCTTGCACCTTGGTCTGACCGTAAAGCGAGATCGGCTCCAATGCCGTTTCTTCCGTGCAGAACACATCGCCCGATTTCGTGCCGTAGCCGCTATTCGTCGTCGGGTAGAGCAGGAGTTGATCCGGGCTGCGCAGGCGCGTGATCAGGCGGATCGCTTCGTAATTGATCGACTTGGCTAAGTACGGGTCGCGGTCGCAAGCGGGCGCGCCGACAATGGCGGCGAGCGGAATCAGCACGTCCGCGTCTTTCACAAGGCGGCTGACGGTCGATTCATCGCGCACGTCGCCAAAGACGAAGTCGAACCGGGCATTGGCGCAAAGATGATAGAGAGCCTGCTCGCCGTATAGAAGATTGTCGAGAACCGTGACCTCGTGTCCGGCGTCGAGCAAGTGTTCGCAAAGAATGGAGCCGAGGTAGCCGGCCCCTCCGGTAACTAAAACGCGTCGGCCCATGCCTCGTCTCCTCTCACCGATGGACCCCGCCGCGTGGCAGGCGCGTAGTGACAGACGGGCGTCAGCGACCGCGCGCGGCTTGAGTGGCTACCGATACTTAGCATTTTTTTCAGGCCCGCGCCGGAAAATGCGCACTTTCAGGCCGGAGATGAACTTGCCGCTTGCGGCTTCGCGGGGACCGCACACCCCGGCGTCGCTGTGGCGCAAGCGGCGCCGGAAATCAGATGCGCAGCGCCATTTCGACGTAACGGAAGTTGCGCCAAAAACTGTTCTTCGATCTGCCTTGCGCGCGCGCGGTCCAGACGCTCGGAACCTCGGACACGGGCACACCCGCACGAATCGGCTTCAAGGTCGTCTCGCACCCAATCTCGTGCAGCGACGCCTCCCACATGATGCCGTGGACAACTTCCGCGCGCAGCAACTTGAAGCCGTATGTCAAATCGTGCAGCCGCGTCCAGAACAAA
Source organism: Gemmataceae bacterium (assembly GCA_041499805.1). Taxonomy (GTDB): domain Bacteria; phylum Planctomycetota; class Planctomycetia; order Gemmatales; family Gemmataceae; genus JBGQKZ01. The sequence goes on from JBGQKZ010000007.1 coordinate 32,552, forward strand.
ACGCGGAAGAGCTGTTGAAAACCCCAGTTCAGCCAGCGTTTGAATCCGCTGTAGCCGACGAACCCGCCCCCCTTCATCCAACGCGATCCGACAACCACGCCATAGTTGCCGCGTGCCATCTCTGCTACCATCTTCGGAATCGCGGCCAGCTCCATTTCACCGTCGGAGTCCATGCTCAGCACGACGTTGCCGCGCGTCCGAGCGTAGCCTTCGCGAAATGCTTGCCCGACTCCCGGGTTGTTTTGCTGCACGAATACTTGCGTCCGCTCATCCTCGGCGGCGAGCTGATCGCAGACCGCGCGCGACTCCGCCGACGAACGCGGGGAAATCACGATGAGGATTTCCACCAACTGCATGCCGAAGTGATTGCGAAGCCAGCGAACCACTTCGCGAACGCTGTCGGTTTCGGAATACACGGGCAGGACTACGCTCACGTGATAGTCGGACAATGGCAACGGAGAGAGCGGAAGTGTCACGAGCAGGAACTCCTCACCGTTACGGCGGCGCCTGACGGACGAAAGGCATCCACAAGGAGCGCCGCCCAGACGCACAACAGGCTCGCCAAATAAATATTCGTGAGCGCGAGCGTCGCAATTGGAGACGGCTGCCCCCACTCGATCAACAAAATCGGGTACATGAACCCTGGCGCACTGAATAAAAGGAGCCGACGCACCGAGGGCGTGCCGCCGGCCAGACGTCCGCGCGGCATGAAGCAGGCGACGGCCGGCCCCACGGGGAGCCAAAAATAGTACGTCCACCCGAGCGGCGACAGCATCAGGGCGGCCACCAGAAGCACCGCGAAGGCGCGATCCAGTCCCCGCGTCGAGGCGTCGCGACTCGCCGCCCAAAGAGTCACGACACCGATCGGAACGCCGAGGGCAAGCCACCAAAGCGTCACGCCGGATTTCGACAACTCCGCCAACGGCGCGAAGTAGACGTTGTCACTGAACGTGCGCGTCAACATGCCGTGAATCGACGCGTTCATCGGCAGCCACGACCATTGATTCGCCTGGTCGAGCATGTTGAACCAAGCGGTGTGATTCGCCGGGCCGAAAGCCAGCCACCCGGCTGCAAAACAACCGGCCGTCACGCCCGTCGCGACAGCGAGCGCGCCCCACTGACGCCGCCAAGCCAGATACGGCACGAGCATGAGCAGAAAGGGTTTGACGCTGAGCCCGAGGCCCAGATACAAACCCGCGCGCAGCCAACGATCATGCCGCGCGTCGCGCCAGACGAGCGTGACCAGCAGCAGCAACAAGAACGATAGATGGCCCGTCACGAGCGCCGAACCGGTGCCGATAAACGCCAGCAAGAAGAACAACGCCAAATGCCGCTGTTCCAACGTGAGCTGCAGGCCCGCCTCCGCGGCGATGAGGCGCACGGACCAGATGAAACACGCCCCGTTGATCAGGCACCAGATGATGAGCGCCCAGCGATCCGACAGGAATGTCAGCGGCACGAGCAGCAAGTGAAAGTGCGGCGGATTCAGGTTCCAAAGGTCGACCGTCGCGTGGACGCCAAGGTTCTTGCCGTTCGTAATGTTCCACGGAATCGAGTCGTTCATGCCGTACAGCGGCTCGCCGCGCATGAACGCCTTCGCGCTCTCGAACGTTCGCCCGAAGTCGTTCTTCGGATGAATCGCGATCATGATCGTCAAGAGGAACGCATTGTAGAGAAGAAACGCGAACGCAAGAATGGGCAACGCGATCCGTGTCACCCATCGCGGCAGTTGGCCGGGCGTGGGGAAAACGGCAATCGGCGACTCCGGAATTGACCCGTCAACTTGTGATGCCATCGAATCGTGAGCGAGGAGCGGTTCCAACGCCGCGTCGGGAGGCGGCGAGCACGTTGAGCTGCCTGAGGGAGTCATTGCAAACAGAATCCAGGGAGAATCCAAGCATCCAGCGCCCGCCGCGGCAGCCGGCAGCGCAGAGAGGGGACGCACGCCACTGTCGCCGCGGACAGTAAACTATAGAACACGAAAAACATTCCCGTCGGGCCTGAATCGGAAGGAGAGCGAGGCCATGAAATTTGCGGCGATCATCGAATACCTGCAAGACAAAGACACGGTGCAGAGCATCCGACCGGCGCACCGGCAATACCTGATGGGATTGAAAGCGAAGGGACAGCTTGTCGCGTGCGGGCCGTTCACCGACGACAGCGGCGGCCTCATCATTTACGAAGCGGCCTCGCGCGAAGAGGCCGAAGGCCTGATTCTGAGCGATCCATTTCACCAGAACGGCGTGTTTCTGCGCTGGCAACTGCGGCCGTGGAACGCGGTGATGGCGAATCGCGAATTGCTGCCGGCGACGTAACCGATTGGGAGTCCGACTCGTCCGCGAGCGAACACGCCCTCATCCACTGAACTTCGCTCGGCTCAACACCGTGTAAACCGGCCCCGCCGGCCCGAGTTGGCTGCTCATCACCAGCACGTCCTTGACCACGATCTCCCCGCCCTTCCAACCTGCCTGTTTCGCCAGTTCCGCAGACAATTGGTGTGTCGGGCGATCGCTCTTCACGCGGCCGAGCGTGATGTGCGGCGAATACTTCCGATCCTCGCGCCGATAGCAACCCAATTCGAGCAACGGCGGTTCGAGATCATCGTGCAGTGCGACGAGTTCCTGCGCTCCGTTGCCGACACCAACCCAAAGCACGCGCGGCCTGCGCACGTTCGGAAAGCACCCGGCCGTTTCCACCTTCATCGTAAACGACGCGTGTTCCTTGGTGCGGTCGCTTACCGCCCGGCAGACTTCCGGAACTTCGCGGTCATCCACTTCGCCAAGAAACAAAAGCGTGACGTGCAAGTTCTCCACCTCAGTCCATTTCACGTCGCTGCCGGCCCGCCCAAGCGTCTCTTGCAGCGCCGCGATGCGGTCGCGGATCGCCTTGTCCAGGCCGACGGCAATGAAAGTGCGAAGGCGTGACATAGGTTGGTGAGTGGTGAGTGGTGAGTGGTGAGTGGTGAGTGGTGAGTGGTGAGTAGTACGTCGAACGACTCACGACTCACCACTCACAAATGTCAAAACGCCAACATCGTCCGATACTTCTCCAACCGCTCGTCGATCTCGCGGCGGTCGGTGCGGCGGAGGCGGTCGAGGCCGAAATCTTCCACGATCAGGCTCGCGACGACGGTGCCGTACGCCATGCCGCGGCGCAAGCGGCCGGGCGGCGGCGTGGCGTCCGAGGTTAGATAGCCCATGATGGCGCCTGCAAAGGCGTCGCCGGCGCCGGTGGGGTCAATGACGTCGGGCGTCGGATACGCCGGCACGATGAAGACGCCGTCTTCGCTGAACAGCATCGCGCCGTGTTCGCCCTTTTTCAAGATGACGAACTTCGGGCCCAATTTCCGAACGGCGTTGCCCGCGCGAACGAGATTATCTTCGCCGGTGAGGAGCTGCGCCTCGCTGTCGTTGAGCAGCAAGCCGTCGAGCCGTGGCAACAATTTCAACAGTTCCGGCTTTTGCGTCTCGATCCACAGGTCCATCGTGTCGGCCATCACAAGTTTCGGCCGCTGGACTTGATCGAGAACTCGGCTTTGCAAGTGCGGGCTGCCGTTGGCGAGGAAGATGTGCGTGCTGTCGCGGAAGGCTGCGGGCAGTTTCGGGTCAAACGCGCCAAACACGTTGAGATGGACTTCGAGCGTGTCGCGCGTGTTCATGTCCTGGTGGTAGCGGCCTTTCCAGCGAAACGTCTGTCCCGGCTGCGTGACCAAACCCGCCGTGTCAATCGCACGGCTCTCCAACAGGCGGCGATGCTCGTCCGGAAAATCCTCACCGACGACGCCGACCAATCGCGGCTTGGTAAAGAAGCTGGCGGCGAACGAAAAATGCGTCGCCGAGCCGCCCAGAATGTCATCCACCGAGCCGTTCGGCGTCTCAATCGAATCGAAAGCGATGGAGCCGACCACGAGTAGGGACAAGCGGACCTCCTTGCGGGTAACGAATTGAAAAGGACGAATGTCGAATGTCGAATGTCGAATGTCGAATCAATGACCAATGTCGAATGCCCAACGACAAAGCGGCCTCGCACTACGCCGGCATTCGTCATTCGGGAATTGGTCATTGATTCGTCATTCGACATTCGACATTCGTTATTCCTGTTCCTCTTGCTTGACGAGCGCCGCCCGACCTTCGACCATCGTGAGGCTGATTCCTTCTTGCACGACCTTGCCGTCCTGGTTGAGCAACTGCCGCTGCCAGGTGATAACGCCCCGACGGCCGCGCGCCCGTACTTCTTTCGCGAGAACCTTCGTTTTCACGCGAATCGTGTCGCCAATGAAAACCGGCGCCTTGAAGTGCCACTCACGGACTTCCACCAAGGCGACGGTCCGCATCGGCGGCGCCGCCAAACTCAAACCGCTGCTGATGGAAAAAACCAGCAGGCCATGTGCGATCGGCTGGCGAAAAAGCGTCGTCTTCGCGAATTCGTGATCGACGTGGATCGGGTTGTAGTCGCCGCTGAGCCCCGCGAAGTTGACGATGTCCGCCTGCGTGACGGTGCGGCCGAGCGATTCCCATTCCTGGTCGATCTCCACGTCGTCAAAGAAAAGATGGCTCGAGGTGAACGACATCGCGACGTTTCCATCCGCGGAGAAAAAAGCTGCTGTGCCCGCAGTTTACCGCACGGGCGCGAAAATCCGCAAGGGTGACGAGCCGTTTGTCGTGACCGCATTGATGCGGTCAACCCGCCCGGCCCGATGAATCGGGCCACTACGAATCCGGCAACAACGGCGTCGGCCGCCGGTCGGGCGTCGTTGGGTCGATGCCGACGTTGACGACTTCCGCCTCAGTGACTTGCAGGGTCTGCCCGCCGCGATCCGCCTCGACGCGAACATGCATTGTGATCGACGTGCGGCCGATTTTCACGAGCCGTGTAATGAATCGCACCACATCGCCCACCAGCACCGGCTTGTGAAACTCGACGCGGTTCATGGCGACCGTGACGACGAACGGCGGTTTACCCCCGGCCTTGATGACTTCCCGGCGGGCGCCGATGGCGGCGGCCTGGTCAATGTAGCTGAGGATAACGCCGCCGAAGATGGTGCCGTAGGGGTTCGTGTCGCGCGGCATCATGACGACTTGGATGGCGAGATATTCTTCGGGCATTGACACGTCCTTTCTTGTTGCCGCAGGGCTCACAACTACCGTGCGTTGAAACAGTGTACCGCGAAGCGCTGTGTGCGGCTATTATCCCATGAAACCACGCGACGCGACGTTTAGCCGCCCGTCTCGGACGGGCGCTTTGAGCCGTGTCGCGCCACACGCGCCCGTCCGAGACGGGCGGCTAAACGTCGCGCGTCCGTTACGCAGGAGATCATCCGTGTTTAACGTGCAACGACTCCGCGCCCAATTCCCCGCGTTACAGCGCCATTTCGGCGACCGCCCCGCGGTATTCCTCGATGGGCCGGGCGGCACGCAGACGCCGCAGCGCGTGATCGACGCGATGGTGCATTATCTCTCCTCGTGCAACGCCAACCACGGCGGCGACTTTGCCACAAGTCGAGAATCCGATGCGATCCTCGACGCGGCTCACCGGGCGATGGCCGATTTCTTGAACGCCCCATCGCCGGACGAGATCGTCTTCGGCCAGAATATGACCTCGCTGACGTTCCATCTGAGTCGATCCATTGCACGGACATTGCGGCCGGGCGATGAGATGCTCGTCACGCGGCTCGATCACGATGCGAACGTGTCGCCGTGGACGCTGGCGGCGCGCGATGCGGGGGCCACGGTGCGGCATGTGGACATTCACCCCGAAGATTGCACGCTCGATCTCGACGACTTACAGCGGAAGCTTTCATCGCGGACGCGGCTGGTCGCGGTCGGCTGCGCTTCCAACGCGGTCGGCACGATCAACGATGTTCGCCGGATTAGCGACATGGCGCACGCAGCGGGCGCAAAAGTGTTCCTCGACGCGGTTCATTACGCCCCGCACGGGCCCATCGACGTACAAACGTGGGGCTGCGACTTCCTCGTCTGCTCGGCGTACAAGTTTTTCGGCCCGCATGTAGGAATTCTGTGGGGCCGGCGCGAGTTGCTGGAGGAACTGCCGGTCTACAAGGTCCGGCCGTCGTCGAACGCGCTGCCGGGTCGCTGGATGACCGGCACGCAAAACCACGAAGGGATCGCCGGCGTCGCGGCGGCGATCGAGTATCTCGCGGATATCGGGAAAGACTGCCCGGAGTGTTACGGCGCTGGCAACCTCTCCGGCCGGCGGCTTCCTCTCCGCGCCGCGATGACGGCGATTCAGACCTATGAGGCGAATCTATCTCGTCGTTTGCTCGCCGCGCTCGCCGAGCGGCAGCGCTTCAAAGTCTGGGGCATCACGGATCGCGCGCGTTGCGCCCAACGGGTGCCGACCATTTCAATTACGATGCACGATCGGCCCGCGCAAGCCATCGCCGACCATCTCGCCGACCGAAACATCTTCACGTGGAGCGGCAACATGTACGCGCTGGAACTGACCGAACGACTTGGACTTGAGAATCGCGGCGGCGTCCTGCGCATCGGCATGGTGCATTACAACACGGAAGAGGAGATCGATCGCCTGCTGGCGGCGCTCGACGAGCTTGTTTAGGTCCCGCTCGGTACGCGGGAGCTACGGTCAATGCATCGCGCTTTGAGCAAATACCTGTGCCACCGCCATGCTTTCCCGGAAAACGGGATCGCGCTCCCGGTCGGAGAGCTGGCGGGCGACGAGGTCGGCGATGCTCGACGGCGGCACGGTCAGGGTTCGTGTTGCCCGGCCGCTCCCGTTCAGGGTCGCGGCCAGGCGGCGGTCGTCCTGGACGCTGACATCGACCGCTCCCGGCTTGCCGTCGAGACTACAGGCGATCCGCACGTGGCGAACCTCCGCCGGCCCATCGGGCAAGCGATGAACGCAAACCGCGACCTTGCCTTGCGGCGTCGCGACTTGCCAGCGAAACTCGACTCCCGGCTGCACCTTGGCGGTCTGCACCTTCCAATGAAGCCGCGACGCCAGCCAGCCGACGAGCTGCCAGGCCTGCGTTACGGCATGCGGACCGTGCTCGACCAAGACTTCGCGGATCGATTCCAAGGCGCCGGGAACAAGCGCCGGGTCAAAAGCCTGCGCGAGCAGCCTGCGCCAGTATTTCAAGCGCCGCCAGTTGAGATCGGATGCAACGCGCCAGCCGCCTTCCTGCGGACCGCGCTCAAAATGTTCCAGCCAGGCCGCCGCCATCGCCACGCCGCGATGCGGCTCCGTCCAGCCGTGACTGTCGAAGATCACCTGTTGCACGTGTTCCGTCAGGTCGGCCAACATCGGCCCGGCGAGCGGCGGCGGTTGCGGCGCGGTCCACCACAGGTTCGTCGGCAGATCGCCCATCAATAGCTCGCGAACGGCAAAGGGGAGATGAGCCACGCACGCGCCTTGGGCGCGAAGCGCGATTTCCTCGGTGCAAATTCGAGTCTGGTTTTCGCCCTCCTTGCACCAGACTTCAATGCCCGCCCGGACGTCCTTGTCCGGCGGTCCCGGCTCCGCGATGACAAGCAACACGCGGGCCGGATGGAGCGCCACAATCGCCGGCAACTCCTTCGACAACTTCTCCGCCTGTTCGCTGCCATTGCAGAAAACAATCAGATTCGACATGCACGCCAGCAGCGTAGGCGGTCCGTCGGGCGGCTTGACGCGCGCCCGCTCCCGGGCCAATTCCCGCTCCACGTCGCGCAGCGGCAGTTCGGTGGCCGTCATAGCGTCCTCCATTGCCGGCCGTCGGCTGCGATCAACTTGTCGGCTTCCAGCGGTCCCCAGGTGCCGGCGCGATATTCCGGCAGAAAGCGGGTCCGGCTCTGCGCCCAGCGCTCGATCATCGGCATCACAAACTGCCACGCCGCCTCGACGGCGTCGCGGCGCATGAACAGCGTCGCGTCGCCGGCCATCACGTCGAGCAACAGCCGTTCATACGCTTCCGGGGTCTCGCCGCCGAAGCCGGCGCTGTAGTTAAACTCCAGCTTCACGGGAAAGAGCCGCACTTTCGGCCCCGGCAGCTTCGAGACGATCCGCAAGGACAGCCCTTCCTCCGGTTGCACGCGCAAAGAAAGTACCGTCGGCTCCAGCGGCACATCGGGGTGGGCGTTGAACAGCACCTGCGGCACATCCCGAAATTGAATGGCGACTTCGCTGGCCCGCTTCGGCAGGCGTTTCCCGGTGCGCAAGTAAAACGGCACGCCGGCCCAGCGCCAGTTGTCGATGAACAACCGCATGGCGACGAAGGTTTCCGTCGTGGAATCGGCGGGAATCGGCTGCTTGCGACCGGCAAAATAATCACGCACCTCGTGGCGATAGCTCGGCACTTCCTCGCCGTGAACCTCGCCGCCGATGTACTGGGCGCGGACCACCGAGCGATCCACGTCTTCCGGCGTCATGGGATGCAGACAGCGGAGCACGCCCATCTTCGCGTCACGCACAATGTCGGGGTCGAGCGACCACGGCGGCTCCATCGCGGTGATGCACAGCACCTGGAGCATGTGGTTCTGCACCATGTCGCGCAATGCGCCGACCTCTTCGTAGTAGCCAATGCGACTGCCGGTCACCGCGCCGGTATCCGGGTCGCGGTGCGTCAGCCCCTCTTCCTCGGCCACGGTGATCTGCACGTGATCGATGTATTTCTGGTTCCAGAGCGGCTCAAAAATGCTGTTGGCGAAGCGAATCACCAACAAGTTCTGCACCGTTTCCTTGCCGAGATAATGGTCGATGCGATAGGTCTGATTCTCGGCGAAAACCTTGCCCACCACGCGGATGATCTCGCGGGCGCTGTCCAGATCATGGCCGATCGGCTTTTCGACAATCACGCGCGTGAACGCGACCGGCTCTTCCGCGTCGGCGACCATCCCCACGTCTTTCAAATGGTCCACGCACACGCCGGCGGCGTTCGGCGGCACCGCGAGGTAGAAGATGCGGGCGCCGGGAACGCCAAACTGCTGATCGACCGCCTCAAGCTTTGCCTTCAGTTGTTGGTAAGCGTGGGCGTCGGCGAAACTGCCTTCGACATAGAAAAGGGCACGGGCAAAGTCGGCCCAGTGACTTTCATCGAGCGGCTGGCGGGAGAAATGCTGAATGCCGTCGCGGGCGCGGTTGCGAATCCACTCATCCGGCTCGCCCTGCGAACCGACGCCGAAACCGACGACGGCAAAGTTCGACGGCAGCAGGCCGTCCACGTTCAAGTTGTAGACGGCGGGCAGGAGCTTGCGCCACGAGAGATCGCCGGCCGCGCCGAAGATGACGAGGACGCACGGCTGCTGCAGCAGCGTTTTCGGCATGCCGGCGGTGAGGGGATTTGCCGGCGCGTTCGATTGTGCCATGGACGTCTCCGAAATATGGACGCACGTTTAACCGCCCGTCTCGGACGGGCGCGGAGGTTGTCTAAACGGAGGGGCTGTCCATCGCGCCCGTCCGAGACGGGCGGCTAAACGGGGCTGCGTTCATCCTCCCGCAGGCCGCTCAACGTGCCCGCCGAATTTATTACGCATGGCGGAAAGCACTTTTTCTGCAAACGTATGCTCCTGCCGCGAACGGAAGCGTGCGTAAAGCGACGAAGTCAGCACGTCCGCCGGCACGGCTTCTTCGACGGCTGCCTGCACCGTCCAGCGCCCTTCGCCGGAGTCCTGCACCGTGCCGGTGTATTCGGCCAGTGTCGGATTCTCCGCGAGCGCCATGGCCGTCAGATCGAGGAGCCAGGAACTGACCACGCTGCCGCGCCGCCAGACTTCGGCGATGTCTGCGAGGTTGAGATCGTAGCGGTGGTCCGCCGGCAGCTCCTTCGAGTTCGCGTTGCGCATGATGTCGAAGCCTTCGGCGTACGCCTGCATCAGGCCGTATTCGATGCCGTTGTGGATCATCTTGACGAAGTGACCCGCGCCCGACGGACCGCAATGGATGTACCCTTCTTCCGCCGTACCGGGCAACTTTTCACGTCCAGGCGTCCGCTGAATGTCGCCGCGGCCAGGCGCGAGGGTTTTGAAAATGGGATCAAGCCGGCGGACTGCCTCGGTCGGCCCGCCGATCATCATGCAGTAGCCGCGTTCCAGGCCCCAGATGCCGCCGCTGGTGCCGGCGTCGACATAATGAACGCCGCGCGGTTGCAGCAGCTTGGCGCGACGCACGTCGTCCTTGAAGTAGGAGTTGCCGCCGTCGATGATGGCGTCGCCGGCCTCCATCCGTTCACCGAGGGCGAGCACCGTTTTCTCCGTTGGATCGCCGGCGGGCACCATGACCCACGCGGCCCGCGGCTTCGTCAGCTTCTTGACGAACTCATCGAGCGACGACGATCCGATCGCGCCTTCGCCGACCATGCGTTTCACGTTGTCGGGGCCAACGTCAAAAACGACGCACTGATGCCCGCCGCGCATCAGCCGGCGAACCATGTTCGCTCCCATCCGTCCCAGACCGATCATGCCGAGTTGCATGTTCAAGCTCCTTTCGCCCCCTCACCCTACCCTCTCCCCCGCGGCGGGGGAGAGGGAACCGTTTCATTCCCTCGCCCCCGCGACAGAGAGGGAACCGTTTCATTCCCTCGCCCCCGACGGCGGGGGAGAAGGTAGGGTGAGGGGGTGGTTCCATGCTTCAATCCCGCCTGGCCGCTGAATGAGCACGGTGTCCGCCATGCCGAGGAACAGGCCTGTCCCGACCACGCCGGGTATCGCTCGCAGTTGTTGTTCCAAACCCGCGGGATCGGCGAGGGCGGATACCTTGCAGTCCAGGATATGGTTGCCGTTGTCGGTGACAAACAATTCATCCCCCGCACGACGAGGGGTCGCCGCCAGACTGAGACGAGTGAGCCGCCGCACGCAGAAGGTGAGCGCGAACGGCACCACTTCGACGGGCAGGACGCCGCGGCTGCCGAGGACGGAGACGAGCTTCTCCTCGCCCACGAGAATTACCACACGCCGGGCCGCGCTGGCGACGATTTTCTCGCGGACAAGTGCGCCGCCCAAGCCTTTGATCAGGTCAAGGTGCGGATCGACTTCGTCGGCGCCGTCGATAACGACATCGAGCGTTTCCACGGCGTCGAGCGTGGTCAGCGGAATTCCGAAACTCCGGGCCAAATCGGCCGACCCGTTCGAGGTCGGCACGCCGCGGACGCGCATGCCGGCCTGCACCGCGCCGCCGAGAACACGGATGAACGCCGCGGCCGCTCGGCCCGAACCGAGGCCGACGACCGCGTCGTCGGGCACAAATTCAAGCGCCCGGCGGGCCAACGCCAGAAATCGGGAATTATCCGGGTCCATGCTGCGTCGTCGCGATCCACGGGAAGAAGCAAGTCGTGCGCGGTAACGAGCATGACCGCGCCTTGACGCCGACGCAAACGGCTTGCCCCAGTCCGAGAATCGGCCGCGTCAGCTGGATTCATAACATCGAGATGCAAAATGCGCCGGTTTTGCCCGGCCTTGTTATGTTACCGATGCGCGGCCGCGGGTTCCGTAACAGCAGCCAGCCTTTTCTAACACGGCGGGTCGTTTCGTAACAGGACGGGGAAGTTCATTTCACGCTGCTGGCATCGCGAACCACTTCAGACGCACATTCCGTATCTGCTCGGAAGATTTTTCGTGACGTGAGCGTCTTCTCACGTTACCCTGACCGCGCCAACAAGCGGTTGTCAGCTGACCTTCCAATTCGCTAGCGCCATTTGTACAGTAAAGGTGCGCCCGATGAAGATTCGCCTAGCGGGACTCAGCTTGGAGTTGAATCCTGCGCTGTCGCTCGCGGAGTTTATCGCCGAGTTGTCCGGGAAATCTGGTGCGGCTTTTCATTGGGCCGGTTCCAACCGGATTCTCACGGCAATGGAGCACTCTGGATACATCATCGGCTCGTTCGTGACGATCAAAGACCAGAGCACATTCACGCAGATTGATCTTGAATCTGGCAAGGTGTCCGTGGCCCAATTGGAGAAAGGCAAGAACCTCGCTGGCTTTAATTTTTTCGTGATCTCGAAGAAGAATCTCAATGGCTTGTACTCGCACAACCCAGGCTCGTCACCGATGTGGATTTTCGGAAACATGCTCGATTCCGTGGGCAGAAGCATGATTGCTCCGAAACGCCGTGAGGCGCTCAGGGAACTCAAAGACAGCGGCAAGCATACCGAAGCGAAAGAAGCAACCATTCGGACGCAATTTGCGTACGGGGTAAAGTGGACGTACTTGGTGTCAAAAGAGAATCTTCCGGACATCGTCAAGGATTGGGAGAAGCTTCGGGCTCTCCAATTCACCGTGAAGCACCTTGAGCCAGGCGAACAAGACTATGGCGGCCTCAAGCCGTACGTGAGGGCGCGGACAACGCGATTGGCGTTCGAGAGCCAGTCCACGGTCGCTTCAATCCGGAAGCTTGTCCTTCGCTACCTAAAAACGCTGGACTACGACGACGCCAAAATTGAGGGCATTGACGAAGCTGGCAACCCGCGGCGAATCGACGTAGTGGAAACGCGCGATTGGTTCGGCGATTTCGACTACGAGGCCGTTCTGAAAGATCCGAACCTTTTTTCCGACGATGTGCGAAAGTCGCATCTAATCCAGGCCATGCTCCAAGAGGCCAAGGTTCGGCCCCAAATCTTCAACATTGATGTGAAATGAGCGAGCGACGCCTTCCTACAGTGCGATGGTTGATTTGGATTGTGCCTGCCGCCATCGGTGTAGGCATCTTCGCGTCCGTGGTCTGGTTTTGGGAGCCATCATTTGCGAAGTTCTACGAAGACAAGTTGCGAGCGAGCCTGTTCACGGGATATTTCACCCTGAGCGGCTTTCTCTTTACAGCGAAGACGTTCATCATTCTCAATATGAAAAAGGAGATGTTCTCCACGACCGCCTACCTTAAGCGCTTTGCAATTCAGCAGCGACTCAAGCCGGACATGCAAATCTACAAGCCGTTACGCGACATCGGCAGAGTGCTTTTGATCAACGTCGTGCTGTGCTTGGCCTCGTCAATCTCGCAATTCACGTTGGGCCTATATCCGAACGTCCTCACGGTCGCAATTTGCCTAGCACTGGCAGCTTCGGCCGTCGGAATGTTGATTTTCTCGCTTTCAATTATCGCATGGAATTTGCACGACATGTACGCGCACTTCGAGGACGAGGCGCAAGGTGAGGTCCGAAAACTTCAGCCAAATTCAACATCAGCGTCGCATCCGACAACTTGACCGTCAGGCCCCGCATACCATACCCATCCGCACCAGCTGATCCGTCACGACGGGCACGGGTGTAACGGCCGCGGTCGGCGGCGATTCCGACTCGCTCACCATCGTCGTGACGGCCGGCGGTTCACTCGCCTCTTCATCCGCCCAGAACACCGGCGCGATGCCGAGTTCGCACTGCGACATGATGAGGCAGCAGAGATTGTGGAGCAGGATTTTCGCCAGCACTTCATTCTTCATCGCCGTGTCCACTCGACTCTTCACGCTGTCCCCGAACTTCGCCTTGACCATGCTCGCCGTCGATTCGACGTTCGACCGCTTGTGATAATGCTGCATGTACTCTTCCCGGTTCGCCGCGTAATAGTGAAACATCTTGGCGAACAAGCCGCCGACGGCCCCGGTCGTGTTCTCTTTGAATGCGATGTATCCGGTCCCGCCCACGTCCGCGATTGCTTCAAAGTTCTGATTGCTCGCGTAGGCTTTGTCCGCGCTCACTTCGCGGACCGTGAACCGTTCGGCCGTCGCCTTGACGAGCGCGGGGAGTTGCGGCGAGTCCCCTGCATCCCGGTCGAGAATCTTCACTGCCGTAATCACGTTCGTTTTGACTCCGGTGCAGATATGCGCCTTGACCCAATCATGCCCCGAGCGCTCGCAACCGTACTTTTCATCGAACCACCGAACGAACCTGGACGTGGAGAAGCCGGTCGAATCGACGGCGAAATCCACGTCTACCACCTTCAGCGGAGCGGCACTCTCCGCGATGAGTTGCAAGAGCGCCGGTGTGAGCAATTCATTTTCTAGGAAGTGACAGGCCATGAGGGGATTGATCTTTTTCGACAGGTATCCTTTTTCGTGCGCGTCCTCCAGGTCGCACGCGGTGCGCCTGGCGCTCATCCCGCAGTACACCTTGAAGCACGCCCCGAAAACCATGTCGGCAATCGGCAAGCGCCTACGGCCCGTCTTGCACTGCGGCGGTTCCTCAAGCCCACGGCACAAGTCGCGGAGCAATTCCTGCACGCGCCGCTTTTCCGTCGTCTGCGCGAGGTTGTACGCGCCCCAATTCTGGGTGTACGTCTTTTTCTGCGTCAGCGTGATCGTCCGCGTTTCCGTCACGGCGCCGTTGCTCCCCTGTTCGCGCTGGATCGCGAACGTGACGGCGTGCAGGTGTTTGCACGGTTCGCCGCGATCCTCAAAATCGGGGCAAGAGCAAAACGGTTGCTCGTCGTCGGGGCAGACCGTGTACTTGCCCTTGCCGCTCTGCGAAGGGACAAGCCAAACCTTGCCCTTCTGAACAAGCTTCGCCGTCGCCGCAATCACCAAACCCCGTTGCTCGCGTGCGTCCATCGGATGCTCCCTTGGAATCGCGTATATATACAATCTACACGATGGCGGAGCATTGTCAATAGATAATCTACAAGAATGACTGAATACTTATCGCCACGTAGTTGACAACTACTTAGCGACAAGTATACTTCCCTTATACGTGTCGTCAAGTAGGTGGCATACGGGAGCAAAATCATGGTTGACGAATTGACGGCGGCGGAGCTTGGAGCAATGGGCGGGAAGGCTAGAGCGGAATCTCTAACCGCTGAGGAACGAAGCGAACAGGCCCGCCGGGCCGTTCAAGCCAGATGGAATGCCGAATTGCCGCAAGCAACACATGCCGGACGGCTTAGGATTGCTGGCCGAGAGATAATCTGTGCCGTCCTCGACGACGGCACACGAGTCCTAAACCAAGAAACTTTTCTAACGGCAATTGGCAGGGCTGCCAAAGCAAAAGCTGGAACTGGCAGCACCCGGATGAATCAGGTCGACGAATTGCCCCCATTCTTGGCGGCAAAGAACCTTAAGCCGTTTATCTATGACGACTTGCGCAGGTCGACGAGTCCAGTTATTTACCGGACCGAGACCGGTGGTCGAGCGTTCGGATACAAGGCGGATTTGTTGCCAGAGGTTTGCAAGGTCTACATTCGCGCTGACGAGGCTGGCCAGAGCAATAAGGGGCAGGCGCACATTGTCGCTGCTTGCCGAATAATCCACGACGCGCTGTCGAAAGTTGGCATTATCGCCTTGGTGGATGAGGCGACAGGCTACCAATACGAGCGATTGCGCGACGAACTGCAACGCATTTTGGAAAGGTACGTGTCAAAGGAACTAGCTCGATATTCTCGCGTCTTTGAACAGGATTTTTACGAGCACATTCATAGGCTGAAGGGTTGGAAATACAATCCGGACAGCACGAAGCGGTCCCATGCGATCGCGCGATTGACCGTTGATTTGACGTATGATCGGATTCATCCTGACTTACTGAAAGAACTGAAACAGGTCAGAAAAGAAAAAGGGAAGTCTTTTCAAAAGCTGCACCAGTGGCTTACTGCCGATCCGACAGGTGGTCATCCCCGTCTTAAACAGCACGCCGAAGGCGTTACGGCGTTACTGAGTGTGGCGAAAAACTGGCTGCAATTCCAAGATTGGATTGATCGACGATACCCAAAAGTGAACGAAACAAGATTGCTCCCATTTCCAGAGCCGGAAGATGAAGAGTTGGCAACGCTTGACTTGCAAGGTAAATAGACGATATACTCTGAATCGTGCCTAAGAAATCAACCGAAGACCAGACTATGGCGAATGTCCGCGCCCATTTTGAGGCGTCCGGGCTCTCGCTCCACGACTTGGGAATGAAGATGGGCTATCCTGAGAAAACGGCGCGCATGTCGGCTTGGCAGTTCATGTCGAAAACCGATGACCCGCGAATCAGCATGTTGAAGAAGTTCGCCCGTGCGATGGGCGTGCCGGTCGAGGAGTTGGTTGCGGAGAGGAAGAAGGGGTAGGCGTCATGGAGCCGCCGATGCCGATGCCGTCGATGCCGACAATCCCCGTCCACTTCTTTTACATTGAGAACGGCGTCATCGGTAAATCGTTTCGAGCGCTTTGCACGACGGTTCCGCGGGCTGGGGAGATCATTTTCCCAGAGGCCGGTAGCGCGAAGGTGATCGTTCACGTCGTAGCGTACCGTGCCGAGACAATCCCCGGCCTTGGCCCCACAATGATACCGAACGTGTTTTTGCGAGAACTGACCGCGGATGAGGCAGCGAGCGTCGGAAACTTCTGACCGCTGCGTTTCCTTTCAGCGGGGCGCGTTTCCTAACAGACCGCCCCGTTTTCTAACAAGCGACCGCGTTCTGTAACATGGGTCAATAACGTAACAATGCCGTTTTGCCCTATTGGGGCGTTATGTTTGTTATCCATTTTTGTCCAAGGGCATTCACTTACGTCACGCTCAGGAAAATGACTATCGTTTCGTCATCGAGGCGCCCGACGGCGGAGCATGTTGTGGCCGCCATCGTTGCATGACGTAAGTACTGGTGTACAATCACGCCGTGGTCGGTTTGACCACCCGCGTCACCTCATTTCCGACTTATCCCAAGCGCGAGGAGCGCGAACACCATGATGCACCGACCGTTGACCTACGTCATCGCGGCGATCTTATTGTGCGTCGCTCCGTTCGCGTCGCCAGCGCGTGCAGCGCCGCTCCGCGACGACCCAAAAGCGACGGAAACGCAGATGGAGGCGTGGTGGGCCGACCTCGAAAAGGGCGATTTCGAAGCGTCGCGAGCGTTGCTCAAGCTATCCTCCTGCCCGCGGGAATCGGTGCCGTTCTTGAAACGCAAACTGCCGCCTCTCACGATTGATGCCGCGCGCGTAAAGGCTTTGATCGCCGATCTGGGTGATCCGAAAGAGGCTGTTTGGAAGAGTGCGGTCGAGCAATTGCAATACTTCGATCCACGACTGGCGATCGATTTGGAGACTCTCATGAAGGACGTCACGGATTCTCCCAACCGGCAACGGATGGTGGCGGTACTAGCGGGGGCGCAGGATCCGGCGTTCTGGGACGGCAAGAGAATTGAACTAAGGGCGAATGGGCGGGAAGGCTTCGGCTTCGTTTTCGCCGACGGCTCAAGTGGGCGGGCTGAGCACCGCGTTGATCGCATCAGTGCGAGTTATTGGGAGAACCATAAGAGGAAATGGACCCGTGCCGTGCGTGCCATCGCGTTGCTTGAGCATATCGGCTCGCCCGAAGCCATCGCGATTCTCAAAGACTTGACCACCGGCCACCCGGAAGCGCGGCCAACCGTTGCGGCGGTGGCGGCGCTGCAGCGCATCGGCGGCAAATCAAAGTGATCGATGGGCGCCAAGGAACTTGCAGGGCATCAATCCCGAGGACTCGTCAAGCCACTTGCAATCCGACCGTCATCAACCAAACCGCGGGTCCCGCAAGGCAATGTCGCCCAGCAACTCATTATCGGACTCTCGGCGGGCTAGTTTCTTGTCGGCACGCTTGGCGGCGGCGGTGAGCCTGAAAGGTGCGCGAGTATCCAGTTCCCCAACAGCGTGAGAATTACCGTAACGATTGCAATACCTAAGCCAGTCAGCACTGCAGAGCGTTTCGTACTCGCGTTGCTGACAGACTCTTGAAGCGACTTCATGCGCTCCTCCAACACGGCGAAGCGCTCCCCGTCAATCATCTCATTGCGTGCAGTATCAATTCGCTCGCTCAGAGTTGCTACGAGCTTCTCCAATTCGTGAATTTTCTCGCCGTCGGTCTTTCGCGGCATCTTCATTGCCCCGCCGCAACATCCAGTTTTCCCGACAGGTGAACGAGTTGCTGATGTGATCGGGCCTGAAGCAAATCTCCCCAAATTCTGTAGAATTTTGCACGAAGGCGTTCCTCATTCGTCAACTCATTGGCCGAGAAATCAGTATGCACCTGCGACTGCGTAAAGTCAGAAAGTACGAGCCGGGCCAACTTGCGAACGAATGGGTCCTGTGTAATGTCCCACGTGACGGTAACGGTATTGATGCTCGGCCCGATTGTTTCCGCCAGGAGTTGATTGGCACGACGAACGCGAGGGCCAAGTTCCATGTCCTCTTGAACTGCCCCACCGATTGAACCGCTCATGGGATTTGTCTCCACGTATTGAGTTGGCCTTTCTTCGCAACATCTTATTCTACGCTTCGATTTGTAAGCGAATTTGATCTTTTGCCAGGCATTGGGCTGAAATCGGATTGATCGCTTACGCGCAGGATCACGGGGATCATTTCCCGTTACGTTTGCCGGCAAGGCGGCGGCGACCTTCGCGGCGAATCCGCTGCCAGTCGCGAGCTGTCATCGGCCATCGGCTCGGGCAAAGTTAGGCTCAGGGTTGCTCGCATGAAATGATCCTACTCGGCCGCCGTTCAAAAACCAAGAACGGGGGCGACGCCTTGCGGCACCGTCCCCCGTTCAGTTGGGGATAGCGGGGTGGGGCCGGCGCGGCGCCGGCCCCTGGGGGGTTGCGGGGGCCAGAAACTACTTCGTGGCCGAAGGCAACGGCTTGGCCGCGGGGGCGGGAGCCGGAGCCGGAGCAGGAGCCGCCGAGCCGCAGCCACTGTCGCAGCAGCTATCGCAGCCAAGCCGGCGATTGCACAGCCGGTGGAACCAGCTCTCGCGCGGGCATTCGCACGAGCTGTCGGTTTTGCAGGCCGGCTTCGGGCACTCGGCAACCTGGCAGCGTTGCAGACGCAGCTTCTTCACGCACACTTCTTCCGGCACGCACGTCTTGACCTTCTTGCAGACCGTCGTCGGCACGCACTCGGTGACGGTGTACGGGACCTTCACGGTGGTCGTGTACGGCACCATCTTGCAGACGGTGTACGGCACCTGCTTGCAGACCGTGTAGGTCTCCATGCGGCAGGTCTTCACCGGCACCTTCTTGCAGATCTGCTGTTGGACCATCGTGCAGGTCGTGACCGGCACGCACTTCTTCACCGTGGTCGGAACCATGCGGCAGACGGTGTACGGCACCTTCTTGACGCACTTCTCGGTCACGGTCCGGCAGACGGTGTAGGGCACCGTCTTCACACACTGCTCCTTGACCATGCGGCAGGTCGTGCATACACGGTTCTCGCAGACCTGAGCGCCTTCCTTGAACTCGCGGCCGGGGCCTTCGCAATCAAAGGCGTTGCCCTGGCTGTCCACATAGGCGCCGCAGACCTTGCGATTGACGGTATACGGAACCTGCTTCTTGCAGATCTCGATCTCGTTGCGCTTGACGGTGTAGGGCACCTTCTTCACGATCGTCTCTTTCACCATCCGGGTGGTGGTGACGGGGACTTTCTTGACCGTGGTGCAGGGAACCTTCTTGCACACCGTGTACGGGACCTTCTCGATCACGCACTCCTTGACGTAGGTCGTGCAAGGAACTTGCTCGCACACCGTGTGCTCTTTCCACACCTTGCGGGTGCAGACTTTGTCCGGGCACTTGTTGCACACGCGCTCCCAGTGGCCGCGGCTCACGTTGGTTTTGCAGCCGCACGGATCGAAGCAGCACTGATCGGCCGTGCGCACCCAAGCGTGGGTCGTCTTGCCCGGCACGCAGTAGGTCTCGCAGACCCACTCGCCGCACTTCTTCTGGACGGTCTTCATCGTGCAGACCGGCTTGCAAACGGTCCTTTTGCACTCTCGGTAGCAGGTCTCCTGCACGTTGTTATAGGTCGTGCAGCAGACTTCCTTCATGCACGTCTCGCACACCGGCTTGCAAACGGTGCAGCAAACGTCCTTGTAGCACGTCTCGCACACCGGCTTGCAAACCTTGGTGCATTCCTCGCGGCAGTGTTGCTCGACGATGCACTTCTGCACCGAGTGGCAGTGCTTTTCGCAGTGCTGCTCGTACACCGGCTTGCAGACGGTGTAGCACACCTGCTTGCAGCAAGTCTCGGGGACCTGCTTGCAGACGTTGTAGCAGACCTCTTTCCAGCACGTTTCGTAGCACGGCTTGCAAACCGTTTCGCAGACTTCCTTCATGGTCGTCTGGTAGCACGGCTTGCACACGGTCTCGACGGTTTCTTTCCAGCAGGTGTCATACACCGGGCGGGTGCAGCATTGCTGGACGGTTTTGTAGCACGTTTCCTGAACGGGCTTGTAACAGGTTTTGCACTCTTCGCGGTAGCAGGTCTTGCAAACCTGCTTGTTGACGGTTTCATTCACGGTCTGGTAGCAGGTGTGCCACCGCTTCTCCAGGACCGAGTCGTACACCAGGCGGTAGGTGGTCCGGCATTGCTGCTGGCAAGCGCTGTAGCAGCCTTGCGCATCGGAACACGGCTCCGCAGAGCTGGTGTAATTGGCGGCGCCGCAACAGGAGCCTGCGGCGGCAGTTTGGTAGGCCCCGAGCAGGCCGACCAAGGCAGCCAGCAGCGGCGCTCCTAAGCGCATCCTCATGACGTTCGCCTCCTCATGGCACGTGGGCCAGGTGTTGTGGTCCTTCAACGCGGGTCGGTATCTGCATGACCCCCCCAACGCGGGTGGCCGGGCGGCTTCCCTGCCGGACGCTGCCGTGCGGAACGCTCTCAACCCGTCCGCCTAGATTATCGGCGGCCTTTTCCCGGCTTAATCAGGCCGCCCATGTCTTACGGCTCTTACCAGGGCGGTGCGGCTTCCGGTGGAAGGAGAAACGCCACGGGTACCGGCGGCGTAATTTGTGAGGAAGCTGCGACCTGGCGGAAGAAGCCGATTGTGCCTTGCGTGCGGCCATGTAGCAGACGCTTTCGTCTGCACCCCTGGATTCACCGCTCACGCGGATGCTGCGGTGGCCTCGGGACGTTCGGTCCGCCTTGACCCCCGTTCGCCGCTTCTGCTACATAAGGTGCCGCACGGCTTGTTCACTCGCCGCACCTCGTTTTCCCTTCCGACCGTGCTGCTGACCCCCGACCGACTTCCTCCCGGCTACCGGAGCAGAAGAGGGATGCCGCAGAACTCCCGGTCCGCGCAGATGCCGCTTGGCCAGAGCGAGAAGACATGGCGGGCCGACCCCACCCAGCCCGGGTTGGCGCCGGCGACGCAATTCCTGCCGGCGTGTTCGACGCCTGCGGCGTTAGCCGCGCACATTCGCCGCCAAGTGGCCCTGGAGCAATACGTCGATCCAGCGTTGGCCGACGGCGTGCTGCGCGGCGCCGCTTCCGTGATTCAAGGAAAACAATCCATGCTTACGGCTGAACGTCCACCGACCGCCAGCACGCCGTCGCCGCCGATCCACGGCACGCACGCGCCGCGCACGTTCATCAATTGGAACGAGCTGAACGCCACGCTGAATCTGGCTGAGCACCACGCACCGGTTGGCACCACGTTGCCGGAAATGGCCCGATTCCGCGGGTTCAAACGCCGCATTGCGCGCTTCATCGGCCGCATCGTGCTGACGTTGACGCGGGTGATCACCGGGCAGCAGCGGGTCTTCAATCACACGCTCCTCAATGCGTCGCGCGACATGGTCGAGTCGCTGCGCCAACTGGAACAGGCGCACCGGGCCGCGTTCCATCGGCTCGAACTGGACATGAATCAGCGGCTCGATCAGCTCGAAAAAACGCAGCGGCAATTGCGGACCAGCCTGCCGCTGCAAGAGCGGCGCGTGAGCGTACTCTTGGAAGAGGTAAGGCGGCGGTTGCCCGGACCGCTGACGACCGAGCAGTTGCAAGCGATGGTCCGCGAAGAGAATCATCTCCCCGACGCGCTCTATGTGGCGTTTGAAGATCAGTTCCGCGGCAGCCGCGAAGAGATCAAGGAACGGCTGCACGTCTACCTGCCGTATTTGCAGGACGCCGGCATCGGCACGGAAAAGATGCCGATTCTCGATGTCGGTTGCGGTCGCGGCGAATGGCTCGAACTGCTGCGCGATCAAGGGCTGCATGCAACGGGTCTCGACCTGAACCGCGCCCTCGTCAGCCAATGCCGGCACCTCGGGCTCCAAGTGGCCGAAGGCGACGTGCTGACGCATCTCCGCACGTTGCCGGACAGCAGCCTCGGCGGTCTGACCGGCTTCCACATCATCGAGCATCTGCCGTTTACCGATCTGCTGAAACTGTTCGACGAAGCGGCACGCGTGCTGAAGCCGGGCGGCATGATGATCTTCGAGACGCCGAATCCCGAGAACATGCTGGTCGGCTCGTGCTACTTCTACGTCGATCCGACGCACCGCAACCCGCTCTACCCGCAAACCGTGCAATTTCTGGCGGAGCAGCGCGGTCTCGTAAGGGTGGACATTCTGCGCGTCAACAAGAACGGCTGGGCAGCCAATACGCTTGAACCGGCGCCGCCGGAGTATCCCTTGGCGCCGCAGCTCAATGCCCTGATCGAGCTGGTGACGACGCGCTTTTTTGCGGCCCCTGATTTTGCGGTGCTGGCGCGAAAGGCCTAAGCGATCATGCGAATCTTGATTGTGACGGTGCAGGTCCCCTTCGTGCGCGGCGGCGCCGAAGTGCTCGCCGAGGGACTCCGCAATGCCCTCGTGGCGGCGGGACACCAAACCGAGACGGTCGCCATTCCGTTCAAATGGTATCCGCCCGAGCGAATTCTCGACCATATGCTCGCCTGCCGCTTGTTCGACCTGAGCGAGAGCGCGGGGAACCGGCTCGATCGAGTCATTGGTTTGAAATTCCCCGCGTATCTGATCCCGCATCCGAACAAGGTGCTGTGGCTCGTCCACCAGCATCGGAGCGCCTACGATTTGTGGAGTTCGCCCCTCGGCGACCTCGTGCAATTCCCGCACGGCGCGCAAGTCCGCGACGCGATTCGCAACGCCGACCAGCAGTTCATCCCGCAAGCGAAGGCGGTCTACACGATCGCCGAAAACGTTTCCCACCGGTTGCGCGTTTTCAACGGGATCGACTCGACGCCGCTCTACCATCCGCCGCAAAACGCAGAGAAGTTCTACACGGCGACGCCGGAAGAATACCTCTATTTCCCCAGCCGGTTGTGGCCGACGAAGAGGCAGGCCCTTGTGCTCGAAGCACTGGCCCACACGCGCCAACCGGTCACGGTTCGCTTCGCCGGCACGGCCGACAATCCCGCGTACGGCGACGAGCTGCATTACAAGGCGAAAGAACTCAAGGTCCACCAGCGCGTGCAATGGCTCGGATCGGTGAGCGAGGAAGAGAAGCGCAGCCAGTACGCTCGCTGTCTCGGCGTGCTCTTCCCGCCGCACGATGAGGATTACGGCTACATCACGCTGGAAGCAATGTTGGCGGCGAAGCCGGTCGTGACGTGTTCCGATTCCGGCGGGCCGTTGGAGTTCGTCCTGAACGAAAAAACCGGCCTGATCGTCGAGCCCACGCCGGAAGCGTTGGCGGCGGCGATGGACAAGCTGTGGCAGGATCGCGACCGAGCCCGCGCTTGGGGCCAAGCGGGCGGCGAACGCTACGAGGCCTTGAACATCAGCTGGCAAACCGTCGTCCAGAGGTTGGCCGCATGAAGCTGAACTGGTTCTCGCCGCTGCCGCCGGCCCGGACGGAAATTGCTCAGTACACGGTTCGGCTGCTGCCTGCCCTGCGCGAACGTTGCGAAGTAATCCTCTGGACCGACCAAGACACGTGGGATCCGGCGCTCGAACAACATGCCCGCGTCCGCACTTATCAAATCGGCGACGTTCCTTGGGCCGCGATGAACGAAGCCGACGTCAGCGTCTATCACATCGGCAACAACCACACGTGCCATGCGGGTATCTGGGAGGTTAGCCGGCGGCATCCCGGCATTGTGATTCTGCACGACCTCACGCTGCACTTTTTGTTCGGCGGCTACTATCGCGACAACGGCGCGCGTGCGACCTATCTCCAACACCTCGAGCGGTTCTACGGCCGTCGCGGCGTCGTTGCCGGCGAACGCTATTTGAGCGGCCTGCATTTCTCGACACAGCACATGGCTGAGGAGTTCCCGCTTACCGAGCTGGGGATCGAGAACGCGCTCGGCGTGCTGTTGCACTCGCCGCACGCTTTTGCGGCATTACGGCAGATGGACCGCTGGCCGATCATTTACGCACCGTTGCCGCAAGCCGCCACGCCGCCGCATCTCGATCCGGCTGCGCATGAAGCGCGCTGGCGCTGCGGCCCGCCGTACCGGTTGGTGGCGTTTGGTTACATGGGACCGCCGAAACGCCTCGATTCGATCTGGACCGCGATCGCACATTTTCCACACAAGAAGCAGCTTCGCCTCGATATCTACGGCCCAATCTGGGACGAGTCTTATGTCGGGCGGCGCATCGCGGAGTTGGGGATCGCGGAGCTTGTGACGGTGCATGGCTTCGTTGCCGATACCGAACTCAATGCCGCTCTGGACGCAGCACACCTCGCCCTCAACCTCCGCCATCCGACGATGGGTGAGGCGTCGGCGAGTCAACTTCGCATCTGGGACCACGCCTTGCCCAGCCTCGTGACGCCCGGCGGCTGGTACGCGACCTTGCCGGAGACGGCGGTGGGGCATGTGCGCCCGGAACACGAAGTTGCCGATCTTCACCGGCATTTTCACGAGCTGCTCGACGACCCAGCCGCATTCGCGCGGCGCGGCGCCGAAGGCCGACGGCTGTTGGAGCAGTGGCACCGGCCGGAGAGCTATGTAGACGCAATCTGCGGCTTCGCCGAGCGGATCATTCCATTCCGCCCGCGTCTACTCGTGGACGGCGTAACGCAACGCGTCGTTGAGGAGTTGGCTCTTTGGACCCACGGCACGGCGGAGGCGACGTACCGCCGCGTGGCCGAGGAAATCTGCCGCATCGCGTCGTAGGGCGCCCGACAGCGTGAAGCGCGGGTCGAAAGATGCCCGCGCTTGGCGCTTCGGGCTCTCTGTCTATTCGTCGCCTTCGAGACGATTATGCACATGAACTGGTTTTCGCCGCTAAACGCTCGCGGCACGGAGATCGCGAATCATACCGCGCGCACGTTGCCCGCCTTGAGCGCGCTGGCCGAGGTCACGCTTTGGACGGTCGAGGATTCGTGGGAACCCAATCTTGAGCGCTACGCCTGCGTGCGCCGCTACGTTCGCGAACGACCGCCGTGGACCGAGATGAATCAAGCGGACATCAACATCTACCAATTGGGCAACAACGCGGCGTACCACGGTCCGATCTGGGAAATCAGCCGGCGGCTGCCGGGGATCGTCGTGCTGCACGACGTGAGCTTGCAGCATTTCTTCGCGGGTTATTACGAACACGGCGACCGGGATGAGCACGTGGCGCACATGGCCAGAATCCATGGGCCGGAGGGCGCACGGGCTGCCCAGCGTTACTGGAGCCGGCAACTGCCGTTTGAGCCTTTTGCCGAGCAGTATCCGCTCACGCCGCTCGCCACGGAAAATGCGCTGGGAATTCTCGTGCATACGCCGGCCGCGTTTGCCGCGGTGCAGGGGACGAACGACTGTCCGGCGTGGTGCGCGTCGCTTCCGTATGCCGCGCGGAATCGCGCCGCTTCCAAACGTGCGGATGGACCACCTTACCGTGTCGTCCTTTTCGGGTACGTCGGCAAAAACCGCCGACTGCCGTCGGTCCTGCAAGCGCTCGCCGGCATGAAACGGCGTGACGATTTTCGGCTCGACATTTACGGAAAGCTCTGGAATGGCGACGAAGCTCAGGAACGGATCGCACAAGTGGGTGTACGGCATCTCGTCCAGGTACACGGCTTCGTCAGCAACGCAGAGCTGGACGCAGCGCTCGACGCGGCCCATCTCGCTGTCAATTTGCGCCATCCCACGATGGGCGAGGCTTCTGCCAGCCAACTGCGGATCTGGGATCACGCCCTGCCGAGTCTGGTCAGCCCGCTCGGCGGGTATGCGAGCCTGCCGCCCGACGCCGTATCGTTCGTTCGGCCGGACCATGAAGTGTCGGACATTCAAGCACATTTGCTGGCGCTGATTGCCAACCCGGCCTCATTCGCCGAGCAAGGACGTAGAGGACGCCGGTTGCTGGAAACGGAACATGCGCCGGAGCGGTACGCGGCTGCGATCGTGACCCTCGCAAGTGCCGCTCAGGTGCGCCGGCGTCAACTGCTCGGCGCCCACCTTGCCGGCCGCGTTGGCGTCGAAATGGGTCGCTGGCTTACCGGCCGCGAAGCCGACGCCAGCTATCAGCACGTGGCGGAAGAGATCCACCGTCTCGCGTCTTGATGCGACAAATCTTACCCGGATTTCCGGCGCGAGCCGTCTTGACCCTTCGTTCGCCGATGGGTTATAACTTCTCCCGCACGGCAGGGATGCCGCTTTCGCGCACTCATGACGAGCATCTTTTCGCTTCGCCGCCTCCTTGCCGAGAACGAAGCCGCGCCGCCTACATCAAGCGGACCGTGGCGTGCGCCCCGGACGAGCAACGCTTCTTCCTGGCCAACCGAGGACGGCAATGGTCCCGAAAACCGCGCTCATCACCGGCATCACCGGGCAAGACGGCAGCTACCTGGCCGAGTTCCTCCTCGGCAAGGGATACCACGTTCACGGTCTCGTCCGCCGGTCAAGTACCGAGAATTTCCAACGCATCGAGCATTGCCGGGATCGGGTCACGTTGCACCAGGCCGACTTGCTCGACCAGACGTCGATGGCGCGCGTGCTGGAACAGATTCGACCGGACGAGGTCTACAATCTGGCGGCGCAGTCGTTCGTGCCCACGAGCTGGTCCCAGCCGGTGCTGACGGCGGAGTTTACCGCCGTCGGCGTGACGCGCTTGCTCGACGCGGTGCGGCAAATCTGTCCGCACGCCAGATTTTATCAGGCGTCAAGCAGCGAAATGTTCGGCAAAGTACAAGAGACCCCGCAGCGGGAGACGACGCCGTTTTATCCGCGGAGCCCCTACGGCGTCGCCAAGGTCTACGGCCACTACATCACCGTGAATTACCGTGAAAGTTATGGGTTGTTCGCCTGCTCCGGCATTCTCTTCAACCACGAATCGCCGCGACGCGGACTTGAATTCGTGACGCGCAAGATCAGCCACGGCGTCGCGCGCATCAAGCTCGGGCTCGCGACGGAGCTGCGGCTCGGCAACTTGCAGGCGAAGCGCGATTGGGGCTTCGCCGGCGACTATGTCCGCGCGATGTGGTTGATGCTTCAACAGGAAGACGCGGAAGATTATGTGATCGGCACGGGCGAAACGCATAGCGTCGAGGAATTCGTGCGCCTCGCGTTCGGCCGGGTAGGGCTCGATTGGCGGCCGTATGTCGTCGTCGATCCGCAGTTCTATCGGCCCGCGGAAGTCGATCTGCTGCTGGCCGATCCCACGAAGGCGCAGGTCAAGCTGAGTTGGAAGCCGCATGTCAGCTTCGAGGAGCTCGTCCAGCGCATGGTCGATTGCGACCTCGCCGAGCTGAGCCAAACCGTCCGCCGCCACCATGTCCGTGCTGCTTGAACACAGCCGGTAGCACAAGCTGCCCGCTTGTGCTGCGAGCTCACCACCGAACGGAAACACCGAAGAGACCCCGACCTTGAATAACCTTCCTCGACCCAAGCCGTTGCCCGCCGCTACGCAGCCGCCGCTCGCGTTCCGCGGGCCCTATTCGTCGAGTGCGGACAATCGCGCCCTCGTCGTCAGCTCGGTGTTCACACATGCGGAGGCCGTCGAGCAGATCGGGCAACAGGCCTATTCCTACTGGTTCGTGTACCGCGCTTTCGCGCCGCTCCTGGAGCGCTGGGGCTGCACCATTGAGATCACGCGGCCCGAGAGCCGGCTCGACTACGCCTTGTGGCGGGCACGCGCGCAGAATCTGGAACCGATGCACCTGAGCTTCTTGCCGCTGCACGTCACCTATTTGACCGCGCACGCGGCGAACATCGGCTTTCCGTTCTGGGAGTTCCCCGACCTGCCGAGCGCCACGATCGCGAATAACTCCCGCAACAACTGGAAGCGGATCGCCGACCGCATGGCGTTGCTCATGACCGCGAGTCGCTTCACGCGCGATACGTTCGTGCGCGCAGGGGTGAAGACGCCGATCCACGTCGTGCCGGTGCCGATTCAGCCCGCGTATTTCGACGTGCCGAAGTGGGAGGCCGGCCAGTGCGTGCGCTTGAACTGTCCCTGCTACATCTTTCCCCAGAAAGCCACGCAGAAAAAGTTGGTCTCGGCTGGGTCCGATCCGTGGGCGCCGCCGGCGGACGGCGGGCCTGGCTTCTTCTCCCAAGCAAAACGAACGTACAAAGGCTACATCCGCCCAAAGCTGCCGAAGCCGCTCGACCGCTGTCTCACGACGCTCACGCGCGCGGCCAAGATTGCGTACCTCGCCTCGAAGGAAGCGAGCACGGATGAATTTGAAAAGACGCCCCACCTCGACCTATCGGGCATCGTTTACACAAGCGTGATGAATCCGTTCGACCCGCGCAAGAACTGGGGCGATCTGATCACTGGATTTCTACTTGCGATGAAGGATCGCGAAGACGCAACGCTGGTCATCAAGCTGGCGGTCGGCGAACAGTTGGAAGCGGTCGCGCTGGAAGGCATCCTTGGCTACTACCAAAGCCTCGGCATCGACCACCGCTGCAAAATGATCCTCATCACGGACTACCTGTCCGACGCGCAGATGCTCGAACTCACACGAGCGAGCACTTATTATCTCTGCACGTCCCATGCGGAGGGGGCTTGCCTGCCGCTGCAAGACTTCGCCGCCGCCGGGCGTCCGGGGATTGCACCGTTGCACACCGCGATGCGGGACTATTTTCGCGACGACTTCGGGTTCGTCGTCGCTTCGCATCCGGAGCCGACCTACTTTCCGCATGACCCGGAAAAGCGGCTCGGCACTTCGTGGGAGCGGCTGGTTTGGCAATCGCTCTACCAGCAGCTTCGCACGAGCTACGAAGTCGCCAAGGCCGACCGCACGGGCTATCGCGCGATGTCCGTTCGCGGCCGGGAACGGATGGCGGATTATGCGAGTCTGGAGGCCGTCTGGCCCAGGCTCGTGACGGCTCTCGATTCGATCATAGTTCCGGCGTTCGCGCCGGACCGTCCCGTCGCGGCACGGATGCCCGCGGCGATGTGCAAGGCATCGTGAGGGAGCACATGCAGGGCTTCGGAACCGGACAGGGAAGTCTGGCGATGCCGGAAGCGCGGCTGTCGCGTGGCATATTTGGCCGGCGTGCGCCGATCCCGCGTCGCCCCGAAGTGCGCGCTCCGGTCTACGTCGAAGTCAGTCCACTTTTGACGCTGCACATTACCGGCATCGGCCGCTTCGTCGCCCGCATGGTCGAAGCGCTTGCCAAGTTGACGCCGCTGCGCCTGGTGACGACGATCAACGGCGCGCACGCCCAGAACATGAGCCTCTCGACCGACCTGCAAACCGGCGAGGAGATCGCGATTTCCGCCGCCGATTTACCAGCGGCGGATGAGGACGTCGGTCGCTGGGCGAAGCGGTTGTTGAAACGGCCGCATCAGCAACACGACGCCGAGCTGGCGTCCCGCTGTGCCGGCATCTATACGCTCTTGCGGCCGCCGGCCCGCCATTTCCGCCGCGAAATCAGCGTCCTCTACGACTTCACGCCGCTGATTGTGCCGTGGGCCCACGTGCAGGAAACGCGGGAACATTTTGGCATCTTTTTCTCGGAAACCTCCGGACTGAGCGACGCCGCCGTCGCGATTTCGAAGGCGACGAAAGACGACGCCCAATGGTTGAGCCCGCTGCCGCCGGAAGCGGTTGTCGCCGGCTATCCGGGACCAAGCCTGTGCGTCCACCGCCATGCCTGCGCGGGTCGGGTCGAGCGCAGCCGGAACATCATTCTTGTCGTCTCCACGTTGGAGCCTCGGAAAAACGGCCGACTGCTGCTCGATTGGTTCCTCGACACGAAGGCGCTGTCGCCCGAAATGGAATTATGGTGGGTTGGCCCGAAGGGTTGGCTGCACGAACACTCCGCCGAGACCCATTTACGCGCGAGCAAGAAGCAGGTGCGCTTTCTCGGCATGGTGCCGGACCGCGAGCTGTGCAAGCTGTACCGCCGGGCGGCCTTCGCCGTGTATCCGTCGCTGTACGAAGGCTTCGGCTTTCCCGTGCTCGATGCCCTCTGGCATGAAACACCGGTGGTTTGCGCCTTCAACAGCTCGCTGCAAGAGTTCGCCGGGCCGGGGGTGCATTATTTCGATGCCTGCGATCCGGCAACCCTTGATGACGCGTGCCGGGAGCTATTCGCGCGCGGCGCCGGATCCGTCCATCGTGACGATCTTTGCGAGAACTATTCGTGGGACAAGCTGGCGCGGACCGTGTACGCGATGTGTGACGGAGAGTGAGAAGTTGTTCGCCCCGCCGTTCGTGGCTTAGCGACCGCACGAAAAACCGTGCTCGCTAAATCGCGCGCCGCCGGAAGAGAATCTGAGGCATCCCATGACCGCGTATCTCTCCGCCGTTTGGCGGTGCCGCTACTTTTGGCTGTCGCTGGTGCGGATGGACTTGCGGACGCGCTATCGCCGCTCGGTCCTCGGCGTCGGCTGGTCGCTGTTGCATCCGATCTTGATGGCTGCGGTGCTCTGCTTTGTATTCCATCGCATGGCCGGTCAGGACATTTGGCATTACGGACCGCTGGTGCTCGCCGCACTCGCGTTCTGGAACTTCTTCAGCAGTTGCACGCTGCAAGGCTGTCAGTGTCTTTTTCATGGCGAATCGTATATCCGGCAGTACCCGACGCCGTTGGCGATCTTCCCGCTACGGGTTACTCTCGGCACGGCGATCCACTTCACGATTGCGCTCAGCGTCGCGATTGCGTTCGGTGTGGCGGTGCATTTGATGGGCAAGATTGTCGATGCGCAAGGGCATCCTGTTCCCTACGATTGGTTTTCGTGGCTGACGCTGATCCCGACGCTGCTGCTAGTCGTCGTCTTCTGCTGGTCGATCGCCGTCCTCACCGGGTTCGGGAACGTACATTTCCCCGACATGCAGCATCTGTGCGAGGTTGGACTGCAAATCCTCTTTTACGCATCGCCGATCCTCTATACGCCGGAGATTATCAGCGACAGCCGGTTTGCCGCGCTCTTCAACTATCATCCGCTGGCTGCGATCATTAAGTTGATTCGCGACCCAATCGTGGACGGGCGTTTTCCACCGCTATTTCCTTACGCCGTCGCCGGGGTGACAACGGCTGTCGCCTTTGTGGCTGCCTGCTTCGCCCTCGGTCGGCTCCAACGCCGGCTAATTTTCCACCTGTGATTCGTTCGCGAGAACGCGCATGGCCCGAATCGAACTCGATAACGTGAGTCTGACCTTCCAGGTGCGGCAAAAACGGCGCGTCACCTTGAAGGAGTTCCTCGTCAAGGGACTATTTCGCCGATCGGTCAATCCGGTCATGCAAATCCGCGCGCTTCAGGACGTAAATCTAAAGGTCCGCGAAGGCGACCGGCTCGGCATCATCGGCCACAATGGGGCCGGCAAGAGCACGCTCCTAAAAGTCCTCGCGGGCATCTATCCGCCAACTCATGGCAAACGCATTGTTCACGGACAGATCAGCTCACTCTTCGACATCGCGCTCGGCTTCGAGCTCGATGCCACAGGGTGGGAAAACATCGCCATCCGCGGCTATTTACAGGGAGAAACGCCCAAGAGCATCGAAGCCAAAACGCAGCCGATCGCCGAGTTCAGTGAATTGGGCAAGTTCCTCGACATGCCAGTGCGCTACTATTCCGCCGGCATGATGGTTCGCCTCGCGTTCTCCATCGCGACGGCGATTGAGCCGGAAATCCTACTCGTCGATGAAGTCCTCAGCGTCGGCGACATGGCGTTTCAGGAGAAGGCGCGCAAGCGCATTCGCGAGATGATGGCGAAGGCGCGCATGATTGTCCTGGTGAGCCACGACCTCGATTCGCTTGCCCGGCTGTGCGACCGCGGACTGTGGATGGACCACGGCAAGGTCCGCGGCGACGGCCCGTGCGACGAGGTAATCGCCGCTTACAAGAAATCCGTGCAGGGCGACGGTGCCGGGCGGAACGGCCACATCGCCAACGGCCTTAGCGCCAACGGCAGCCTCAAGCATAACTCGGCGCCGCGGCCCGAATGGCAGCGGGCGGGGGACTTGCGCGCCTCGGAACGAAACGTTTACTCATGGTTCGGCGAGGACGGCATTCTTGAAGAGATCGTCCGCCGCGTCGGAGCGCCGTCGAAATTCTTCGTTGAATTCACCGACGAGCCGGGCCAGGCGCGGCACAACTGCGCGCGGCTGGCGGCCGATGCCGGTTGGCAGGGCCTGTTCGTGGAAGCGGGGGAGCTGGAGCTCCAATGCATCGCAGAGCTGTGCAAGAACAAGCCGGCCGTCGCCTGCGTGCGTGGAAGGGTCGCCTCGGACAACGTCGAACAACTCCTCGCGGCGCACCAGGTGCCAAGGGAATTTGATGTTCTGTCCATCATGATCGCCGGCAACGATTACTGGGTGTGGCAAGCGCTGGAACGCTGGCGGCCGCGGATCGTCGCCATCCAGTACAACGCCCAGCGCCCGCCGCCACAGCGGTGGGTCATGCAGGAGAACGCCAGCTACCGTTGGGATGGCACCGACTATTACGGAGCGAGTCTCGCGTCGCTGGCGGAATTGGGAAAACGAAAAGGCTACACGCTCGTGGGCAGCGACTCGGCAGGCGTGAACGCCTACTTTGTTACGAACGAATTGGCGACGCCGGGGCGATTTCTGGACCCCGCGGTGCAGTATTACTATTCGCCGCCGCAATACGGACCCCACTTGCGCGGTCATCCTGCGGGCACGGGGCCCTTTGTCGAGATCTAGCGATCGGTACGGAGAGATTGGGTGGTCGATACGCCGCTACGCTTTGAACCATTTCTTCGACCGATGGTCTGGGGCGGCCGGCGGCTGCGCGACGCGCTCGACAAACACCTGCCGACCGACGAGGCATACGGCGAATCGTGGGAAATCAGCGACCACCCCTTGCACCGTAGCCGCGTCGCCTCCGGGCCGCACGTGGGCCGCACGCTGCGCGACTTGATGGAAACGGAATGCGCCGCGCTTCTCGGCAGCACCGGTTACCGGCATGGCACGTTTCCCTGGCTCGTGAAGTTTCTGGACTGTTCCGACCGGCTCTCCGTCCAGGTACACCCGGACGAAGACGTGGTGCAGCGGCTTTGGCCCGGCGAGGGAAGCAAAACCGAGGCGTGGTTCGTGATCGACGCCGCGCCCGGCAGCCGAATCTTTGCGGGCCTGGTCCCCGGCGTGGGCGAAGCCCGGCTCCGTGACGCATTGAGTCACGGCGCCGTGGCGGACTGCCTTCACCAGTTTGAGCCGCGGCCCGGAGACTGCGTCTTCCTGCCCGCCGGGACTGTCCACGCGGTAGGCGGCGGCGTGCTCATCGCCGAAGTGCAACAAACGAGCGACGCCACGTTCCGTCTCTTCGATTGGAATCGCAAGGACGCCCAGGGCAAGTCGCGGACGCTGCATATTGAAGAAGCGCTTGCCGCCATCCATTGGGATCAAGGGCCGATCCAACCGGTGCGGGCCTCGTCGAGTGCAGTGACTCGGCCGCTCCTGCAAACGTTGGTTCGATGCCCCTATTTCACCCTGAAACACCTCCAAGCGAGCAAAGCGTTTTCCTGCGGCGGGACTGGTCGAATGCAGGTTCTCCTGGTGCTCGACGGCATCGGAAAGCTCGAGACGCCGGCGGGCCACGAATCGATCCGCCGCGGCCAGGTCTGGTTGTTGCCGGCGGCGCTCCCCACGACGAATTGCACGCCGGACGGGGAATTGACGGCGCTTCTTTGTTCGTTGTCCGAATGATCCGTGTCCGAATCGGCGGCGCGCTTCGCCCTCACGTGGCAACGCGCTCGGCTATACAAAACCATCGCGTGCCGGCCGGAACCGGCGCGCGAAACTCCACGGAACCGAGAAGAGGCCGACCACCATGCGCGTGGTTGTCAATCTGCTTGCCGCCACCGGCAACAAGACGGGCATCGGTCACTACACGGCCGAACTGCTCCGCTGTTTGCACGAGCAGGCCGGCGACGATCAAATCGAAGTCTTCCCCCGTGGCCCGATGCGCTGGGCCCGAAGAATTTGGGCGCGCGTCCGACCGATCTTGGAGACAAAAAAGGCGACTTCCCTTTCCGCGTCGGGCACCGGCGCCAATGCTTCGCCGCCTGGCGTAAAGAGCCGAATGCTCGCATCGCTCCGCCGCAAGGGGCAACGCCTGTTGCGTAGTCATTTTCACGCACTGTGCGAGCGCGGGAAGTTCGACCTGTATCACGAACCGAACTTCATCCCCTTGCCGAGCGATGTACCGACCGTGGCGACGTTGCACGACCTGTCCGTGCTGCTGCATCCCGAATGGCACCCCGCAGATCGGGTCGCGCATTTTGAGCGGCACTTTCGGGCTGGCGTCGCCCGTTGTTGCCACTACTTCGCGATCTCGGAGTTCGGCCGGCAGGAAGTCATTCGTCATCTCGGCATCCCGCCCGAACGCGTAACGCGAACCTACATGGGCATTCGCCCGGGACTGGCGCCGTTGCCGCGTGAAATTGTGGCCGCCGTGCTCAAGAAGCTCAACTTGCCGCCCCGTTATCTCCTCTGTCTCGGCACCATCGAACCGCGGAAGAACGTGCTTCTCCTGCTCAAGGCATACTGCTCTCTCCCGGCGAGCGTCCGTGAGCAGTGGCCGCTGCTGCTCGTCGGCGGCTGGGGCTGGAACACGGCGGACGTTGCCGCTTATCTGCACGCCGAGGCGAAACAGCGGGGCGTCATCCACCTGGGTTACGTTGCGAACGAGCAGATTCCCGCGTTGTACAACGGAGCCCGCGCGCTCGTCTATCCGTCGCTCTACGAAGGCTTCGGCCTGCCGCCGATCGAGATGATGGCGTGCGGCGGGGCGGTGCTCGCCTCGACAGCGGGCGCACTCGTCGAAACCGTCGGCTGCAAAGCGCACTTGGTCGAGCCGCTCGATTTCGACGGCTGGCGCGCGGCCCTCACGCGGGTCGTGCAGGACGCTGATTGGTGGCAATCCCTACGCACCGGCGCCGAGGACGTCGCGCGACCATTTACCTGGGACGCGTGCGCCGCCGATACGCTCCGCGTCTATCGCCAACTGACGACATCGCCGCTTCCTCATCTCGTGACGCACGATCGCGCGGCGTAAGCGCTTGACCGTTCGCGCCGGCGGCTCTACCATTCTTAGAAGGTGCGCGGCTCCGCTGCCTCGTACCCGACAGTGACCCCACAGCGGACCAACCCCTACGCCGGCCGCACCCGCGGCTCTCCCGCCCCGCCGCCCGCTCTTTTCCGGGAGTCGAACATGTTTCGGTTCTCCTTCGGTGCCGCAATGCGGCGTACAGCGTTTCTCATTGCGCTCCTGTGCGCGACGATTTCGGCGGCGACCGCGCGGGCACAGCAGCAATTGCCGGGTTCAACACTCCCCAATCCGCGCTTGATGACGCTCGTACCCTGCGGCGGCAAGGCGGGCACAACCGTGGAAGTCACCTTCACGGGGACCGACCTGGACGAGCCGCAAGGACTGTTTTTCAGCCACGCCGCGATTAAGGCCGACGCGATCGTTCCGCCCGACCCGCCCGCCGATCCGAAAAAACCGCCGATGGACAAGAAGCCGCCTGACAAGAAAGCGCCGCCGGCGATCACCAAATTCAAGATCACCATTCCCGCCGACGTTCCGCCGGGATTCCACGACGTGCGTTTCATCGGCAAATACGGCATCAGCAATCCACGCACCTTCGTGGTCGGCGATCTGCCGGAAGTGCAGGAGAAGGAGCCGAACAACGACGTCAATGAAGCGCAGCGCATTGCAATCAACAGCACGGTCAACGGCGCGATCAGCGCCCCGACCGACGTGGATTACTTCGTCTTCACCGGCAAAAAGGGGCAGCGTGTAGTCGTGAGCTGCCTTGCGTCCAGCATCGATAGCCGACTGCGGCCGGCGATGGAGTTTTACGACGCGAAGGGCCGGCAGCTTGCGTATAACCGCTCTTACAACGAACACGACGCCTTGCTCGATTGCACGCTTCCTGACGACGGCGACTACTTCATCCGGCTCTATGAATTCACGCACACGCAGGGCAATGCAGAGCATTACTATCGGCTCACCGTCAGCACCGGGCCGTGGATCGATGCCGTTCATCCGTCCGTGATCGAGCCTGGCAAGACCGCACAGGTCACGGTTTATGGCCGCAATCTGCCCGGCGGCCAACCCGACCCGAATGCGGTCATCGACGGCCGCGTATTGGAACGGGTCATTGTCAGCGTCACGGCGCCGACCGATCCGCAAGCACAAAAGCGGCTGGTCTATAGCGGTCATGTGCCGCCGCCCTCCGCGTTCCTCGATGGCTTCGAGTATCGCATTCGCAACAACGACGGCGTCTCGAATCCGGCGCTCCTCACGTTCGCGCGCGCCCCGGTCGTGGTGGAAAACGAGGCGAACGACACCCCCGAGACCGCTCAGAAGGTGCCCGTCCCTTGCGAAATCGCCGGCCGCATCGAGAAGAAACACGACCGAGACTGGTATGCGTTTTCGGCGAAGAAAGGCGATGTGCTCGTCATCGACGTGCTCAGCGACCGGCTCGGCAGCCCGACCGACATGTACTTCATCCTCCGCAACCCGGCCACCAAGTCGGACGTCACCGAACAGGACGATAATACGGAAGTGCTGGGGATGAAGTTCTTCACCCGCAGCGACGACCCGCCGCCGTACCGTTTCGTTGTCCCGACGGACGGCGAATACCAGTTGATGGTGTCGAGCCGGCACGCCGATGTGCTCGCCGGCCCGCGGCACATTTACCGCGTTCGCATCGCCCCCGAAATGCCCGACTTCCACCTTGTCGTCATGCCGCCGGCAAATGACCATCCGGATGCGTGTCAGCTTCTGCAAGCGGGTGGACAATACTTCACGGTGTTCGCCTGGCGTACCGACGGCTTCACCGGCCCCATTACGCTCACGGCGGACGGGTTGCCCAAGGGCGTGACCTGTCCGCCGCAGATACTGCCGCCGGGACAGAAGCAGGCGACGCTCGTGGTCAGCGCCGCCGCCGACGCACCGGCATGGACCGGCGAGATCAAAGTAAAGGGCACGGCGACGAACAAAGGCCAACCCCTCGTCCGCGAGGCCCGCGCCGGCAGCATCACTTGGCCCGTGCCGCCCATGCAGAACATCCCGACGATTAGCCGCCTCGACCGAAACATTGTCCTCGGCGTGCGCGACAAGGCGCCGTGGACCATAACGGCGACGATCGACAAGCCGGCGCTGGTACAGGGCGAAAAAGGCAATCTCGACGTGAAGGTGGCCCGCCTTTCGCCGGACTTCAAGAACCCGATTCAGGTGCAGGCGCTCGATCTGCCGCCGGCGCTCATCGCCATCAATAACAACCAGCCGATCACCATCGCCGCGGACAAGACCGACGGCAAGATGGCCGTTGACGTGCGAGCCAATACACCACCGGGTGAATACACGCTCGTGCTGCGCTCATCGGCGCCCGTGCCGCTCAAGGATGCGCAAGGCAAACCGAAAAACCCCGTGCCGAACGGCGTTCTTCCGTCGGCGCCGGTCAAAGTGATGGTGCTGCCGAAGGCGCTCGCGTCGGTCTCGCTCGTGACGCAGAATCCAACGGTCAAGGCCGGGATGGAAAGCGAAATCGTTGTGAAGATCACGCGGATGTACGAGTTTGCCGGCGAGTTCAAAGTGCAAGTCGTGGTGCCCGCCGGCGCGAAGGGCGTTACCGCTACCGAAGCCGTCATTCCCGCGGGCAAAGACGAGGCAAAGTTTATGTTGAAGGCTGCCCCGGACACCGCGCCGGGGGCGAAGAACGACTTCGTCGTGAAAGCCACCGCTTCCTACGACGGCAAAACGCCGACAACGCAGGAAGTAAAGTTCAACGTGAACGTCGTAAAATAATTCGTTTAGCGGCGGTTCGAAGAACCGCCGTTAGACGCGGAGGTCATGTTATGCGAACGGGTTTGCTCTCCTGTGTCGCGCTGATCCTGACGGCTACGTTCGCGTGGGACCAGGAAAAGCCCCCCGCCATGCAGCCGATCAAGGTCGTCGCGCTCGATCGCAAGGAGCCGCCGACATTCGAAAAGGACATTGAGCCAATCCTGGTCAAAAAATGCACCTTCTGCCACAGCGGCAACGTCAAGGAAGGGAAGTTCGACATGGGCTCCTTCGAGACGCTCATGAAGGGCGGCAAGCACGGCAAGCCGATCGTGCCCGGCAAATCGGCGGAGAGCTTGCTCATCAAGTCGGCAGGGAAAACCGAGCGGCCCTTCATGCCGCCCAAGACCGAGACGCCGCTGACGCCGGAGGAATTGGCGGTCATCAAGCTTTGGATTGAACAGGGCGCCAAGCCGCCCAGCGGGGCACGCGTGCGCACGGCGGTCACGCTGCACGCGCCGCCCGCTACTGTACATCCGGTACAGGCCGTCGCGATCAGCCCCGATAAGTCGGCGGTCGCGGTGGGGCGTGGCAACGAAATCCACATTTATGACGCCGGTTCCGGAACATACGTCCGTTCGCTCCTCGATCCGAAGCTTACCAGCGATCAGAAACCGCTGCGGACGGCGCACCTGGCGCTGGTCGAGTCCCTCGCGTACAGTCCCGACGGCAAGTTCCTCGTCAGCGGCGCGTATCAGGAAGTCAATATCTGGGATGCGCAAAGCGGACTCCTGCGCCAAAAACTGACCGGCTTCGCGGATCGCGTGGTCGCCGTCGCATTCTCGGCCAACGGCAAACTGCTCGCGACCGGCGGCGGCGCGCCGACCGAAGACGGCGAAATCAAGGTCTTTGAAATGCCGTCGGGCAAACAGCTCGTGGACATCAAGAACGGCCACAGCGACACGGTGTTCGGCGTCGCGTTTAGTCCGGACGGCACAAAGCTGGCCACCGGCGCGGCCGACAAGTTCGTCAAAGTCTTCGAGATTCCGAGCGGCAAATTCTTGAAGTCCTTCGAAGGACACACCAACCACGTGCTCGACGTCGGCTGGAAAGCGGATGGTAAGCTGATCGTGAGCGCCGGCGCCGAGTCGCCCACCGCGTTGGGCGCCGGCGTCGGCATCGTGAAAGTGTGGGATTACGAGAAGGGCGAACAGGTGCGGACCATTCCGGCTCACGGACGCCAGGTGACGCGACTCGCATTCGTCGGGAATACATCGCAATTCGTGACGTGCAGCGGCGATCAAGGCGTCAAGCTTTGGAACGCGGACAATGGCGGCAACCTGCGCAACTTTGGCGGCAGTACCGATTATGTTTATGCGGTCGGTGTTAGTCCCGACGGCGCCGTCGTCGCCGCGGGCGGCGAGGAGGGAGTAGTGCGCTTGTACAACGGCCAGAACGCGCAATTGATCAAGACTCTGACGCCGCCCGGAACCGATGCCACGCAACCGAAGAAGTGAGTTGGTTCCGTTCAACTCTCGCTCCAGCGCGCGGCGGTGCGGACATGAACCCGCAACCAAGGTATGTTATCGCCCGGTTTTTCAATCTTACCGCGTCGATTGGTAGTTCTTACAACCGCTCCGTGATCGCTTTGCCGGGCACTTCAAATCGAACCGCCCGTAACTCTTCTCTACACGGCACATTAGACACTCGGCGGAGCCAAAACCGCCCTTCGCGGCCGACCCTGGCTCAACTTTTGCGGTAGAATTGCAGCAGGACACATCTACGACTGACTGCGGTGAACCTGTCCGACCCATTCCCCAACAACTCCACGGAGTCTTCCGGCATGGTTCCGCGCCGCGCGCTCGTGTTTATCCTGGCCGCCGCATTCGCCTCCCTGGGCGCCAGTTTCCAAACGCCGAACTTCACCGTCGAAGCGCCCACCCAGCAAATGGCCCAGCAGGTCGCCCAATATGCGGAGCACTATCGCAAGGAGAAGGCGCTACAGTGGATCGGCCAGGAAATGGCCCAGTGGGGCCAGCCGCTGCCGGTGCAAGTAACCGTCACCATGGGCGGCGCGGGCGGCGCGACCTCCTTTGTGTACGACCAGGGCCGCATCCTCCGCCAGGAAATGCACATCGAAGGCTCGTACGAACGCCTGCTGAACAGCGTCCTGCCGCACGAGGTGACGCACACCGTGTTCGCTTATTATTACCGGCAGCCAATGCCGCGCTGGGCCGATGAAGGCGGCGCGGTATTGTCGGAGGACGATATTGAGCGCAACCGGCACGATCAGCTCGTCCGGCAGATCATCAACACGCCGGGCCGCAAGATACCGCTGCGCCGTCTCTTCAACCTGAAGGATTATCCCGGCGACGTGATGGTGCTGTACGCGGAAGGTTATTCCGTCTCAAACTTCCTCGTCAGCCAGAGCAATCGGCAGACATTTCTAGCGTTTGTGTATCACGGCATGCGGTCGGACTACGGTTGGGACAAGGCGGTTCAGACTTATTACCGGCTGGCAAGCGTGGAGAAACTGGAAGAAGCGTGGATCGACAGTCTGCGCAATGCCCGTCGGCCGCCGGCGACGCTGCTGACGCAGAACACCACCACGGCGGGCGATGCAACACCTGCCGGCAAAATCATGGTGCGGCTGACGGCGCCGCCGGCCCAGCCGTTCGACGAAGCGCCGCGGCCGATTTACCGAGGACAAGCGCCAAGCGAAGGCAGTGAATCCCCGCGTTTCCTGCCGCAGTATCAGCAGAACGGGCCCGCGAAGCCGGAGAGTTGGAATGCGCCGAACGCGGCCCCACCCACGGCACGGCTCGGCACGCCGCAGTTCGATTCGGCGCCGCGCCGATAGCGCAGTGGCGGAGTCCGCTTTTATGCTGCTTGCTGATCGACCGGTCGGAACAGCCGGCCGAGAGACGTGGGAAGCTTGTCCGGACCCATCACGCCGCCATCCTTGCCGTCCCACGAATGGTTCCGAATGGACTTGAGGACTTGCTCCGCCAGAGCCACGGCGTTGCGGCCCGCAACGCCGTCCGCACGCGGCTGGGCGCCGGCGCGCACACAGAATATGAATTCGTCCAACTCTCTCGTCAACTGGTCGCCGGCGTCGCAATCGAGTTCCAACTTCTGCAAATGCTTCGTGAAAAGCTCTTCTTTTACGTTATGCTGGGGGCCGCGCAACGTCTCGGACGGCTGAATGAGCGTCAAGTGCTTCTTCGCGAAGTCGATGCCGGCGAAGCCTTCGGGCGACCAGACTTGCATCCGCCGCAACGGCGTCGGACTCACTCGACAAGCGCTGACATCGGCGACGCAGCCGTTGCTAAACGTGATGCGGGCATTGGCAACGTCTTCGTGCCCGCCGAGCACCGAGACGCCGAGCGCCTCCACGGTACGCACCGGCGCCCGCACGAGCGTCAACAACAAATCAAGATCGTGAATCATCAGGTCGAGAACGACGCCGATGTCGGTCGAGCGGCCGGAGAATGGACCATAGCGCTCGCAGCGGGCGTACTTCGGCTGCCGCGAGCGACGCTGGAGTTCCTCGAACGCGGGATTGAAACGCTCGATGTGCCCGACTTGAAGCAATACGCCCTGCCGCGTCGCCAACGCGACGAGTTCCTCGGCTTGCGGCAACGTGGCGGCGAGCGGTTTTTCGACGAGAAGCGGCACGCCGTGGCGCAGAAAGTCGCCGGCGACCGCGTGATGGTGCATTGTCGGCACCACGATCACCGCGGCATCGACGGCGCCCAGCAATGGTCGATAATCCTCGAACGCCTGCGTCCGGCAGCGCTCGGCAATGGTCCGGGCTTGCGACGGGTTGGTGTCCACGACGCCGACCAGCTCGACATCCGGCAATTCCGCGAGAATACGTGCGTGCTCTTTGCCCAAGTGCCCGACGCCAACCACGGCCAGCCGGAGACGACCCATTCTAGCCCCCATCAAGCCGCCACACGGAAAGTCGGTTGCGTTGCCGGCAAGGAATCTCGAAGCGTGCGCACGAGTTCCACGTTGAGCGGATGGCCCGAACGATACGCGACCACGTGGCCGCACAGGTCCTGCCCGAAGAGAGACAGATCGCCGACGAGATCGAGAATCTTGTGCCGCGCCGGCTCATCGGCGTAGCGCAGGCGATTGTCGATCGGGCCGTTTTTGCCGAAGACGAGGAGATCGGCCGGCGTGGTACGCGAGCCCAGCCCCTGCTGCCGCAAGTCCGCCGCTTCGGTTTCCAGGATGAAGGTGCGGCAGGCGCAGAGGTCGTTGGCGAAGTGCTCGGGCGTAATGCGGAGCGTACACGTGTGGCGTGGGATCGACGAGTGCGGACCGTAATCGAGAAGGTAACTGATTTTCAGCTCGGCTTGCGCGGTCGGGTGGAAGGCGAGCGTCGCGCCGTTGTGCGCGACGACGACGGGCTGATCCACACACCAAACCGACCGCCGCGCCGCTTGCATCACCGTACCGGCCGCGCCGAGCGCTTCGACGAACAGCCGGGCGGAACCGTCGAGACCGGGCGGCTCGGGCGCGTTCAATTCCACGACGCAGTTGTCGATGCGCATCCCCGCGAGGGCGGCCAATACATGCTCCACCAGACTGACTTGCACGGGAGCATGTCCGAGCGTTGTGCGGCGTTTTGTCCCGGTGACCTCGTTGACCAGCGCGGGAATTACCGGCCGTCCCTTCAAGTCGCCGCGCAGGAAAACGACCCCAGCGGAAGGCGGCGCCGGTCGAAAGCGAAGCCGCACGCGATTGCCGGTCAGGAAGCCGATGCCCTGCACTTCGGTGGGCCGTGCGATCGTTCGTTGGTAGCGGTAACTGTGCCTTCTCACGTTCGCGTCTTCCTTGACTTCACGTGCTGGAGCTGCCGCGGCAGGATTCTCCCTCTCCCCTGTATTCCAGGGGAA
Source organism: Gemmataceae bacterium (assembly GCA_041499805.1). Classification (GTDB taxonomy): domain Bacteria; phylum Planctomycetota; class Planctomycetia; order Gemmatales; family Gemmataceae; genus JBGQKZ01. The sequence goes on from JBGQKZ010000007.1 coordinate 75,205, forward strand.
AGGGAGCACGAACGCTTAATTGCCGCGTGGCGCCGTAGCCGGCGCGGCCGTGCCGACCTGCTTCATGTAGCGGTCGTTCAGCATTTGCGTGACGACGGTGCTGATGTCCATGCCGTCCGCGGCGTAGATCGGAATCAAGGCGCCGGACGTGAGCTTGCGGTTCAAGTTGTTCGGGTTGTAGGGATCCTGGGCCGGCGCGAACGGATCGCTGTAGTGCAGCACGAGATCGATGTCGCGGGCACGCGCGTAAACGCGGGCGGCTTCTTCAATCTCCTTGAAGATAATCGTGAGCTGGTCCACTTCCTTCTTGCCGAAGTCCAACTTGAACTGTTCGGCGGCATCCTGAAGGTCACGCTGAATGCGCTTGCTGTCCTTTTCGATCTGATCTTTCGTAGCGAGATCCTTGGCGTCGGCATACTCCTTCTTTTTCACCTCGAGGAGGCTGGTCTTACCCTTCATCTGCTCCTCGTAGTGCTGCACCTGTACCTTCGCCTCTTGTTGGTAAGCGTCCCACTTCTTGTAGGTCTTGATGACCTGACTGACGTTGATGAGACAGATGCGCGTCTTTACGGGCGCCGGGGCGGCGCCGCCCGTCGCGCCGGGGTCCGCCCACAAGGGACTGCTGAAATAGGCCGCCGCGCTCAGGGCCGCGACGCCGATGATGAGTGCCAGCTTCCTCTTCACTGTTTCGTCTCCCTCGTTCGAGTAGACCGGTCACGAGCCTTCCATCCTGGAGCGGCCGGCGCCCGGCAGTGAACGTCCTCTCTCCACCCCCTCTTTCGCCGGACATGGAGCGGTGCCTTGTACCCAAGCAAGGGGTCGAAATCAAGCCGAACGATGACGCGGTGCGCGGCATGGCAAAGCCTGGAAAAACAGGGAAGCGCACGGCGCTTGCAGTCGTTTCGCGCCCGCGCGACACGCCAAGCGCGAATCGGTAAACTGAGTTGCTCCCGAAGCGCGTTCACGGCTATACTCCGCGCTTCCGAAGCCTGTATCTTTCCGGGCTCCGCGCGTCACCCCTTTCGGGCAAGGATGCCGATCATGCGACACATCACGCTCTTCACGTGCTTTCTCTTCCTGCTCTGTCTTCCGCTCGGCTGTGACTCGGAAAAGCCGGCGTTGGAGCCGGTGCGCGGCAAGGTGCTTTATCAAAATCGCCCGCTGCCGTACGGCGCCATCATCTTCACGCCCGACCCGGAGCGCGGCGGCAGCGGACCGATCGCGCAGGGCGAAATCCAGCCCGACGGCAGCTACATTCTCAAGACCAACAGCGTCAGCGGGGCTGTCGTGGGTTGGCATCGCGTCACCATTGTTGCGATCGACACGCCGCCGCAGGTTGGCGGCGACAACCGGCATGTCGCGCCGCGCTCGTTGCTTCCCGCCCGTTATCGCGATCCGGAGATGTCCGGGCTGAGCCGCGAGGTCGTGGCGGGCCGGGCGAACACGATTGACTTTTCTCTCGATTAGCAGCTCGTAGCAAAAAAAGGACTCAGGAACGGCTTTGCAACGGCTGGTAGCCGAAGCGGGGGATTGAGCTTGCCTCATTTCCCGTCGGTCGCGCAAAATGTTTAACATGGGAGTGACAGACTTGCTAAAATGGGCGTTCAATCAGGTATTACGGAACGCATGAAGAACGAACTGGCAGGAGGGGAAGCGATGGCACTCCCTCAACGGGAATACGACAGACAGCGTATTCTTGAAGACAAAGAAGAGAGGGATCGAGCCAAGCAGGTCATCTTGCAGATTTTGAGGCAGGCTGGCGGTTCGCTCGGCAAGACCAAATTGTTCAAGGCGTTTTGGCTTGCGCACCTCTTTTACGCAAAGAACTCTACCGGCTACCTGTCGGGTTGGAAAATCGTCCGGCTGCCGCACGGCCCTGGCATCGATAAAGGGGACGAGTTGATTTTCCAGCTCAAACGATCTGGCGACATCGCGTTGGACCACGAGCCCAAAGGCCCGTACACGGAAACGGTTTGCAAGATAGTCGGACAAGGCGCCCTGAAAACCCTGCCGGAGGGTGCGCTTGAGGCGATCGATTCCGCAGTCAAAGTTGTCCAGATGCACGACTCCGTTACCCAAATCAGCGAGTGGAGTCATGAAGTTTCAAGATCGTGGAACACGACGCCCAATGGGAACGAACTGGATATCTACAGCGACTTGATCCCCGACGATCTTTACTATGAGCGGAAGCAAAAGCTCGAAGAGCTGAACGAGGTCTACGACGATCTGTTCAAATGAACCAGCTGATTTCTGGATTTAAGGCATGCGCCCATCAGGCTGGCGAGATATGTAACCTCACCAACGGTGAGTTGGTCCGCCGATTTGGACTTGGCGATTTCTTGGATAACAAACTGACTGAAACGGACAGCGCACCGGGCATCGCAGTTAAAGCCCTGGAGTTTTTTTGTGACGAACGAGACCCGCACAGCAAGAAGTTTCGCTTTGCCGTCCTGGCTATCGGGATCTTTCTGGACGAGTACCACGCCAACACTCCTTGCGATTCTTTCAAGGATCTCCAACAGCTTCTGAAAGACCTAGTGACCCTCCTTACGCGATCTCCTAACGAATCGCAATTGCGCAAATGGATTGATTCTCACTTCGGGACGCGCTAATGCGGAACGCGAGCCGACCATCCGTAGTGGTACAGTTTGGTCTGGAGAAACCCGGTTTCTTCAAGAAACCGGGTTTCTTGGTCGCGAAACTGTACCACTACCCGACCATCTATGTGCTTGCCTTTTTGGCACAAATAGTGTACTATTGAATATGCCTCGAAGCGCGCCGTCAAGGAACGCAGGCCTCAATACCACCCATGAGAACCGACGCACGCATCCTGATGGTCATTCTTCACCGCTTCAGCTGTTGTGAAACTGGTCCAACAGCTGCGCGTAGGCGCTGGCCGCTGAGCCACAACTCGTGTGTCTCGAAGCTCTTAAGTGTCTTAAGTAGGGACCGCCTCCACGAACGGACGACTGTTTCTGCCATATCTCTTTATTGTCGTTCATGTTACGCGGAAGGAGCTACGACGCGAAAAATCGATTTGGCGGTGGTTAACGGTGGTTATCGGTAGTTAATTTATGAGAACAGCTGAAGACGCCTAGAACGCCGATTGAGTCCGCGCTTCTGCGGGTTGCGGTTGACACCTCGCGCCGCCGAGTGGTACGTATGGGGCTTACACTGGCCCGAAACTGTCTTTCCGCCCCCGGCCGACGATGGCCCGCCGCTGCCTGCAAGGATGCACCGCATGAATCACTTCGTTCAAGGCGTGGCCCGTGCCGTCGCCGAGACGTTCTGGCTCGACGGCCCCATTCTTGAAGTCGGTTCCTATCAAGTCGCCGGCCAGGAGCACATTTCCGATCTTCGCTCTCTCTTTCCCGGCCGCCAATACACCGGCATCGACGTGCGCCCCGGTCCCGGCGTCGATCGGATCGCCGACGTCGAGAACTTGGCGTTCCCGGACGGCTCCTTCGGCGCTGTCATCGCGATGAACACGTTCGAGCACGTCAGCCGGTTTTGGCGCGGCTTCGACGAGGTCTTTCGCGTGCTGCGGCCCGACGGGGCGGTCGTGTTGTCGTGCCCGTTCTATTTCCACATCCACAAGCATCCGCGCGACTATTGGCGCTTCACGCCGGAAGCGCTGGAACTGCTGCTCGAAAAGTACCCGTACAAGGTGCTCGGCTGGCACGGCCCGTCCAAGCGGCCGGCGAACGTCTGGGCGATTGCCTTCCGCGAGGCCCATGCGCCCGTCACGCCGCAGCAGTATGACACCTATCGGACGCTGCTTGAACGCTACGCCCGTCAGCCGTTGCCGCTGACCCGGCGGCTCCGTTACGGCGTGGGCCGTTGGCTCTGCGGCCGCGGACCGTTCGCTCCCTATCTCGATCTCGATCGCTGGGAGACCGCATGTCTGACTCCCGCGCAAGTGTGATGCGGATCGAACCGGCGAAGCATCCAGCGTCGGCGCCGACCGCTCCGTCCGCAAGCGTCGGCAGCCGGCGGAGGCCTGGGCGCGTCGAGCCGTTGGCGGTCGATGTAACTGTGTGCATCGCCAACTGGAATTGCCGCGACATGCTGCGGGCGTGCCTCGCTTCTCTCTACGATCAGCCGCAAGATGTCCGCTTCGAAACCGTCGTCGTTGACAATGCGTCCGCGGACGGCGCCGCGGACATGGTGGCGCGCGAGTTTCCCGAAGTGATTCTGGTGCGTAACGCTCTCAACGCGGGCTTTGCGCGGGCCAACAATCAGGCGGCGGCGCACGCGCGCGGCGTGTATCTCTTCTTCCTCAACAACGACACCGTCGTGCCGCCGGGAACTCTCGCGCGCTTGCTCGATTACGCGGAAAGCCACGGCGACGTCGGCATCGTCGGTCCGCGGCTCATCGACGGTGATGGACACGCACAGGTTTCGTACCGCCTTCGTCCCAGCGTCGCCACGCTCTTGCACCGAACGACGCTGTTGCGCTGGACGGGGCTGTTGCGTTCGGCCTATCAGCGTTACCGCCGGCAGGAATTCGACCCCGACACGCCGCGGCCGGTCGAGATTCTCATGGGCGCGGCGATGTTCATGGCGCGCGCCGTATTCCTCGAATGCGGCGGCTGGGACGAGGAATTCACGTTCGGCGGCGAGGACCTCGACCTCTCTGTCCGCGTCGGCCGGACACGGCAGATCATCTATTTGCCGATGGTGCAGCTCACGCACTTCGGCCGCGCCAGCACCCGGCAGCACATCGGCTTCGCGTCGTCCAACATGATGACCGGCTTCGTGCGCTACCTGCGCAAAAGCGGCTGTTCGCGACGGGCGATCCTGAGCTACAAACTGATCGTCACATTGGATGCGCCGGTGCAGATGGTGGAAAAGGGCGTGCAGTCCGTCTATCGGCGCATGCGCGGTCGGAAGGAAAAAGCGGAAAAAAGCCTGCTCGCGGCGCGCGGTCTGGCTCATTTTCTACTGCGCGGCTTGCTCTCGTTCTGGCGTGCCTGACAGGAGAATCGGAGTGCGGTCAGCGTCAGAACGGGCCGGCTTACGGCCACGGCTCCCAGTCGCCCCAATTGTCGAGATACTGGCGCAACGCCGGCAATTCTTCCGCCCTCGCCGTAATCCACTCCTTGGCACGGCGCACGAGATCCTGTTCCTGTTCGAGCGTCAGATCGCCGGTCAGCACCCGCGTTCGCAGGAAGACGAAGTAAGTGTCCAGCGTGTCGCACACGCAATAGTCGCTGATCTGCTGCGCCTTGCCCTCTCGATAAAGCGCATAGACCTGATCGCCGACAACATCCATCTTGCCGGGCTTGCCGAGCAACTTCGACAGCAGATTCAAGCCGCCATTCATACGACAGGCGCCGTAGTTCGACAGCCAATCGCATAAGTCGATGTGGTTGCTGTTGTAACGATTGCGACTGTTGTAGAAGTAGTCGCGCGCCGAAACGCCGTAGCGAAACGCCGCTAATTCCAAAAGCGGCAGATCGAAACCACGGCCGTTAAAGGTAATGAGCTTCGCTCGGTAGTTGCCGATGCCGAGCCAAAACTGACGCGTCAGCTCGCGCGGCCGGAACTGCGGCGCATCGAGCGGCTTGATCGATTGCAGCGTATAATCGCCCGCCACGCGGAGGACGCAGATCGCGACCGGGAATTGGAAGCTCGGCGGGAGGAAATCGGAGCCGGTCCTGGAGTTCGCGCGCGCGTCGGCCTGTGCGCGTTCGATGGCTTGCTCAGGAGTCAGGTTCTCGCCCGCGTACTTGATGCGCGACAGCAAAATGCCGTCAGGGATGCTCTCGGTGTCGAATACAAGAAACGCGGGGGGGGCTGAGATCGAACCCTTGACTGCGACTTCGCCGTTTTGCATGTTCGCTAAGCCTCGTTCAAACGCCGGCTGGCCGGTGTCGGCACGTGCATGCCTCTTACCATCACCAATTCCGCCGAGCGCGTCAAGCACCGTAGGCGACCCGCCCGTGGATCGGTACTTTAGACTCTTTCGTCCGCGAGCCGCGTGAGCGCGACGGTCTGGCGTCAAACGGGCAGGGGATGGTATCCTTTCCGCTCACTGCCGAAACCATGGGGCGAACGTGGCGACGCGTTGAGCGCGATTTGTCCCCAATTCTCCGCGGATTTTGAGCATTCGATGGCCGATTTCCCTGACATGCCGATCACCGCCGCCACGGAAGAAGCCGCTTCGCCCGGCGACGACCCTGCAGTGCGGAAGCGCGCGTTGCTAATTGTTTTCCTCGTCGTCGCGATCGACCTGCTCGGATTTGGTTTGGTGCTGCCGCTGCTGCCGCGCTACGGCAAAGCCTTCCTCGGTCCAGCTGGCGAGTCTTTGCAAGGCGGCCTGATTCTAGGCGCGCTGATGGCGTCTTTCTCGGCGATGCAATTCTTCTTCTCACCGATCTGGGGCCGTGTCTCCGACCGAGTGGGCCGCCGACCGATTTTACTCCTCGGTCTACTCAGTTCGGTAGTCTTCTATTCGCTGTTCGGCGTCGCATCGATGCTGGGGCGCGAAGGGTGGCGCGAAATCGGTCTGATCTTGCTCTTCGCGTCGCGCATCGGCGCCGGCATCGCAGGGGCCACCCTCGGTACGGCTCAGGCCGCGATCGCCGACAGCACCAGTCAACGGGGTCGATCGCGCGGCATGGCCATTATTGGCGCCGGTTTCGGCGTTGGCTTCACGTTTGGTCCCGTGCTCGGTTACGCGGCCCTACGCTACGCCCCGGAGTTCATCGGCGGTCCCGGCTTCGCGGCGGCTGGGTTCTCGCTGATTGCGCTTGTCCTCGGAGTTTTTCTTCTGCCCGAGACGCGGCACGGCGGTTCGCGACATGGCGGCCGACGCTGGAGCGATCTGGCTCGCGGGCTTCAGACTGCTCTGCGCACGCCGATCATCGGGACGCTCATTCTGATCTTCTTTCTTGCCACTCTCGCCTTTGCGAACTTTGAGCCGACGCTGGCGTACCTCACCCAGACGATGGGTCTTGACGATCAGGACAATCTTCTGGTGTTCGCGTACGTTGGCTTGGTGCTCGCGCTGGTGCAAGGCGGTCTTTACCGGCCGCTGGCGAAGCGCGTGAATGAAATCACGTTCACCTGGCTCGGGACCGCCTTGATGGCCGTGGGCATGGCCGGACTCGGGGTGATCGCCTACCTCGCCAGCGACCGCGAACACGCCGCCGAGCTGCCTCTGTTAGGCATCCTGCTTATTATCCTGGCCTTGGCGGTCACGGGATTCGCGTTTATGACGCCTTCCGTTCAGGCTTTGATTTCAAGACTTGGGGATCCGGAGCGGCAAGGCGAGATTCTCGGCGTGAATCAATCTGCTTCAGCGATGGCGCGCATTCTGGGACCGGCGGCCGGGGTGCCGTTATACAACGCGCTGCCGTCGCACATCGCCCCTTACATTTTCGGGACCGCGCTGCTCGTTCTTGTGCTCGTTCTCACTCTCCGCATTCAGGGTCCCGTAATGCGTCGAATGAGCTGACGGAAAGGATTCGTCATGTCCCGCAAGGAACGGCAGCCGCTCGCCGACTATGAGCCGCGGCGCATCGTCATTATCAAGCCAAGCGCTCTCGGCGACATCGTCCATGCGTTGCCCGTCCTGACCGCGGTTCGCCAACGCTTTCCAAACGCCTACATCGGCTGGGTCGTCAACCGCGCTTACGAGCCGCTTCTCCGCGGGCATCCCGATCTCGATGCCACGATGCCGTTTGACCGCGGCGCGTCCAAGGCCGGCATCCTTCGCGGCGTCGCGACTTATGTCGGCTTCCTGAGGAGGTTGCGGCGCGAGCGCTTCGACCTGGTCCTCGATTTGCAAGGACTATTTCGCTCGGGAGTGATGACGCTCGCGACGGGGGCGGCGCGGCGGGTCGGTTTGAGCACGGCGCGCGAGGCAGCTACCGCCTTCTATACCGATGTCGTCCGCTGCGTGGATTTCAACGCCATGCACGCGGTGGATCGTTTGTGGCTCGTCGCCGCGGCGCTCGGCGGCGGAGGGGGACCGAAACAGTTTCGCTTGCCGGTTCAGGAATCCGCGCGGCAATGGGTCCGCGAAACGCTGCACGACTGCCCGCGGCCGTGGCTCGCTCTCGCGGTCGGCTCGCGCTGGTTGACGAAGCGCTGGCCGCCCAGCCACTTCGCGGAGCTGGCGCGGCGCGCCCAGAAGTTGGCCGGCGGCACGGTGCTTTTCGTCGGCAGTCCGGAGGATGCGCCGCTGGCCGTGGCAACGGCTGCCCAGCTGAACGGCCCGTTTCGCGATGTCGTCGGCACGACCACGTTGCCGCAGTTGGCGGCGTTGCTCGCCGAAGCAGACCTCATGCTGGCGAATGATACGGGCCCGTTGCACATGGCGGTCGCTCTCGGCCGGCCGGTAGTCGCGCCGTACACTTGCACGAAGGTCTTGCTGAATGGGCCCTACGGAGCGGAACGGGGCGCCGTCGAAACGCGCGTCGCCTGTCAAGGAAGTTACCTGAAACGCTGCTCACGCATGGAGTGCATGACGGAACTGACGCCCGACCGTCTCTGGCCGGCGCTGGAAGAGGTGCTTCGCCAATGGCAACGCCGCTCCCTATCCGCCTGACACTCGCGAGCGGTTCGCCCGCCCGCAAGGATTTGCTCGCGCGGGCTGGTTACGCCTTTGACGTGCTGCCCGCAAACATCGACGAACCGACCGGCGCGGGCTTCCGCGAGCCCCGCGCCTTCGTGCAGACGGTGGCTTGGTTGAAGGCGCACGTCGTTGCGCCGCGTGTGCCGAACGGGCTTGTCCTGGCCGCCGATACGGTCGGCTGGCTGGACGGACAGGCCATCGGCAAGCCGGGCGACGAGGCCGACGCGCGACGCATCCTGCGGTTCCTCTCCGGCCGCGAACATGAACTCTGGACGGGAGTCTGCCTGTGGCGGCGGCCCGACGACGTGCAAATCGCATGGCAGGAAATGACGCGCGTGTTCTTCAAAGAGTTGAGCGAACAGGAATTAGGTCAGTACCTGGCCACGCGGCAATGGCAAGGTTGTTCCGGCGCCTATGCGATTCAGGAAGAGAATGACCCATTCGTGCAGGTGGTGGAAGGGAGCATAACGAACGTGATCGGGCTGCCGATGGAGACGTTGCGGAAAGTGTTGGCCGCTGAGTTCACCTCGGAGCCCGACGCGTGAGCGAGGGATAGCGCGAAGCCGCGCACACACACGGCGGGCTCCGAAATCCGCTTGCACTATCGGGCGGCACGCGGCGCCGGCACGCTTGCGGTCGCGGCGGGGAACAGCGGCTCGACTCGCACGTCGTCGAACAAGGCGAATCCCATACCCGTGAGCGCGAACGTCACGGTCAACTCACCCGATGCCGGCACGCGGCGGAAGAACGTGTATTTCTTCCACGGCGTCACGCCCGTCACCCGCAACGAAAGCGGTTCATCGCCGGCGCTGTCGTAAAACATGGCGCCGTCGACCGATGCCTTGATCTCCGCAGGCACGCGCATCCAGCCGCTGACGCGCACGAGCGTGCCGGGCTGCATTTGCAGTTTGGGCGTGTGGACGGCGAGGAAGGTTCGTTCCAGCGCCTTCGGCGGCGCCAGGGGATTCTTCGGGCTAATCTGAAGCAGAAGACACGTCTTGCCTTGTTGCTGTTCCGAGGCGACAACCTTCGATAACAGCTCGACATCGTCGAGGCTCACGCGCTCAACCGTCCAGCCGGTCGGCAATCCGTCCACCGCCGCGGTTTCGAAATCGCCGCCAATCAGTTGATTGGCGCCGGCGGACTGGCGTTTGATCTCTTCCATGAAGCGCCAGTGACGCGGCAGCGTGTAGAAACTGACGGCGTATGGACTGGCAACGGGGTTGCCGTCGAGACTCTTGACAGCCTCGTTCCATTGCGACCGCATCAGGATGCGCAGCGGCCGCAAGGCACGCTGCCCTTCGGCGTATGCTTCCGCGAACTCGCCGTTGTTGTAGTGCTGCGCGCAAAGCTGGAGACGGGTTTTGGCATTCTCCAAAAGCTTGTCGCCGTTCTTGAGTATGTGGCCGGCGCGCTCCAATTCGGCCTCGATCGTCGCGACGGTTTGCAGCTCGTCCTCGGCGAGGTCGTGAGCCCAGTGAGCGGCCTGTTTCTGCATGCGCCGATTCTGTTCCTGGAAACCGACCAGCACGCCGTCGGGACCGTTGTCGGACGTGAAGACAACCGCCGCCGTAAGATCAAATTCCGGCAGCGTGACCTGCGTGCCGCCGACGACGCGCTCCTTTTGCAACGCCTGCACTCGGCCAGGCGACACTTCCCACGGCTCGGCGCTCAGCGGGATGCCGGGGACAATCATTTTCAAATTAGTCATCGCCCCCTGATCGGGAACGAACTGCGATCCTGGGCCCATCCACATCGGGAGCACGAGGACGCCGCGATCGGTATACATAACCGCGGCCTTGATCTCAGGCCGCGTTGTGTCAATCCACGTCGGCTCAGGAGAAACGGTGCGGCCAGTGGCGACGAGCATCGGCTCCAGCAGGCGCATTTCCTGATTGAGCAGCGCCATCATCAGCAGCCGCGAGTGGCCTTGATGGCTGTCGGCGAGGAACCGGTCCGACCAGAAGCCGAGGCCGCGGCAGCCCGCCGAAAGAGCGGTGTAGGTCAGCAGCCGAATCTGCTCCGGCTGCGGGCCGACCGGCTCGTTGAACCCGGCGGATTGCGGACGGTCATAGACAAGGTTCGTGTACCAGTCCGGCAAATGCGTTTGCACCCACGTCCACAGGAACGTGTCGGAATAGGCGAGGTTGCGCCGTTGACAGAGCCATTCGCGGTATTTCGGCATCTCCAGCGCCGTCATCAGGTTCCAGCGGTGGATGCCAAGCATGTTGACCGTGCGCGAATACGGTTGAAAGCCGTCCCAGGCGTCGATGGCAAGCGGTCTTTGTTGATCGACAGCCCGAACCTGCTGAGCGGTCTTGGCCACGGCTTGCAGTTGTTCCGCCTGGAGCCCGCCGTTGCCGAGGTTCCAGAAGAGGATGCCTTCCTGCTCCGACAGACGGCTAATATCGGCGACCAGGGCGTTCGACGGTCCTGGGTGCGTATCGTCCGGCAGCGGCAGCGTGGGCACAACCCAGAAGCCGAGGTTCATCGCGTCGTCGAGAAACGACGGTGAAGCGGGGCCGTCCAGCCAAAGGGTATTGAAGCCGGCGTCGCGCAGGGTCTTCAGCGGCGTATCGCTATAGCGAATGGCGTGGAAGAAAAAGCGGTTGCCGCCGACTAGAAGTTGATCGCGTTTTAGTTCGACCAGCGCCGTGCGGCGTGGGATCGGCGGTCCGGGTAGTGCGTCGCGCGTCGCCGGCCGACTGGTCGTTTTGAACGGCGTGGCGTCACCGGTGACCGGGCCGATTTCCAGGTCGTCGATCCACACCTCGGTGAGCCCCGGTCCGCCGTAGAGATTCAGAACTAGTCGATCGATGTAGGCGTCGGCGATGTTGACGTCGCGGCCCAGCTCCGCACGAAGCAATTGCTGCTGTTGCTGGGCCATTTTGACGGGCGTTCGCAGCTCCAGGCGTTTCCAACGGCCGACGAGGTCGTAAAGGTCGCCGCGAATCAGCGTCGTCAACGGCTCGTCGAGGCGGTCCTTGGTGTGCTCGTGCGGCAAAACGAGGCGCGCGAGTAGTTGTGCCCCAGGGCGGTTCGCTTTGATCCAGACGCTCGCATTGAGCTCTTCGCTAAGCGGGGCGCGGCCGACTTCGTAGGTGTAATAAATGTGGCTGCCCTGCTCGGCGGTGAGCTGAATGAACTCCGAACGCTGGCCGCCGTGGGCCGTGTTGTCGGTGAGCTGATGGGCGGTTTCGCGATAAACGGCGTCCGCCGGACCTTTGGTCCACGCGGGGTCGTAAGCCTCGAAGCCGTTGCGGTGGATCTGCTGGCCCCAGGCCACACCGAAGAGCGGCAGCAACGCGGCAGCAACCACCGCCGCGATCCGCTTCGGGCTCATCCTGCTCATGGCTGGCGGCTCCTCTCGGGATGGTCGTCCCGCATCTTCCGTGAAAAAGCGAGGATTTCTACCACACCGCCGCCGCGCGCGAAAGTCCAATCCGCTTGCCGCGATGCGGCATTGAGCATAGACGAGAGAAGGTAGAGAATAGACGTTAACCAGGCGGATATGTGACGGGGCTTTGGGAACAATATGGACTCAACGGTTTTCGACGACTTGGAACGCACCCTCGGCGCGGAAGGCCCGATACCAGCCATCGACCGGCTCTGTAGCGGGCTGCGCGAACGCAAGGAATACGGCAACCTCTTTTACGCTCTGCTGCTCAAAAAGCGGCACGAACTCGGCGTGTTGCCGGTGCCGACCGCCCCCTCGCAGTCGCTGCCTCCCGCGTTGCACACGCAGTATGAAGACGCGATCCGCGAGGCGGGTCGCGAGATTGGCCAGCTCTTCTTGAACGAGGGCGACATTCCGCAAGCGTGGGTCTATCTTCGCATGCTCGGCGAGCCCGCTCGCATCGCGGCGGCGCTCGATCGCTATCAGCCGAAGGAAGACGAAGACATTCAACAACTCGTTCACATCGCGTTCTACGAAGGCGTGAATCCGCGGAAGGGGTTTGAGTGGATTCTGACCCGGTTCGGCCTGTGCAACGCGATCACCACGCTGAGCAGTCAGGACCTGGGACATCCGACGGAGGTGCGACAAGCGTGCATTCAACGGCTTGTGCGCGCGTTGTACGAAGAACTCACGGAACGGCTGCGCGCCGACATCGAACGCCGCGAGGGCAAGCCGCCGGCAGGCAGATCGGTGCTTGAGCTGATGGCGGGGCGCGAATGGTTATTCGAGGACGAGTTCTACCACATCGACGTGTCGCACCTCGGCTCCGTGGTGCAGATGAGCGTCAACTTGGGGCCGAGCGCGGAACTCGACCTGGCGCGCGAGCTTTGCACGTACGGGCAGAAGTTGTCGCCGCGGTTTCAATACGCGGGCGACCCGCCGTTTGAAGACCGTTACCGCGACCACGGCGTTTATCTGGCCATTCTCGCGGGCGACAACGTGGACCAGGGGTTGGCGCACTTTCACAAGAAGGCGGACGACGCCGATCCCGAGTCGGTCGGGACCTATCCGGCGGAGGTGCTCGTCAACTTGCTGCTACGCTTGGATCGGCCGCAGGAGGCGCTGGAAGTGGCGCGAAAACATCTTGCACGGCCGATCAGTCATCCGCTGAGCTGCCCGAGCATTGTCGAATTGTGCATGCGCACCGAGGACTACCGCGCCCTCGCAGAAGTGGCGCGCGACCAGGGCGACGCGGTGCATTTCTTGGCGGGATTGTTGGGCGAAACGGGGAGCCCGAAGCGCGAAGCGCGAGCGGATTGAGCGTTCCAACGCAATCCACCCCGTGCTTCCATCCAAAAGGCCCGCGCTTCGCACCGCGATCCGAAAAAGGGGTCGGGAACTCCTGCATGCAGAGTTCCCGACCCCTTTTTTGGATAAGCTCAAGGCAAGTCACTCCTCGCCGACCTGGGCCATCACTTCTTCGGTGAGGTTCGCATTGGAATAGACGTTCTGCACGTCGTCGTGATCGTCGATCGCTTCCATGAGGCGCACGACTTTACGCGCTGTCTCAGCGTCCACGTCTACGGGCGCCTTCGGAATTTGAGTGATCTCGGCGAGGGCCGGCGTGAGTCCGTGTTTCTGGATCGCCTCCTGCACCTGATTGAAGACGTGCGGCTCGCAGATGACGTCGAACATGCTGCCGGAGCGTTTCAGATCGTCGGCGCCGGCATCGAGGGCGATGCTCATGAGCGTGTCCTCATCCGTGTCGGCCGCGTTGACGGCGATGAGGCCCTTGCGCTCGAAGAGGAAGCCGACGTTGCCCGCCGAGCCCAACTTACCGCCGGCACGCTCGAAGATTTTGCGGACTTCGCCGTTGGTGCGATTGCGGTTGTCGGTAACCACGTCGACCATGATCGCGATGCCGCCGGAGCCGTAACCCTCGTAGGTCAATTCCTCGAAGATCACGCCTTCCATGTCGCCGGTGCCGCGCTTGACGGCCCGCTCGATGTTGTCCTTCGGCATGCTGACCTGGCGAGCCTTGTCAATGGCGTAGCGCAGCTTGAGGTTCGTTTCCGGGTCGCCGCCGCCGTGCCGGGCGGCAATGATGATGGCGCGGCTGAGCTTGCTGAACAGTTTGCCGCGCTTCGCGTCGATGGCGCCTTTCTTGTGTTTAATGGTTGCCCAATGGGAATGCCCAGACATGGCTCCTCCTTCATTCAGGGCGAAAAGGCGTCCGTTCCAGACACCGTTTCACCTTACGGGTGTGAATCCAGCTCTTGGAGCTTGAGTTTTTCCTTGATGTCGCGGTACTGGGCGTCGCGCGGCCGCGTCTTCGCCTTTTCGTAGAGATCGATTGCTTTTTGCCAGGCGGTCCGAGCCCGTGCCGGCTGTTCCATGCGGGCGTAGACGTCGCCCAGATGATCCCAGACCACGGGGTCGTCGACGCCGTCGGGCAACGCGGCCGCCTTCTCCAATTCGCGGCGGGCGTCGTCCAGGCGGCCCTTGCGGAACAGCACCCAGCCCAGACTATCAATATAAGCGGCGTTGTCATGATCGGCGTCGGCCGAAAACTTGACTCCGGTCCGCCGTTCCTGCTGGTCGAGTTCGATCGCCTTGCGAATCAACTTCTCCGCCTGATCGAGATTCTTGTTCTCATCAGCCCAGAAGTAACCCAGGCTGTTATTCGCGGAGGCGTCCGCGGGATCGGCGTCGAGCACTTTTTGCATCTGCTCCTCCGCCTTGGCGAAGGCGCGGGCTTGCTGGCATACGAAGGCGTAAGTGATGCGGATCTGATGCACGTCCTTTGGCTCGGTATAGTCCTTGAGCAACGCCTCGCACTCCGCCATCGCTTGGTCGAAGCGTTCGGCGGCGGCAAGAATATGTGCCCGCTGCGTTCGTGCGTACACGCGATTCGCCGGATCGGAGACATCCACGGTCAGGTCCGCTTCGGTGAGCGCCTCGTCGAGCCGTCCCAGGGACAGAAGCGCTTGGGTTCGACGCGCACGGAATAGTGTTCTGTTGGTAGCCGCGGCGTGTTCGAGGCCGCGGTCGCATATTTCTAGGATCGCCTCGTGTTTGTGTGCCGCCAACAGAACCCGGAGCAGGCCAACGTAGATGTCCCCTTCGCTGGAACGCCGGCCGAATTGCGGCTGTGGCGGTTGCATGTCGAGGCAGGAGCGGTAGAGAAATTCGGCGTCGTCCAACAAGTGGGCGCGAATGGCGAGGCTGGCGAGAAATTCCACGGTGTCGGGGCGCGGTTGGGCCGCCCGATCGCCGCGCTGCCGCGCACCGCCGCTGACGAGCAGCCGTTGCCGGGCCAGCGGCAGGAGCGCTTGGAACATGTCTTTTTCATCGCGGAGCACGATCAAGATCGACCGCGCGCAAGCAGCATCCTTGGCGCTGCCCGAACGCCCGTTTTCCGGATTCACCGCCGCCAGGGCGCGGTCGAGTTCGTTGAAAATCACGTCGGACCGCCCTTGTTGCTGGTAAACGCGGAACAATCCACGATACCCCGCCGGCGTGGGCTCCTCTTGCACGAGCGCCTTGAACTCGCGTTCGGCGTCCGCCAGTTGGCCGTTCTCGGCATATGTCCGGGCGAGCAGCTCGCGGAGCGCGTTGTTGTGCGAATCGGCTTCAAAATGCCGTTTCACCGTCGGAATCACGTCACTCGCGCGGCCGACCTGGCGCAAGAGCGCGATTTGCAGCTCGTATCCTTCCGTGCCTTGCGGCTGCGTATTGAGATACTGGTCTAGATAGCGCAGTGCGTCGGCGGGCCGACCTTGCGCTTGATAGACTTGTGCGAGATTGTAGCTCACGCGCTGGACACGAACGCGATCCTGCGGGCCGATGCGCGCCTGGGCTTTTTCAAAGGCGGCACGGGCCGCGTCGAAGTGTTTCGCCTTCATGCTGACCTGCCCGAGTCGTTCGTAGGCCTCCACGGCTTGGCCATCGACCTCTTCGCGGGTGAGCGCGGTTCTCTCCATGACGGCGTCGGTATTGTCCAGCACGCGGGCCACCTCCTGGAGCGCGGCTTCCGCTTCGGCGAATTCCTGACTCTGTTCGCACAAGACCGCGAGATCGAACGCGGCCTGAGCGTGCAGATCGGGACGATCCGCGAGCGACCGGCACTTGAGCAGACGCGTCAAGCTGGCGATCGCCTCGCTACTGCGACTCCGGCTGCGGTGCTGCCGCGCCAGCACGTACCACGTCTCGCAATCCTCGGGATCGAGTTGAAGAACGCGTTCGCAAGATTTCAGCGCCTGCTCCGTGCGATCCAGGGCCAAGTAGAGGGGAACCAACGAGCGCAACACGGGAATCGCTTCGGAATCAAGCGCGAGCGCCTGCTCAAAAGTCGTAACCGCTTCGAGGAAGCGGTTGTCGCGTTCCTCCATCAGGCCGCGCGCGTAGAGCCGCAAGGCCTCTCGGTAATCTCGGTCCTTTTTCGACGGGGGATGGATCGAAACGTGGAGCGGCGGCGGCTCACCCGGGAGCGGCGTCTGCGCGCCCAGCAGCGTCCCTGCCGCGAGCGTACATAGCCATGCCGCGCTGAATCGAAAAGATAGGGCCATCGTCCTGATTACCTCCCGCACAGAGGGGCTGGCAGCCGGCGACGGCCGCCTCTTCGCGGGGGAACGTGAACGCGAATGGCTCACGCGCCCGAGTCTGTACCTCGGCTGGGATTGTACCCCCAAGCGGCGCACGGGCAAAGGGCAAAGAAATGAGGTTGCGAAGCTCGAATTGTGGTGTTGACGAATGACGAACGCCGAATGCCCAATGTCGAATCAATGACGAATCGCCAATTGACGAATGGCTACGTGAATTCGTCATTCGGATTTGGTCATTGATTCGACATTCGGTATTCGGCATTCATCATTCTTGGCTGCTAACGCGGCTTCGGGCGGCTCGAACGCGAGGCGCTCATCGTCTCGCGACAGTTGTCCTGACCCGTGGGACATTCGCTCAGAAGCGGGCAGCCGGAGCAGTGTGGATCGTTTTCCCAGCACAAATCCTTGGCGAGGAGACTCATCAAATCGCTGAAAAGCGGTCCCTTCGACTTGGGCACAAGGTGCTCCAGGCTGGCTTGCAGTGCTTCTTCGTTTTGATTCTCTTCAAGCAAGCCGATGCGCTGCAGCGTGCGCAGCGTCGGCGCGTCGAGCGGAATCGCGTGCCCGCCGAGCGTCTGCTGCACCACCCACGAAACCACGTAGTCGTTGGCGGCCTGATAGCGCGCGAGTTGCTTCGCCGCCTGCTTTACCCCCTTCTTGTGCAGGGATTCGAGATCGAACGAGAAGGTCGTTTCAAAGACTTCTTGCAGGAAGCTGATCAACCGCTCCGCCCGCAGGACCGGGTTCGGTAGGTCGGCCAGCGTTTCCTCCACCTCGCGCACTGAGCTGACGCGGATTTCGTTCCAGTCGAAAAAGCGCTCCGTCAAACCGCGGAAGGCACGATCGGCCAGCTCGCGCGTCGCCCCTTCGCGGCAGACGCCGTAGATGAACTGCTCCAAGACCGGCCGCGGCTCGGGCTCGGATCCATCCACTTGCTTCTTGTACGCCGCGAACAGTTGCGTCAACAGACGCTGCTTGTTGATTGTGGTCGGCATAATCCTGCGATCACCCCACAAAAGGTTGGCAAAGGAGGGTCACTTCTCCACACGGTCCTCTTCCGCCGTTCCGTCAGCGGAACCATCCTCGCGGTTCAGAGCCTCCGGTCCCTGAACCGCTGGGGCCTGTTGACCAAGCGCCTCGTTAATGAGGCGGGTGATTTCGATGCTCTTCTTCACGCCCTGATCCAACACGAACTGAACGATCGGCGTGAAGCGGGTTTGCAAACGGTCGGCCAGCTTCGATTGCAAAAAACCGGCCGCACTTTTCAGCCCGTGCATGCACAGCTTTTGTTCTTGCGGCGAGCCCATCACCGAGACGAAGACTTTCGCGTGCTGCAAGTCGCCCGACACCTCGGCGCGGGTCACGGTCACGTGCTTGATCCGAGGGTCGCGCATCTCATAGAGAATCGTCTCGGCGGCGACCTCGCGAATCGCCTCGGCCACGCGTTCAAGTCGGTGCGGCTTCATTTCGGATATCCCTTCGCCGCCCGGCTTCGTTCGCGGCGCCCCGATTCATCGGGGTTGCAAGCGGACCGCATGAATGCGGCCACTACGAACGGCCTCATATTTCCAACTCGTGGTCTAGAAACTCGGCGACCGGATGGCTGCGGAGGGCGGCAAGCACTTCTTGCAAGGCCGTCCGCACGTGGTACGCCTCGTTACTGACCATCGCGAAGCCGAGCACGATCAGTTGCCGATTCTCGTGAGCATCCACCTCGGCTACCGACACGTTGAATTTTTGCCGCAGCTTGTCCTTGATGCTCTTCACGACCTGGCGTTTGTCTTTCAAACTGCGCGATTCCCGGACCAACATGCGAACCTTTAGCGAACCGACAATCATTGCAGGAATCGGTAATCAGGAATCGGTTATCAAGGGATCAGGAACCATAGACCCGATTCCTGATCGCTGGTTCCTGTTTCCTACTTCTCCAAGGTCCGCTGAATGTGCTCGACGCGATACGCCGAGATCACGTCGCCGACTTTGATGTCGTCGTAGCCGGCGATTTTGATGCCGCATTCAAAGCCTTCGCGGACTTCGCGCACGTCTTCTTTGAAGCGCTTGAGCGATTCAAGAGAAGCGGTGCGCTCCGCCGGCGGATAAACGATGACGCCTTCGCGGATCACCTGCACCTTTGCCGAGCGTTCGATGATGCCCTGCGTGACATAGCAGCCGGCGATGGTGCCGACGCGGCTGATCTTGAACGTGTCGCGGACGACGGCACGGCCGAGGTACACAATCTCCTCGCGCGGCTTCAACTTGCCTTCGAGAGCCGAGCGGATGTCGTTCGTCAGGTCGTAGATGATGTTGTACAGCCGAATCTGCACGCCGCGTTCTTCCGCGACCTGTCGAGCGCGGTCATCGGGCACAACATTAAAGCCGACGATCAGCGTGTCTTCGGGCGAAGTCAACGCCAGCCACACGTCGTTCTCGGTGATGGCGCCGATGGCGGCTTCGAGAATGCGGACGCGGACTTCCTCGTGGTGCAGCTTTTCGAGTTCTTTGCGAATCGCTTCGACGGAGCCCCGGAAATCGGCCTTCAAAATCACCTTCAACTCGGCGATCTTGACCTGGCTCAAGTTTTCCAGCTTCACCGGCTCGCGCCGATACTGCGCCGCTTCCTGCTGCTTCGTCTGCCGCTTATCGGCGATCTCGCGGGCGGTGGTCAGCTCCGGCACGACCTGGAACGGATCGTCGGCGTTGGGCACTTCGTTGAGGCCGGTGATGCGGACGGGGACGCTTGGCCCGGCTTCGTCGATGGGTTGGCCGAGGTCGTTGTACATGGCGCGGACGCGGCCGTAGCTGGCGCCGCAGAGCGCCACGTCGCCCTTGTGCAGCGTGCCGCTTTGCACCAGCAGGGTGGCAAAGACGCCCTCGCCTTCCGTGAGGTTCGCCTCCAAGCACGTGCCGCGCGCCGGTTTGTTCGCGTTCGCTTTCAGCTCCTTCAACTCGGCGACGACGGAGATTTGATCGAGCAAGCCGTCGGCGTCGAAGATGCCCTTGCCGGTCGCGGCGCTGGTTTCGACGAACGGCACGTCGCCGCCCATGTTGTCGGGCAGAACGTTGAGGCTGTAGAGCTGTTGCCGAGTTTTGTTCAAATTCGCGTTCGGCAAATCAACCTTGTTGATCGCGACGATCATCGACACGCCGGCGGCGCGCGCGTGGTTAATCGCCTCCTCGGTCTGCGGCATGACGCCGTCGTCGGCCGCGACCACGATGACGGCGATGTCCGTCACATTGGCGCCGCGGGCGCGCATCTTCGTGAAAGCCTCGTGGCCGGGCGTGTCGAGGAAGGTGATGTATTTGCCCGCGTGCGGCACGCGCCAAGCGCGAATGACCTGGGTAATGCCGCCCGCTTCCGTCGCGGCGACGTTGCTCACGCGAATCTTGTCGAGCAGCGACGTTTTGCCGTGATCCACATGACCCATGATCGTTACGATCGGCGCTCGCGGCACCAGCTCTTCCCCCTCCGCGGCCCGGTCGAAGTCCGCGAGGAGTTGCTCCTCGGCATCGAGCGGACGCTTGATATCCAGTTCGCAACTGTTGGCCTCGGCGACCGTCTCGGCCATCACCGGGTCGATCACGGAATTGATGGTAATGCTGGCGGCCGCGCCCAAATCCTTCAGGCGGAAGAGCAGATCGACCGAACGCAGACCCATTGCCTCGGAAAGGGATCGGACCGTGATCGGCATTTGAATCGGCACTTTGCCCTTTCGCGGCTGGGTGGGCTTTTGTCGTTGTTGAATTTTGCGCAGGCGATCGCGCGTCTTCTGCGGACGGTCGTCCTCGTCGAGGACGAGCTTGCCGCCGACGACCTCTGGTTCCTTGCGGGCGCGAGCACGCTCGTTGCGCTTGGCGTGGCGCTGGTCGCGGCCGACAACGCCGCCCGGCCGCTTGGAGGCGCCGCCTTTGCGTGCGGCCTCGTCATCCTCGTCACCGTCCACCGGGGGAACGACGCCGGGCTCCGCGGGCTTGCGTGCCAGGAGGTCTTTGACGTTGATCGGTCCGCCGCCCTTGGCGACGTCCTTTGGCACGTACGCGATCGGTTTCTGCGCCTGCGGCTGTGCGGGCTTCTTGTCTTCGCCGCCGGTCTTTTTGAGGGGCGGCGGAACGTTGGAGCGTACAAACGACGGCCGGGGAATGTCGCGTTGCCGGCGCTGCTGTGGACGCGGCGCGGCGTCGCCAGGCCGCGCTTGATTGAGGTCGCGCGGGCGGCCGACGGTGGGCGCGTTTGGCGCGGTCGGCGTCTCCGGCGGGCGGGTCGTTGCCGCCGGCGCGACCGGCGCGGACGGTGCAGGAGCAGCGGGCGTTTGACGAGGCGGCGCTTCCGGAGCCCGCGCAGCGATCGGTGGAGTCTCTATCGGTTTAGGCGGCGCGGCGGCCGGGGTTGCGGTCACAGCCGGCGTCTCGACCGGAACCGGCGGCGCCTGCGTCACCGGCGTCACCGGCGATGGAACGGGCGGCGGCTCAGGCTCCCGCTTGGCCGGCTTGGCTTCCAGGACGCGCGGCCGCATCGGCGCCAGCGTCGGAATCTTGCCCGGCGTCACCGAGGGAACGACAGGAGCGGCGGATTTCGACGGCGCCGCCGGCGTGCTCTTGCCGCGCTTCACGATCTCTTCGATCACGTCGCGCTGCTCCGGATCAAGGCTGCTCAGTTGATTGCGCACCTCAATGCCGGCCTGCTGACACATGTCAAGCAGGTCCTTCGTGTCCAGGTTCAGCTCGCGCGCAAGCACATAGACCCGGATCTTCTCTTTCTGCAAGCGCTGCTCCTGTGTGATCAAGCTCAAGCTCCCTAGCTGGCCTCACGGCCATCAAGTCATGGATTTAGAACATTTTAGCCGTCCTCGATTCCCTGGAAAAGAGAATCCTGCCCATCGCCGCACACCGGCGGTGGTCTGCCGTTCTTCATTCCGCGCGATTGTTCCTCAGTAGCCGTTGCGTGCCATACGTTTACGGGCCCCGTAAAGTCTTTCCGCTGCGGCCTGCCACGCCAGCCGCGGCATGCCCGCCCCGGACTCGCTTCATTCGGAAGCGTCGGGCGCCGACGGTGGCGCCGATGGTTCCTGCGTCGCTGCCGGCGCGTCGCCGAACACGTCCTCCGCCCGCAGCTTTTCTTCCTGCGGCGCGGGCTCGTCGGGGCCGAACAGGCTTTCCAGCGTCTGTTTCGCGGGTTTGGCCGCCGGCGGTTCTTCGCCGCCGTCGCCCAAGATAGCGGCGGCCCGCTGGCTGGCGCTCGACGCGGCGAGCACGGGCTCGGGCGGACCCGCCGCATCCGCCGCCGCCTTGGCGATGCGAGCTTCTTCCTCAACGCGCTCGGCCGCGCCTTCCGCGTAGTCGATGATCTCCGCGGCCTGCTCTTCCGTCACGCCGGACAACTCCGCGAGTTGCGCCGGCTCCAGGAAAGTCAGGTCGTCGTAGGACAGGAAGCCACTCTCGATAAACGCCTCGACCATTTCGGGCGTGGAGTTCGGCAGCTCCGTGAACCAGCCCTCCGCCCGGTCGATGCCCTCGTTCAGCTCGTCGTGGGTCATAATCTCGATGTCCCAGCCGACAAGCTTCGACGCCAGCCGGACATTTTGCCCACGGCGGCCGATGGCGAGAGACAGTTGATCTTCCTTCACCAGCACGATCGCGCGGCCTAACATCTGGTAGAGGAACACTTCTTCAATCGACGCCGGCTGCAAGGCGTTCGGAATCAGCACCTGAAGCGAGTCGTTCCAGCGGACGATGTCAATGCGCTCGCCGCCCAGTTCGTCGACGATGTTCTTGATGCGGCTGCCGCGCACGCCCACGCAAGCGCCGACGCAATCCACCTTGAGATCGATGCTCGATACCGCGACCTTGGTGCGATAACCCGCTTCGCGGGCCACCGCCTTGATTTCTATGGTGCGGTCCGCGATTTCCGGGATTTCGTTTTCAAACAACCGGCGGACAAAGTCGGGATGGCAGCGTGAGAGAATAATCTTCACCCGATGGCCGACTTTGCGCACGTCGAGGATGACCGCTTTAATGCGTTCGCCGACATGGTGCGTTTCACCCGGAATCTGTTCGCTGCGGGGCAAAATGGCTTCCGACTTACCGAGCGTGACGGTGGCGGCGCCGCCTTCGAAGCGCTGCACGGTGCCGTGTACCAGATCGCCCTTGAGCGCCGCGTATTCGTCAAAGACCGCGTTGCACTCCGCCTCGCGAATCTTTTGGATCATCACCTGCTTAGCGCTTTGGGCGGCGATGCGGCCGAGCAATTCCGGGTCGATCACTTGCTCGCCGCGAAGGGCCTGGATGTCGCCGTTGTCGCGGTCGATGGCGACCGTGATGCCTTCCTCTTCGCCATAATGCTTCTCTGCCGCCAGTTGGAGCGCCGCCTCGATGCCCTCGAAGATCACCTCCTTGGGGATGTTCTTCTCGCGGTGCATGGCGTCAACGATGCGGAGCAGATCGGGACCGTTCATGGACCTACCTCATCCAACACCCATAAAACGAAAAAAGTGGGCTTGCGACCCACTTGGATGCCTCCCCGGCTCGCGCCAGGAGCGCACCATGCCCGTCACCCGGTCCGGCGAGCATACGCCAGAACTTCGCGGCCAGTTCTCATTCCAATCCCCTTGCGAACGAGACCGGTTGACGTCGTCAAGTCGCGGTTTGTGCGATCTCGAAGATGGTCCCTTTCATTTTCGCGGGAATGGGGTGCGACAGCAAGGGCAAGTCTTTGACAATTCGGTGCTTTCCGCAGTTTCCATACTTTCAGGCGCCGGCTCTTCAATCGCTACTCATTCTATTCCAACGAAAAAACACGCAAATTTCGCTGTAGGCTTCTTCTAAACATGAACGGATGTATCGCGCTGGAGCACACACGGCCGCTCGGCGCTGTCACCAGGGGCAATTTTGCCGTTCCCAACGGCTGTCGGCGACTTACGCGACCGACTCATCGTGAGTGAGCGGGAGCAAGTGCCGCGACCATGGTCCAACCGCCGCGGCGGCCACGCCGGCGTGAGCCGCACTCGCTACAATGCGGCTCGGAGTGGCCGACTCGCGGAGCTAAGCGAAAACCGCGCCGCGCAGTGTGAGGCGGCCGCTCTCGCGGACTTCTCTCATGCTGAAGCGACTCCGTCTGCTTCTGGAAATGATCCGCTTCAGCCATACCGTTTTTGCGCTGCCGTTCGCGTTTCTCAGCGCCGCCCTCGCCTGGAAAGAGAAGCCCGACCATTGGCCGGTGGAGTTTGCCGGCATTTTGTTGTGCATGGTCTTCGCCCGCAGCACAGCGATGGCGTTCAATCGCCTCGCCGACCGCCGGCTGGACGCCGATAATCCGCGCACGGCCAATCGGCACCTCGTCACGGGGAGTTTGAGCGTCGCCGCGGTCTGGCTCTTCACGGTCGTCTGTGCCGTGGCGTTTGTGGGCTGCACGTCGATCTTTTGGTTCGCCACCGGCAACCCGTGGCCGCTGTATCTTTCCATTCCGGTGCTCGGTTTTATCTGCGCGTACTCGTTGACGAAGCGCTTCACGTTTCTCGCACACTTCTGGCTCGGGGCGTCATTGCTGTTGGCCCCGCTGGCGTCGTGGATCGCGATCCGCGGCGTGCAAGGTTTATTGATGACGCCGCTGGTGCTGGGCCTCGCCGTCTTGTTTTGGGTCGCCGGTTTTGACATCCTCTACGCCTGCCAGGATGTTGATTACGACCGCAAGGCGAATCTGCACAGCGTGCCGGCCCGCTTTGGCGTCCGGGCGAGTTTGCGCATCGCGACGGTTTGTCATGCCGTCACGGTGGGCCTACTGTTCGCGCTTTACTGGGCCGCGGCGCCGCTCCTGGGATGGATCTATCTCGCCGGCGTGGGCGCCGTGGCGGCCTTGCTCTCTTACGAGCACTGGCTGGTAAGCCCCGATGATCTGAGCCGAGTCAACCAAGCATTCTTTCAAGTCAACGGCGTGGTGAGCATCGGCCTACTGCTGATCGTGCTCCTCCAACTCGCAGTGTAACCCACGACCAGGGCTTGGCGGCCCCGATAGAATGATCTCGTCCCGCCGTTTTTTCCCACGAAAGTACACGCGGATGCCGATCATCGAAGTTGCCGACCTCGCGAAGACGTATCGCGTGAGCCAGAAGAAGGCCGGCTTCCTCGGCGCGCTCCGCGGACTGTTCCGGCGCGAATACCGCGAAGTCAAGGCCGTGGACGGCGTGAGCTTCACGATCGAACCGGGCGAAATGGTCGCGTTTCTTGGGCCGAACGGGGCCGGCAAAACGACGACCCTGAAAATGCTCTCCGGCCTGATCTATCCGACGAGCGGTTCGGCGACGGTTCTCGGCTTCGTGCCCTGGGAGCGCGCGGACCCGTTCCGCCGCCGCTTCGCCCTCATCATGGGGCAGAAGAACCAGCTCTGGTGGGACCTGCCCGCGGCCGACAGTTTCCAGCTGCACCGCGAAATCTACTCGCTGCCGATGGATGCGTTTCAGCGCACGCTCGGCGAGCTGACCGAGCTATTCGGCGTCAAGGAATTGACCCGCCAACCAGTCCGCGAGCTGTCGCTCGGCGAGCGCATGAAGATGGAGCTAATCGCGGCGCTCTTGCACCAGCCGCAGTTGCTCCTTCTGGACGAGCCGACGATTGGGCTGGACGTCGTCGCCCAGGTCACGATTCAGAAGTGCTTGAAGGAATACAATGCCACCCGCGGCGTGACGATGTTGCTGACAAGTCACTACATGCGCGACGTGGAGGCCCTCTGTTCGCGCGTCCTGGTCATCACGCACGGCAAGGTTGTGTACGACGGCGCCCTCAGCGGCATCCGGGACCATTTCGGACGCGCCAAGCTCGTGAAGCTGCAATTCTCCGATGGCGTGGCGCCGGCCGACCTCGCCCGCTTCGGCGAGGTTGCCAGCCACGAGGGGCCGGTAATTGGTTTGAAAGTAGAACGCAACCGCGTTGCCGAGGCGCTCGCCGCGATTCTGGACCGCTATACCGTCGTCGACGTGAGCGTACAGGACCCGCCGCTCGATCAGGTCATCGCCCGCGTCTTTGAAGAGGGCCGCGCCCGCCATGAACGAGAACACCCATCTGAATAATGGCGTGCTCGTCTTACCGTCCCCGGGTTTGCTCGCCTCGGTGCGCAAGTACTGGAACATTCTGCGCACGTCGCTTATCGAGCGGATGACGTACCGCGGCGACTTCTTCATCGGCACGGTGCTGCGCTTTTTGCCGATGATCACAACGATCTTGCTCTGGCAAGCGATCTACGCGGGTTCCGAGCAAGCGCAACTCGCCGGCTTCACCCTCAACCAAATGATCGCGTATCTGCTGCTGGTTCATATCAGTCGCATGTTTTCGAGCATGCCGGGCTTGGCCTACGGCATCGCGCGCGACATCCGCGAGGGGACGCTGAAGAAGTACTTGTTGCAACCGATCGACATGATCGCGTACCTGTTCTCCTACCGGGCGGCGCACAAGGCGGCGTACATCATGACGGCCGCGTTGCCGTACGGACTGATTTTTTTCCTGTGCAGCCGGTTCTTCGACCAATTTCCGGACGCGTTGACGTTCGCTGCTTACGTGCTGTCGTTGCTGCTGGCGTTCGTCGTCGGCTTCTTCTTCGAACTGACCATCGGCATGATCGGATTCTGGTTCCTCGAAGTGACGTCGATGATGTACATCGTCAATACGGTGAACTTCTTTGTGTCTGGGCAGATGTTTCCGCTCGACCTGCTTGCGCCGGGCTTGGCGCGGGCGCTGAAAATGATGCCGTTTCAATACCTGGCGTACTTCCCGGCGACGGTGTTTCTCGGCAAGGTGAACGGGGACGAACTGCTCTTCGGACTGCTCGGAGAGGCGTGCTGGGCCTTGTTTTTCATTATCGCGTCGCGCGTCCTCTACCGAATCGGCCTACGCCATTACAGCGCGTACGGCGGATAGGGATGGTTTTGTGCCACCGTTCGAGCGTTGGGCGTGGCACGAAAACCTATTTGTTTGCGGCGGCGCAACGGCAGCGAGCGAATTACCTCGGGATCGAAACATGGCAACCGGCGTTGGACGGTATCTGCGCCTGACGGGTGCGTTGGCCCGCTACAGCCTTGCGCGCGAGTTGGCTTTTCGCGGCAATTTCCTTGTAAAGATGTTCGTGGAAGTCCTGTGGTTGTCGATCCTGCTCGTCTTCTACCGCACGGTATTCTCAAAGACCACTGTCGTCGCGGGGTGGGATGAATGGCAATACCTGTTTTTCGTGGGTTGCTATTTCGCCCTCGAAGGGCTGGTCGAGACGCTGTTTCTCGAAAACTGCAACGAGTTTTCCGACCTGGTGCGGAGCGGCGATCTGGACTTTTATTTGCTCAAGCCGATTGACGAGCAATTCCTCCTCACGTGCCGCAAGATCGACTGGTCCACGGCGCCAAACGTCTTGATGGGCATCGGCGTGATGTCGATGGCGCTCGTGCAGTCCGGCTGGTCGTTCGACGCGACACGGTTGACGGTCTTTGTCTGTCTGTTCCTGTGCGGCCTCGCTACGGCGTACAGCTTTCTGTTGCTGCTCATGTCCACGGCGATCTGGTTTGTGCGCAATCAAAGCCTTTTTGAGTTATGGTGGCTGTTCACGAGCCTGATGCGCTATCCTCGCGAGGTCTTCGTCGGTCCGTGGGCGACGCCGCTGGGGGTATTCTTCACCTTCATCGTGCCGATCCTGCTTGTAGTCAACGTTCCCGCCCGGGCAATGGTTGGGGAAACGCTCGATCGTCCAATCGTCATCGGCTTCGCCGTGGCCGCGACCGTGCTCCTTCTTTTCCTGAGCCGGCGCTTCTTTCTCTTCTCGCTTCGCCGGTACCGCAGCGCGAGCAGTTGAGCGGACGGAGCGGCAGCGTCGGTCCTCGCTTCAGAGCTCTATGGTAGGCTCCTCGTCACGGTTCAAGTCGGAACGCGCGTCGCACGGCAAGTTCACGATCACGATCGTGCCCCGGCCCGGCGAGCTTTCGATCTCAATGTCGCCGCCCTGGTGGCGAACGATCTCGGCGACGATGGTCATGCCCAGCCCAGTGCCTTGACCGGGTTTCTTGGTCGTGAAAAAGGGCTCGAAGACGCGCGCGCGGGTCGCCTCGTCCATGCCGTCTCCAGTATCGCGGACGATGAGGCGGACCCACGGCCGGCCCGGGTGGCCGTTGACGACCGGCCGCTCCTCGCTCTCGGTCGCCAGCGTGAGCGCCCCGCCCCGCGGCATGGCGTCGCGGGCATTGGACACGAGGTTCAAAAGAATCTGTTCGACATGGAGCGCGTCGATCGGCACCGTGGCAAGCCCAGGCTCGAGGGATGTCGCCAGACGGACGGTCGTCGGCAACAATTGCCGCAACATGCCGAGCGAATCCAGGACGGCGGTGTTGAGATCGATCGGTGTCGCGGGGGTTCGCCGCCGGTTGCTAAAGAGCAACAGTTGACCGACAAGGACCGAAGCGCGGCGGCCCGAGCGCAGGATGTCTTGCAAGTCGTCGCGCAGCGGATCGCCCGGCGGTATCCGGCGCAGGATCAACTCGGTAAAGCCGACGAGCGGCGTAAGCAAATTGCCCAGCTCGTGGGCGACACGCGCGGTCAGACTGCCTAGCATTTGTAAACCTTGCGGGTCGTGGGGCGACGCGGCGGCGTTCGGGTTCATGAGCGTGCTCCTGCTCCTCGCATAGGAAAAAGGTGGATAGACTCGGGGCAAACCGGCGTGCATGGGCGCGTACGGGCAGCGCGCCCCGAGCGGAGTGGGCAAGGGACGGACGACGGACGTTCCCGATGGCCGCTGACAGCGGCCGGGGCAGAACTCGTTACAGTGGGCTGGAAGTTGTGAATTGCCGCCGCGCAGCGACGAACGGCCGTGCGTCGGGATTACCGGCGCCGGCCGCCCGTGCCGCGCGGGCGCGCGAGCACGCGCGCCGCCTCACGCAAGCACCGTTTCCCGTGCCATCGTCGAAGGCGCCGGGCGGCATGGTGCAGTGCGGATGAGCTGCGTGCAGACGCCGTCAAGCACTGCGTCAAAGTAAGCGGCGTCTGTCCTCGGGACGCCGTCCGCGTGCCGGTGACTGACCTCGTCGATGACGGTGAGGACTAGCCGCTCGAACGGCGACACCGCGAAGCCGCGCCGGATCGTGCGCCGCACGAGTGGGACCACCTGCCGCCGCAATTCGCCGTAGCGGGTCGGTCGCGCCGCCGGCTCGCCGGCCGCGGTTCGGATCATCTTTTCAGAGTAGCCGTACATAAGGGAAACCTCCTCTGGATGTCGGTGTGTGGATTCCTGCGTCGCCGATCAATTGCCCAAAACCTGGCCCATCGCCTCCTTGGCGGCAAGACCCCACCAGTCGGTAACGTCGGCGTAGAAGAATCCCTGCTGGCTGTCGGGTATGTACATGTCGAAGCTAAACGAGCCGTTCGCGTCCACCGGACAGCTCACATCCTTGAGCGCGGGCAAGCCGCTGAATTGAACCGCAAGATAAAACGGGTCCTCGTCGGCGACGTGGCCCGAGATGATGTACATGTTCGTGCTCTGCCACGAAGCCATGAGATTGCTGATCACCGGCTTCTGGCTCGTGATGGTCAAATAATCGGGGAACGCGCTGAGGCCCCAGAGATCGGTCACGCTCACCGTGACGTTGCCCAGTCCGCTGGCGTCGCCGGTATACGTGAAATTCCCGCCCGCGTCGGTGGTGACGGTGGCGTTGACCACCCCGCTGAGCACCACCGGCAACCCCGAGTCGATGTCTTGCACTTGTCCGGTGATGGTGATGTTGCGCCGGCGGTTGTACGTGACGTTGGCCCAGAGAATGACCGGCTCATCGAGAGTGAGCATCGTCCGATTCATGCCCGAATCGCCGTTCGCGTCCACAGCCGAAGCGGTGATGAGGCCCAGAACCGCCTGATTCGTCTCGAACGTGAAGCTGCCCGATGAATTCACTCCCACCTGTCCGCTCACCGCTCCGGAAAAGGTCACGGTCGTTGGGCTCCCTTGGTTGCCCACAACCCCGCCGTAGACCATGGCGATGTGGTTCGGCAGCGGCATGGCGGAGACGTACACGGCCAAGCTTGCAGGGCAGAAGCGCGTCTCCAATCGTTCCACATGAAGCCGGCGGCGCGGCGCTGCGACGGAGCGACGCGGAGAACGGGCGCGAGTCAGGAAACGAAACATCAAATGCACCTCCTTAAACGGGGATTAGGTACGGCGACCGCGTCATCGCGCGAACTAGCCTCAACGCCCGCGTGTGGGCGACCTCGTGAGACCGGCGGACGAGCGGGGGACGAGCGCAGAGAGGGCGGATGGACGGAAGAAAGCAGCTAGAAGCGCGTTCACTTGCTTTCTCAATCGAAAAAAGAGGGCGTTTTGGACACGGAATTTTTCTTTTTTTCAAAAATAACTTCAGAACGTGATCGCATGTCCAGATGCGCCTGGCGTTTCGCTCCCAGCATATTCTTTATCTAACCCTTGTGAGCCACTTGACTTGAAGGCCGTGACGACAGAGCGCCGACGACGGGGGTCATCTGTTTTTGTTTCGAAATGAAAACAATCCGAAGCCGCATTCAGCTGGCCGCGAACGGGCAAATCAAGGTTGGCTGTCGGGCGCGGGGTCGAGGATGCGCTGGCTGCGGCTGTACGAGCAAGGTGGATATGCGGCGGCGAGGAGCTGGTCAGATTGCGCACTAATCTCAACGGATTTCGGGAAAAGGCACAATGCGGCGGAAGGCGACAATCCGTGGCAAAGAGCGGCCTCCAGATAGCGACGTTGGGCGGCCCGGCCGCATTGCGGATCTCCGACGGCAACATTGCACGCGATTCGAAGCGCGTCGGCATACATTTCCGTGGTTGCCGGACCGCAGGCAATGGCCTGCTCGATGTCGTGCAAGGCGCCGATCAAGTCCGCGTCGGCCGTTTCGCCAACTTTTTCACTGGCGAGGAGCGCCCGATTGCGCCACGCCGCCGAAAGCTTGGGTTTGAGCGCGACTGCACGATCGAAATGCTCCGCGGCGAGGCTAAGCCGCCGCGCCAGCATCTCCGCCACGCCGAGATCGTTTTCGATCTCCGCGACAGGCTCGCCCGTGGCCAGCGCGCCGCGCAGTGCGTCCGCCGCCGCGTCGAGTTGGCCGATGCGCAAGAGACAGTAGCCTTTGCACGCCAGCGTTGCCGCGGCCGGCTCACAATGGTAAGCCTGGTCGAAGCTGAATGCGGCTTCGGCGAATTCGTTGGCCCGACTTACCACGATGCGGCTCCGTGCCGCGTGTTCGGCGTCCTGCAAGGCGTCAAGGCGGCGTTCGCCCAGCCGTAAAAAAGTCCGGCCGCGAAGATACCAGCCGCTCGACTTGTCGGGCTCGGCCCGTGTCAACACGGCGGTCGCGCGGAGCGCGCCCTCGTAGTCCCCCGCGTGATAGGCGTCCTGCGCGTCCCGCAGGGCGCGCTCACTCGCCGTCGGCTGCACCGCCCACGTTGCCACGGCCGTTGCCGCGATCGACAGTCCGATCAACGCGAACGTCCAGCAGGCGGCCGCATGCGCACGCATCCAACGCCGGGCCCGCAACCCGCGCGACAGCAGCAGCCCCAGCTCGTGGGCCAGCTCCGCTGCGCTCCCGAAGCGCTGCAGCGGCTCAGCGGCCAAACAGCGCAGCACCGTGCTTTCCAGACGGCGATCGACATCCGGATTGAGCTCGCGCAGCTCGGCCGGCGGCCGTTGCGCGCGCTCCAACATGGTGTCGCGGGCATCCCAGAAACCCGTAAAGGACGGCAGCGGGCCGAACGGATGCCGCCCCGCAAGCAGCTCATAGAGGACGACCCCGAGCGCATACAGGTCGGCCCGAGCCTCATCAATGGCGGGCCGCTCTTCGGCGCCGAGATTTCGGAGCGCCTCGGGCGCCATGTACGCCAGGGTGCCGCCGTCGTCCGGCTGTCGCTGCCGGAGATCGGCCGACAGATTGAAATCGAGCAGCAGGGGACTGCCGTCGGGCGTAAGAAGCACATTGGACGGTTTGAGGTCGCGGTGGAACACGCCCTGCGCATGGATCGCCGCCAGCCCCTCGGCGAGACGGCGACCTAGATGGACGATCCCCTCGACGTAGGCGCCGCGGCGGAGAATCGGGTCCGGCAGCACCGCTTCTTGACATGCCGCTTCGAGCCCATCGACACGCGCCGCGTCGAGAATTAAGTCGGCGCGGCGTGGCCGTGCCGGCGGCGCGCCGCGGCGATCGATCAAGTCGGCCAGAGTGGCCGTGCCGAGAATCGGCATGCAGACCGCGCTCAGGCCGCGCTCCGAATCGACTTTCACCGAATGGACAGGAACGATAGCGGCATGACGCAGCCGGCCTAATGTGTGCGCCTCGTCCGCGCCGAACTGGCGCGGCGACACCTTCAGTACGACCAGGCGCTCGCCCAAATCCAGCTCGCTCGCCAAATACACACGGGCAAAGGCGCCGCGGCCCAACTGCTTGTGCAGCAAGAACCCGAGAAAGACCGCGCCGATCTCGGGCCACACGACGCGTCGCGATGGGTCGAGAAGATGGTCAACCGATCGCTGGGTCAGTAGGGCGCGGCACAGCGAGTACTGAATGGCCGGAAAGCGGCAACAGAACGAGTCGAGCTCCACCGCCTCGCCCGCCTCGACGCGGTCGTAATACTCGTTGCACGCCGCATCCAACGCGCGTTCCTTGTCCGACGTGAAAACGCCGCCGCGAATCAGGCGCGAACGCACCGACGAGCGCAGGAACGCGTCCACAACGGACAACGCCGAGCCCGAGTCGTCCGCTGCCGAACTCCCGGCGCCGGCGGAGATTGGATTCGCCACGTTTTGTTCACCGAGCGCGTTCATGACGACAACAGCTTTCGTGCCAGCCGCCGAATGGCCCGGCGGACCGTCCAGTCGCCCACGCCGAGGTCGCGGGCGATTTTCTCCGCCTCTTCGCCCCGCCGCAGCCGTTGCATGATGTGACGCACGTGCGGCGGCTCGGAACGAAGAAACTCGGCCCACTTTTCTTCCGCCATGACGATCTTGCTCGGCGTCGGCTCGCGCCCCGGAAGATCGCCCCGTCCGTCGTCACGCGCGCCGCGCACGAACGTCAGCGGCGCCTCGCGATCCGCCTTGCGCTTGGGTCCCGTCACGCGCTTGCGAAACGCATCGATCATCTTGTTGCGGGCGATGCCCGCGAGGTAGCGCACCAGAGCCGCCGGCGAATCGAGCGGGATTTCAGAGGTACGCAGTGCGAGGAACGAAGCCCAGACAGCCTGTACGAAGTCGGCGGAGTCATACTGCGAGCGCAATTTGCGGTGCAGGCGGCGGCGCACCGCTTGCAGGATGTGCGGACCGTACAAATCCACGAGCGTGCGCGCCGCGTCTTCCGACCCCGCGCGGACGGCGCCTAACAACTCGCGCAACTCCGCGCGAACCGCGGCCGCCGTCGAGACCGCACCGGCCGTTCGGTGGGAAGGCTCCGAGAGCATTCGATCCTCACGGGCAAAGCGAGTCTGAATCCAGCGCACGAGTGGCTTCTACTTTAAGTCGCGAGTCGCCGGCGCACAAGCAGATTTTCGGCAGGAGGGTTTCACTGTCCCACGTATGTCACTCGCGGCGAAGGCGCAGGCGCCGACGCACGGAACTATAACACTTATTTCGCTGCGCTCCGTTCCGCGTCCCCCACAAAGCGCTCGATCAGCTTCTCCAGCGTGCCCGTGTCCGGCGCGCCCACGAACATCTCGCGTATGACGCCTTTGTGATCGATGAGGAAGAGCGTCGGCCAGCCCTCAATGTTCCAGGCGCGGGCGATCGGCCCGGAACGGCCTTGCGGTCCGTTCCAGAACGACCGCCAGGTAATGCCGTTTTCCTCGAGCGCGCTCTTGAGTTTTTCTCTGTCCTCGTCGCTGTTGACGCCGACCAAGGCGAACGGTTTGCCCGCGAAATTCTTCACGAGCGACCGCTCGTGCCCGTACATGGCCCGGCAAGGCGGTCACCAGTTGCCCCAGAAGTCGAGCAGGACGACTCTGCCTCGGTAGTCCGACAGTTTGAATTTGCGGCCGTCCAGATCCTGGCCTTCAATCTCGGGCGCCAGCTGCCCCACCTGTGGTCCCGATGGGGGCTGCGGCGGCACGCTCAAGCGGTTGCAGCCGGCGGCAAGCGCGGCGGCCCCCACGACAAGCAGTCCGTAACGAAACACGCGACACTTTCTCCGGTAGCAGCTCATGCTTGTCAATAGTACCCGCCGGCCGCTCCGCTGTCACGCCACAAAAAGGAGAACGCAGCATCAGAACAGCCGTGCCTGCCCGTGCGGCTCTACCAACGCCTGCATCAAGCGCCGCTGCGGCGCGCTGACGGGGTACCGCGGCAACGTCGCCGGCGTCACCCAGCGACCGTCCGCGTAGAACGGCGACGAGAAACGCCCACCCTGGTAGCGCGCGTCGAAGCAAACCATCGTGATGCGAAAACGGGTCACGCCATGCCGAATGGTTTGCCGCTCCGAACCGAGCGTGGCGCGCAGTCCGGTCCAGTCCTGGAGCAAGCGTGCCGCGGCCCCTTCGTGGCTCTCACCGACGGCCAACACTCGATGGGGAAACTCCCACATGCTCGCCCATCTGCCGTCGGCAGGACGCTGCGCGAGTAGGACTTTGTCGCCGCGCCACACGATCACCGCCGCTTCGCGAGTCTCTTCGACTGCCGGCGGGTCTGGCCGGCGCGGAATCTCGTTCTGAACGCCCAGGTTTCGAGCCACGCAGCTCCGCGCGAGCGGACAGCTTTCGCAGCGCGGCGCCTGCGGCGTGCAGACAAGGGCGCCGAGTTCCATCAGCGCTTGATTGAAATCGCCGCTCCGCCGCCGGGGCAACAGGCGCTCGGCCGCCTGCCACAGCCACCCGTTCGCCGGCCGGCGGCGCGGGTCGGCGCGAACGCCCAAGAGACGGGTCAGGACACGGAGGCTGTTTGCTTCGAGGATGGGCAACCGCCGGTCAAAAGCCTGGGAAAGCACGGCGCCCACCGTGTAGCGCCCCATCCCCGGCAGGCTGCGCAAGAACGTGGCATCGTCGGGCACGACGCCATCGTGCTCGCGCGCAAGGCGGCGTGCGGCGGTATGAAGATCGCGCGCGCGGCGATAATAACCCAGCCCTTGCCACAGGTGCAGTACGTCCTGCTCCGTGGCGGCCGCGAGGTGCGTCGCGGTCGGAAAGCGCTGAATGAAGCGCTCGAAGTACGGAATGACGGTCGCGACCTGGGTTTGCTGAAGCATGATCTCGCTGACCCAGATGTGGTACGGGTCGCGATTGCGTCGCCAAGGCAAAGCGCGGGCATTGCGCTCAAACCATGACAGCAGGCGCCTTCGCAGAGCAATCCGGGAGCGGGAATCAGCGATCAGGAAGTGGGAATCAGGAATCAGGAAGCGGGAATCAGCAGAAAAGAACACGGAATCGGGGATCGGAGAGCTGGAGTCGGCCATCACGAATCGAGCCCCAGCCGAAGCCACCGTAGTCCCTGAGCCCTGACCCCTAATCCCGGTCCTCATCCGCGCGGCCGGCGCATGTACTTGTCGAGGATGGCCTTGGCGGCGACCGAGGTGTTCTCGGCCACTTTCTTGGGCGGCTTGCCCGCAGGTTTACCACCGTCGGCGCCTGGTTCGCCTGCCGAAATGGGGGCGGGAATGTCCATCACCGTGCTCCCGGTCGGCACCCCGTCGGGACCCGTCGGCACGTTCAGACCGCCGTCATCGCCTACCGACAACAGGATCGCCGCGATGTCCTCTTCGTCCGACGATGCGGTTTTGGTCGGCGGCGGCGGCGTTGGCTTGCTCACCGGCACCGCCCCCGTCCCCGCCCGTGCCGGCGCACCGGACTGGACCCGTACCTTGAACAGCAGCGGGCCCACTTTGAGCTGGTCCTGGTCGCGGACTTCCCGTTCGCCCTTGACCGGCTCGTCGTTGACGAACGTGCCGTTGGTGCTGTCGAAGTCCCGAACGAAGACCTTGTTGTCTTTGATCAGCACGGCACAATGCCGGTTGCTGATCAGCGCGCTGGCGGGCCGTAATTGGCACTGCGCGTCGCGGCCGATAAGGAATTGCGAGAGTGTTACGGGGATCCCCTGCCCTTGGGACTTGCCCGGCGTCAAGACCTCGAGACTTAGCTTCATGAAACGACCTCGTTCCCGTCGTAGTGAAATGCCTGCCCGGCGGAAGGCGTCATCACCTTACAGCCGGCTCGCCGCTCATCGCTGGGAACACCCACGAAAATGGACGGGACCCGTCGATCTAAGTGGTTCCGCAAGGTACGTCAGGCTTTCCAGCCTGACATAGGCACGCAAGATTCAGGCTGGAAAGCCTGACATAGGCACGCAAGATTCAGGCTGGAAAGCCTGACCTACGGCACAACGGATTCTGCGGCTCCACTTAGTTCGATGTCCTGACCCCATCGTGGGCATATTCCGAACGAAGGCGTCTTTCCCGCGAGCCTGCGGAAAGACGCCGCCTCCCCGACCGAAAGGCGATCCCGGACAACGGTACTCGGTTGCACGCGAAATGAGTTACATTGCCACGGGGATCGTCGGCCGCCGCATCCTCTGGGGCGGGTCGCACTCGGCTTGCGAGCACGCTAGAATGAGAAGGGCAGCCAGACGAACAGTCGTATTGTAGGCACGAGTATCCTTTTCATGCAACGGAAAAGCAATCGAATTAGTCGCTTCGGCATCATAGTGGGCACGGTACTGCTGGCCGCGGGCTGCCATCCGCCGCCGCGCGCGGGCACGCCGCCCCGGCCCTATGACGGCGTGCTGTTGCGCGTCGCCTGTCCCGGCACGGCGGCGCGAACGCTGGTCACGCAATACGGCAGCCCCTGGTTTGCGCGCACGCAAGCCCGCCTGGAAATCGTCTCTTATTCACCGGGCCAGGACCCTCCCGCCGACGCCGACGTGTGGCTGCTGCGCCCCGCGGAAATGCCGCGCTTTGCGGCCGCAGGGAAATTGGCCGCGGTCCCGACCGATTGCACCGCGGAGCAGGGCACGTTCGCCTGGCAGAGCCTCTTGCCGCTGTACGCCAATAAACTGCTGATGTGGGACGGCACGGCCTACGCGCTCCCCGTGCTCGGCAACGCGCCCGTTTGCTTTTACCGGTCCGATTTGTTCGACGATCCCAAGAATCAAGCGGCGTTTCAGGCGCAGTACGCGCGGAAACTCGGTCCCCCGGAGACGTGGCGGCAGTTCGCGGAGATTGCGGAGTTCTTCAAGAACCAGGGAGCCAACGGCGCCGCCGTTCCGAGCTTGCCGCCGCTGCCGCTGGATGACGGTGCATTGGAACGCGAGTTTTACGCGATCGCCGCGCCGTTGGTGCGCCGCGCGATCGGCGACGAAGACGCCGGCGAGCGGCCCTCGGACCAGGAAGTTTTCTCGTTTCACTACGACATGAAGTCGGGGCAGCCGCGTATCGCTGCCGCGGGGTTTGTCGCCGCCCTTCAGTTGCTGCGTCGGCTCCAACCGTGCCGCCCGGCACAACCCGCCGCCGAACCGGCGCAAGCGTTCGCGGAGGGGCACGCCGTCCTTTGCCTCGCCGACGCCTCGTGGGTCGGCCGCTTCGAGGCCAGCACGCACACACGCGACAAATTCGGCATCTGCCGCGTGCCGGGCAGCGACCGCACCTTCGGTTTCGCCACGGACGACGAGCAGCCAACGGCCGCTGTGAATTACGTTCCCTACCTCGGCGCCGGCGGCTGGCTCGGCGTCGTGCCGCGCTCCTCTCCTCATGTTGACGCCGCATTCGCCTTGCTCGCCGAACTCGGCGGCCCCGCGCTGAGCCGGCAGCTCGTCTTCGAGCCACGTTTCGGCGGCGGCGCTTTCCGGCACGATCATCTCAGTACCGTGACCGGCTGGTACGCCTTCGGCCTGGACGCCAAACAGACCGCCCGGCTCGTCGAGGCCGTGCGCCAGTCGCTCGCTCATTCCGGGATCATCAATCCGGTCGTGCAATTGCGCACGCCGGACCAGCGCGAACACAGTCTAGCTTTGGTCGCGGGGCTGCGTGCCGCTCTTGACGGGAAAGCGAAGAGCGAAAAAGAGACGTTGACCGACGTGCGCGCACGCTGGGATGCATTGGACGCCAACCGCGATTCCCAGACGCGCAAGGCGGATTACCTTTTGAGCCTAAGCCTGCGGGCCGAGCCGTGAGATGTGCGGGCGAGGCTGGGAATCGCCAGCTCCGCGAAAAGAACCTATGCCCTCGGCCTCATTCCAGAATGAAATCCATCGGCTTGTTCTTTCCCTTCTTGATTTCCACTTCAAGGGGAGTGGTAGTCGGATCGTCGTAGGTTTTAGGGATTTGCATCGCTTGCTTCGGGGCGCCTCCCGGCTCGGCGGCGGGTGGGTACGTCTTGACGAGGACCTTGGCCTTGCCGACGGGTATGTTCGACCCCGCAAACGACCCGTCCGTAATCATCGCGTTGCCGACATCGTCGCCGACCTGAAAGATCACGATGCCGGCGTCAATGGGTTGCCCAAGGTAACTGACCGTGCCAGTCACCGAGCCGCGCTTCGGTGCGCTCTTGCCACAGCCGGGCAAGACAAGGGTCAGTGCGATCAATCCGACCGCAACCCAGCGCGGCCATGAATCCTGGTGCGTACACCGCGTAGACATCACTTTCTCTCCGCACGGCCAAAACAATCCGCTGCGTCGCGTACGAGACTGATGCACGGAATCTATTCGCGGCGGGATGTCAATGCAAGCACGAAGTGGCGGGTGCAGTCCCGCTTCGGCGTCTACCGTGACGCCAGGCACCGTGTTCTCCCGTTGCTGCATAACAAAAAACTCCCCCGGCTGCAATCAGCCGGGGGAGCCATGTTGTTGCAAGAACGGACGGAACCGCGGCGAACTAGTTATTCCAATCGTTCGGCAGCGTTTCGCCGCCGGCCGGCGTGCAGGCATACCAGAATGTCAAGGCGGACATACTGGTCGGAAGCACGTGAGCGCTGGCGTCGCCGAAGCAGGTCAGAATGCCAGCCGTATGGCCGGAAGAAGGAAGATACGGTTCGCAGTTCGTCAAGTACGGGTTGGGCTGTTGCTGCCAGAGGACGATGCCGCCCCCTAGATTGCCCGTGCCGGGACCGCCGTGGAAGCCGGTCGCCCATGAGAACAACGGCATATAGTGCTGCATCGCGGCGCCGGCCGCATTCGTCCAAATCGGCGGTATGTAGTAAGCGCCCCAGCCGTTGCCGCCAATGCGGGTGCCGTTGGCGCACTGAGCGTATTTCTCGACGAACATAACCGTATTGGTCGTGCCGTCCTGGAACGTGGCCGGAATCTTGGCAGAGCCTTGATCCGAGCCGGTTTGGGTACCGTTCGGCGGCAGACTGGTGAAGTCATCCGTGGTGTTCGGCGTGCAGAAAACCTGGGCGTTGGCCGCATAAGAGCAGGCGCCGTAGGTCCCGTTGCTGAGACTCCAAGCCGTCGCATTGGCGCCGGTCACGATGCCGCTGGACGGAGCGCTCGGGTCGGCCGGGCAGAGGTACGTTTTCACCGGCTTGATGTGCGGAAACTGGCCCACGCCGTTGAAGCCGTTGTTCTGCGGACCGTTGACGGTGGAGAAGTAGCCAGTGTTGGTGAGCGGCATTGGCGGCATGAGGGGCGGCGTGCCGACGAACGGGCCGCCGCTCTTGCGGAGGTTGTCTTGCTCGATATACGGCAGCAGGTGCCACAAGTACGTGCCGTAATCGCCGTAGCTCGATGCGCCGTCGCCCGGGAAATAGCCATTGCCCGGCGGCAGGTGCAACAGCTGGTCGTGGCAATTGTGCGTCGCCAGCCCCAGCTGCTTCAGGTTGTTGCTGCACTGCGTGCGAGCTGCCGCTTCACGAACCTTCTGCACGGCCGGCACCAGCAGGCCGATAAGAATGGCAATGATAGCAATGACCACCAGCAGCTCGATCAGTGTGAACCCTCGTCTGCGTTTAAGCGATCTGAGATGCGCCATAGACACCCCTCCTTCGAAAGGGAACGATAAGGAAAAAAGGCAACGCGGGACGCTCCCGCTTCGATACGGTGTACGGTTGGTGGGCGAAACGCGGTTGCTTACTGAACGCCAACTTCTCTTGGCCCAGGAATGAGTGAGGAGAGAGGAGAAATAGACCCGGTTCCGACGGATCTTGTTTGCCTCCGCACGTTCCCCCAAACGGAGTTGGTCTGCGAGCACTATTAGACTAAAGGTGCGGCACGGCACTGTCAACAAAAAAAAGGAAAAAAGGGATTAAGGATTGAGGATTAGCGATCCGCAGACGGGCATCAGAGATCACGGGTGGGGGGCGGTATAATTGCCGTGATGAAACGGAAGAGCGCGACAAACGGCCGGGTCGGGCCTTGGGCGGAAGTTGCGATTGTCGTCGCGATCCTTGCCGTTACGACGCTCGCGTTTTCACCGCTTTTTGGACGCGATTACGAATTCATCAATCTGGACGACGACAGTTACGTCCGCGGCAATCGCCACGTTCAAGAAGGTCTGACCGCGGACGGGGTCGTATGGGCGTTCACGGCGTTCTACAGCAACAATTGGCACCCGCTTACCTGGCTGTCGCTGCAACTGGATCGTGCATGGTTTGGGGCAGGCCCCGAAGTCTTCCATCGCACGAATGTGGCGCTGCACGCCGCGTCCGCCGTGCTTCTGTTTCTCTTCCTCCGCTGGTCAACGGGAACGGCCTGGCCCAGCGGCGTGGTCGCCGCGCTATTTGCCGTCCACCCGGTGCGCGTGGAATCGGTCGCGTGGATC
The DNA here is from genome assembly GCA_041499805.1 of Gemmataceae bacterium. GTDB lineage: Bacteria > Planctomycetota > Planctomycetia > Gemmatales > Gemmataceae > JBGQKZ01. Next base: position 115,485 of record JBGQKZ010000007.1, read on the forward strand.
GCGGAGCGCAAGGACGTGCTCGCGGGCCTGTTCTGGATGCTGACGCTTCTGGGTTATGTCTTCTACACGCGGCGGCCCGGCTGGCGTCGCTACCTCCTCGTCGTCGCGGCGTTCGCGCTCGGCCTGATGGCCAAGCCGATGCTCGTGACGCTGCCGGCGGTGCTGTTGCTGCTGGACGTTTGGCCGCTCGGGCGGACGGTCCTCGCGCCTTCCGCCGCGGTCGGCACGCAGCGGGCCTCGCTCTCATGGCTGCTGGTTGAAAAGCTGCCCCTGTTGCTCCTCGCGATCGCGTCGGCCGCCGTCACGTTCGTCGCCCAGCGCGCGCAGACGATGTCGGTGGAGATCATTCCGCTGAGTTTTCGGCTGGAAAATGCGCTCATTTCCTATGTCCGGTACATCGTCAAGACGTTGTGGCCCGCCGATCTGGCCCTCTGGTATCCGTTGCCGCACGCGGGTTATGCGCTGGGCGAAGTCGCCGGCGCTGGTGTGCTGTTGGCCGGGCTGACGGCGCTGGTCTTGGCGCAGCAGCGGCGGCCTTTCCTCGCGGTGGGGTGGTTCTGGTTTGTGGGCGCCTTGCTTCCCGTCATCGGCCTCGTGCAGCTCTCCAATCAGGCGATGGCGGATCGCTACACGTACCTTCCACAGATCGGGTTGCTGATCGCGCTCGTCTGGAGCGTGACGGAATTGGCCGTCCGCTGGCGCGGCGAAGGCATTGCGCTGGCCGCCGCCGGCATCCTCATCGGTTTCAGCACCCTCTTCTCTTGGCTTCAGGTTCACTATTGGCGGACCAGCGCCGTTCTTTGGGCACACACGCTCGATGTAACCGGCGAGAATGCCCTGGCGCAAGACCATCTCGGCAACGCGCTCTACGAAAATGGGGACATACACGCCGCGGCGGAGCATTTTCGCGAAGCGCTGCGCCTAAGCCCGTATTTCGCCGACGCCCATTACAATCTCGGGCTTTGCCTGCTGCACGACGGCAAGAAGTCGGAGGCGCGCGACCACTTCGCGTCAGCGCTTCGTTCCAACCCGCGTCACGCCTTCGCGCACGCGGCGGTCGGCGCGCTGTTTCTGGACGCCGACAATGCCCGCGCCGCGGAATCCCATTTTGAACAGGCGGCGGACGTCGCGCCGGATTACCCCTACGCCTTCGCCGGCTGGGGCGAGGCGTTGGAGCGGCAAGGCCGCTGGGCGGAAGCCGCCGAGCGTTACCGGCGTGCGGTGACCCTGCAGCCGCAATCCGTTGAGTATCGGTGCGACTTGGCCTCCGCCCTCTATGAATTGGGTGACGTGCGGGCCGCCGGCGAGGAGTACCAACGGGTGGCAATCTTCCTAAAAGACGGTACCTGGGCGTATCGCTACCAGCAAGAAGCCTGGGCGCTCGCGACCAACCCGGACGCCACGAAAAGGAACGGGCCGCGCGCCGTACACCTGGCTCGGCAGGCTTCGCAGGCCAATCGGAATGTTGAACCCCAAACGCTGGCAACCCTTGCCGCCGCCTATGCGGAACAAGGCGATTTCGAGCGGGCTCAAAAGACGGCCCGCGCGGCGCTCGACGTCGTGAAGAAGTTCCGCATGGTTTTCGATACGGGGGAGATCGAAGGAGCTTTGCGGCTCTACGAACAGCGGCAGCCGCTGCGCATCGACCCATCGAAAGCTCATTAGACCTGCCAAATTGACAGGATTCATAACATCGAGATGGAAAAACGTCCGTTTTTACCCTATTGGGGTGTATTGTTTGTTACTCATAATCTCATATTTGACGGGGGTCACGGGACAAGCTGATGAATCGTCTGCACCGCGTCCACCGCCACCCCTTCGAGCACCTGCACGGGACCAGTGTCTTTTCCGGGCCAGCGAATGGTAATGCGATCGATCCACGTCGCTTTTCCGAGCCCAAACGTAAGCGGCAGTTCGCTTTGGCTCAAGTAACCTCGTCCGGCGCAGACTTGCTGTTGCTGAATGAAGCCGCCCGCCTCGACGGTCACGCGGGCGCCGATCGCGCTGCGGTTGGAGCGCTTGCCGTCGCCTTCCAGGACCAGGCGAACCCAGTGATTCCCGGTCTTTCCCTCATTGCGTAAGAGGCGCGCCGGACCGCCGTTCGCCGTCAGCGCCACGTCGAGCGTGCCGTTGCCGTCGATGTCGGCGAACGCGCAGCCACGGCCGACTAGCGGGCGAAACAAATCGGCGCCGACCTGCTTTTCACCGATAAGCTCGAAACCGGGTTGACCGCCGGTGTTGCGAAAAAGCTGCACCGGCTGCGCGTACGACTGCCCGTGCTGCGCGAGGTGAATGTCCGGTTCAAGGTGGCCGTTGCACGTGAGGAAGTCCGGCCGGCCGTCGAGATCGTAGTCGAAAAAGAACACGCCGAATTTCAGTAGTGTCTGACTGAGCCGAGCCACCCCCTCGCGCTCGGCAACGTCGCTGAAGAGCAGCCGTTTCCGATCGTCGAGACGCAACAAGCTGTCCGGCTCGCCGGCGAAATTGCCAATCAGGACGCTGCCCACAGGCTGCTGTTTCCTCGCCGTGTCTCCAGGCCAACACCAGCCCGAGTCGATCCCCATCGCGCCGCGTTCCTCGCCCTTGCCGAAGGCGACGTTCGCGGGGATGCCCTTCTCCTCGAACCGTCGGCCGCCTTTGCCGTCGGGCACGTTGTGGAAGAAGAAATTTCGGGCGGTGTCATTTGCGACGAAAATGTCCGGCCAGCCGTCGTCGTCGACGTCGCAAACCATCACGCCGAGCGCTTTGCCGAGCGGCTTGCCGTCGCGCTCGGCGACGTGAATGCCCGCCGCGGCGCTCACATCCTCGAAGCGGCCGTCGCCGAGATTGCGATACAGCGTGCAATGCGTGCCGGGGTACTGGCGTGGCACGCCGTAGGCCCGCGTCGTGCCGTCGAGCGTGAACGGTTGCTCCAGGTCGAACGCCGGCGACCACGTCACGTAATTGCAAACGAAGAGATCGAGCAAGCCGTCGCCGTCATAGTCGAGAAACGTGGCGGAACTTGGAAACTGGATTGGCTTGCGCCACGTCAAGAAGTTCGCGCCGGTCGTGGGCCAGGCGCCGTCGCCGCCGACGCCCGCATTTGCCGTCACATCGACAAAGCGCCGACCACCCTTTCCATCGCTTTCGTTGTGGAACAGCCGATTGCCGCCGACGGCGGTGATAAACACGTCCGGCCAGCCGTCGTTGTCGTAATCGCCGACGGTGACGCCCATGCCGTACAAGGTCACCGCTAAGCCGCACGCGGCGGTGACGTCCTCGAACGTACCGTCCCCCTTGTTGCGATAAAGCGCGAGGGTCGGCGTCGGTTGGTTCTTGTCTTCGAGGCCGGGCCAGTAGCACGAATTGATGAAAAGCAGGTCTTGCAGGCCGTCTTTATCGAAATCCAGGAACGCGACGCCCGACCCCATCGTCTCGGGCAGCAGCTTCTTGCCGCGGGCGCCGTTGGTGTGGCGAAAGCGGATGCCGGCCTGTTCGGTAATGTCCGTGAAGCGTACGTCCCAGACCGGCGGCGTCGGGCTTGTCCCCCAATACCACGCGATGCCGCCGAGGAACAGAAGGGCAAGCAACACCGTCCCGATCAGCAGCGCCGGCCGCGACAGGCGCCCGCTGGCTCCGTTCAAGGTGGTCACGTTCACCGTCTCGAATGGGAAGCCCGTGAAACTCGCCCGACCTTGACGGATGTGCCGCCTAGCCAAGCATGTCGGCCATGATATACGGCGACGCTGGCGACTGGAACAGACAGCGACCGTACGCACACGGAGCGCGGCGTCCGGCGGAAGAATTGTCGATCCGATTAAAGCCGTTACAGAACGGTTTTCCGGCACTCCGCCCGATCCGATTTTGCCGCTGGCCGTCCGTGACAATCTTCATATTCGTCCCGGCTGGTCGATAACACCCGAAGAGTTGCTCGCCTTCATCGATCAACCGTCGAGTGACGGCGGCCGGGAAAGGAATTCCCTGCGCCGCCGTACCGCGAAAAGGAGTACCGGCCGTGAACCAAGGATGGTCCAGGCCTCTGTGCAGGAGTGCCGCTAGTTCGTGCGCCGGGCTGATTGCCTGGGCCGGCGCCGCCCTTGCGGGCGATGCCCCCACCGTTCGACCACCGGCGGCAGTTCCCGCCGCGACGGGGACAGTGGTCGTGCAAGAGTCTCCCGCTGCGGCAGGGCCAGCGCGCACGGAGGCCGCTGGAACGCCCGCGACGAACCTCCCCGCGGCCGGCGTCGCTTGCCCCGCCGACCCCTGTGCCTTCGATTGGACCAAGGTGCCGCCGGTGGTCAAGATGCCGCGGGTGGGCAACTTCGCGCCGGTGCCGACGGGTCCGGGCTACTACTCGTTCGCCGATTGGGTCACGGGCAACTACCGCGAAAAGCCGCCGTTTTTCCCCTTCCCGCCGTTCTGCATTAATGGCAACTCGGCGTTCGACTACGATTTCCGCTACCTCGACAAGCCCGACAACCAGCAGCACGACTGGCTCGATCCGGTCAAGCGCATCCATCTCGGCGACGACTTCCTGTTCTCGTTCGGCGGCGAGATTCGCAACCGCACCATGAACGAGGTCGATAGCCGGCTCACCGGCCGCGACAACAGCTATGACTTGTTCCGCACGCGAATCAACGGCGATTTGTGGTACAAGGATCGCTTCCGCATTTACGCCGAGTTCATTTACGCCGACTCCATCAACCAGGATCTCGCGCCGCTGCCGATCGACATCAACCGCGGCGACTTTCTGAACCTGTTCGTGGACTTGAAGCTCTTCGACGTCGCCGACGCACCGATCTACATCCGCGTCGGCCGGCAAGAATTGCTCTACGGCTCCCAGCGGCTCATTTCGCCGCTCGACTGGGCCGACACGCGCCGGACCTTTGAAGGCGTGAAAGGCTTCTGGCACAGCGAAAACCTTGACATCGACGCCTTCTGGGTCGAGCCGGTCATCATCAGCCCGAACGATTTCGATTCGTCGAACCATCGCGAAGGCTTTGGCGGCTTGTGGACGACCTATCGGCCCACCGCCGGGCAAAACATCGATCTCTATTATCTGTTCCTCGACCAAAGCAACCAGGTCATTCGCCGGCCGCCGCCCGGCGAACGCGGCGGGTTCGACCTCAATACGTTGGGCACGCGCTATGTCGGCGACAAGGAACACGTGCTTTGGGACCTGGAGGGAATGTACCAGTTCGGCGACTTCACCGGCCGCACTACGTCGGCAACGGCATTCACGACCGGCCTCGGCTACAACTTCGCCGACGCGCCTCTGAACCCGACGGCCTGGGTCTACTTTGACTATGCGTCCGGCGACCACAGCGGCGGGCACGGTGAGAACGGCACCTTTAATCAGCTTTTCCCGTTCGGACATTACTACTTTGGGTTTATCGATGACGTCGGCCGCCAGAACATTCAGGACCTGAACTTCCATCTTTACACGAATCCCGCGAAGTGGATCACGACGGGAATTCAGTACCACATGTTCTGGCTCGATACCACCGACGACGCCCTGTATAACTCGGCTGGCACGGCGATCCGCCGCGACCCGACGGGCCGCGCCGGCAACCACGTCGGCAATGAACTCGACCTGACGACCAACTTCCACCTGACGAACCATCAGGACCTGTTCATCGGCTACTCGAAGTTGTTCGCCGGTGAATTCATTAAGGCGACCGGGAACCCAGGATCGCCGGAGCTGTTTTACGTGCAGTACAGCTTCCGCTGGTAAGCGGGAGCGGAATTCGCAAAGCCGGGCCTCGCATGTCGAGGCCCGGCTTTTTTGCATTCACTCCGGCCGCAACTCAAACGCGAGTAAGTTGCCAGGAGTGTCCAGACTCGAGTCGGTGCATGCGCGTGCGACCACGTTCTCCGCTTGCCGGCGCAGCCATTCCACGTCGAGCCCCATGAACCGTTTGTCCGAACTTCCGATGCGGTCGAGCACGCCCGAAAACAGCTCCGTGGCACGTTCCGCGTGGCTTCGCACCCCGGACGGCTTTCCTTCTGGTATTTTCACCCCGGCGACAGCGAGTTGAATCAAGCCCTTCAAGAAATCCGCGACCGTTCCCCGACGACCGGCGGCGTGCCAGAGCGCTTCCCACGCTTCGTGCGCTTCCCAGTAGAAACCGTGATTGAACAGGTCGATGGCATAGAGAAAGACTCGACTTGATCGCCATTCCGCCGCATTGATGGGCTCTACGACTCGCGCGTGTTTGCCGAACGAGTGTCCGCGCGGATCGCTGAACGGGTGCGGCGTCTTGCCCGGCACGTGCGTGTAGGGCGGCAGCGTCAATTCCGGAGCGTAGCGCATGGACAAAAAAACCGAGGCGCCAGGGAGGGAGCCTGCATCCCTCACTCTATCGCCTCGTCCCCTATGCGTTGACTAGAATCGACTCCATGCTCATCCAAATCAAAAACGGCCGCGTCATCGACCCGTCGCAGAGTATTGACCGGGTCGCCGAACTTTGGATCGACGGCAAACGCATCCTTGGAATCGGTCCACAGCCGCAAGCACGCGCCGACCAGGTCATCGACGCCACGGGAAGAATCGTGTGTCCCGGCCTGATCGACATGCACGTCCACCTGCGCGAGCCCGGCCGCGAGGAAGACGAAACGATCGCCACGGGCGCGGCCGCGGCCCTCGCGGGTGGCGTCGCGTCGGTCGCCTGTATGCCAAATACGGAACCACCGCTCGACACGCCGGAGATGATTCAATTCGTCCGTCGCCAGGCTGAACAGGCGAACGCCGCCAATGTCTTCCCGGTCGCCGCTGTCACGCGCGCTCGGCAAGGCAACGAGGTCGGCGACCTCGCCCGTTTAGCCGACGCCGGCGCCGTGGCGTTCAGCGACGATGGCTCGCCGGTGATGAACTCCGCCGTGATGCGGCAGGCGCTGGAAATCTGCCGCACCCTCAACAAGGCGATCCTGAGTCACGCCGAAGACATCGAGTTGACCCGAGGCGGCGTGGCGAACGAAGGCCCGGTCAGCCGGCAACTTAGCGTCAAAGGTCTTCCCGCCTTGGCGGAAGATATCCTCGTTTTCCGCGAGATCGCCCTGGCGGAACTCACTGGCGGCCGCATGCACATCTGCCACGTCTCGACGGCCGGCAGCGTGGACTTGATCCGCCGCGGGAAACAACGCGGCGTCCGCATCAGCGGCGAAGCGTGCCCGCATCATTTCACGCTTACCGATGAATGTCTGTTGACGGGCGACAGCAATTACAAGATGGCGCCGCCGCTACGCACCGCCGCCGACGTCCAAGCGGTAATTGAAGGATTAAAGGACGGCACAATCGAGGCGCTCGCCACCGACCATGCGCCGCACTCTCCCGACAAGAAGGCGCGCGGCCTCGCCGCGGCACCGAACGGCATCCTTGGCGTCGAAACCCTCCTGCCGATTTGCATTCACGCGCTCATCGAGCCCGGCCATCTCACCTGGCCGCAAGTGATCGCGAAACTGACGATCGACGCCGCCCGCATCGTTGGCATCGACAAGGGCACGCTCAAGCCCGGAAGCGACGCCGACGTGACGATCATTGACCCGAGCGTCGCATGGACCATTGACGTGACGAAATTCCGCTCCAAAAGCCGCAACTGCCCGTTTCACGGTTGGAAAGTGCATGGCCGCGCGACTGCCGTTATTGTCCGTGGCGAAGTAAAAGAGACCTTCGTTTAGCCGCCCGATTCGGACGGGCGCTTCGATGCACGTAGCGCCCGTCCGAGACGGGCGGCTAAACAAGGAATGGCGTGCTACGACCCGCCGAGTTCCTTGATGTATAGGTTGCGGAACTCGACGCGTCCGTCGTGGCTTTGCAGGCCGATGTTCCCCTTCGCGCGGAGCAAACCGGGGTGCTTTTCCGCGCGGCTTTTGTGATCTTCCAGATTTGCGTCCACGATGACCGTGCCGTTCAGCTCGATGGTCACCTTTGGGCCCTTGGCGGTTATTTTGTAGGTGTTCCATTCCCCCGCCGGTTTCGTTGCGTCCTTCGACGGCGGCACGACGTCGTAGATGGAGCCGGTGAGCTGCGTTGGTCGGATGCCGGCCTTGTACTTGGTCGGGTCCTTGTACCAGGGATCGTCCAGGATTTGAATCTCCATCCCGCTGTACGCCGGATCGCCCTTGAGCGGCGCGCGTAGGCCGACGCCGCTGTTGCCGCCCTTGGGAACCTTGAACTCCAGCCGCAACTCGAAGTCACCGTACTCCTTGTCGGTCATCAGCCAAGCGCCGCCTTTGCCGTTCACGTAGAGGACGCCGTTCTCGGCGCCCCAAACCTTCATGTTGCCACCGGGCTGCACCTGCCAGCCGGACAAATCTTTGCCGTTGAACAGCGGCTGGAAGCCTTCCGGCGCCTCGGCCGGCCGCCCGCCCGCTGCGAGGGCGACTACGGCGATCGAACTGAACAAAAACCGTTTCATCGATGATCCTCCGAGGATGTTGCCAGGCGTGACGCGGTCATTAGAATGCTCGGCGGACCGCGATGCAACCCAATCGTTGCGTGACGGTATAATATGGATGCCATGCGACGCTCCATGCTCAAATCGAAGATTCACCGGGCGACGGTGACGCACGCCGACGTGGACTACGAAGGCAGCCTCACGCTGGATGCGGCGCTTCTCGACGCCGCGGACATCCTGCCGTTCGAGGAAGTTCACGTGTGGAACGTGACACGCGGCACTCGATTCCGGACGTACGCAATGGTCGGCGAGCCCGGATCCGGAGTTGTTTGCGCAAACGGGGCGGCGGCACATTTGGCGGAGCCCGGCGATCTCGTTATTGTGGCCACATTCGCACAGTTGGCGGATGCGGAAGCGCGGCAGCATCGTCCGCGCGTTATACTGGTGGACGCGCAGAATCGAATGCAGCACCGTGACGCCACCGAAGTGGCGGGTCCGAGACGGCGAAAGAAAGAGAGTTAACTTCATGCCAAAGGTTGTGGACGCGCCGAGACGTTCGAAAGACCTTCTGAAGGCCGCGGAAGAATTAGACCCCGTCGAGTTCGATCACTTTGCTTCGGACTTCATCGCCTTGCTGCGTCGTCGTTCACCCGCCGGCAAACAAGCGCTGGACGTTCAGCTGGTTGCCCAACTTAATGTTCGCTTGCCCGCCGCGGAGCGTCGGCGCTTATACGAATTGAACGCGAAGCGGGAAGCAGAAACGCTCACGAAGCAGCAGCACCAGGAACTCATTCGACTGTGCGAAAAGTCGGAACAGTTTGACGCCGACCGTTTGCGCGCGTTAATCGAGCTGGCCATTTTGCGGAAAACGCCGCTGGCCCTCCTAGCGAAAGAATTTCGACCGAAAGCTCCTTGACATGCCGAGCCGCAGGCCACGTGGGCGCCTTCGATCTATTACGGTTCGGCGGGAAGCAGGTCGCTGTGAGTATTGCCGACTCCCTGAGCGCTACTCCGGCGATCCGTTCTCGTTTGATCACATTCGTCCATACTCACGAGGCGGTCGCACCAAGCTCATGAATCTGGCCTTGGCATGCATGGGGTGCAACGCTTTCAAGTTCAACCGCACACGGGCGACTGATCCCGCGAGCGGAAAGCGGGTTTCACTTTTTCATCCCCGCAGGCAACGTTGGATCGACCATTTTGCATGGAGTGCGGATGCTCTATTCGTCGTAGGCCGAACGGCTACGGGGCGTGCGACCGTGCTGGCGCTTCGATTGAATCGCGACGGCGTTGTCAATAAACGACGCGTGCTGATTCTGGCAGACGAGCATCCGCCGCTGGAATCCAGCCGTCTCTAGGAGTTCCCTTTGCACATCACCGACATCCGCATCACCGGCCTCACCGGCGGCACCGTGGACGGCGGCTGGCCGCAGGGCAACAAGCCGGAAGAGGACCTGAACACGATCGTCGAGGTCCTCACCGACGAAGGCCTCGTCGGCGTCGGCAGCGCGATGACGAGCAAAGCGCTCGTGACGGCGGCTGTGCAACTTCTTCGTCCATTACTGATCGGCGAGCGAGCCGATGAGCCGGCGCGCGTCAGCGAAAAGCTGCGGCAAAGCACATTTTGGCAAGGCCGTGGCGGCGCGGTGGAACATGCCATCAGCGGCATTGATATCGCACTCTGGGACTTGATGGGCAAGATTTGCAATCAACCTGTCTATCGCCTGCTCGGCGGCGGTTATCGTGATCGGATCAAACCGTACGGTTCCATCCTGTTTGATGAACCGGCCAGACTGCGGGAAACGTTACAGCAAACCGTCGCTCGGGGATTCAAGGCAATCAAGCTCGGTTGGCGGCCGTTCGGTCGCCGTGATCGCAAGACGGATGAATTGCTGATGCAAACGGCGCGCGAGACGGTCGGCCCCAACGTCGAGTTGATGGTGGACGCCGGCGGCAGCGAACAATTCTGGCCGCACGGCTACAAATGGGCGCTGGAAACCGCGAAGATGCTCGCGGCGTTCGACGTTGTTTGGTTCGAGGAGGCGCTCCCGCCGGACGCTATCGAGGGGTACATCGAGCTACGCCGCCACGCGCCGCTGCCCATCGCGACGGGCGAGGTGTTGACCCGCCGGCAGAGCTTTCGGCCCTGGCTCGAACGACACGCGGTGGACATCGTCCAGCCCGACTGCACCAAGTGCGGGGGACTCACCGAAGCGTGGCGCATCGGCTGGATGGCGTATGACCACAACATTCTGCTCGTGCCGCACGGCTGGAACACGGCGATTGGACTTGCCGCCGACCTGCATCTGACCGCCGCGTTGCCGGTCGCGCGTTACGTCGAGTTTCTGACGCCGTGCCCGTATCTCGATGAGTTGGTCGTAACACCGTTCCGCCCGGATGCGGAAGGGTACTTGCACGTTCCGACAGGACCAGGGCTTGGAATTGAATTGGACCGCGATGCAATTCGCCGGCTTGGAGCATGAATTCCCGCGACGAGCACTCATGCCGCGCTCACGTCACGCCAACGTTGCCGCACTTGGTCCGGCGCCGCCGTTCCCGTTGTGCCGATTTGTTGAACCGTGATCGAGGCGATCAAGTTGCCGAACGCGGCTGCCTCAACCAGAGAGGTTCCCGCCGCAAGCGCGCAGGCGATGCCCGCGCTCGTGCTGTCTCCCGCCCCAACGACGTCAATCGGGCCGCGAACCGGATATGCCGCCGCCCAGCTTGGCTCCGTGCGCGGACCCGTTGGATCCAGAACGCAGATGCCGCGCGGGCCGCACGTACAAAAAACGGGCCGGCCGGTGTGCTGAGCAAGTAACCCTACGTTTTGCTCCACGGCGCTCCCTGGCGCCGCCCGAACGGCCCGCGTGCATTCAAGCTCGTTGGGTTTCAAGTAGACAGAGCGGAACAAATCGGTTCGATCACGGCTGTCCGCGAGAATGATGCGCGTCGGGTCGCGCTCGGCGAATTCCGCCAGGCGCTGCCGTACTCCTGTCGTGACCACGCCGCATTCCGGCTCGCTAACCTGATCGAGTACGAGCAGCGCGTCGAGCGTCGGCCAGACCGCGTCGAGGGCTTGCAGAACTCCGACCTCTGACGAGGTCGGCAACGACCGGCGGTTCTTGATGTCCAGCCGACTCAACTCGCGCGGAATGTGCGCGCTTTGGTGCAGCATCGGCTTCGTATAGGTCGGCGTGTGAAGTCCGGGATCGGTGAGAATGTGTCTTCGGTCAACCGCGGGCATCTTCGCGAGCGCCTGACTCAGCTCGTAGCCTTCGCCGTCGTCGCCAATCACGGAAATCGCAATAATGCGGCCGACGCCCAGCGCCGCCAGATTGTTGATCACGGTTCCTGCCGCGCCGGGAATGGAGCGCACTTGTGTGACTTGATACGCGTCGAGACCGGTCTCGATAGAAACTTCTGTCAGTCCGGCGTCAATCTCCAGGTAGCGATCGAGGAAGAGGTCGCCTAGTACGCCGACGGTAAGGTGCGGCGTGTGCGCCAAAACGCGTTCGACGGTTTGGTACGACAACATCGAAATACATCAAGCCTCGGCAGCAGCCTGCAGCGCCGCGTGATACAGCGCCGGCACCGTGTCGCGGTGGTCGCCTTGAACGTAGAAACTCTCCCCGCCGTCGGCGACGGTGCGGACGAGAATGGTCTTCCACGGGCGATAGTAATAGCGCGGGTCCGACTTCGGCGCTTGTTTCTTCAAGTCGCCTTCCAAGGGGATGAGGTCGAATACGGCGGTGCTGAAATGGCGAATCTGCCGGCTCTGCTGATGCGCGACGTTGCGGGCCATCGCCAAGGCCTTGAGATAAACCTCCGGCCCCATCACCGATGTGCCGAAATTCAGAAGCACCCCGCCTTCGAGCTTGGTGACGGACTCGGCGAAAATGAGAAAATCCTGATAGCTGGTTTGTCCAATAGCCGCCCCGTCACAATTCGGATGCTCGTGCAAAATGTCGTAGCCGATGCCGGCATGCACCGTGACCGGCACGCACAGCCGAATGCCGGCCGCCAGGACGCTGATGTCTTTGTGACGAAACCCCGCGTCGAAGATCTCGCGGCCGAGCAACTCGCCCATGCCGAGGCCGGATTTGGCGCCCGCGTGGATCACGTCATTCATCCTGCCTGTTTCTTCCCACAGGCCGAACTCGCCCGTGGAGACATACTTCGCGACGCTCTCGGTCGTCTTGCCGATCAGCGCGAATTCCCAGTCGTGAATCGGCCCGGCGCCGTTCATGGCGACGTGCGAGACCAGTCCGCGCTCCATGAGGTCAATCACGTAACGCGCGACACCGGCACGAAGGACGTGCGCGCCCATCATAAGGATGCGTGCCGCGTTGCGACCGCGGGCCGCGACCAGGCGCTTGCCCAACTCGGGAATTGCCGCATGATCGAAAGCCGGCGGCGGAGCGTCAAGCGGCAGCATGCACGACAAATCGAGATCGTGCTCGCGCTTGGCGAGCGGTTGCACACGCAATCGTGAACGATCAAAAGCTGGATAGGGCATATTTTGGCGGAGCCCGAAGCGCAAAGCGGCGTCTGTCCGCACTCGCTGTGCGCTTCGGGCTCCCTATTCCTGTGTAAAGAGCCAGTCGAGCAGCCGGTCGGCCCGTCGATACTCCGGAATTACAATATCCGCGCCGGCGCGGACAAGCCGCTCGCGTTTCCAGTCGTTGAAGCCCCGGCGGTTCACTTCATCGCTCGCCACCGCGACCGCCACGCCGCCGGCGCGTTTTACTTCTTCAATCTCCACGAAGCCGTCGCCGAAGCCCAGAAGTTCCTCACCACGCAGCCCGTGCTCGGCGATGAGCCGTTCGATGACCATCCTTTTGGAAAAACTCTGGTGGTCGTCTACGGCGCCGTAGATATGCGCGCCGAAGAACGGGGTCAAACCGAGCAACCCGGCCTCCTCTCGAACATATTTCAAATCCGTGCCGCTTGCCAGATAAAGCGCGAGACCACGCCGGCGCAGGCTATCCAGAAGGGCTCGGCTGCCCGGCACCGTCCATTCCTCGGCCACGGCACGGCCGGCGGACAAATCGGCCAACCGGCCCTCAATTCGCTGCATGAGCAGCTCGTGATAGCGATGCTTATACTCCAGCGGCTCACGCGGCATTCCCGCGCGGCGCCGGACCTCGTCCGCAAGCTGCATCATTTGATAGATCGTCTGCCGCCCGTTCAGCCGCATGACGAACTCTTCGACCGTCTGTGCCAGCTCGGCGTCGGTCTCCGCCGTACTTGTTTCGCGCAAGACGGCGACCATCATCGGGATCATGACTTGGGGCCAGCCCTCGCGGATCAGAGACAGGGTGCCGTCAAAGTCGAATAGGACGGAGCGGAAGCGGCCGCGCCTGACGTTGGGATTCAGTATCTCGATTTCGTCGTTAAGCCACATGCGGTCGAATTGTAGCACTCGGTTGCCGTGTCCGTCGCCCGCACAGGCGGCAAACTCGCTACATCGCCCCGTAAACGGCAGCCAAATAGGGATAAATCGCCTGTTTTGCCGCGAGTTCGTCGCGGTCCCGACTTTATACTCCTTCTGTGGGATCGTCTTCCCGCGCGACCGGCGTCCGCACTTTCCCTTCACCAACCGGCCGCGCGCACCCCAATGGAACAAACGGAGTGTCGGCATGCGCGTCCCCGACTTCCTCGCCGAGCAACACGTGGTGTTCGAGACCATCCTGCACCCGCCGGCGTACACCGCGCAGAAGCGGGCGCGCTTCATGCGCGTGCCGGGGAAGCAGGTCGCGAAGTGCGTGCTGCTCCTTGGTCCACGCGGCTACCTGTTGGCGGTGCTGCCGGCGACGCACCACGTCAACACCGACAAGCTCGCCGCCGCGTTTGACGGGCCTGTGCGCCTTGCCGACGATCGCGAAATCGCCGAGGTCTTCCGCGATTGCGAATGGGGCGTGGTCCCGCCGTTCGGCACGCTTTATGAACTGACGACGCTGCTCGACACCGATCTCGATCCGGAGGCGTTCATCGTCTTTGAATCCAACTCGCACGCCGAGGCGGTTCGGATGCGCTGCCGGGACTTCATCGAACTGGAAAGGCCGCGGCGCTTGTCTTTTTCACGCCGGTCCGTTTGATTCAGCGCGGCCGAGCAGTTCCTCCAATCGCTGTCGACGGTACGCGAATGCGTGCTGCAAATCGCTTTCGATCCATTTCGCCGTCAGGATCCACCCCAGTAGGCCGCGCGGCGGCGCGAACTCGATTTCGTCCGTAACCTGCGTTCCTGTCGCGAGTGCCGTTAGCCGATGCGTGTGGACAAACTTGCCGAACGGACCCGCGACCTGCGCGTCGGTGAAGAACCGATTCTCTTCAAAAGCGATCACCTCGCTTACGATGCGCCGCGAAATGCCGTAGCGACGGCCTCGAAGGACGATGCGGGCGCCGAGCTGCAAGCGGTCCGGCGCTTCCAGCAGCTGCATGTGAAATTCAGGAGGACACACGAGCAGCAGGTTCGCGGGGCGCGCAAAGAAGTCAAACGCTTGCTCCACGGGTACGGGGAAGGTCTGCGTCGAGGTGAAGAAGGGCACGGCGGTTCCCCCAGCCGGCGCGGCGGTTGGCAATCGTGGCGGCTTCTGCTTTCATACTATGCGGAAACTCCGGACGGCGCCCTCCGCTTCGCTCGCACATGATTGCCGACGTCTTTCGCGCTGCCGTGGTGCTGACCGGCCCGACCGGTTCGGGGAAAACGCGCCTGGCTCTGGACTGGGCCGAGCGGTTGAACGCGGAAATCGTATCGATGGATTCGATGGCCGTCTACCGCGGCATGGACATCGGCACGGCGAAACCGACGACCGCCGATCGCCAGCGCGTGCCGCATCATCTCATCGACGTGCTCGATCCGTGGGAATCGGCCTGCGTCGCCTGGTGGCTGGAGCGAGCGGAGGCGTGCTGTCGCGACATCGCCACGCGCGGAAAGCGCGCGTTCTTCGTGGGAGGCACGCCGCTGTACTTGAAGGCCTTGCTTTACGGCCTATTCGACGGGCCGCCGGCGGATTTGCAGTTGCGGCAACGACTGGAAGAAGAAGCGAAACGTGCCGGCACGGCGGCCCTGCACGCGCGTCTCGCGGCAGTTGATCCCGCGAGCGCAAAACGCCTCCATCCCCACGACGTTCGCCGCGTGGTGCGTGCCCTTGAAGTCTGGGAACTCACCGGGCGGCCCATGACGGAGTGGCAACGCGAATGGTCGCCTGGTTCAGAACCCGCGGACATGCCGCGTGTTCTCTGCCTCGATCCGCCGCGTGCCGAGTTGTACGCCCACATCGATGCTCGCGTTCGGCGGATGTTCGCCGGCGGTTTGGTCGATGAGGTGAAAGCCCTTCGCTCGTTGCCGCAGCCGCTCAGCCGCGAAGCGTCGCAGGCGCTCGGTTACAAAGAAGTATTGGATTTTCTCGACGGACATGCCGAATACGAAGAAACGGTAGCTCTCGTCCAAACGCGCAGCCGCAATTTCGCCAAACGACAATTGACCTGGTTTCGGCACATGCCCGCATGCCGCTTTGTCGGCGGGGAATTGACACTTGCCGACTGGATCGCGACAATCAATACTTGATAGCGATAATTGCTAATTCGTTGGCTGTCCCGTCCGAGGCGTGCTATAAGTGTTTGATCTAGGCCGGAATCGCCCCGAGAGCCCAGCCATGCCCAGCGTGACGTTTCAGGTGTTGGAAGGAGTCGACAAGGGCCGTGTCTTCCGAGAAATCGGGACGCCGGTCACGGTCGGCCGCGAAGAGGGCAACGTCGTCCGCCTCAACGACGAGCGCGTCAGCCGCTTCCATGCCAAAATCCAGTGCGACAACAGCGAGATCATCCTCACCGATCTCGAAAGCACAAACGGCACCCGCGTCAACGGCAACGTCGTGCAGATTCGCCGGCTGCGACCCGGCGACCGCGTCGGCATCGGCCGCACGCTTCTGCTCTTCGGCTCTGAAGACGAGATCAACGCTCGCATGACCGCCCTCGGCAGCGTTGCCACGTCGCCGGCCGATCCGCAAACGAACCTCATGTCGCCCCAGGGCCCCGCCACCGTCCACGCGGCGGCCCTCGCCGTGCAATTCGATCACGACGCCGACTTCGACCTGAACGCGAAGGAAAACGTGACGGTCGCCGACGGCACCCTGTTCCTGGGCAAACGCCCGCTGCCGCCGCTGCCGCAGAAGATGACCCCGTCGCAAGCCGCCCGCCTCGCCGAGCTGCTCGACTTCCTCCACCGCCACCTCACCGCCGCCACCGAAAACATCCACGCCAACGAAGACGCCACGCAAATATCGCTCGGCTTCGCCGAATGGCAGCGCGTGCTGGGCGTGCAGATGCTGCTGGCAAGGTATGTGCGGGCGATTGCGGAGCCGGATACATTAGAGGAATAGGAGTCACCGAGTTCGCAAAGCGAGGAGCGTCAAAGGTGGACGAGGACGTCGCGGCAAATCAGCTTTCGCTTGCCGTGCCGTATGACGATGAACACGTAATTCAGGTCGAATGTCGAGCGGCCATCTCGCGATGGTCGGCTGTCGCTCGCGCTTACACGTCGCGAGAACAATTGCGAGCGCTTGGACAAATCACGGCGACGTTCGGTGAATCGCTCAAAGGCCCCGTTACCTGGGAAGCTGGTGCCGACAACGGAATCGGGTTTATCGCATTGACCTTTTACAAAATCGACCGCGCGGGACATATCCGGTGTCATGTCCGGCTGTCGTCGGAGGGTGCGACTCGCCAAAGGCCTGAGGAGATTTGGCGCTTCGAGGCGGAACTCGCTACTGAAGCGGCCGATGTGACCTCCTTTGCACGTCAGGTCGTTTGCCTCGCGGCAGGTTCGCAGGAACGAGCGGTTCTTTCAGGCTATCCGTGTGAGGTTGCAAACTGAGCCGGACGAGGGTGCACCATTTACGATCTCAAGTGCGAGCACTGTGACGGAAACGTGCGCGAACGACGAGCGGCACGAGCGGCGCTACGCCACAAGCAGACTTTGGTGATCCTAGAAGACGTCCCGATCGGCGTATGCGACAGGTGCGGTGCGCGCTATTATGGTGCGTTGATTCTGCGCCGTGCCGCCGAGGTTGGTCGTCGCGGGGCGCCAAGCGCTTGATCCTTGCGGTTCTCACAGGCTCACCCGGTAGCCGCAGTCGGGGAGAGTTTCGGAACAACGTCCGCTAGCTGATTCCAAAGCGGCTGAAATGCCTCCACCTCCGCCGGCAGCGCCTGGTGCATGAACACAGGCCGCTCCACGTCCCAGTAATACAAGAGCCGCTCCGCTGAGAAATCCGCGAGTAGGTTGGGTAAGTTATGGACATGGTCGGCGTGAAAAGCTGCGGCCGCTGCGTCGTTCGCCCAGCCCGCCGCCCGTGCGGCGAGGATTCCCATGCGGATAATGTCGAGCAGGATATCTGCCGTTTCGGTCGGACATCGCATTGTTGGCTACCTCACCGGTAAATCCAAAATGAAAGGGCCGCGCCATGCCACCGGAAACACGTCGATGCGAACATCGACCGGTACGCCCTCTTCCGCTGCGGCTCGAACTGCATGGTGTCCGTCGTAAGCTACGCCGTTCGGAGTCACCTCAACGGGAGTGAAACGAGGCCGACCAGCGCGGAGTAGGGTCCGCTGAAACTCTAACCGCGGCCGTTCCAAGTCTCCTCGACTGGGCAGCAACAAGTTTGCGTCAACGCCACATTGGACTTGGCCCACAGCCACGTTAATCGGGTTCTGCCATCCCTGCGACGAACCCATCGCGTCGATCCCCGTGCCCACTCGCAGCTGCTTGGCGCTCCTGTTCTACCATTGCCCCGGCGAAAAACGCACGCGGATCGCAGGGCTTTCGTCGGTTCTTCCATGACACTCTTGATTCTTTCTCCCACTCCTTCTTATTGTGAGTCCGTACCCTCCTTCGCTTCTTTCAAGGATGACGCACCACCATGCCGGAACGCTCTTTCGTTCACCTCCACTGCCACAGCCACTATAGCCTGCTCGACGGCGCCAACCGGATTCCGGAATTGGTTGCCCGCGTGAAGGAAGTGGGCATGAACGCTATCGCCCTTACCGATCACGGCAACCTGTACGGGGCGATTGAGTTTTACAAGGAGTGCAAAGACGCCGGCGTCAATCCGGTCGTCGGTTACGAGGCGTATGTGGCGCCGGGACGGCGGACGGAGCGCGAAGCCCGGCGGCGCGGCGATGCCGGCTACCATCTCACGCTGCTCGCCAAGGACCGGACGGGCTTCGGCAATCTAGTGAAGATGGCGTCCGCGGCGTTTCTTGAGGGCTATCACTACGTCCCGCGCATCGACAAGGAGTTGCTCGAACGGCACCATGAGGGCTTAATCTGCCTCAGCGGCTGCGCGTCGGGCGAGTTCAGCGAGTTCATACTCAAGGATCAGCTGGACGAAGCGACCGAGTTGGCGAAGTGGTTCCACCAGCTCTTCGGCGATGACTTCTACGTCGAGATTCAGAACAACGGGCTCGACATTCAGAAGCGGTGTGCCGAGGCGGCGACTGACATCGCGAACCGGCTCGGCTTGCCGCTCGTCGCCACGTGCGACGCCCATTATCTTTGCCAGCCGGACAGCAGCGCGCATGATGTTTTGCTGTGCATCAATACCGGCAAGACGCTGAAGGATGAGAACCGGCTGAAGTACGGCAGCGACCAGTTTTACGTCCGGCCGCCGGAGGAGATGTATCGGCTCTTTCCTGGACAGGAAGAGGCCGTCGGCCGCAGCCAGGAAATAGCGGACGCGGTCCACATCGATCTCGATTTTAAGGCACGGCACTTTCCCGTCTTCACGCCGCCAAACCGGAAGAAACCGGAAACCTATCTGCGCGAGTTGTGCGAGGAAGGTCTCAACGAGCGTTATCCCGCCAAGCATACACGGCGTGCGGACGCGGAGAAGCGGCTGGAACTTGAGTTGGGCATCATTTGCCGCATGGGGTTTGCCAGCTATTTCCTCATCGTCTGGGATTTCGTCCGGTTCGCGCGGGAGCAGGGCATCCCCGCCGGCGCTCGCGGCTCGGCGTGCGGTGCGCTCGTCAGTTACGTGCTGAAACTCAGTCACGTCGATCCATTGGAATACGACTTGCTGTTCGAGCGGTTCCTCGACCCAAACCGGAGCGAGGCGCCCGATATCGACATTGACTTCTGCCAGGACCGCCGCGAGGAGGTGCTCGCGTACGTTCGCAGCAAGTACGGCGAAGGGAGCGTCGCGCAAATCGTGACGTTCGGCACCCTCGCCGCACGCGCCGCGATCAAAGACGTGGGCCGCGTCCTCGACATTCCCCTCGACCGCGTCACCCAGCTCACGAACTTGGTGCCCAAGACACTCGGCATTACGCTTGATGAAGCGCTCAAGCAAAGTCCCGATTTGCGGAAGGAGTACGAGAGCGATCCGGAAGTCCGCCAGCTCATCGACATCGCCAAGAAGCTGGAAGGAACCAACCGCAACGCCGGCACGCACGCCGCCGGCGTCGTCATCGCCAATGGCGACCTCACCGATTACGTGCCGCTCCAACGGCTTGTCCGCAAGGGAGACGACAGCGGCGGCAAGAGCGGCGAGCAGGTGACGACCACGCAGTGGGTCATGGGCGACCTTGAAAAAGTCGGTCTGCTCAAAATGGACTTCCTCGGCCTCCGAACCCTCACGCTGCTTGAAAATGCGTTACGCCTGATCCGCAAATCACGGCCGGATGAACCGGCAATCGATCTCTACAACCTGCCGATCGACGGCGATGAC
The DNA here is from genome assembly GCA_041499805.1 of Gemmataceae bacterium. Lineage (GTDB taxonomy): Bacteria > Planctomycetota > Planctomycetia > Gemmatales > Gemmataceae > JBGQKZ01. Next base: position 135,595 of record JBGQKZ010000007.1, read on the forward strand.
CCGCGCGTCAAGAAGACCTATCAACTCCTCCAGCGCGGCGATGCGAAGGGCGTGTTCCAGCTTGAATCCGACGGCATCCGCGAGCTGCTCAAACGGATGAAGCCGGACAACATCCGCGACATCATCGCGATCATGGCCCTTTACCGCCCCGGCCCCCTCGGCGGCGGGATGGTGGATGCTTACGTCAACCGCAAACACGGCCGCGAGAAGCCAGTCTACGCCCACGCGGAAATGGAGGAGATTCTCCGCGAAACGTATGGCGTGATGGTCTACCAAGAACAGGTAATGCGCATCTTGAATCGCCTCGGCGGCATCGAGCTGTCAAGCGCCTACGCCTGCATCAAGGCGATCAGCAAGAAAAAGCAGGAAATCATCGACGCGCGTAAAGCCGATTTCCTCATTGGCGCGCAGGAGCGCGGCGTCTCGGCGGCGGTCGCGCGCGAAATCTTCGACCAGATCACTTTCTTCGGCGGCTACGGCTTCAACAAGTCGCACACCGCTGCCTACGCCCAGCTTGGCTATCAGACCGCTTATTTGAAGGCGAATTTCACCCCCGAGTTCATGGCCGCGCTGCTTTCGAGCGAGATCGAAGACAGCAACAAGCGCGACATCATGGTCGAGCACATCGAAGACGCGCGCAAGCTCGGCGCGGATGTTGCGCCGCCGGACGTGAACCAGGGCGACGTCGAGTTCACCGTCGCCGGCGGCAAGATTCTTTTCGGGCTCACCGCCATCAAGGGTGTCGGCCGCGGCGCCGCGCAGGAGATCGTCCGCGCCCGCAACGAGGGCGGTCCGTTTCGCGATCTGTTCGATCTGTGCGAACGCGTCGATCTCAAACTCGTAAACCGAGCCGCGCTCGAACGGCTGATCAAAGCGGGCGCGATGGACTGCTTCAAGGCACGCCGGGCGCAGCTTTATCACGTGCTTCCGGGCGCCATCCAGGCCGCGGGCGAGTTTCAACACGATCGCCGCATGGGGCAGGTCAATTTATTTGATGCGGTCGGCGGCCCGGATGAGAAGGACGGCTCGCCGGCCGCCTTGCCCGAAATTCCGGAATGGAGCGACAGCGAGAAGCTGAAAAACGAAAAAGAAGCCCTCGACTTCTATTTTTCGAGCCATCCGCTCGCCCAGCACGAGGCCGACCTGAATCGCTTTCGCTCGCACACTGCGGACCAATTGTCCAATCTCGGCGCCAATCAGGAAGTGCTCCTCGGCGGCATGCTGACGCAGGTCCGCTACATGAACACGAAGAAGGCCCGCAACGGCAACTCGCGCTACGTCCGCTGCAAGGTCGAGGATTTCACGGGAACCGTCGAGTGCGTGATGTGGCCGGACGACTACGTGCGCTTCAAGGATGAGATCGCCGAGGATCGCGTCTGCTTTGTGAAGGGCGCGGTCGAGCGCACACGCGAAGAACCCGGGGTAATCATCTCGCGCGTCATCGGCATCGAGCAAGCGCAGCGCGAGTTGACGAAAGGTCTGTGGTTGTGGCTGCGGCTCGGCGTTCACGGGCCGGACACGATTGACCAGATCGCGCGCATCCTCCGCCGCGGCGACGCCAACAAACGCTGCCCGGTTCACTTGTGCGTGCAGGACGGCGCCGGCAAAAAGAGCGTGCTCCGCGTCGGCGAGCCGTTCTACGTCGATCCGATGACTTTCAGCACCGCGGAACTGGAGACGCTTTTAGGACAGGGGTCCGTCAAATTCGCCGGGGCGACCAATGGGAATGGCCGGAACGGGCACTAGCGCGTTTGCATTTGGCAGTAGCGGGATTCCGGCGATTCACTTGAATGGCAAACCGGTCCCGAGTCCGCTGGGCGCTACGGACCCGGAGACCGCGATTGCGTGGGTTTGGGGGTACTACTTCTGCTTGGGCGACTCCAAGTTTGGCGCTCCCGCGGGAGCCCCTGTTGGGCCGCCCTTCGGCGGATCGAATTTCTGCGTGGGCGGTCCCAAATCTTTGGCCCCGTGGTCGCACCCGACCACGCCGCCGAGCGCCAGGCCCACTGTGAGCGTGAGAATACAGAAGCTCCGCATGCCTTCGCTCCTCGCTAGTTGGTGATGGTGTTGACGGGGTCGATCAGGCCGTCGTGCCACGCGGACAGTTCGACGAGCAGCAGGTCAAGCTGTGGCCGGCCTTTCATCACGCCGTGAACCGAGCCGTCGCCGTAGCAAAACTGAATGATGTTCGTGTGTTTGCTGCTAAACTCCCACCAACCCGGAGACGGGTCCTGGTCGCCGTAGGCGGTGGGAAGGAAACCGACGCCCATCCACGCGAAGGAGGTATCGCGCGGCGCCTGCTGCGCGCCACCCAACGTCTCACCGAACATGAGGGTGTTGCTGGAGCCGTCGGCAGCGGAGAGTTGCGTAAGAGAAACGCTCGAACGGTTCGTAAAGACGCCTTCCCAGAAGTCCCAGCCGCTCTGGACGTTGCCGCCCGAGAGGTGGCCGAGGCCGCCTGCGACGCCGACATAGTTCGTTCTTCCGAGAAGACCCGCGCTCCCCTGCGTGACGCCAAAACCTGCCGCGAAGACGCGTCCGGAGTTGGTGCCTTGGCGCTCGCACTGGGTTAAGACCCACACCGCTTGCGTGGCCAAATACGGATCGTCCGATGGACAGTGAAACGTCTTGATTCTTGTATGCGCCGCCGTCCACGGGCCGGCGAAGTTCCACCAACCGGGGCCGATCGTCGTCGGGTCAAAGTTGATGACGCTGCCCGATCCGTTGATCATCTTGTAAACGTTGTCCTGTTCGATGTACGGCAAGAGGTACGTCAGCACGCCGACGTACTGAAAGCCGTAGCCGTTCGTGTTCGCGAGGGCGCCTAAGTCAGGAAGGGGGCCAAGGGAGCCGGGCGGCAGCGTCCCAAAGGCGCCCGCGTAGTTGTGCGCCGCGACGCCAAGCTGTTTTAGGTTGTTGCTGCACTGGGTGCGTGCGGCGGCCTCGCGCACCTTTTGCACCGCGGGCACGAGCAGGCCGATCAAGATCGCGATAATGGCGATGACGACCAGCAGTTCAATCAGTGTGAAGCCGCGGCGACGTGAGTTCGCGTGACGCATGCTCCCTCCTTTACAAAGGACACATGAGGAATGAATGCCTCGCCCCCGGACGGAGCCGGCGCGCTGGGAGAATCACGGCGGCACGACCGCCGAAGCGCGAAGGACGTGGTACGTCGAAGGATATGCGAAAGGGACCGGGCAGGGATATTACTTCGGGAGCAATCGCCGCCCCACCGGGATGAACGGGGCATTGCCTGGGATGAGTCGGTGCGCGGGCGGTATCAGTCGGTCCAGAAGCAATGTGAGATGCGCTACAATTCCGAGCTACAACGTGAGATGGGTCACAAATTCAGCGCCGCAGGGCTTTGGTCAAGCGCCCCGACGATCCTCTGTGAAAAAAAGTACGGCCAGGCGAGCCGAATTCTCGGCGTCCTGGCCGTCAGCAGCGTCAAAGAGAGAAGGGACCGTTTCCGCAATTTCTCAGGGAAGTGGCCCCGTTCTTTCTACATGTTCTCGCGCTTCTCCTCGACGAGCGTGCGGATGCGCTCGCCGAGCAGGGCTACATCGAACGGCTTCTTGAACGACTCGCTGAACCCGTAGTTCACGAGTCCCTCGGGAGCGGCTTCGTCTTCGCTCGCGAGGGCGATGATGAGGGTCTGTTCGTACTGCGGATTGCGGCGGAGGTTCTGTGCGATCTGGAGCGCTTCGCTGCGGCCCATTGCCAGGTCGATAATGATGGTGTCCGGGTGGAAGCTTTCGGCCATGATGCCGGCTTCGAAGCCGCTGTTGGCCAGCTCGTACTTGAAGTCGTCGTCATCGGGGAGCAGCTCACGGACGCGGTCGATGAAGAGCTTCTCGGCGCCGATGATGAGGATTTTGTGCCACCCTTCTTCTTCCAACTCGCCCAGGGGCATGCCGTGTTCTTTGAGGAACCGGATCAGGTGCTCGCGGGGGATGCGGCGGTCCTGGCTGCCCGGGATGCGGTAGCCGCGCAGCCGGCCGGAATCAAACCACTTGCTCACCGTGCGGGGCGCGACTTTACAGATTTTCGCGACCTGGCCGGTGGTAAAAACCTTCTTCATAGCAGGCACTCCATTTTGTAATTGCTGAGTCCACGGCCCAGCCAGGGACGCGGGAACCAGGCTGGGGAGCTGCCCGCCCTGCTGCGGACACCGCCGGGTCTGCGGTTTGCGGGGACCGCCGGGCTTCCTTGTCCGGTGGTGAGCGCCGGTGTTCCGGTGGGGGCGGGCGCCAGCGGCCCCGACAAGCGTCGCGCCCGCGGGCGCCCCTCCTTGGGGCCCGTCGAGGCGGATCATCGCCAAGTTGTCGGAACGTCTGGCTATGCTCATAAATCGGCACGGCGGCTCGCCGAGATAAGAAAAAGCCTGCAACTTGGGGAGGTTCTGCCGGTTCGCTCTGCTGCGCCTGTCTCTCAACTTGCCGCGATTGACACACGCCGGACGGCCGCGCGGACAACGATTGTCCGTGCGCCAACGGCGGTTGCGCCGATCATTGCAAGATTCAGGAAGACGCCGAAGAACGGGCGTCAGAAAGACTAAAGTTGCCGGTTGGAGCGGATGTGCCGCCCCGCGTCTGTTCCGCCGTTATTGTAGAGCTAAGGGCAAGGGGTATTGTGATTTGGTGAGTGGTGAGTGGTGAGTGGTGAGTGGTGAGTGGTGAGTGGTGAGTGGTGAGTGGTGAGTGGTGAGTGGTGAGTGGGAGGCGAGCTGCGAGTACCGCGGCCGCAGTCCTCTTAAAGCCCGTGACCGGCCTCTTGGACTACTTTACCACTCCACCACTCACGACTCACCACTCACCAATCCGATGTATTGACAAATGTTTATATGTGCCTAAAATTCTTGATGTCCCGTCGTTCGGCGATCTTGGTGATGGGCGACACCGGGGTGGTCGGCGGCGGGACACTTTTTTTGGCTTTTACAACCACATGGGCGGTCGCACTTATAGGTACTGGGCTCCAGCGATCGCGCGTGTAGCTGATACGCGCAACGCTTATGTTCATAGTCGTTTGTGTCGTTTTCTCATTTTCCAGATGCGCCAAAATGTGGCGCAAAGCGGCGCATCATTTTCCAGCGTCTGACGCCTCTTGCAAACGTTTCCGAAACACCACCATGTCGTCGCCGTCTGCGTAGTAGTCGCGCAGCACGCCTGTCTGTTCGTAGTGGTGTTTCAGGTAGAATTTGCGCGTCAGCTCGTAGTGCGGCAGCGATGACGTCTCGATCATCAACTGCCGGCCGTTGGACTTGCGGATGTCGTCCTCGACGTGCTTCAACAGCTTCCCGCCGACGCCTTTGGCCTGCGTGTGCTTGGTGACGGCGATCCAGTAGAGATACCACGTCCGGTCGGTCATCGCCGCCGGGGCATAATAGGCGTAGCCGACGACGTGTCCGTGTTCCTCGAAGGTCACGCAGCGGTGGCCGTGTTTCAAGTTCTCCGCGTGGTAATCGTGCAACACTTCCTTGAGCGCCTCCACCTCCATCGGCTTGAAGACGCCGGTTTCCTCCGTGAGCTTGACAAGGGCCGGCGTGTCGGACGGGTCGGTCGGACGGATCATAAAGTGGCCTCGTGAGAATCAAGTACTGGCAATCGCCTGATTGATCGTCTATTGTCTCTGCGAACGGCAGTGCGGCAATGGGGACACATTCCGCAAACGGTTAGGAAAGTGTCCCCGCTGCCGCACGTTTCCAGTTGAGGACGCTAGAACGATGGCGCAACACGGTTGGAACGCTCTTCTCCAAGGCGGTCCTGGGTTCCGCGGCGAGGGCAAGTTCCCGATCGACGCCTATTCCGAGTTTATGCCGCCGGTCCGCCACGGGCCAAAGCCCTACGGCACGTCCGACCTTGGCCCTCACGAAAAGGGCGACCCCTTCGGTTGGTATGTCACGGAGTATGAAGAAGCATTCGGCATTCGCCCCGGACTGGAGAGCGTTGCCCGTCAGATTGTCACCGCGATGGCCCACCTCGCCCATGGCGACGCGGCCCACGGCATCGCACGTAACAAATTGACCGACAACCCGTATTGGCCCAATGAGCTGGAAGACAAAGCGCGGAAGCTGAAGCACGAACGCTTCGTCCTGCTTATGCCGCTCGCTCTCTCCCTGACACAGGACGACAAGGGTCGTCTGCGCTGGACGCTCTTCGGCGGCAGCGAACAGGGACCGGCACGGGCATTTTGGCGCGGTTTCTACACGTCGCCGAAACACGAACTGCCGGCAGATCAGGGGCTGCGCTTTTTTCGCCGGCTGTTGGCTTCCGCGTACGGCGTACCAGCGGATCAGCTCGCGGACTTGCACGCGGCGGGTCTACGGATTCTCCCACTGGAGAGGCGCCCGGATTTTCCGTGTTGCAAAGAGGGACCCTTGCCCAGTTGGACGAAGCCGTTGCTCTGGAGCCCGCGGCAATCGCTGCGTGGCGTGCAATACCTGCTCACCTTTCGCCCGTTCGATCATCTGCCCATCGCGGTGAAGCGGGCCTATTTGCAGGGTGAGTTGCATCTCCTGCCCTTTCCCGGAAGTCTGCTCTTCTGGGGCGTCCCCAACTACTTGAAACTTCAGCGCGAGCTGCCGCTGGCGATGCAGATTCCGCTGCTCCATTCGCTGCACCGACACGAGGCGCCGTTCGGTTTGCGGGTGCCGCAATCGGGCTGGTTCTTCGAAACGGACGATCACGAGCAACCATCGGGCGACGAGCATGGCCATTTGCGGAACACCTACAAACGCACGCACCGCAATTCCAAGGTGCGGCGCGACGAAGACGAGCTGGCCCAGACGCAGCGCGAAGACAAGCTCGTACACGTTCTCTTCAGTGCCGACAGCAAGGATATGGGTCTTTACGGCAAGCCAATGGCGCGGAATGTCCAGCTTTGGAATGAAGACTTCCATCTTTTGCTGGATGGCCCGCAAGCCGGCGACGAGGAAATACGCAAGGCTGCACATGAGGTGCGGCAGGGCGGCTATTTTGGCTATCGGATTCAGTGGCCGGCGATGCGCGTCGGCGGCCACGAACTGTACTGGCAGCGGCCGCTTGTCGCATTCCTTTCGACGCAGACCGGCTTGCCCGCCGTGCTCCCCGACGCGCCGCTGGGCTATCTGACGGCATATCCGGCAGACCGGCCCGATCCCGCGCGCGCCGTCGAAATGTGGCCGCGGCTTCGTCAGCGCGAGCCGCATCTCGCCGCGGTCGAGCTGTTCGAGCACTGCCAGGAACGCCATCCGCACGTGACCACGCGCAACATTCGCAAGCTGCTTGAAGCCCGCGACGTGCTGGGAGGCGATCGCATCCCCGCCTCCTTCGCTCGCCGGCTTTTAGCGCTGCCCAAGCATGAAAGTCTGGAATGCTGGCTCGAAGCGTTGCCGGAGCGCGTCAACGACGTCGCCCGGTGTCGCCGGCTGATCGAAGAATTGCGCCGCGGAATTGACTTTGAGGACGCGCAGGCCGGCCGCGCCTTGACCTATCATCTGACGGCGCGGCGCGGCTTCGAGGTCTCCTATTGGAAGTGCATCGCGGACCTCGCCGAAGGCAAGTACCGCAACAAGAACAACGCGGACGTGGTGCAAGACCCAGCCACGCTGCAAGTATTGCGGCATCATCATCGCGATCTGGAAGTGCTTGGCGATTACCTGGTTCACTACTACGACCGGCAAATCGCCGACGCGAAGATGACGGGCAAAGCCGAGGCCGGCGAGCTGGCGTTTCGCTGGCAAACCTCCTTCGACTACGACTGGATGGGCGGCTGGGTCAACAACCAGGAAGAGAAGACGCATGAGCGCGATCTGATCGTCGTCATCCCCGGCAAGGACCGCCGCCGCGCGGTAATCTTCGCAGACCACTACGACACGGCGTACATGCTCGACTCCTACGACGCGGACTACGGCGGCACCGGCGCTCACGTCGCGGCCGCCGGCGCCGACGACAATCACTCGGCGACCGCGACATTGATGTTGTCCGCTCCGATATTTCTCGACATGAGCCGTCGCGGCCGGCTGGCGTGCGACGTTTGGCTCATTCATCTCACCGGCGAGGAGTTTCCCGCAGACTGCCTCGGCGCGCGCCACCTGACGCAAGGCTTGATCGAACGCAGCCTGAAAATGCGGCTTCCGGACGGCGGCGAACGCAGCGTCGGCAATGTACATATCGAAGGCGTCTTTGTGATGGACATGATCGCCCATAACAACGATCACGACCGCGACGTGTTCCAATTCGCGCCCGGAACGTGCCACAAATCGCTACGGCTGGCGTACCAGGGGCACATCGCGAACGAGCTTTGGAACCGCTCCGCGCCCACATGGAACCAGCGTAGCTCGCGCCGGGGAAAAGGCCGCTGTCATCGCAGTGCGCGCGGCGATCGGATTCCGGCAATCTCGGAGCATCCACAGCTTGCGGGGGAAGTCCGCGTGGCGCACGACCCGCGGAGCACGCTGTACAACACGGACGGACAAATCTTCTCGGACGCCGGGCTGCCCGTGGTGTTGTTGATGGAGAACTACGACATTAACCGCAACGGTTACCACGACAGTCACGATACGATGGAGAACATCGATCTTGACTACGGGGCCGGGGTGGCGGCGATTGCGATTGAGACGGTGGCTCGCGTTGCGACGGGAGCGGGCGTTTCTACGAAACGCGGCTAAACAAGGTGGGAGTTTGTCTATGACGCCGCGATTATGGTTGAGTGTCGTCGCGTGTTGGCTCGTTGGTTCCGTGGCAAGCGCGGCGGATGGCTTGCAAGCCGGCGCCGCCAAGACCGACATTACGCCGCCGGTCGGCTTTGCCATGTGGGGCTATGGCGCCCGGCATGACGCACCGAGTCTCGGCGTTCACGACGCGCTCCAGGCCCGTGCGCTCGTGTTGACGGTCGGCCAGGAAAGTATCGCCCTCGTTGGCCTCGATCTGGGCCGGGCACCGACGCGGCAGTCAATGGCGACGATTCGCAAAAGGGTCAAGGAAGCCGTCGGCGTCGAGCATTTGTTCCTCGTCGGCTCGCACACCCATCACGGGCCCGTCATTGAGTTGGATAACTGGCCGAGCGCGGAAAAGTCGTACGTTCGCGAACTGGAACAGAAGCTCGCCGATGTCATCGTCGCCGCCGCGAAAGCACGGAAACCGGCGCGCTTCGGCGTTGCATCAAAGGAAGTGCCGTTCAACCGCAACCGCCACACGAAGCGACCCGAGAAGCCTGTTGATAGCGAGTTGTTGGTTCTCCGCGTTGAAGATCTGGACGGCAAGCCGATCGCACATGCCGTCAACTTCGCCGCCCATCCGACGATGACGGATGCGCGCCTGCGGGAATTCTCCGCCGACTATCCTGGCTATCTGACGGGACTCGTGGAAAAGGAGACCGGGGCGCCTTGCCTTTTCCTGCAAGGCGCCGCCGGCGATTTATCCGCCAATGCGGGTGAACACCGCGGGCCGGAATTATTCGGCCACGCGCTTGCCCGCGAAGTGCTGGGTCTTGTGTCCAATCTCCGCTGCACCGCCGGAAGCGCAACGACATTACAAGCCCGCGAAGACGATTTTCAATTCAAGAGCCGCGTCGATCTCGGCAACCCGGGTGTAAAAGCAGGGTTCGTCGCCGGCTTCTTCAAAGGCATCGTCGATTTCTACGAGCAGGAATACCGCGACGGCGTGCGGCCACACCTCACCACCGCGTTGCTCGACGGCCGCATTGGCTTCGTCGGCGTTTCCGGCGAGTTCTTTTGCAGCCACTCGCTGGAATTGAAGCGGCGCGCCCGACTCGATCACGTCTTTTTCCTGGGGTATTGCAACGACTACCAGCAGTATTTTCCGACCATCGAAGCCGCCTCGGAAGGCGGCTACGGCGCGGACCCGATCGTGGATTCCGCAGAAGTAGGGGCCGGCGAGCGGATGATGAATCAAGCGCTCGTCAACCTCTACAAAATGCGCGACAAGCTGCCGAATTTGCCGCCGGACAAGAGCCGATAGATTTAGACAAATCTCTCCATCATCTTCGCGCGGGTGATCGTATGCTCGGACCGCTAGCGGGATTCCTTCGACCGATACGCGCAACGACTCGCGCGTCACTTCGATTCCTCGCCGTAAGGCGCGAATTGTTCGCCTGCACGAACGCAATTAGAATGGGCGCGGTATCCTTCACTGAGAAGCAGCGAGAATGATCGTCACGGCGTACATAGCGCTGGGAAGCAATCGAGGGGACCGGCGGCAGCACTTGGACCGGGCTCTGCAAGAGCTTCGCGATTCCGGTGTGGCGGTGGTAACGGTGTCCGACTATTACGAGACGGAGCCCGTCGGTGGGCCTCCGGGACAACGGCCGTACCTCAACGCCGTCGCGGAGCTTCACACGGGCCTTGATCCGGTGGATTTGCTACACGTCCTGCTCGACACGGAGCGCCGCCTCGGTCGGGTCCGGCGCAAGCGTCACGGCCCCCGCACGATCGATCTGGACCTACTGCTTTACGGCGACCTGGTCCGCGACCAGCCGGATCCAATCGTGCCACATCCGCGCATGCACGAGCGCACTTTCGTCCTCGAACCCCTAGTCGAAATTGCCCCTGACGCAGTCCACCCACGGCTAGGACGCACGGCCGCGGAGCTGCTCGATGACCTGAATCAAGCGTCCCGGCCATCGTCCTATCACACCAGCCAGCCGGGCGCGGAAATGGCAGGGCGCCGCATCGCCAGTTCATTAACACAGCGCCGCTATCACGCCAGACCGGCGGACAGAGAGTTGGCCGGCTTGCGCGCTCTTGTTACCGGCTCGACGAGCGGCATTGGCCGGGCCATCGCTCTGGAATTGGCCGCTGGCGGCGCCGCCGTCCTGGTTCACGGTCGTCACTTGGGTCCGGCGAGCGAGGTCACCGATCAAATTCGCAAGCTGAACGTTCCAACAGGCCCGATTCTTGCCGATTTGAGCGTACCGGAAGAATGTGACCGACTGGTGCGGACCGCCTGGGGCGAAGGTCTCGACATCTGGATCAACAATGCCGGAGCGGACACGCTGACCGGGGCGGCGGCACACTGGCCGTTCGCCCGGAAGCTCGAAGAATTACTAACCGTGGATTTGCGGGCAACGATTCTCCTATCCCGCGACATCGGCAAACGCATGAAAAAAGCCGGCGGCGGCGTCATCGTCAACATGGGCTGGGACCAGGCCGAAACCGGCATGGAAGGCGACAGCGGTCAACTTTTCGCGGCGGCGAAGGGCGCAGTGATGGCGTTCAGCAAGAGCTTGGCACTAAGCCTCGCTCCGGAGGTGCGCGTCAATTGCCTGGCGCCGGGATGGATCAAGACGGCGTGGGGAGAAAGGGCGTCGGAAGTCTGGCAGGAGCGCGTGCTGCGCGAAACGCCGCTGCAACGATGGGGGACGCCGATGGATGTGGCGCGCGTTGCGCGCTGGTTGGTGTCGCCGGCAGCTTCCTTCATTACCGGACAAGTCATCCGCGTGGACGGCGGCGCGGTGCGATAACGAGGGAGCCCGAAGCGCAAGCGAGCGAGGACAGACTCCCTCGCTCGCGCTTCGGGCTCCCGAATTCCGGATCCCAAAGTGATTGCTACTCGCCGACGTACGGCATGAGGCCCATGAAGCGGGCGCGTTTGATCGCGTCTTTGACCGCGCGTTGAAACGCCGCGCAGTTGCCGCTGCGTTTGCGGCTGAACAGCTTGCCCTGGCTGGTGCAAAGCTTCTTGAGCGTCTGCACATCCTTGTAATCCACGAACGCCGGCCGCGGGCAGCCTTCCTTCGTGCAGAATCGGCAGCGGTTCTTGCGGCCGCGACCCAGCTTCTTGCGAACCATCGACTTCCTCGCCTCATTACCTAGGAACGGTTGTTATTTGCGAATTCGGAACCGTTAGGATAGTGGGCTGCCAAACGAGCGTCAACCAGCGAACAAAAAGCGACGCCGCCCGAGCTTGCGGCTCGGACGGCGTCGCGGGTCTCAGGTCCAAAAGTGGAGCGATGCGGACGGCTTACTTCGTGCCCTTCTCCGGCAGGATCTTCGACAGGTCGGCGACGACCTTGTCGACGTCCTTTTCCGTCAACTCGCCCTTCTTGAAGGCGTGGTTGACCTTCACCTCTTTCTTGCTGTACAGCAAGACGGTGACGTCGGCATCCTTGGCGATCTTGTAGCTGGGAGGGCCCGACGGATTGTCGATGGTGAGGACGACCTTTTCGAGCTTTTCGTTCTTGGCGAATTCCTTGAGCTTCTTCTCAAGGCTTTCGTCGTCACTACAGAAAACGACGAAACTGCCCATGCGCGCGGACTTGTTGCTGACGGCGGCGGCATCCAATTTCTTGACCAAACTGGTCAAGGTGTCGCTCATCTCCCGTGCGAAGACGACGGCGACCGGATTATTGCCGTTCATTCAGACCTGGCAGACTTTTTGACCGGCAGCCGGCCCGTTGACGTTCAACGGGTTAAACGGCATGCACGATTTTCCGGGCTCCAGACCCGATTTGACGCTTTCCCCCGCGATCACGCCGCCGACGAGCAGCACGATCGCCAGGGAAGCCCCTGTGATGCGATACTTCATTGTGGAACCTACCTCCTCGTGAAGAGACAATAACGGCCCTGAGACCTACAGACCGTTCCATTGATCTACCACAGTTTTACGCGGGTGGGAAGGGGTCGGTTCGATTTGGGACCGAAATCGCGGGTTTCATGAGGCCTAGACGATGCGCACGGTCCCTGTGGCGCCCGCCTCACCTTCACAGAGGATGTCTCGATTCACAAAGGCGCAAATGACGTCGATATTCGTCAACAAGTGCGAGGTCACCTCGCCGACGCGATAGGTGGACGGTCCCGGCGCGAGGGCGAGCGGCAACAGGAGCTGATCCGCGCTGTGCGGGTCGACAAGTGCGTCGCTTGCCAGGTACGCCAAGACCTGCTCGACCGCTTCGTCGGCCACTCGTTCCGCCCTTTTGCCGCGGGCGCCGAGGCCGAAAAAGAATGCCGGCACGGGGGTCGTTTGCACACAAAGCCCGAGCACGGTGCCTGGACCACCCTCCCACGATTCTGTTTTAATGTCCGCGTGATAACCCTTCGCCTCGAGACGTTCAACCGCTCGGCGCGCCTGGCGCAGGGCGATGTCTTCGGGCAGACTGGCGACGGCACTGAAACCGGTCAAGCGGAAGCGCTGCCGCGCGCCCACTTCAATTCCGCGGAGCGTTGTACACGGTTCAATGTGTACTTCCACGACGCCGCCGCCACGCGGATAGAAACCCGGATGGACCATTTGCAAGCGAACATCCAGACCAAGCTGGGCCAGCCACGGCCGCCAGGTGATGTCCAGGAAGTGATAACACGGGCTTTTTTCGACGTGCGTGCCGCCCACGAGGGTCAAGGAACTCGCCCGCGCGCCCTTGAGCGCGAGCGGCAGATAAAGGGTGTGCAACAGTAAGGAAGTCGCCCCTGCGGTGCCGATATCAAAGCGATAATTGCCCGCCGTCACGGTTCCGGGGTCAAAAACAAGGTCGGTGCTGCCGAGTGAGGCGCCGCGCACGCCGGCGTCGCCGATCGCCGCGGCGGCTTTCACGCACATCAAGTGCTGCGGCTGCAATCCTGGCTTGGAACGGCGGGCGCGAATGTGTTTGAGATGAAAGCCGCGCCCGGTGAGCAACGAAAGCGCAAGGCTCGTGCGCAGGATTTGCCCGCCGCCTTCACCGAACGAACCATCCAGCTCGACGCGTTCCGTGCTCATCCCTTCAGGAGACCACAATACGCCGGAAAGTTCACGCGGGAATTACTGCGAAGTCCCGCGGACGGACGACCAGGCGGCTTGCAGCGCGAGCGGTGGCGACTTCGCCCCGGCGGGATCCATGGCGCCGGCGGGCGAACTGCGGCTCGTCAGGGCCGACAGGGCGCGGCCGGTACGGATCGCGAGCAGGCGTTGCACGGGTTTGGCGTCTTCCTTCCACTCGAAAAAACAGCGCTGGCCGAGCGTATCGGGCTTATCGAGTCGGGCGCCGACCACGACGAATTCGCCGGGCGCCAAGGTCACGTCCCAAATCAGATGCGTGTACGTTTCCGTGGGCTGCTCGTGACGCATTTCCCAGCCCGTGCGCTCGGCGTTCGGTTTGGTGGTCACCGCGTTGTCGCCGTGGACGATTTGCGGCGTAAACTCCAGGCGTATGCGGCCATCGGGCGCAAGCGCCGGCACAATCTTGAGCGAACACCGCGCATTCTTGAACGATGCTTCCGAAGTGTGACTGTCGCGTTGCACATGGAACCGACAATCAGCTTGGAGTGTTCCGAGGGGAATCGTCGTCGCGTTGCCCGCGTGCGTCACGAATTGCTGCGGAGCGGCCGTCGCGCGCGGCGACAGCAAAAGCTCTTGTAATCCGTCCGGCGTGATGCCGGCGATCTGGCCGACGCGAAACCCGTTGTCTTCGAGAGCGGATCGGCGCTCGATGGCTACGCTTTGCTCGTCGGCCATCGTCCAGAGATCGTTATTGAGATAACGATCGCCGGCGGTTTGCTCGATCGTGGCGACGACCATCACCACCACGTCCGGGCCGCTCGGACTTTGGAGGCGGTCGAGAAACGTGCTCGGACGGAGCGACGTGGTTGGCGTACACCCCACCAAAACGGCAAACAGCAACCCTAGCGAAAAGCCCGTCCGGCGCATGGAGCAACATCCTTGTCCGCGCACGCATCCGATCGTTGAAAGTGCCGCGGGACGATAGCCATCCGGTCCCCGCCGGTCAAGCCGTTCAGCGCCAAGAGCCATTTCGCCGCGTTGTCCTATTCTAACTGCATGGGCAGTTCGGCGCTCAAACAATGAGGAATCCGACATGGCTCTGGACATTTTTAATCTGACGGGGAAAGTTGCTCTGGTCACCGGGGGCAGCAAGGGATTGGGCAAGGCGATGGCGCGCGGGTTGGCGGAAGCCGGCGCCGACATCGTCATTTCGAGCCGGCACGAAAACGAATTGAAGGCCGCGCTCGACGAAATCCTCAAAGGTACGGGACGCAAGGGGCGCTACTTCGTCGCCGACATGAGCAAGCGCGCGGACGTGACCCGGCTGGCGAAGTCGGCGCTCGACGCCTTCGGCCGCATCGACATCCTCGTGAACAACGCCGGCACGAACATCCCCGAGGCGATTGATCGGATTACCGACGAGAATTGGGACGCCGTGATGGAGATCAATCTGACTTCCATCATGTCGCTCACGCGCGCGCTCGTACCGCAAATGAAAGAACGGCGCTGGGGGCGGATCGTTCACATTTCGTCCGTCATGGGTTTCATCTCGAAAGAAGGACGCAACATTTACTCCGCGACCAAGTCGGCGCTGCTCGGCCTCGCACGAGCGAATGCCCTCGACCTCGGCGAATTCGGCGTCACGGTGAACTGCATCGCACCGGGACCGTTTCTAACCGACTTGCCGATGAGCTTGCTTTCAGAGGAGGAGAAACGCGAGTTCACGAAGATGACGGCGCTGCGACGTTGGGGCGACCCAAAGGAATTGATCGGCCCGATTCTGCTGCTGGCGAGCGAAGCGGGGAGCTACATTACCGGTCAGACGATCGTCGTGGACGGCGGATGGTTGTGTCGTTGAGGGCGGTCTCAACGTCGCGCGACGCATCGCTTGAGACGAGCGCGACACGCAAACCACCGATCAGCTGCAACTCCTCTTGACTCCGCCCCGCCTTCTTTGTCACCCTATGGCCCTGCGCTCACCGGGAGGGAGCAATGGGCACACGTTCCGCAAACGCCTGGGAATGCGTCCCCATTGCTCTCCGGCAACTTCAGACCAAGGAGGGTCGCGACCGTGTTCAATCTCACCGAAGCAAAACCGCAAGGCTGGCGTGCCATCGCCTTATTCGACGACCGTGGCGATCGACTGTTGTACGTCGATCGTTCGTCGAGCAAGGTGCGTCAAGGGTTCGCGGAAGCATTCTTCGAAGTTCTCGACGACGAGGAACGTGACCACGTGCGTGCCGTGGCGCTCCAGCGCTGGCACGGCGCTGCCGACGCCGGTCGTTGGCTGCACCAAACGAACCTCACCGTGCCGATGCGGGCCAAGGTGCGGATGGCCGGTTAAGAAAGCCTTGCGCGAACACCAACGGGCGACCTCGACGGCGCGCTTTGCCTTCGAGGTCGCTTTTTTTGCACGGAACGGGCGCCGTGCGCCCGCCATCGTCGCGCTTGAGGTGTCGGCCACGCAACGCCTTGCGACTTTCGACAAATCGCCCCACCGCCCTTGCATCCGCAGCGCAAAACCGAAAAAATGACACCATGCTTGTGAAGGGCAGCGACTGCCTGCTAACTTCGCGCGAACTTCAATGGCTTAAGGATCAACGATGAATCCCTATAGCTCCGTGTGCGATGACTTCGGCGTTTATGTTTACGTGAACACCAAGATGCAATTGCCCTCACGCCGCGAAACCGTGCTGCACTTCTTCGACAGCCTGCGTAAAAGCTACCCGCAGATGACCGACTTCGATTGCCGTGAGAACGGCGAGTTCGTGCTGGAAGAAGATCGCGAGCACGGGAGCTATCGCTGGGTCACGCTGGAACAGCAGCGCATTTGCAGCGGTTATGTCAATCCGCCGGAACTGGAGCTTGCCGATCAACAGCACGAACGCGTTCTCGAATTGGCCCCGTATCACCTCGACTTCAGCGCGCTGGACTGCGAGGCGCTCGACGTGCTGTTCGCGTTCGATTTCACATTCACCGGCAACCACGATGAAGTCGTCGCTGAGGCGCTCGGTCTCAACACCACGCTGGAAAGCCTGCTGCAAATGCAAGGCAGCCGGGTCATCAACTACGAGCCGTCGTTGATGCTGAGCCTCGACGAGGGCTGCCGTTTGCAGTGCCGGCTGAACATCGAAACGCGCACGAACGCCTATCAAATCCGCACCGGCAACTTTCCCGAAGCGCCGATCAGCGTTTATTTCACGATCCGGCAGTACTGGGGCCGGCAGCCGTTCGCCACGTTCGCCGAATCGTATCGCAACCAGCGCAAGCTCTGTCAGGAGCTGGTGGACAGCCATATCATACCCGCGGTGGTGCGTCCCCTGGCGCAGACCATCGCCGCCAAACAATAATCTTTCGTTTAGCCCGCCGCGCCCGTCCGAGACGGGCGGCTAAACAAGGATCGTGCATGACCTCTCCGATCACGCTCAGCAACTTCGCTCAAAGCCTTCGCGGCGAGACCGCCTTTGACGTGCTCGCCGTCGCCCGCAAGCACAAGGCTCAGGGCAAAGATGTCGTCGAATTGCAGATCGGCGACAGTCCGTTTCCGAGCACGCGCAACGCCCGCCGGGCCGGCATGGACGCGATCGAGCGGAACGAGTCGCACTACTGTGCCTCGCTCGGTCTCCCGGCGTTCCGTGAAGCGGCGGCGGCGAATTATCGGCGTGAATTCGGCGTGGAGATCGGCCCAGAGAACGTCGTCGTCGGCTCGGGCGCCAAGGTGTTCGAGCAGTTCTTTTGCGAAGCCGTGCTCAATCCGGGCGACGCGGTGCTCGTGTTCACGCCGCACTTCCCGACGTACGGGCCGAACATCGAACGGCGGCAGGCGGTTCCGGTCTACAGTCCGCTGAAACAAGAAAACGACTTCCGGCCGGACTTGAATGACGTCGAGCGCTTTGTCAAATCCACGCCGCGCGCGAAGGCGATCTTCCTCAATACGCCGCACAATCCGACCGGCGGCGTCGCCACGCGCGCAGACCTCGCCGCCATTGCAGACCTGGTCCGCGGCCGCGACATCGCCGTCTTCAGCGACGAACCGTATTGCCACATGGCGTGGACCTGCAAACACCACACGCCGCTCGCCGAACCGGGCATGCTCGATCAGGTGGTCGCCGCGTACACGTTTAGCAAGTCGTACAGCATGAGCGGTTGGCGGCTTGGCTACGCGGTGAGCGGGCCGCGGCTGATTGAAGTGATCGGCAAGATGATCAACACGTCGCTGTCGTGCGTGCCGCCCCTGGTGCAGTGGGCGGGCAAGGCGGCGTTGGAGAATGACGCTGGCGAGCGCGATGAAGTCATGCAGCGCTTCCGGCGCAAGGTGGAGTTGCTCGTCGCGGAGCTGCGGAAAGTAACGGAAGTCAAGGTGCTCATGCCCGCCGGGACGTTCTACGTTTTCCCCGATGTTTCCGCGATCTGCCGGCGACTCGGCATCACGTCGCACGGGCTGGCGATGTACTTGCTTGAGGGGGCGGATGACCAGTTCGGCGTCGCATGTTTGGGCGGCGAGTGCTTCGGGCAGGCGGGACAAGGCTTTTTGCGCTTCAGTTGCGCCGAGCCCGACGAGCGTTTGGTGGCGGCCATTCACTTCTTCGCGAACGCGGTCGCACGAACGGATCGCGTGCAGCAATACCTGGCAAGTCATTCGCAATATCGGCTGGCGAATTCACACTATTGACGGCTGCGCATCCAATGGTCCACGAGCCGGAGGCGCAAGCGAAGGGACGTCGTCGATTCCTTCGCTTGCGCCTCAGGCTTGTGTCCGATGTCCGTAGGCGAGCCCCCGTGATGCGGCTAAAACTTCACGCCGGCCATCACCGTAAAGCCGATCAAGTACAGCGAGCTGTTGGTGCCGGGCGCTGTCGCGCCTGCTTGCGGCAGCAGGCCCAGATCGCCCCACATCTGAAAGACCGCGCCCGCCTTCAACCAAACCAGGCGGCCCGTGTGAGCGGCGCCGAGCAAGGTGTTCGACCCGACAACCCCTTGCCAACCGACGCCCAATTCAAATTCTCCCGCCGGCACGAAATCGGTCTTGTCATCCTTGAAAGCAGAGGAGAGGCTGGCGGATGCATTCGCCGGAAATACCGCGGAAAATGAACTGTTGCGGTTGTTCCGACCCACCACGATCGACCCGCGCGACGTGTTGTACAGAAACCAGTTATGTCGCAGCGGCAACAGCGTGTCGATCGAGCCGGTGAGGCCGAAGCCGTCGAATTCTTGATCGGCGTCCACCGAGCCGGTGTTGGTGCCGCCGCTCAGATCGGCGTGATAGTGCTGCTGGGTGTGGACGTAGCGCGTGCCGATGGTGAAAACGACATCAAGGTCCGCGAGGGCGGTTTCGTGGAGACACGGGAAAGCGTTCCAATCGAGCGGAATGACCGCCTCGATAAGGTTGGCGACTGCGAGATCGACCTGGCCGCGGGCGCTTACCGACCCGGTGCCGCCGTTCTGCGTCAACGAGCGCGTCAGGTTGCCGGAAAGACTGATCATTTGCCCGGACGCCGCGACGCCGAGGCCCAGATCCGGGAAATCGTATTCCAGGCCGAATTTCGGGACGAAGGCAAACTCCTCGCTCAAGTTGCCGCCGTCGCCTACGGCGGAGAAAGCGGCCACGGTTGCCGGTGGGAGCGCGAGTCGCGTCGCGTGGCTGCCCCACAGCGGCCGCAGATAGTTGAAACCAATGTCGGCTTTGATATTGCCCATGAACCAGCCAGGGAGCGCTGCGCCGTCGGCGGCAAGCGGCGCACCGAACGCCCCGGCGGGCGCGGCGAGCGGCTCCAACATCACCTGCGTGGCCCCGCCGGACGGCGACACGACCACGGCATCCTCCGCCGCCGCCAAATGGCCCACGGCGAGAAACGATGCTGCCAGCGTCAGGATCGCAACGGCGCGGGACATGGGGGCCTCAAGGCGATTTTCAGTTCACGTGTGAAGCCGAGAGCTGCGTTGCCGACAGGTGCGAACAGACGGGACAACGATTTGCGAATCTGTGCAGGAACGCTCATCCACAAGTGGCGAATCAGTTGTTTCGACGCAGCCGCGGTAAGCATGGCGACGGGGTCGGCGGACATACCGGCGCGGTGCAGTCGGCGGGCGGCGGCAGTCGTTCCGCTTCGGGTTGCGCGACCCGCTCCAGCGCCGCTTCCAATCGCTCAAGTCGTTGATTCAACTCGTCGAGGTCGGTCTTGGTCGAGGGCGCGCCTTGCTGCGGCGGACGGCACTCCGGCAGTGCGGCGAACCGTTGCGGCACGAGCGCCGGCGGCGCTTCCAGGCCCACCATGCGCACCGGAGCGGTCGGCGTTTGCGCGACGTACGGCACGTAGACCGTGCGCGGCACCAGCAACACTTCCTGAGCCGGGGCGGGCGGGGCCGCCAAACGCTCTTCCACCGCCTCACGCCGCTTCGGGATGTTCACCACGACCTTCTGCGGCGGCGCCTTGACGTGGATCTCCTCGGGGCACTTCACTTCGACTCTCGGCGGCGCAGGCGGCGGCGCGGCCACACAAGGCGCGGGACACGGTTGCTCGGAACAGGTTGGCGCGGGGAGACACGCCGGCGGGCAGAGGGAGTGCGCGCTTTGACACCCGACCAGCAGCAGTGGCAACAAGAGGGCGCTGCGCATAACGATACTCCGACCGCGGAGCCGAATTCGACGCCTCGTCGTCGTTATTACCGCTATCGGCGGCAAGCTTGACGGAATTTAACAAAATCTTGTCCGGTAGATTGCACCGAACCGCCGGGTTTGCCCTAGTGGCATAAACCGCGCATTTCTTGAGACTTGCTTGGGAATTGGGAGACATGAAGCGACGCCAATTACTTGCCTTTCGGCACAAAGAGTGTACTATTGAATATGTACCTGAGTATTTCATCAAGGAAACACTCGCTTCAGCACTCGCCATGAAAACAGAACACCGGCGCCTGACGGTAGAGCGACACTTGGTGTGCGCAGCTGTGAAACGGGCAAAGCAGTTGGGTTCAGTTTCCACGTTTCTGTGCCACAAGTCGTTTCTCGAAAACAACTTAAGTGTCTTAAGTTGGGATCGCCCAACGCCACTAACACTTGTGCCGGTCTTTTTGCAATAACCTTTTTAATTTCTTCAGTTTAGGGAGATTTCCAGCCCCAGCTGGTAAAGGGAGAAATGTGCGCCGGTTGGCGCAGCTGAAGAAGCCGTTCTCCGCCATG